>JANQKY010000104.1 GCA_028280885.1 Tepidamorphus sp.
CCCTCACGGGTTCGAGTTTTGGCCCGTCGGGCCCACCATTCATGTATCTCACGGCGTATCTTCGCTTCGCTCGAGCCTGCGGCGGGGCGGCCTGACCGGCCGGCGCCCGGTCGGCCTTGCAAACCCTCACGGGTTCGGGCGGTCTCAAAACAGGTCATTGTTTTCTCGTGCGCACCATCACACCGCTTCTCCGGTGGTTCCCCCAAACCAGCGGCCGCGGCCGATCCGGGCAATCGTCCATTAGGATGGACATTAGAAATAATAATGCTATCCTTTCCGGGTTAAGGCCCGACCCTATGCACCCGGAAAGATTGGAGAGCGGCATGATGAGCTATGCCACGGCGAAGAAAGTAGAGGCCCATCAGATCCCGGTGATCGACATCACGCCGTTGCGCGACGGGTCGGACCCGGCCGCCGTCGCCGCCGAGCTTCACGCGGCAAGCCAGGGCCTGGGGTTCATCTACATTACCGGCCACGGCATTCCAGATGCCGTCATCGAGGCCGCGCGGGCGTCCGCCTATTCCTTCTTCCGCAACGATGCCGCGCATAAGGCGCGCGTCGGCGTCTCGGCCAGCCATCGCGGCTGGATCGGGCAGGGCGGCGCGAAGATGCAGACCGACGCGAAGGCGGACTTCAAGGAGAGCTTCATCTGGGGCTGGCAGTCGAATGGCTCGACATCCAGTGACGGTCATCCGCTGCGCGGCGACAATCTCTGGCCGGATTTCCTGCCTGACATGCAGGCGCGTTCGATGACCTATTTCGAAGCCGTCCACGAGGTCGCCTACCACCTGATGCGCGGCTTTGCGCTCGGGCTCGACCTGCCCGAGGATTTCTTCCTGAAGACCACCGACCGGCCGCTGTCGCGCGCGTCCTATGTCTACTATCCCGCCCAGCCCGAGGACATGGGAGAGGACCAGTTCGGCGTGGGTCCGCATACCGATTTCGGCGTGCTGACGGTGCTGTGCCAGGACGATGTGGGCGGCTTGCAGGTCGAGACCGTCGATGGCGAATGGATCGAGGCGCCGCCGATCCCCGGCTCGCTCGTGGTCAATGTCGCCGACCTCTTGGCGCGCTGGACGGCCGGTGCCTACAAGTCGACGCCGCACCGGGTGGTCAACAGTTCCGGCCGCGAGCGGCTGTCGCTGGTGCTTGCCTATGACCCCAATCCCGAGACGATGATCGACGCGCGCGCGGTGTTTGGAGCCGATGTCGCCGACGCGGAAGAGCCGATCACCTGCGGCGACTATCTTGTCTGGCGCTTCGGCAAGGCGTTCAGCTACCGCAAGGACTGAGCCAATCTAATCACAGCATGCTCTAGAGATCGATGGGGACGCCGGTCAGATAGACGAAGTCGCCGCGGCGGACGTCAGCGCGGGCGATCATCGAGGTGACGACCCCGTCCTGTGGAAAATGCAGGGTCAGCGGTGGCGCGCCCTGATCTTCCATCGGATAGAGACGGGCGGCGACCTCGCCGGCCCGCACGGCATCGCCGATGCTTTGCTGCGGCACGACAAGCCCGCTGACCGGCGCGACGACGGCGCGGTCCGGCCCGAAGGCGAGCCGGACATAAGAGGTCTCGACGCCCGCCGGCACGTCGTCCGGGGCGGTTTCGAGCACGCCCCAATGAACGAGCAGCCGGTAGAGGCCGGCGCGGCCTGCGGCGATCGGTTCGCGCTCCAGCGTCGCGCCACCGGAGATTTCGGCGGCGATCGCCGGCACGCCGGTGCGGTCGCAGGCCCCGAGCAGGGAGCCGGCGCTGATCGGTGCGTCGACCACCAGGGTGGTCGCCAGCCCGAAGGCGCGGGCTGCGGCGAGCTTCGCATCCATCAGGTCGCCATCGCGCCGATACAGGAAGCCGCTCGGCACGTAGCGGGCGGTGGTGCCGCCCGAATGCAGGTCGACGGCGAAATCGACCTGCGGCAACAGCGTTTCTTCGAGGTAATGGGCGATCTGCCCGGTCGGCGATCCGTTTGCGGCGCCGGGGAAGACGCGGTTGAGGTTTTCGCCATCCAGCGGCGAAACGCGTGTGTTTTCCAGGCAGGCGGGATAGTTCAGCTGCGGCAGCAGGATGACCCGGCCGGTCACGGCCTCGGGGTCAAGCTCGGCGATCAACTGCCGCACGGCGGCGATCCCCGCATATTCGTCGCCATGCACGCCGGCGGTGATCAGCACCGTCGGGCCGTCGCCGCCGTTCACCACGCTCACCGGGATCGGGATCACCGAATGGGCGTGGCGATGGTCGGAATGGATGAGGCCGAGAAACCCGTGGTGCTTGCCCGGCGCATCGAGGTCGATTGAGGCTGTCAGCATGGGAGGCTCCGGTTGCGCGTCAGCTGGCGAAGGCCAGGCGGCCGCCGGCGCCAAGGCCGATCTCGCGGGCGGGGTTTTCGAATAGCTGCCGGAGGCCGTCGAATCGCTCAAGCAGTGCTTTACCGCCGGTGAGCCGGTCGGGATGGAGGACGCCGTCCTGCCACAGCGCGATGCCATCGGCTTTCACGGTCGGGTCGACGATGTTGAGGGAAATCTCGCCCGGCGGATAGTCGCCGCAGGTGTGGAAATGCAGGAGCCGCGGATTGCCGAAAGCGCCGCCGGACCAGCGTTCCAGATTGTCGCCGGCGGCTTCGGGAAAGGCGCAGCCGGGGTGGATGCCGGCATGCCAGGAATGCACGTACCAGGGATCGATGCCGAGTGTCTCGCCGACATGGCGATACTGCGCCTCGGCGGCGGCGACGTCGTCCGGATCGCCCTCAAACCCGGTGATGCGGGTGCCGTCGAACAGGACGTGCAGCGTCTCCTTCAAGGCGATGCCATAGGGTGCGTAGTAGTGCGATCCGGTGCCGACGAGGAAGCCTGCCTGGACTATGCGGCCGCGAAAGCCGGAGGCGGGCACCGGCGTGAAGACCGACAGGGGAAATCGGATCACCGATGTATCGGCGCCGGTTTCGGGAAAGGCGGCGCCGGTGCCGGTGACGTCCGTGCCAAGCGGGCAGGTGATCCGGATCTCGCCGGCCGCCGCCAGGGCCTGGTTGACCAGGTCCTTCAGGGCCACCATGGCGTCATGGCTTGCCTGGCCGAAGCCCGAGGCGAGCATCTCGCTGTCGAGCGCATAGCAGACGATGGGCTTCGCCTTGGACATGGCGGCGCTGAAGCGCAGCTGGTCACCGAGCCGGTGCAGGAACACCGTCTGGTCATGCGCCTGCATCCTGTCGAGCAGGCCCGCGGGCATCTCGATCTGATCGGGCGAAAAGGGCAGCGCCTCCAGCGTCACCGACAGGGCCATGTCACGCGCCGCCTGCGCCAGGTCGCCGGCAAGCGCGGCGCCATACATGCCGTGGCCGGGATCCTCGGTGACGATCAGCAGGCTCTGGCCCGGGCGGAGGCCGGCGCAGGTTTCCAGGAGGTTGCGCGCGGCGATCGCGATATCGGCGGGAGGCGGCATCACACAGCCTCCGTGCCGGTCGCGGCGCGCTGGCCCTGTGCACAGGACGGTGTATGCGTTGCTGCCATTTGAATCGAGCTAATCATTGGATTAGAACACCTAATATGAAGCCGAAACTGCCGTTCACGGCCTTGCTTACATTCGAATCCGTCGTCCGGTTGCAGGGGTTTGCCCGCGCGGCCGAAGAGCTCGGCGTGACGCAGAGCGCGGTCAGCCAGCATGTCAAATCGCTGGAGGACTGGCTGGGCCGGCGCCTCGTGGTGCGCCGGCCGGGCCGCACGCAGCCGACCGAGGAGGGGCGCCGCCTTGCCGCGACCGTTGCCGAAAGCTTCGGCAATGTCGCCACCGTCTGCACGGATATCCGCGAAAAATCGAACCCGAACCTGACGATCGGGCTCTCCAGCCTGCCCGGCTTCGCCTATATCTGGCTGATCCCGCGGCTGATCAATTTCAACCTGCGCTTCCCGCAATACCAGGTCTCGATCATCGCCTCGCACACCCCGACGGACTTCGCCGGTGACGAGGCCGATATCGAGATCCGCTACGGGACGGGCAACTATCCCGGCCTGCATGTGGAGCCGTTCCTGTCGGAGCGGCTGTTTCCCGTCTGCGATCCGGGGATCCTGGCGCAGACGCCGCTGTCGACGATCGACGAGCTTGCCGGTCACACCCTGCTGGTCGACGATCTCGACCAGAGCGACGGCATCGCGCCGACCTGGGAGTACTGGGCGCGCGAACTCGGCGCCGACCTGCCGCGACCGGCCCGCACGATGCGGTTCGGGCAGTCGAACATGGTGATACAGGCAGCCGTCAGGGGCTTCGGCGTTGCGCTGGGGCGGGAGCCGCTGGTGATCGACGAGTTGGAGGCCGGCCGGCTGGTGCGCCCCTTTGCCGATCTGGTGCCCTCGCTCTACGCCTACTGGATCGTCTGCCCCAAGGCGGCGGTCAAGTCCGAGCGGGTGAGCGCGGTGCGCGACTGGCTGCATGAGGAGGTGCGCGCGCAGCCGCCGGTCAGCGACGCGTCGCTTGCCCGAAATGCCGAGGCCGGCACTTCCTAGACGCGCTTTTCGGCTCATTTTTCCAACCGCGCGAAGAGCTGCGACAGGCCGAAGCAGATGATGAAGTAGAAGCCGGCGCAGACCAGCCAGGCCTCGAAGATCAGCCGTGTCGAGGCGACCAGTTCCAGCGTCTTGAAGGTCAGTTCCTGCACCGAGATCAGGGAGACGATGGAACTGTCCTTGATCAGCGTGATGAACTGGTTGGCAAGCGGCGGAATGACCTTCTTCACCGCCTGCGGCAGGATCACGTAGCGCATCTCCTGCATGTAGGTCATGCCGATCGAGCGGGCGGCCTCGCGTTGCCCCTTGTCGACGGATTGAATGCCGGCGCGGACGATCTCGCCGACAAAGGCGCTTTCGAACAGGGCCAGCACGACGGTGCCGGCGACGAGCTGCGGAAACAGCCGCATGTCGCCGAAGAAGAAGATCCAGATCTGGTTGTTCTCGGACCGGGCGATCGCGCGGGCCCAGCGCTCCAGGCCGAGCGCGTCGATCATCGGCACGGACAGGAAGAAAAAGAAGATGAAGATGACGACCAGCGGCGGAATGTTGCGCAGGAACTCGACATAGGTGCGCGCCAAGAGCCGCACGGTCATGTTTCGCGAGGTGCGGGCAAGGCCCAGGCCGATGCCCAGGACCAGCGCCAGGATCGAGGCGTAGAGCGTGATGCGGATGGTCACCATCAGTCCCTGCAAAAGGACGTTGGCGAACCATTCCTCGCGCTTGGTGTGCCAGCCGACGATGTAGTTGGGGATCAGGTGCCAGCGCCACTTGTAGTTCAGCGTGCCGGCGATCTGCAGCCAGATATAGAGCGCAAACCCGGTGATCAGGGCCAGGATGAGCCAGTCAACCCAGTGCAGACGGTTCAGTATCTTCATGTCGGGGGCTCAGGACGAGCGGGCCAGGCGCCAGGCGACGGCCGGCCCGCTCGGACGTTTCGACTAAAAGGGGACCGACTTACTCGGGGACCTGATCGGCCCATTCGTCGGTGCGGAACCAGTAGTCGTGCCGCTCCTTCAGCCAGCCGTTATTGGTGTAGAACATGATCCAATTGTTGAAGAAGTTGAGCGCGTCGGGATCACCCTTTCGCACCGCAAAGGCCTCCGCGGCCGAGCGGAAGGGATAGTCGTAGGGCACGTGCAGCGTCTCGGGATAGCGGCGCGCTTCCGTCGAGGGCAGCGGCTCCGACGACATCAGCGCGTGCGCGGTGCCGTTGAGAACCTCCTGGGTTGGTGCGCCTTCATCGTCGAACAGGACGAGGTTCGCCTTCGGGAAGAGCTGCTTGATCGTCTCGGCCGGGGTCGCCCCGCGCCGGGCCGCGAACGTCACGTCGGGGCTGTTGTAGTCTTCCAGCGTGAAGCCTTCCGTCATCTCCTTGTTGGCCAGGATGGTCGCGCCCGATTTGGCGTAAGGGTGCGTGAAATTGACCGTCAGGTTGCGCGACGGGCGGATCGACATGCCCGAGATGATCACGTCGAACTGACCGGAGATCAGCGACGGGATGATGCCGTCCCAGGCGGTCGGAATGAATTCCACATCGACATCCATGTCTTCGGCAAGCTTGGTTGCGACATCGATTTCGAAGCCGATCAGATCGCCGTTCACGTCGCGCATGGTCCATGGCTTGAACATGGAAATGCCGACCTTGATGACGCCCTCCCGCTTGATCGTTTCGATCACGCTTTCGCCGGACAGCTCCTGGGCGACCGACTGGGCCAACGCGGCCGTCCCCGGCAGCGTTAGCGCAGCGGCGAGTGCGAACCCCAATGCGCGTCTGGTTATGGTCATTTTCCCTCTCCTGTTTTGGTTTGGCTAAAGGATGTGGCGCTGGCGGCGCGCTCGAAGCGGGTCGTGATCAGGCATTGTGGCTGACCCGCTTCTCGAGCGCCGTGACGACCAGTGAAATGGCAAGCGTGACGGCCAGATAGATCAGCGCGACGGTGAACCAGATCTCGAAGCTCATATACGTGTCGGAGATCAGGTTGCGGCCGATCGTGGTCAGTTCGGCGACCGCGATCACGCTGACGATCGCCGAGGATTTGATGAGCTGGATCACCTCGCCGGTCAGCGGCGGCAGCATCAGCGGCCAGGCCTGCGGGATGATGATGTAGCGATAGGCCTGGCCCCGGGTCATGCCGATGGAACGGGCGGCTTCCCATTGTCCCTTCGGGGTCGCGAGGATGCCGGCGCGGAGGATTTCCGAGATCAGCGCGGCGTAGAACACGCCAAGGCATAGGATCCCCGCCGTCAGCCGGTCCCAGCCGAAGATCGGCCCGAGCACGTAGTAGAAGAGATAGACGAGGACCAGCAGCGGAATGTTGCGCAGGAACTCCAAAAGGCAGACCGCCAGCCACTTGCCGATGATAAGATCCGACAGGCGCAGTAAGGCGATGACGAGCCCGAGCACGAAGGCGATCGCAAAGGAGGTCACGCACAGATAGATCGACATGACGAGCCCGAGCGTCAGTTCGCCGAGCTGGAAGCCGTCATCGGTGAAGCGGTAGAGATAGCGGGGGATGTTGTACCACTGCCAATTGTAGCCCATCCGCGCCGCGCCGGCATAGGAGGCGTAGCCGATGGCGGCCAGCACGACGGCGTAGACGAGGATCGAAAAGCCGGTCGACCGCGTAAGCCTGCGCAGAAAGGGCGGGCGGCGCAGTTCGGGCGCAGGCGGCTGCGGCGCTGCGAGGGATTTCGACAGCCCGGCCATCAGTGATGCAGAACCTTCTCCAGGAAATCCCGGCACCGCTCGCTCCTGGGCGCGGTGAAGAAGGTCTCCGGGTCCGCCACCTCGACGATTTCACCGTCATCCATGAACACCATCCGGTCGGCGATCTTGCGGGCAAAGCCCATTTCGTGGGTGACGCAGACCATGGTCATCCCGTCCTCGGCAAGTTCCACCATCACGTCGAGCACCTCGTTGATCATCTCCGGGTCGAGCGCGGATGTCGGCTCGTCGAACAGGATGATCTTGCTTTCCATGCACAGCGACCGCGCGATCGCGACGCGCTGCTGCTGGCCGCCGGAAAGCTGGCGGGGGTACTTGTCGGCCTGGTCGGGAATGTGCACCCGGTCGAGATAGCGCCGCGCGGTCGCCTCGGCGTCGGCCTTGGAGACCCGGCGCACCTTGAGCGGGCCGATCATCAGGTTTTCCAGAACGGTCAGGTGTGGAAACAGGTTGAACTGCTGGAACACCATGCCGACATTCTGGCGCAGCCGGATGATCTCGTTCGAGCCCTCGTAGACCTCGATGCCGTCGACGATCAATTGTCCGGACTGGTGATATTCCAGCGCGTTGAAGCAGCGGATCAGGGTGGATTTGCCGGAGCCGGACGGACCGCAGATCACCACGCGCTCACCCTCCGCCACGTCGATGGACAGATTCTTCAAGGCGTGGAACTCGCCATAGAACTTGTCGAGGTTCCTGGCGCTGATCACCGGCGTTTTCGTCACTTCCGCTTCCCCTCGACATCAGGCTACAACACCTATCAGTTTATGTTAAGTTGGAACTAATGATACGCCAATGCCCCGTGTGCATAAAATTAGGCAATCCGCACTTTGCCCGATTTTTGTGCAGGTCGGATCGGCCGGCGGGAGGGTGGTGTCGCGCAGGATGTCGAGCCGGAGAGGATGATGAAACCGATTGTGACCCCGCTGACCCAGGCGTTGTCCGAGGGCAAGCTGACGCGTGACGAGTTGCGGGATTTCATGGTCCGCTCGGACGGGCCGGCGCTCAGGCTGCTCTTCTTCTGGGTCCTGGTCCTTCTGGCGACCGGAAGTCTCATCTGGCTTGCCTGGGACAGCTGGCTGATCTGGCCGGCGATGTTCCTGCACGGCATCGTCGTGGTCCATCACTTCTCGCTGGAGCATGAATGCGTGCACAGCACGGTGTTCCGCACGCGCCGGCTCAACAAGATCGTCGGCACGATCTGCGGCCTGATCATCATCCTGCCCTTCAAGCACTTCCGCTACGAGCATTGCGACCACCACACCTATACGCAGCTCAAGGGCGACGACCCGGAACTGATCGAGATGCCCAAGAGCTTCGCGGGCTATCTCTACTATATCTCGGCGATCCCCTATTGGCGCGCCAAGTTCACCGAACTGGCGATGCACGCGGCGGGCCATCTGACCGAGGCCGAGAAGCGGTTCATCCCCAAGGTCGAATACGGCGCCGTCATCTTCGAGGCCCGGGCGATGCTGGCCTTCTATGCCGCCCTGTTCGTCCTGATGGCCGCGACCGGCTGGTGGGCGCCGATCTGGTTCTGGCTGATCCCGCTGTTTCTCGGCGAGCCGGTGATGCGCTTCGTGCGCATGACCGAGCATGTCGGCCGGCCGACGGTCGCGCAGATGCGCGACAACACGCGCACCAACCTAGTCTCGCTGCCCTGGCGCTTCCTGTGCTGGAACATGAACTATCACGCCGAGCATCACTATGCCTCGTCGGTGCCGTTCCACGCCCTGCCGCGGCTGCATGAGAAGCTGAAGGATCACATCTGCGTCGAACCGGACGGCTATCTGGGCGCCCACCGCGACATCCTGCGGCAGTTGCGGCGAGCGCCGCATGGCTGACGAGACGTGGAGCGACCTGGTCGCGGTTGCCGACCTGCACGCGAACTGGGTGACGCGCGTCGATCTGGGCGGGCGGGCCTTCGCCGTCTACGACGCGCCGAGCGGCATCTATGTGTCGCTGGCGCTGTGCAATCACGGTGGCGCCGACCTGTGTGACGGCTATTTCGAAGGCCATCTGATCGAATGCCCGCTGCACCAGGGCGCCTTCGACGTGCGCGACGGCCGGCCGCTGGACACCCCGGCGACCCGACCGATGAAGACCTTCCCGGCCCGGGTGGAGAACGGCATGGTGCAGATCGCGCTTCCCGCCCGCAGGCAGCGACAGTAACGGCGACAACAGAGGACAAGGACGTGTCTGCCTGGATAGGAATGGTGTCGGACGAGGACGCCGACGAAACGCTGAAATCCGCGCTTGATCTCGCCCGCACGCCGCACGGCACGGTCGACAACGTGATGCGGGTGCATTCGCTGCGGCCGTCGACCATGGTCGGGCACGTGAAACTCTACCGCGCCTGCCTGCATGACGAGACCAACACCCTGCCGGTGTGGTTTCAGGAGGTGATCAGTTCCTATGTCTCGGTCCTCAACGACTGCCCCTATTCCTATGCCAACCACTGGAAGAACGCCGCGCATCTGATCGGCGATACCGACCGGGCGGACGCGGTCGAGGCCGCCTTGCAGGCGCGCCGGCCGGAGCAGGCCTTCGACGGCGCCGAACTGGCGATGCTGCGCTACGCGGAAAAGCTGACGCTGCGGCCCGGCGAGATGGTCGAGGCGGATGTCGCCGCCCTGCGGGAGGCCGGCGTCGATGACGGCCGGATTCTCGAGACCAACCAGATCGTCGGCTATTTCAACTACGTCAACCGGCTGCTCAACGGCCTCGGCGTCACCACCGCGGGCGACGTGGTCGGCTATTACAAGGACTGACCTGAGGGCCGTTCGCGCCCGCTTGCCCTGGGACCGGTATCCGGATCGCCGAAGGACGGCGCATTCCCGACCCTGCAACGCGGTCGCCGCTTTGTCGGCGATGACACTGTGAGGGCGATATCCGAAAGGGGTGCGGATCCCCAGGTGTTCCGGCTTTTGAGGCCGGTGCGCCCGCTCCCGCCGTTTCGCAGGCCGTCGATTTAAAGCTTCGCTTTCGCGCGCCCTCATCTCCGGGCGCGGAGGTGTCTGGCATGAGATTTCAACTTATTACTCGCGTAAGTATATTTTTTGAGAAATATGGGAAATTTGCTCTTAATAGGAGAATATGCTATTTAAGTTGATGAAAAATATGGAAAAGATAGTTAGTCGAATGTCTATCTATCGGTAAATCAAGATAAGATCAAAAAAGTCGGATTTAACGGTGCCCTCAGATCGTCAATTCTCTGATAAAAACCCTCCGGAAGGCGTTAAGTGCGCACATCGCGAACGCGATGATTTAGAAATAGACAGAATAGATTCTATTTCAATTCAGCGTAAGCTTGCGCGATTAGGGTGTTATCACGGCCGTATCGACGGGGTGGCGGGCGAAAAGACGCGGTTGGCGATCAGTCTGTTCCAGAAGCGCGTACATCTTGTCGCCGACGGAATCGCCGGTCCGGCGACGATGGCGGCGCTGGGCAAGGCCCTGGAAAGACATCACGCCAGAAAGGCGACACCCGTTGTCGGTATGTTCGGGGCGTTCCTGGGGAGCGTCTATGCCGTTGCGATCGATGAATTCGCGGCGGTGGCCGACATGGTGCTTTCGGCGGTGACGTGGGGCCTGGGCGCCGCGGCGCTCACCATCGCCGCCGGCGCCCTCTACTGCAATCGCGAGGTGCTTCTCGGCCGCCGCTCATAGCGGCGCAAATCCGCCGATCCTCGGGGGCTGGCTCAGGCGGTCTCCAGGCCCTCCAGCGCGACGACGCGGGCCGGGGCGCCGTCGGCATTCGGAACCCGGATCGGCAGCGCGCACAGAAATGTCCGGCTGCCGGTCAACTGGTCGGTGCCGACCAGATATTCGATCAGCGTTATGCCGTCGCGCAGCAGGATGTCGTGCGAGACATGTTCCTCGATCGGCCGCATCTCGCCATCGAGCAGGCGGCGGATCGTCCAGTCCTGCGGGAAGTCGAAGGCGACCGCGGCGGGCGCGCGGGCGTGCAGCCAGCGGCAGGCATTGGCCGAAAGCCACGGCGCGTCGCGCCAGAAGGCTTCCGTGCGCCAGTCTCGTTGTCGGTCCCAGCAGGTCTTGAACAGCGCGATCTCGCCGCGCCCCAGATGGCGGCCCGCGGCATCGAGCCGGTCAGCCGTGATCTCCTCGTCAGGCGCAATGTCGCTTAGGTCGAGTATGGCGGCGGGGCCGACGACGCGGGCGAGGTCGAGGCCATCCAGCGTCGCGCCGCCGGGCACCATGTGGCAGGGCGCGTCCATGTGGGTGAAGCCGTGGCAGGTCGTGCCGATCGAGGTTACCTCGAACAGGTCGCCGGCGGCGAAGTCGCCCTTCTTTGCGCGGGTGATCGGCCAGCGGAAATGATTATCCTCGATCGGCATGGACAGGTCGATGACGCGCATTCTCAGCCTCCGGAATACAGTTGCGGGAGCGTCAGGACGACGGCCGGGAAGACGATGCAGATCAACAGGGCCGCGATCAAGGCTGCCAGGAAGGGCAGGCTCTCGCGGATGACCACCTCCGGCCGTTCCCTGGCGATATAGGCGGACAGGTAGATCAGATAGCCGACCGGCGGCGTGGTCAGGCCGATCATCAGGTTGAGGACGACGAGCACGCCGAACTGGATCGGGTCGACACCGATCTCCTGCATGGTCGGCAGGAACACCGGCACGATGATGACGAGGCCGGCGAGCGGATCCATGAACAGGCCGATCAGCAGCGTGAACACCATCACCAGGCACAGGACGATGAACGGATCGTGGCTGATGCCGAAGATCAGCTCGGAGGCGAGTGTCGAGATCTTCAGGTCGGCGACGATCCAGGCGAAGACCGACGAGGCGCCGACGATGACGAGGACGGTCGAGGTGCCCTTGGCGGCGGCGACGAGGGCCGATCCGCAATCGGCCCAGCTCAGTTCGCGGAACCAGAACCGGCCGACGAGGAAGGCATAGGCAACCGCGACGGCGCCGGCCTCGGTCGCCGTCATGACGCCGCCGAGGATGCCGCCCAGGATGATGATCGGCGTCAACAGCGCAACCAGCGCCGACAGACCGGTGCGGGCGATGGCGGCAAGGCCGGGCCAGGTTCCGGCCGGATAGCCGCGCCGGCGGGCGATCATATAGACCACGACCATCAGGCACAGCCCGACCACGAGGCCGGGCACGATGCCGGCCAGGAACATCTCGCCGACCGACTGCTGGGCGAGCACCGCGTAGACGATCATCGGGATCGATGGCGGGATGATCGGACCGATGACGCTCGAGGTCTGGGTGATCGCGGCGGCGAAGCCGCGCGAAAAGCCCATCCGTTCCATGGCCGGGATGAGGACGGAGCCGACGGCGGCGGTATCGGCGACGGCGGAGCCGGAAATGCCGGAGAAGAAGATCGACGAGACCACGTTGACATGGCCGAGCCCGCCGCGGATGTGTCCGACGCAGGCCGAGGCGAAATCGATCATGCGGCGGGTGACGCCGCCGCGGTTCATCAGTTCGCCGGCCAGGAAGAAGAAGGCGACGGCGAGCAGCAGGAACGTATCGAGCCCCGACAGGAAGAGCTGGGCGACGACCTCGAGCGGAATGCCGGGCCGGTAGACCAGCAGCGTCAGGGCGGAGGCGAGCAGGATCGCGAAGACCAGCCGCACCCCGGCAAGGGCGAGCAGGATCATCGAGCCGAGCAGGATGGTGATCGCCATCAGTGGTTATCCCAGCGGTCTTCGGCGTGGTCTTCGCTGCCGTCCTCAGTCCCGGTCTTGCCCCTGGCGGCGGCGAACAGGCTGGCGACGAGCCACAGCGATCCGCCGGCGATGGCGGCGGCGAAGTACCAGGATTTCGACAGATCGAGCGTCGTGTAGCGGTCGAAGGCGAACATCGCCTGCAGGCGCCAGCCGCCCCAGATCAGCAGCGCGAGCGCGGCGGCGGCGGCGATCGCGCCGAACCATCTCAGCGGAAGGCGGTAGCGCGGCTTGTCGGCGATCAGGCCGATGCGCATGTGGTCGGCGCCGGCCGCGGCAAGCAGGATCATCCAGACATAGAGCAGCCGGTTGAGCTCCTCCGACCAGGTCAGCGAGGAATTGAACCCGTAGCGCGCCACGACCTGCGTGACGGTCAGCGCCGTGACCGCCAGCAGCAGGCCGCCGACCGCGATGCGCCAGAGGCGCACCACGATGGTTTCGATCCGGTTCATGCCTCCGGATCCGGCTTATTGCCCGGCAAGGGCGTCGACCTTCTTGACGAGGTCGTCGCCGAACTTCTCGACATAGGCCTTGCGGGTCTGTGCGGCGACCGCGTCGCGGAAGGCTGCGACATCCGGGGTTTCGACGACCTCGACGCCGGCATCCTTCATCGCCTGCAGGCTGGAGGCGGCCTCTTCGGCGTTCAGCTCGCGCTCGTAGACGGCGGCCTCGATGGCGGCGGCTTTGATCGCCTCCTGCTGCTCGGGCGTCAGCTTGACGAAGCGGCCGTAGTTCATCACCAGCGGCGCGGCCGTATAGGCGTGTTCGGTCAGCGAAAGGTGTTTCTGAACCTCGTGCAGCTTGGAGGCGTAGATGTGGTTGACCGGGTTTTCCTGGCCGTCGATGGTGCCGGTCTGCAGGGCCGAGTAGACCTCGGAGAACGGCATCGGCGCCGGGTTCGCGCCGAGGATCCGGAAGGCCTCGATATGGGCCGGATTGGGCGTGGTGCGCAGCTTCAGGCCCTCAAGATCGGCCGGCGTCGCGACCGGGCGGACGCTGTTGGTGAGGTTGCGGAAGCCGATTTCCCAGAAGGCGAGGCCCTGCAGGTTCGACTGGTTGATCGAGTTCATCAGTTCCGCGCCGATTTCGCCGTCGAGCACGGCATAGGCATGATCGGCCGACTGGAACAGGAAGGGCAGGTCGAGCAGGTTCACCTGCGGCGCGAACGCGGTGAAATAGGGGTTGCCGGTCAGCACGATGTCGATGGTGCCAAGCCGTGCGCCCTGAAGCATGGTCGGCGAATTGCCGAGTTCGCCGGCGGGATGCAGCGAGATCTCCAGGTCGCCGTTGGTCGCCGCTTCGACCTTCTCCTTGAAGAACTCGGCGGCCCGATAGGCCGTGTCACCGGGCTGGGCGTAATGGGCAAAGCGCAGGGTTTCGGCGGCCTGGGCGGCAAGCGGCAGCGTCACCGCCAGCGCGGCGATGCCGGCTGCTTTCATCAGGTGTCGTCTGTTCATTTTTCGATCTCCCTAGTGGTGATGATTGGTGTTTGGGTGGATAAGCCGTAGAGCCGCGCCGCGGTGTCGTGAAACAGCGCCGCGCGGGCTGCCGGTGCGTCGCCGCGCGTGGCGCGGTCGAAGCCGGCGAAGATCGTGTCGAAGGCGCCGCACAGGCCGTCGACCGGAAAGTTCGAGGCAAACATCGCCCGGTCGGGGCCGAACAGGTCGATGCAGGCGCGGATGATGTCGATATTGTCCTCGATCCGCCACGGCGTGCCGGCAAGGCCGAGGCCGGAGATTTTCACGTAGCTGTTCGGCAGCGCGGCGAAGTCGGCGAGCGCGGCGCGCCAGCCGGCAAGCCCTTCGACCGAGCGGTCGGCGGGCAGGCCCGCGTGGTTGAGGATAATCGGCGTGTCGGGGGCAAGTGCGGCCAGGTCGATCGCCTCGCCGAGATGCCACCACGGCGTCTGCAGGTCGAACATCAGGCCGTGGCCGGCAAGCCGGCGGAAGCCGTCGCGAAAGGCGTCGTCCGTCATCCCGCCGGGTTCGCCGCCCGGCGACGGATTGGATCGTGGCTTGTGGCGCACGGACCGGACGATCGGCAGGCGGTCATAGGTCTTCAGGACCGCTTCGAGATCAGGCGAATTGAGCCAGGCCTGGGCGACATGGGCGGCCGGGCGGCCGGTCTCGTCGGCAAGTCTTTGCATCCATTCGGCTTCGCCGGTCGGGTCGGACGGGGTCCATTCGCCTTCCATCGTCACCGAGGCGACCACGTTCCAGCCGCGGCTTACGGCGTCGTAGTCTTCCGGCATGAAGCGGCGGCGGATCGCCGAATAGTCGCCGTAGCGGAACGGGATCATCGGCTCTTCGCGGAGCCAGGGATGGTCGTTGACCGCCGGGTCCCAGAAATGGTGGTGGGCGTCGACGATCCTCATCGCCGCATCCGCTTGATCAGCGGCGTTGCCCAGACGATCAGCACCGCGACCGCCAGGATCGCGCCGACCGGCCGCTCGATGAAGACGAGCAGGTCGCCCTGTGATTTCAGCATCGAGGTGACGAAGTTGAATTCGAGCATGCCGCCGAGCACGATGCCGAGGATCGCCGGGGCGACGGGGATGCCGTTTTCCTCAAACAGCCAGCCGACCACGCCGAAAGCGAGCATGGTGACGACGCCGAAGGCGGTGTTGTTGATGGCGAAGCTGCCGACGATGCAGCAGGCGAGCACGACCGGCACGAAATAGGCCGCCGGCACGCGTAAAAGGTGGCGCGACATCCGGATCACCGCCCAGCCGAACGGGATCAGCAGCAGGTTGGCGAGCAGGAAGGCGAAGAAGATCGCGTAGACCAGCTCCGGCGTCTTGATGAAGATGATCGGGCCTGGTTCCAGCCCTTTCAGATAGAGCACGCCGATGACGATCGCGGTGATGCTGTCGCCGGGGATGCCGAAGACCAGGGTCGGCACCCAGGCCCCCGACAGGGCGCCGTTATTGGAGGCGCCGGCCTCGATGATGCCCTCGTCATGGCCCTTGCCGAAGGCCTCCGGCGTCTTCGAGCGGCGCTTGGCGACCGCGTAGGAGACCCAGGCGGCGATATCGGCGCCGGCGCCGGGCAGGGCGCCGATGACCGAGCCCGACAGCCCGCCGCGCAGGACGTTGTGCCAGCGGGCGATCAGCGTGCGGCCGAGGCCGGCAAAGACCGGGCCCATGCGCGGCGGCGTCTGGATTGGTGCCCTGGCGGTGATGTTGCGCAAGACCTCGGGGAAGGCGAACATGCCGATCATCGCCGGGATGAAGCTGACGCCGCCCATCAGCTCGACCGAGCCGAAGGTGTAGCGCGGCTGGCCGGCGACCTCGTCGATGCCGATCATCGCGACCCACAGGCCGAAGAGCAGCGACAACAGGCCTTTCAGCGGCGTGCCGGTCGAGATGATCGCCGCGCAGCTAAGCCCCAACAGCGCCAGCCAGAAATATTCGACCGAGGAGAAATTGGTTGCGAAGCGCGCCAGCAGCGGGGCGGCCACCATCAGCAGGATGACGCCGATGATGCCGCCGATGCAGGCAGACGCCATCGACAGGCCGAGCGCGCGTTCGGGCCGTCCGGCCCGCGACATGGCGTTCGAATCCGCCACATAGGCGGCCGAAGCCGGCGTGCCGGGAATCCGTAACAGCGCGCCGGGGATGTCGCCGGCAAAGATCGCCATCGCGGCAAGCGAGGCGATCGCGGCGATCGCCGGGACCGGCTCCATGAAGAAGGTGATCGGGATGAGCAGCGCGACGCCCATCACGGCGGTGAGGCCCGGAATGGCGCCGATGACGATGCCGAGCGCGCTTGCGACCAGGACGGTCACCAGGACGTCGGGCTGCAGCACCAGAACCAGGGCTTCGGCGAGCACGCTCACGTTAAGAGCCCCTCGATCGGGCCGCGCGGCAGCGGCACGCGCAGCACCACGGCGAAGATGACGAAGAGCAGGCAGGACATGGCGATGCCGACGGCGAGAGCCCGGACCGCCCGCGCGCCGGCAACGACCGACAGGGCGGCGATCATCAGGGCGGTCGTTGCGATGAAGCCGAGCATCGGGGCGATCACCACCCAGCCGACCACCGCCAGGACGACACAGAGCGACTGGATCGCGCCGCGGCCGTGCAGCACGTCTGACAGCGCGAACCAGGCACCGCGCCCGCCCGTCTGGATGCCCGCCCAGATCTGGGCAAGACCGGCCAGGATCATCGCGACCGCGAGGATGCGCGGAAAGAAGGCCGAGCCGAATTGCTGGCCCGGGATCTCCCGGAACCCGAAGGTGCCGGACATCACCGCAAGGCCTGCGAGGATGGCGAGCACGCCGATCAGTCGGTCGTTCAGGCGCATGAGCGGGAAGGGGGTCGCCGGCGACACGCGGTGCCGGCGGCCCCGTCTCCTGTGATTGCTACTTGGCGATGCCGAGATCGGTCAGCAGCGTGTTCGCCTGGCCGGAGAACTCGCCGGCAAAGGACGAGAAGGCCTCGGAGCCGTCGAACAGCGGCGTGATGCCGCGCTGGGCGAGTGCGTCCTGAACCGCGGCCGAGCCGTGCGCTTCCTTGGCGGCGGCCTCGATCTTCGCCTTCACGTCATCGGGCAGGCCCTTCGGCGCGCACAGCGAGAACCAGTTGGTCAGCGACCAGTCGACGCCGCTCTCCTTGAGCGTCGGCACGTCCGGGAAGGCCGGCGAGCGCTCGTCGGACATGATCGCGAGGATCTTGACCTCGCCGGCATCGGCCAGCGCGCGCGCCTCGATCGGCGAGCCGGTGAACATGCTGATGCCGCCCGAGACGAGGTCCTGCAATGCCGGCGCGCCGCCCTTGGAGGGAATGAAGCGCACGGTGTCGGCCTTACCGCCGGCCGCCTTCATCATGCCGGCGACCGCCATGTGCCAGGGGCCGCCCAGGCCGGAACCGGACGAGGTCAACTCGCCTTCCTTGGCCGCGGCGATCACATCGGAGACCGTCTCGTAGGGGCTGTCGGCGGCGACCGTGACGCCGGCCGGGATGATCGCCAGCCGCGAGATCAGGTCATAGGAGCCCGGCGTGATGTCGGCGATGCCGATCGTGTCGAAATAGGTGATCTCCGAGGTGCAGGCGCCGAGCGTGTAGCCGTCGGGCTGGCCCATGGTGATGGCCGAGTGGCCGACGACGCCGGAGCCGCCGGTGCGGTTGACGACGTTGATCGGCTGGCCCATCGCCTCCTCGAAGCCGACCGCGAAGATGCGGATGATCGTGTCGGTGCCGCCGCCGGCGCCCCACGGCACGATGATGGTGACCGGACGGTCGGGATACTCGGCCTTGGCCGGCGCGAGTGCCGCAAGGGCTGCGATCGAGGCGACCGCGGCGAACAGGCCTTTTTTGACGAAGTGCATTCGGAGTCCTCCAGGTGTGCCGCGCGTTTTCCGAACCTGGTGGAGCGCGCCCGCGCGGCGATCGGCGCGCTCCTTGTCTTGTCGGATCGAAGCTGTGCCTTAAGCGGCCGCCTCCTTCTCCCAGTGGGAGACCATCCGGCAGGCGATGTCGAAGGCGGCCCGCGTCGCGCCGAGATCGGCGACGCCGGTACCCGCGATGTCGAAGGCGGTGCCGTGCGCCGGTGTCGAGACCGGGATCGGCAGGCCGCCCTGGACGGTGACGCCACGGTCGAAGCCGAGCAGCTTCAGCGCGATCTGGCCCTGGTCGTGATACATCGTCACGACCGCGTCGATCTCCCCGGCGACCGCCTTCAGGAACACCGTGTCGGAGGGCCAGGGGCCGCTGATCGCCATCTGCGTCTTCGCCAGCTTTTCAACGGCGGGGGTGAGGAGGTCGATCTCCTCGGTGCCGAACTTGCCGTTATCGCCGGCATGCGGATTGAGCGCGGCAACCGCGATCCGCGGCCGCTCGACGCCGGAGCGCCGCAGCGTTCGGTCGATCAGGTGGACGGCTTCGAGGATCCGCTCCTCGCTAAGCGTGTCGGCGACGTCGCGCAGCGGAATGTGGCTGGTCACCCGGCTCGTCCACATGGCGTCGAGCACGTTGAGCTCGGAAACATAGCCGGTGACGCCGAGCTTCTCGGCCATGTAGTGCAGCTCGTCCTCGTGGCCGAGACCGGCCAGGTGCATCGACGCCTTGTTGAAGGGGCCGAAGACGATGGCGTCGATCACGCCGGCCTGGGCGAACGCCAGCGCCTGGTCGAGCGTCCTGAGCACCGACGCGCCGCCGGCCTCGGTCACCTCTCCGACCCGCACGGCGTCCGGTGCGATCGTCTCCATGGCGTGGAGGGCGAAGGGGGCGGTATCTGTCCAGGTCCCGGCGCCCGCGTCGACCGGATGCATCTCGAGCGACAGGTCGGCGACGTTTTGTCCGGCCTCGAAGACATGGGCATCGCCGATCAGCAGGATATCGGCGCTGTCTTTAACGCCGTCGGCGGTAAGCAGTTTCGCGATCAGCTCGGGGCCGATGCCGCTCGGATCGCCTGGAATGATGCCAATTCTGGGTCGGGTCATGATGAGCCTGCCTTGTCGCCGGTGCCGGCGTCGGTGGATTGCGAGCGGACGCGGGCGATGTTGTCGATCGTGCTGCGCAGGTGGTCGCGCAGTGCCGCGGAGGTTTCTGCCGCGTCCCGCGCCGCAAGTGCCGCGGCGATGCGGCGATGTTCGGTATTGGTGTTGGCGCGCCGGTCCTGCTGGCGCGAGGACAGGAAGCGGGCGCGCCACAGGCGGGCGTTGTATTGCCCGTGCGTCTTGATCAGCGGCGCGTTGTGGGCGGCCGCGACGATCGCGCGGTGGAACGCCATGTCGCGCTCGAAGAACGCCATTTCGGGAAACGCGCCGCCGCGCATCTCTTCTTCGATGGCGCAGATCGCGGCGATTTCCTCATCGCTCGCCTCCTTGCAGGCGATCTCGCCGGCAAGCCCTTCGAGGCCGCCGAGCACCGTGATGTGCTGGCGCAGTTCCTCGACCGACGGGTCGGCGACGCTCGGGCGGCGGGTCGCGGAGTATTCGATCAGCCCCTCCGCCTCGAGGATGCGCAGCGCGTCCTTCAGCGGCGTCCGGCTGATGCCCAGCGCTTCGGACAATTCCCGTTCCGGCACCGGGCGGCCCGGCGGCAGCTTTTCCTCAAGGATCAGCTCGCGCAGGCGGTCGGCCGCCTCCTCGCTGAGGCTGCGGCGCGGCGCGATCGACAGTTCGTCGCCGAACTGGTCCTTGATGTTGGCCGTCAGCTTGACCATGACAGCACAACCGGATCGAGGGGACGGATCAGGTCGATCAGTTCGGCGCGGGTGTCGGGATGAAGCGGCGGGATCGGATGCCGGCAGAACTCCGAGGCGATGACGCCGCCTTCGGCCATTGCTGCCTTGGCGGCGCGGAAGCCGCACTGGCGGTTTTCGTGATTGATCGCCGGCAGCACGCGGGCATAGGCGGCCTTGGCGCCGTCGCGATCGCCGGACGAGAATGCCTCCAGCACCGGCTTGATCTGATCGGGGATCAGCGCCGAGGTCATCGTGCCGGTCGCGCCGGCGTCGAGATCGGCCATCAGCGTGATGCCCTCCTCACCGTCGAAGGGGCCCTCGATCGCCGCGCCGCCTTCGGCGATCAGGGCGCGCAGCTTGGCTGCGGCCTGGGCGCACTCGATCTTGAACAGCTTGACCATCTCGATCTCGCGGGCCATGCGCACCAGCAGCGGCACGGTGAGCTCGACGCCCGACAGCGGCGCGTCCTGGACCATGATCGGCAGGCCGACCTCGCCGACGCGGGCGAACTGCTCGAAGGTCTGCTCAGGCGAACCCTTCATCAGCGCGCCGTGATAGGGCGGCATCATCATCACCATCGCCGCGCCGAGCGATTTGGCGTAGCGGGCGCGCTCCACGACGATCGGCGTGGCGAAGTGGCTGATCGTCACGATCACCGGGACGCGGCCGGCGACATGCTCGATCGACAGTCTCGCCAGCACCTCGCGCTCGGCATCGGAAATCAGAAACTGCTCGGAATAGTTGGCCAGGATGCAGATGCCGTCGACGCCCTGGTCGATCATGCAGTCGAGCACGCGGCGCATGCCGTCTTCGTCGACGCGCCCGTCCTCGTGGAACGGCGTCGGCGCGACGGGCCAGATACCGGCATAGCGGGTCATTCGATAATCTCCATCTTGTCGAGATGCTTGTCCGAGATGCGGATGCCGAGGCCGGGTGTGTCGTCGTCAAGCTGCAGGAAGCCGTCGACCGCCTCGGCGTCGCCCTCGAAGATGTAATAGAACAGCTCGTTGCCGACCTCGACGTCGAAGACCGGGAAATACTCGCTGATCGGGCAATTCACGTTGGCCATCGTCAGGTGGTAGTTGTGCATCTGGCCGGCATGGGGAATGACCGGCACCTGGAAGGCCTCGGCGACGGCGTTGATCTTCTGGGCCGCCGTGATGCCGCCGACGCGGTTGGTGTCGTATTGCAGGACGGAGACCGCCTTGGCGCGCAACAGGTCGGCGCAGCCGATCAGCGAGAATTCATGCTCGCCGCCGGAGATCGGCACGATGTTCATGGCGTTCAGTTCGGCATAGCCGTTGACGTCGTCGGCGATCACCGGCTCCTCGAGCCAGCGCGGCTCGTATTTGGCGAGCTTGGGCAGCATCCGCTTGGCGTAGTCGAGGGTCCAGCCCATGTAGCATTCGAGCATCAGATCGTTGTCGTAGCCGATCACCTCGCGCACCGCCTCGACGCGTTTGAGGTTCTCGCGCATGCCCGGCATGCCGTCCTTGGGGCCGTAGCCGAAGCGCGACTTGTAGGCGGTGTAGCCGTTCTTCATCGCCTCCTCGGCTTCGCGCTGCATCTCCTCGATGGAGCCGGCATAGAGCTTGGAGTAGTAGACCGGGATCTTCTCCTTGGTGCGGCCGCCGAGCAGCTTGAAGACCGGCTTGCCGGCGAGCTTGCCCATCAGGTCCCAGATGGCGATGTCGATCGCCGAGATCGCCGTCATGCCGATGCCCTTGCGGCCCCAGGCATGGGTGCGGCGATACATCTTTTCCCAGATATAGGCGTAGTCGAACGGGTCCTCGCCGATGGCAAGCGGGGCGTACCAGTCGTCGATTGCCTTCTTGACGACGCTCGGCGCGAGCGCGGCGTTGCCGATGCCGATCGTGCCGTCCTCGGCCTCGACCTCGCAGGTCAGCCACTGGTGGAACCGGAACGAGGCCATCGCGTCGCCCTTCATCCACAGCGCGTCGGAGGCGTTGGTGCAGAAATTGCCCGACGGCGGGACGGTCGGTCCGGTCCAGTTCCAGACGCGGGTGCGGACGGACTTGATCCGGTTCATCTTATTCTCCTGTAGACTGTACGGGTGCGCGCTGGGCGAAGACCCGGCCCCAGATCAGCGGGCCGAACAGGGCGAGCGCGGTCAGAACGAAAAAGAAAAGGGCGAGCGGCCGGGTGAACATCAGCCACCAGCGCTCATCAAGCATCACCATGCTCTGGCCGAGACGGGTCTCCAGCATGCCGCCGAGGATCAGGCCTATGGCCAGCGGCACCACCGAGAAGCCGTAGCGGCGCATCAGGTAGCCGATGATGCCGGCGCCGATGGCAATCCAGACATCGAGCATCGACTGTTCGAGCGCATAGGCGCCGACGATCGAGAAGGTGAAGACGACCGGCCACAGGATCGTCACCGGCACCAGGGTTACCCGGGCAAACAGCCGGGCGCCGAACAGGCCGATGAAGAAGAACATCAGGTTGACCAGCAGCATCGCCCAGAAGATGGCGAAGGCGAAGGTCGACTGTTCGGTGAACATGGTCGGGCCGGGCCGGATGCCGTGCACCATCAGGCCGGCGAGGATCACCGCTGCCGTCGGGCTGCCGGGAATGCCGAGCGCCAGGGTCGGCACCATGGCGCCGCCGGTGGCGGAATTGTTGGCGGCCTCGGAGCCGGCGATGCCCTCCAGCGAGCCCTTGCCGAACTCCTCCGGCGTCTTCGACCAGCGCCGCGCCTCGTTGTAGCCGATCATCGAGGCGACGGTGGCGCCCTCGGCCGGCAGGATGCCGATGAAGGTGCCGATGCCGGAAGACCGCAGGATCGCTTTCCAGGTCTTGCGGTAATCGGCGCGCGAGGGCAGGCGGATCGCCTTCATGGTGATCCGCTCGCGTTTGACGTTCAGGTTCGAGGCCTGCACCAGCAGTTCGGAAATCCCGAACACGCCGATCATGACCGGCACGAAACCAATGCCTTCCGACAATTCGTTGAAGCCGAAGGTGAAGCGCTCGACGGTCGTGAGAAGATCGATGCCGACGGTGGCAAGCAGCACGCCGAAGGCGCCGGCCACGATGTTCTTGACCGGCGATCCGTCGCCGATGGTCGCCAGCATCGACAGGCCGAACAGGGTCAGCGCGAAATATTCCGGCGGCGCGAAATTATAGGCCGCGCGCGCCAGCAGTGGGGCTGCCGCCATCAGGCAGACGATGCTGACCACGCCGCCGATCGTCGAGGAAACCGCCGCCATGCCGAGCGCGCGTCCGGCCTCGCCGCGCTGGGCGAGCGGATAGCCGTCGAGGCAGGTCGTCGCAGACGCCGAGGTGCCCGGCGTGTTGATCAGGATCGCGGTGATCGCGCCGGCGAAAGTCGCCGCGCAATAGATGGTGATCAGGATGGCGATCGCCGGGATCGGCTCCATCGTGATCGTGAAGGGCAGGAGCAGCGCCACGCCGGTGGTGGCGTTGAGGCCGGGCAGGGCGCCGACGAGGACACCGCCGAGCGTCGCCGCGAAGATCAGCAGCAGCAGCTCGGGATCGGCAAGCGCGACAAGGCCGGAAAGCAGGGCGTCCATCGTCTTCAAGAGCCCCCTAGCCGTACCAGAGGTTGGTCAGGACGCCGCGGGGAAAGCGGATCTCGAAGACGATGTCGAACAGGAAGAACACCGCGACGGGCACGACAAGGCCGACAAGGGCGAGCGCCCAGGCCCGGCGTTCGCCCCAGATCGCCGACATGGCGACGGCGAAGGCGCCGAGCGCGATGAACAGATCGACGAGGGCAAGCACCGAGAAGCCGATCAGCAGGCCCATCGTGATGTAGACGGTCGCCGGCAATGGCGGCGGCGCCGGTTCGCGGTCGCGCAGCGCGAGCCAGAGCGCCAGCGCCGCGATCAGCAGGATGACGAGCTGCGGAAAATCGGAGGGCTGGATGCCGCGCTTGAGGATCGGCGGCACACGGTCGAAGGTCGTCGTCAGATAGTAGGCGATGGCGCACAGGACGAGGATGACGAGCGGCACGATGACGCGCGAGGCCGCGCGCGGTCCGGTCTGATCGGGTCGTGAGATGTCCATCGCCGCCTGCTTTCAAGGACAACTGGGAAGATGGGCCGGCATTGCGCTCCGCCGCGCCAGGGCAGGGCGCAATGCCGTTTTCGGGCTCCGGTCCCCCAACTGTGGAGCCCAATGTTCAAGCGGCCCGACTTTCGCAAGCCGGGCCATCGGCTTCAGTTCTCGATGAAGCCGAGTTCCTTCAGGGCGGCCTGCATGTCGGTCACCATGGTGGTGAGCTGGTTGCCCCATTCCTCGGAGCCCGCGACCGAAGTGGAATCGAGGCCGACCGAGGTCAGGAAGCCCTGATAGACGCCATGGTTCATCGAGGCGAGGAGGGCTGCCTCGATCGCGGCGGCGACCTCGTCGGGCGTATCGGCATGGACGACGAAGCCGCGCACGGTGGAGAAGCTCACCGGAATGTCCATTTCCTTGGCGGTCGAGACGTCGGGCAGCGCCGACATGCGCTGGTCGGCGAGCACGACGATCGGGCAGATCTCGCCGGCATCGATCTGCGAGCCCGCCTCGGCGAGGTTCAGCACCGCTGCATCGACCGCGCCCGCGACAAGCTGGGTGGCCAGTTCGCCGCCGCCCTCGAAGGGCACGATCTTCGGCGTCGCCATGCCGCCCTTCAGCGTGAACATGAAGGCGGAGACGTCGTCGATATTGCCCAGATGCGTCGTGCCGTAGGTCAGCGGCGTCTCCTTCTGGGCATCGACGAAGGCCTGGGCGCTGTCATAGTCGCCGCAACGCACCATCAGGATCTGCGGATCGTCGGTGCCGCGCGCGATCGGACGGATGTCGTCGAGCGTCATCTCGGTGCGGCCCTTGGCCATCTCGGCGGCGTGGCCGATGGTGAAGGTCAGGATGGAGTGGCCGTCGGCGGGCACGTCGAGATAATAGTCCATCGCCACCGAGCCGCCGCCGCCGGGCTTGTTGACGACGACCATGTCCTGGCCGAGCTCGCGGCGGGCGCGCAGCATCATCATCCGCGAGGTGACGTCGGTGCCGCCGCCGGCGCCGGCATGGGTGACGACCTCGACCGTCTTGGAGGGATAGTCCTCGGCAATCGCCGGACCGCCCACGACCGCGACTGCCAGGACCGCCGCGCCAAAGTACCGTTTGATCATCGAAGAACCTCCCTGATGACATGTTGTTCGGCTGATATTGCCCCTTCATTCTCATCCCGGACGGCTGCTTGTCAATGGAATTTGGCATGCCAAATTTGAAATTCAGACAAATGTTGATTGTCTCGGGGTCGCTGGATCACGGGGGTATTGAGGATGTCCGTGCGGGATGGCCGAAGACAGAGTACGCCTACCTTTCCCCTTGTCATCCCGGACGGCCGTCAGGCCAAGCGGGGATCGGGAGCCCCAGTCCAGGCCGGTGGGACTCCGGGCCGCCCCGGTTCTCCGATCCCGGACAATCGCGTTCGCGATTTCCGGGATGACGAGGGAGAGGGTGGTGTCCTGCCGTTCCCCTCTGGCTGTCTTTGTCGGGCTTGTCCCACTGCTGTCCGGTTCGACGGGGATGCGGCTTTGATTTTCAGCTTGGCCACCCTCTCGGATGTCATGCCCGGACGTGTTCCGGGCATCCATGAACACCGCCGTCAGAATGGACGCAAGCCACTGTGGTCATGGGTCCCCGGAACACGTCCGGGGACGACCTCTGTAGGAGGCGGTTGCGTTCCAGTACCCCCTCTCGGTCGTCATCCCGGCCGCAGGCGAAGCCGGAGAGCCGGGATCGGGGAGCCCATGTTGGTGCCGGTGGGACTCCGAACCGCCCCGGTTCCCCGATCCCGGATATTCGCTGTCGCGAATTCCGGGATGACGAGGGGGAGGTATAGCGAAAACGCGGCCCTCCACTCCGCTGTCATTGCCGGGCTTGTCCCGGCAATCCATGAACACAGACGCTGGCCACTGTGGCCATGGGTCCCCGGAACACGTCCGGGCATGACCTCCAGGGATGGTGGTTGCGTTCCAGTACCCCTCTCGGTCGTCATCCCGGACGGCCGTCAGGCCGAGCCGGGATCGGGGAGCCCCAGTCCAGGCCGGTGGGACTCCGAACCGCCCCGGTTCCCTGGTCCCGGCTCTCGCTGCGCTCGGCCGGGATGACGGGGGAGACGGTTCCGGGGCGACGCGGGTGAGGGCGCTGTCCCCGCCGCAACCCACCCTGCCGCCCCTCACTGCCGGAATGTCAGCGTCCGGGAATACTTCTTCAGTTCAAGCCGCACCTCGTCGATGAAATCGCGGGCGATCCCCGGCAGCGACTTGTCGCCCCGCACGACCGCGCAGGCGACGACATTGGTCACCGGCAGGAAGGGGCGCGTGACGATGTTGAGGTTGCTGGCGTAGGCGGCCGAATAGGGATCGACGATCGAGGCGCCGATGCCCGCCCCCGACAACGTGCAGGCGGTGTGGCAGTAGCGGACCTCGACCTTGGCGAGGAACGGGATGCCGCGCGCGTCGAAGGCGTTACGGACGACCATGCCCAGATGCGTCTCCAGGCCGATCAGCTCGTGGCCGGCGAGGTCTTCCGGGTAGATCTCGGGCTTCTCCGCCAGCGGATGGTTCTGCGGCAACACGCAGACCAGGTCACCCTCGGCGAGCGGGATGATGTCCAGTTCGACATGGCTGCGGAGCCCGAGGATGAAGCCGATGTCGGAAATGCCCATCTGGACGTTCTGCAAGACCGTATCGGCACGCCGCACCGCGTATTGCACGGTGGCGTTCGGCCGGTCCTTCAGGAAGCCTGCCAGGATCGCCGGCAGGGCGGCGTGGCCGAGCGGCGGAGTGGTGGAAAGCCGCAGGCGGCCGGACGTCGAGGCCCGGAGCGCGCGGGCCTCGGTCTCGATGTTGCGCAAGACCTCGAACAGCGGCTCGACCTCGGCATGAAACAGGCGGGCGTCCTCGGTGGGCTTGAGCTGACGGCCGGCGCGTTCGAACAGGGTGAAGCCGAGTTGCCTTTCCAGCGACTTGATGCCGTTTGAGACGGCGGGCTGCGAGATGCCGAGATCCTCGGCCGCCCCGACGGTCGTCTGGCAGCGGAACAGGGCCTCGAAGGTCTCGAGCAGGCGCAGGCTCAGGTCGTTCTTGCGATTGATCCTCACCGTCGATCCCGGCCGGTTCTAGTCGAGCAGCACCGCCGCCAGTGCCTGCGCCGTTGCAGCCTGGGTCGGGTCCGTCACGGGCACGCCGATCGCGGCTTCGAGCGGCTTGCAGTGGGCGGCCATGCCGGCGCAACCAAGCAGCAGCGTATCGGCATAGTCGTGCTCGACCAAGCCACGGGCAACCGCCTCGATGCGCGGGAAGGCTTCCGGCTGCTCGCTCTCCTCGACCGACATATGCAAGGGACGTTCGGCCGCGAGCCGGTCATAGAGGCCGAGCGCGCGGATATAGGGCAGGTGGCGGGCGATCGATTTCGGCCCGAGCGCAACGACCCCGACGCGCTGGCCGCGCTGGAGGGCTGAAAACAGACCGCTTTCCTGGATGCCGTAGACCGGCTTGCGCGTCGCCTCGCGGCAGAGCGCCAGGCCAGGATCGGAATAGCAGGCGATGACATAGGCGTCCGCGTCGTCGCGCTTAAGCACGGTCCGGCGCAGCGGCAGCACGACGCTTTCCATGTCGTGGCGCGTCTCGATGCCGAACGGGCCTTCGGTGAGCGTCATGCACTCGATTTCGGCGCGGCCGTCGATGTTGAGCGGTTCAAGCGAAGCGGCCAGTCCGTCGGTGACGTGCTGGTTCGAGTTCGGGTTGATCACGAGAATCCGTTTCATCGATCCGTCCTAAAACAGGTCCGCGCCGAAATTCGTGGCAGTATTCATTTCCGGCGCGCGCGGCGGCAGGAAGCCGGTCGGGTCGAAGGGCTTGCGGGCGAGGAACTCCCCGTCGCCGGCCCTGGCCTTCAATTCGCCGCCATCGACTATTCGGCGGCCGCGATTGATCACCGTGACCGGCCAGCCCTTCAGCTCCCAGCCCTCGAAGGGCGTGTAGTCCATGTTGTCGTGCATGCCGCCCGCCGTGACCTCGACGGCCTTGTCCGGGTCCCAGATTGCGATGTCGGCGTCATAGCCGATCGCGATCGCGCCCTTGCGGTCGTCCATGCCGAAGAGCCGCGCGGCGTTCGTCGCCGTCAGCGCCACGAAGGTGTTGAGCGAGATCCGGCCCTTGTTGACGCCCTCGGAGAACAGGAGCGGCGCGCGCAGTTCGATCCCCGGCATGCCGTTGGCGATGCGGTTGAAGGGCGGGTTGGGGCCGGCGGACAGCTTGCCGGTCTCGTCGAAGCGGTAGGGAGCGTGGTCGGAGGAATAGAGCTGCAGCGATCCGGCGTTCAGATGCCGCCACATGTCGGTCTGGGTCTTTACGTCGCGCAGCGGCGGCGAGCAGCAGAACTTGCCGCCCTCGGCGCCCGGCCGGTCAAGATCGTTCGCGGTCAGGAACATGTATTGTGGGCAGGTCTCGCCGAAGATCATCCGCCCGTCCATGCGCGCATCCGCGATCGCCCGGGCGCCGGCATCGGTCGAGATATGCACGAACAAAAGCGGCGCCTCGACGAAGGAGGCAAGCGCGATGCCGCGCCGGACCGCCTCCACCTCCGAGGCGGCGGGATGGCTGACGGCGTGATATTTCGGCTGGGTGTAGCCGCGCTCGGTCAGGCGGCGGACCATCCATTTGATCAGCGCGTTGTTTTCAGCATGCACCATGGTCAGCCCGCCATTGTCGCGGGCCATCTTTAGAATATCGAGCATCTGTTCGTCGGAGACGATCATCTTGTCGTAGGTCATGAAGACCTTGAACGAAGTGATGCCGCGGGCAAAGGCTGCCGGCAACTCGTCCTTCAGGGCGGCCTCGGTCGGGTCGGTGACGATCAGGTGGTAGGAATAGTCGATCACCGATTTCGGCCCGGCCCGGTCGTCATAGAGGCGCACGACGTCGGCGATCGACTGGCCGCGATGCTGGGCGGCAAAGGGTACGATCGTCGTGTTGCCGCCGAAGGCCGCCGAGACGCTGCCCGTATAGTAGTCGTCCGAGGTCATCGCGCCGGTGGCCGATTCCTGCTCGATATGGCAGTGGGTCTCGATGCCGCCGGGCAGCACGTATTTGCCGGTCGCGTCGATCGTTTCCCGGCCGCCGGTCAGGCCCAGGCCGAGGGCGGCGATCCTGCCGTCGCGAATGCCGATATCGGCGGTGAAGGTCGCGCAGGCATTCGCCACCGTGCCGCCCCTGATCACCAGGTCATAGTCCGCCATCGCCTGTCTCCCTTAAACCGATTTGATCGCGCCGCCGTCGCGGTGCCTGCATCCGCTGAACCCAGTACGTAGGTGCTGCCGGGGTCAAGATCCAAGTTCCTTGAGGCGCGCCTCCAGGCGCGCCATCAGCCGGGTGATCTCGGCCTGGTCGGCTTCGGTGAGCTTCGGGCCGGGCGCGCGGGCGGCGTTGCAGGCCAAGGCGCCCCGGCGGCGCAGGATCTCCTTGCGGATCGCCAGGCCGAAGCCCGGCTGCTGCTCGAAGCGGATGAGCGGCAGATAGGCATCGAAGATGTCGCTTGCCCGGTCCGCCTCGCCGGCCTGCGAAAGGCGCACCACATCGACCAGCATCTCAGGATACGCAAAGCCGGTCATCGCGCCGTCGGCGCCGCGCTGCATTTCCTCGGGCAGGAAGATGCCGCCATTGCCGCACAGGATCGAGACGCGCCGCGCGCCGGCCTCCTCGGCGGTGCGGCGGACGGCGGAGAGCTTGTTCAGGCCCGGCCAGTCCTCGTGCTTCAGCATGACGAGCTGGTCGAAATCCTGAACGAGCCGGGTGAACAGCGTCGCCGAGATCGAGACGCCGGTCGACAGCGGGAAATCCTGGTAGCAGACCGGCACGTCCGGGCCGAGCGCCTCGAACGCTTGCGCGAAATAGCCATAGTGCTTCTCGTCGGTCGCAAGGCCGCGCTGCGGGGCGATCATCACGCCGGCGGCGCCGGCATCCATCGCGGCGTGGCTCAACGCCGCCATATTCGCAATCCCGGGATTCGAGACGCCGACCACGACCGGCACGCGCCCGTCGACGCGCTTGAGCATGTGCGCCATGAAGGCGTGCGATTCCTCGCCCGACAGCTTCGGCGCCTCGCCCATCATGCCGAGGATGGTCATGCCGGTGACGCCCTTGTCGAGATAGAACTCGACCAGGCGGTCGGCGCTGTCGAAGTCGATGGCGCCCGTTTGCGTAAACGGCGTCGCGGAGATGATGTAGACGCCGGCGGCGGATTCGGTGAGTTTCCGGGGGGTCTGGTTCACGATCGCTCCAGTGCTGCGGGCGGGGCGGTCTCGGCGAAGTCGAAATACATTGCTTACTCGTTCGGCGCTTACTCGTTCGGCGCTTACTCGTTCGGCGCGACGGCGCCCGTCTGCGAGGTAATCAGGCCGTAATGCTCGATCCGACGGTGGCGCTTGAAGTCGAAGATCGTCTCCTTGCCGAAGGTGCACAGATCAAGGTCGCAGGCATGGACGAGCATTTCGTCCTCCTCCGTCGTGCTTTCGGCGACGATCTTGCCGTTCGGGTCGACGATCAGCGAGCCGCCGATCAGCGGATGGCCGTCCTCGACCCCGGCCTTGGCGACCGCGACGACCCAGGTGGCGTTCTGATAGGCGCCGGCCTGGACGCTGAGGCGGTGGTGGAACAGCCGGTCTTCCGGACCTTCCGACGACATCTGCGAATTGACCGACGGGGTGTTGAAGCCGAGCATCACCATCTCGACGCCCTGAAGGCCCAGCACGCGGTAGGTCTCCGGCCAGCGGCGGTCGTTGCAGATGCACATGCCCATCACGCCGCCCTGCGAGCGCCAGACCGGGAAGCCGAGATCGCCCGGCTCGAAATAGCGCTTCTCCAGATGCTGGAAGGCGCGTTCGGTGTCGTATTCGGCGTGACCGGGCAGGTGAATCTTACGGTACTTGCCGATGATCTCGCCCTGCGGGCTCGTCAGGATCGACGTGTTGAAATGGCGGCCTTCCGGGGTCAGTTCCGCATAGCCGACATTAAGTCCGATGCCGTGCTCCCTGGCGCGCTTGAACAGCGGCGCGGTCTCGTTGCCGGGAATGGCCGTCTCGAACCACTGGTCGACCTCGGCCTGGTCCTCCATGTACCAGCGCGGGAAGAAGGTGGTGAAGGCGAGCTCCGGAAAGACGGCGAGCGTCGCGCCGGCCGCCTTGGCCTGGTCGAGCAGTACGATCATCCGCTCGACCACATCCTTGCGGCTGTCGGCCTTCTGGATCGGGCCCATCTGCAATGCTGCCGTGACGACCTCGCGCATCGGCAAGTCTCCTCAGGATTTGAGTTTGTGTTCAAGGCTGCTGGCGAAGCGGACCGCAGGCCACAGCAAGGCGAGATACATCAACGCCGCCATGACGATCGGCGAGGCGTTGTAGGTGACGGATCGGGCCATCTCGGCCGAATACAGCAATTCGGCGAAGGCGACGACCGAGGCCAGCGAGGTCAGCTTGACGACCTCGATGGTGTTGCTGACGAGATCGGGCAGGACGTTGCGGATGGCCTGCGGCAGGACGACATAGGCCTGCGTCTGCAGGGCCGTCAGCCCGGTCGACCGGGCCGCCTGGCGCTGGCCGTCGCCGATGGATTCGATGCCGGCGCGGATGATCTCGCCATAGTAGGCGGAGTTGTTCAGGAAGAACGACAGGCACACCGCCGCGAACGGGCTCAAGCGAATGCCGGCAAACGGCAGGCCGGCGGAAATGAAGATCAGGAGGGCAAGCGGCGGCACGGCGCGGAAGATGTCGACGAGGATCGCCGTCGTCCAGCGCACCGCGCGCGAGGACGAGGTCGAGGCAAGTGCCACGATGAGCCCGCCGGCAAGGCCGAGCGGAATGACCGCGAGACAGAGCAGCACCGTCATGCCGAGGCCGCGCAGCATCATCGGCCAGGCCTTCAGCATGATCTCCAGGTTGAAGAACTGAGTGATCAGCGCGTCCATCAGGCGTGCTTCCAGGCAAAGCGGGTCTCGATCCAGCGGCCGAGATAGACGACGGGCACGAACAGGATCAGATAGGCAACGGTCGCCATCATCATCGGCGTGGCGTTGCCGGCGAAGGATTGCGCGGTGGTCGCCTGGTTGAGCAACTCGCCGACGCCGATCACCATGCCGAGCGCGGTGTTCTTGGTGATCGCGATGGTGCGGTTGGTGAGCGGGGCGATGGTCAGCCGCACGGCCTGCGGCAGGATCACGTAGATCAGCGTCTGCAGATAGCCCATGCCGGTCGAGCGGGCGGCCTGCCACTGGCCGGCATTGACCGACAGGATGCCGGCCCAGAAGATTTCCTCGGCAAAGGCCGCCAGCACCAGCGTCAGCACCAGCCAGAGCACGATATAGCCCGACAGCAGGACGCCGATATTGGGCAGGCCGAAATACAGGATCAGGATCAGCACCAGCGGCGGCAGCGAGCGCAGCACGTCGACGAAGACGATGAGCGGCGCGTTGATGGCGCTAATCCGGAAGCTGCGGACGATCGCCAGGACGAGACCCAGCCCGAGACCGGAAACGACCACCAGGATCGCGATCTGGCAGGTCACGAAGAAGCCGTCGATGATATCGGGCAGGTATTGCCGCATGACCGCGGCATTGAAGAAAGTGTCCAGAAAGACCTCGGTCCGGGACATCGCGATCCGCCCTCAGTGCTCGGCCTGGGCGACGAAGTCGCGGGTACGCTGGACCTGCGGGTTTTCGAAGATCTGCTCGGGCGGGCCGGTCTCGACGATGCGGCCCTCGGCGATGAACACCACCTGATCGGCGGCGCTGCGGGCAAAGCGCATCTCGTGGCTGACCACGACCATGGTCATGCCGTCGTCCTTGAGCGCCCGCATGACCTTCAGGACCTCGCCGACGAGTTCGGGATCGAGCGCGCTGGTCGGCTCGTCGAACAGCATGATCGCCGGCTCCAGCGCCAGCGCGCGGGCGATCGCCACGCGCTGCTGCTGGCCGCCGGACAATTGGGCGGGGTACTGATGGGCATGGCCGCTGAGCCCGACCCGGTCGAGCTGCGCCATGGCGATGGCGTCAGCCTCGCTACGCGACTTCTTCAACACCTTCTGCAGCGCCAGCCGGACGTTTCCCGCCGCGGTCATGTGCGGATAGAGGTTGAAGGACTGGAACACCATACCGATGCGGCGGCGGATCCGGTTGAGATTGGCGCCGGGCTTGGTGATGTCCTCGCCGGCGATCAGGATGCGGCCGGCAGACGGCTCCTCGAGCCGGTTGCAGCAGCGCAGGAGGCTGCTCTTGCCCGAGCCGGACGGACCGATGATGAAGGTCATCTCGCCACGGCGGGCCTCAAGGTCCAGCCCCTTCAGAACCTCGGTCGCGCCATAGGACAGGCGCAGGCCGGAAATCGAAAGGAGCGCGGCGTCGTCTTGCAAGGGAATACTCACGGGTAAAAAGCGGCGTGCGGCGCCGGGCAGGGTCGGGACCGCCCCGGCGCATGCGGACGCCGGGGCGGGGTTTCGGATAAAGCCTAGCTGCAGGTCAGCTCATGCTCTTCGGCGACATAGCCCGGCAGATCCGGCACGCCGAAGCCCGGATAGACCGTGACGGCGGCCGACCCTTCAGCCGGCGTCACGCCGAACCATTTCTCGGAGAGTTCGGCGATCGTGCCCTTTTCCTTCAGGCATTCCAGCGCCATCTCGACCTTGGCGCGCAGGTCGGCGCTCGCCTTGGGGAAGGGAATGGCGAAGACCCGGCCGGTGGAATGCAGATGGGAGAGCTCCAGCGCCGGGTTCTGCTTGACCGCCCAGGCCGACACCGTGTTGCCGGCGACATTGGCGAAGGCGCGGCCGGAGAGGACCGCCTGCACGGCGTCGGAATTGGTGCCGTAGGATTCCACCGTCCAGCCGATCTCGTCTTCCAGCCCGCGCGCCCACTTGTCATAGGCCGAGCCCTTGTTGACGGCGATGGTCTTGCCCTTGAAGCCTTCAAGCGAATCGACCGCCGGGGCGCCGGCCTTCACCACGAACTGATAGTCGGTGTTGAGATAGCCTTCGCTGAACAGCATGTTGGCGGCGCGCTCGTCGGTTACCGTCGTCGGCGCGACGAGGAAGTCGTAGGTGCCCGCCTGCATGCCCGGCAGCAGGCCGGACCATTGCGCCGCCGTGACGTCGAGCTCGGCGCCCATTTCCTCGGCAAGCGCTGCGGCGAGGTCGACATTGAAGCCCTCGACGCCGCCGTCGAGCTTGGGCATGGCGTGCGGTGCGAAGGTTCCGTCGAGCGCGACGTTATAGGTTTCCTGGGCAAGTGCAGGCATGCTTGCGAGGCCGAAGGCCAGGGCGATGATCAGAGATTTTGCGGATTTCATTGAAAGTTCCCCGAGTTGTGATGGGCCTTGCGCCCGATCCTCGTTATCCGAGTGTTTTCGAGACCCGTTCAGCCCGTGATTGTGCGATGCATTGATCTGGCAGGCGTCAGAGTAGCCCACTGTGCGACCGCAGCAATCACCTGACCTATGAAATTTCGAATAGATCTATAATCGCGGATTATATATATCGTAGCGATCCGTCGTGACCGGGGACGTTCGTTCCCGGACGTGTTCCGGCGATGATAGCGGAGTGTAGGGGGCAGGACGCAGACCTCTCCTTCGTCATCCCGGAATTCGCGATAGCGACTATCCGGGATCGGGGAATCCGGGCGGTTCGGGGTTCCCTCCACCATGAAGCAGGTACCGACACGGGCTCCCCGATCCCGGCTCGGCCTAACGGCCGTCCGGGATGACGATCGAGAGG
>JANQKY010000045.1 GCA_028280885.1 Tepidamorphus sp.
AGCGGCGGCGTATCGGGCCAGTAGTGCCGATAGATGATCAGGATCTTCACCGCCGCCCCATTAATTAGTCAGTTAAAATAACTCGCTGATACGCGCCCAACGTCAGGTCGCTCCTGGTCGGACCACACCTAGTCCGGCCGCGAATCGATCCCGACCCAGCGATGCATCAGTCCCGCCGTCCCGAGCACCAGGCCGACGACCCGCGCCGAGGTATCGTCGATCCGGTAGTCGGCCGGACAGGACGGCCGCTCGCCGGCGGCATAGCGCGCCGTCTGCCAGGCGACCGCGTCGGCGACCGCGTCGGCATCGACCCCGGTCAGCAGCATCACGCCGGCTTCCAGCCCTTCCGGCCGTTCCGTCGCGTTGCGCAGCGACACGGCGGGAAAGCCGACGATCGCCGCCTCCTCGGCCAGCGTACCGGAATCCGAGACCACGCAGAAGGCATTCTTCTGCAGCTTGACATAGTCGAGCAGGCCGAAGGGCGGATGGAACCGGACGACCTCCTCGTCCGCGTCGAAATCGACATCCTCCAGCCGGCGGCGCAGGCGCGGATGCGTCGAGACCAGCACCGGCCGGTCGAAGCGCTTCGCCAGCGTATGAAGGACCCGCACGGCCTCGCCCAGATGGGCCAGGTTGTCGACGGTCTCCTCCCGGTGCACGCTCGCCAGCAGATAGCCGCGCGCGCTCAATCCCTGACGATCCAGTACCTCGGAGGCCTCGATCCGGTCGCGGTAATGCTCGATCACCTCGCGCATCGGCGAGCCGGTCAGCGCGATCCGCCGCGCCGGCAGCCCCTCGGCCAGCAGGTTGCGCCGGGCATGTTCCGTATAGACCAGGTTGAAATCGGCGATGTGGTCGATCATCCGCCGGTTGATCTCTTCGGGCACGTTCCAGTCGAAGCCGCGATTGCCCGCCTCCATGTGATAGACGGGAATGCGCATGCGCTTGGCCATGATCGCCGACAGCGCGGAGTTGGTGTCGCCGAGGATCACCAGCGCGTCCGGGGCCTCCTCGCCCAGAACCCGCTCCGACCCGCTCAGTATGTTGCCGAGCTGGCCGCTCAGCGAGTCCGCCTTGACGCCGAGATAGTGGTCGGGCTGGCGCAGCGCCAGATCCTCGAAGAACACATCGGAGAGGTCCCGGTCATGGCTCTGGCCGGTATGGACCAGCACATGCTCGCAGGCCGTATCGAGCCGCGCGATCACCCGCGACAGCCGGATGATCTCGGGCCGCGTGCCCAGAATGGTCATCACCTTCATGACATCGTCTCCGATTGCCGCTCGACGGGCTGGCGATAGGTGTCCGGCGCGTCGGGATCGTAGAGTTCGTGGCACCAGAACAGGGCGATCAGATCGCCTGTCCCGACATTGCGCAGGTTATGCGTATGGAGTGTCGGCATGTCGACATAGCCCGGCTCGCCGCCGCTCACCCGGAAGCGGACGATCTTGTCGCCGCAGACGGGCCGGAGCGCGATTTCCGCCTCGCCGGAGAGAATGACGAAGCGCTCGACCTTGCGGAAATGGAAATGCTCGCCGCGCACGAAGCCCGGATGGGTACTGGAATAATGCACCTGCCCGCCATTGCCCTCGCGCACCGCCTCGACCAGCGTGCCGCGCGGATCGGAATGTTCGGTGAGCCCGACCGGGTAATGGGCGGGGTAAAGATAGCTGCGATAGGTATTGAACAGGTCGAGATCGAAATCGGCGCGCAGGTCGGGAATGAAATGGGCGCGATAGGCGGCATCCATGTCCGAAAGCCGCTTGAGCAGGCCGGACACGGTGATCCGCGTCCCCTCCGGCCGCCACGTATCGCCGGCATCGCCATCGATCAACGCGCCGATCCCCCGCGCCACCTTGTGGGCGTGCAGGAATTCGATCTCGGCGTCCTGCTCGAGCCGTGGCGTCCCGCCGGTCGCAAGCTGGTGGCAGAAGGTCGAGACGACCGAATTGTGATTGGGCCTGCCCCCCTCGCCGAAGACGTTGGGTAGGATCATGTCGGTGAACCGCCCGCCCGAGCGCGCCGCCCAGTCGCATAAGGCCTCCGCCGCTACCCGTTTCGACCGGCCATAAGCCGCATGCCGGCCACCGTCCCTTCCGGAAAGGGTCGAGGAGGCATGCAGGACCTGGGGCGTGGCGCCGGTGCGCCGAAGCGCCTCGGCCAGTGCGGCCGCGAGGCGGCTGTTTGTGTCGTAGATCTCGTCATCGGGTCCGCGATTCATCGCCGCCAGATGCACGACGGCATCCGTGCCCTCAAGCAATCGCGTCAGCACGCCAGCGTCCGCCCACGCCGCCTCCGGCACGCGCACCGTTTCGACATCCGGCTGCACCGACAGCCAGGCCTGCGTGTGCCAGCCGATAAGCCCGCCGGCTCCTGTTATCGCAACGCGTTTCATGGGGCGCGAATGGAGGGGGTGAACGACGGTAAGTCAATATTGATTTATGCGATCAGTGGCGATTTGGCCGTTGATCGCCACCGATCTGGTCAGTTCCCGACAACCTCCATCGCCATCCAATCATTGGACTTAAATCCGTCGCTACTTTGTGCAATCTTGAGTGGAATTCACTTCCCCACAAGGATTTCGACCATGCGACGGCTCATGATCGCTACCGCTTTGGCTGCGTTTGTCTCACCCGCCGTCCTCCATGCCGAGTCGCCGCCTCTTGGTCAGTTGCCATCCGGCGTGTCGCCGGTTCGCTATCAACTGGACCTCGATATCGAACCGGAAGCCGACCGGTTTGCCGGTATCGCGACGATCGAACTCGATATCGAGAAGGCGACCGACACGATCTGGCTTCATGGCCAGGACCTCTCGGTCAATGCGGCCTATGTCACGTCGCCGGAGGGCGACCGGATCGATGCGCTGTACGAGCAGATAGGCGATACCGGCGCTGTGCGGCTCGACCTCGACGCCGACATCGGACCGGGGCCGGCCACGCTCACGGTCGACTACGATGCCGAGTTGCGATCCGACCTGGTCGGGCTCTACAAGGTCGGGGACGGCCAGCAAACCTACGCCTACACCGACTTCCAACCCCTGGATGCCCGGCGCGCCTTTCCGGGGTTCGATGAACCGCGCTTCAAGACGCCGTTCGACATCACCGTCACGACGGATGCGGATAACGCCGTCATATCCAATGCCAAGGCGCGCGAGACCTCCATCCTTGCGGACGGCAGGAAGCGCGTGGCGTTTCAGTCGACGGTACCGTTGCCGACCTATCTCGTGGCGCTGGCGATCGGCGATTTCGATGTCGTCGACGCAAGGCCCATTCCGCCGAGCGCCTCGCGTCCCCACGCAATCGAGCTTCGCGGCGTCGCCCCGAAGGGCCGGGGCGACCGGCTGACCTACGCCTTGGAAAACACCGCCGAAATGGTCGAGATTCTCGAAACCTATTTCGAGGTTCCCTTTCCCTACGACAAGCTCGATCTGGTGGCGCCGGCGGAGTTCGGTCCGGCGGGAATGGAGAATGCCGGGGCGATCTTTTATCGGCCGGACCGGCTGCTGCTTCCCGACGCGCCGTCGGTCTACCAGCAACGCGGGTTTGCCTATCTTCACGCCCATGAACTCGCGCATAGCTGGTTCGGCAATCTGGTGACGCCGAAATGGTGGGACGACATCTGGCTGAACGAGGCTTTCGCGACCTGGATGGCCGCGAAAACGGTCCATAGCTGGCGACCGGAGACCTTCGACGATCGCAATCTGCAACGCGGTGTCGGCCGTCCGATGTGGAACGACCGCCTTGCGTCAGCCCGGCAGATTCGCCAGCCGATCGCGCTTGACAGCGAGGTATCCGGCGCCTTCGACGTGATCACCTATTCGAAGGGCGGCGGCGTCCTGTCGATGATCGAACGCTATCTGGGACCGGAGACGTTCCGCACAGGCGTGCAGAGCTTCATTCGGCGCCATGCGGACGGCGTCGCGACCTCGGAGGATTTCTTCAGCGCCCTTTCCGAGGCCGCCGACAATCCCGCAATCGACCGCGCGCTTAGGACATTCGTCGACCAGGTCGGCATCCCACGCGTCGATCTGGACTGGACGTGCGACACCGCCGGCACGACGCGCGTGTCTTTGCGGCAATCCCGAAGCCTGCCGCTCGGCTCGAAAGCGACCCGAGATACGCTCTGGTCGATACCGCTCTGCCTCGTCTATCCGGAGGGATCGTCCCGCGCGCGGCAATGCCTGCTTCTTGAAACGGAGCGGATGACGGTCGCGCTGCCGACGCGGCAGTGCCCGGCCTGGATCCTGCCGAACGAAGCCGGAGCGGGCTATTTTCACTTCACCGTTCCGGCAGCCGGCTGGGACGCACTCATCGCCGCGTTCGACACGCTTCACCCGGCCGAGGCCCTCGCCACGGTCCGTAGCGCCTATGCAGCCTTTGAGGCCGGCACGATCGACACCACCCGGTTGCTGGCAATTCTCGAAACGACCTCGCGCTCGCCGCATTGGGATGTGGCCGGCGCGGCCAAGCAGCCGCTGCGAAACCTGAAAAACTTCTATATCCCCCGCAGCAACCGCGAAGCCATACTGGCCGAAACACGGCGCCTGTTCCGGCCGGCTCTGGATCGGCTGGATTTAAGCGATCCGATATTGTCTGGGCGCGATCTCGATAGCGATCAGGCCCTCCTGCGCAACGATCTGATCTGGTTCATGGCAATCGATTCGGAAGACCCCGACCTCCGGGCCAGGCTCACGCAACTCGCCAAGACCTATATCGGATACGAGACCGGCGGCACGATCGACGAGACGGCTGTCGATCCCGATCTCGTCAGGGCCGCGCTCTTTGCCGCCGCGGGCAGTGGCGATCAGGCGCTCGTCGATGCGCTCATAGAGCTCTTCCGAACAACCGACGATCGCAGGCTTCGTGACAACTTGTTGAGAGCAATCACGAACAACACGGACCGGGCGAGTGTCGCCAAAGTCCACGCGCTGATCCTGGATCCCGAGATTCCCGGCTATATGGCGTCCGAACTGCTGCGAGGTCTGGCGCGCCGCGTTGACAACCGGGACGCGAATTTCGCTTTCATGCAGGCCAACTACGATGCGCTGCTCGACCGCTTTCCCGTCAGCCACCATGCCTGGATGCCGTGGCGCGCCTCGGCATTCTGCGATACCGAAAGTCGCATGGAGGTCGAGGCGTTCTTCGCAGACAAAGTCGCCGGCAATGCGGGCGGAGAACGCTCGCTGGCCAATGTGCTGGAAGCAATCGGGATCTGCGCGGCGATCGCTGAGAAGCAACGCGACGGCGCCCTGCTGGCGCTCGATCACGTCGATTGACCGCGATTTGAGGGCACTCCAGCCAAGCCGCGATAATTGCGCCCCCGCCTCCGCTGTGGCACATCACCGCCACCACAAAGGCGAGCCCGGATGAAAGACAAGACGATACTGATTACCGGCGGGACCGGCTCCTTCGGCGGCGTGATGGTCGCGCACGCGCTAAAACGCGGCGCCGCGGAGATCCGCATCCTCTCGCGCGACGAGGAAAAGCAGGACGCCATGCGCAATCGGCTGCGCGAGCCGCGCCTGCAGTTCCATATCGGCGACATCCGCGATATCGGCAGCGTCGACCGGGCGGTCGCCGGCGTCGACCTCGTCTTCCATGCAGCCGCCCTGAAACAGGTGCCCTCCTGCGAGTTCTTCCCGATGGAAGCGGTCCGCACCAATGTGGTCGGCTCCTCGAACGTCATCGATTCGGCGATCAAGCACGATGTCGAGCGCGTCGTCTGCCTGTCGACCGACAAGGCGGTGCTGCCGATCAACGCCATGGGCATGTCGAAGGCGCTGATGGAAAAGCTCGTGCAGGCCGCCTCGCGGCGCCGCAACGGATCGGGCACCATCGTCGCCTGCGTGCGCTACGGCAACGTGATGTATTCGCGCGGCTCGGTGATCCCGCTCTTCGTCGAGCAGATCCGCAGCGGCAAGCCGCTCACCGTCACCAACCCCGAGATGACCCGCTTCCTCCTGCCGCTCAGCGATTCCGTCGCCCTTGTCGAGCACGCGCTGACCCATGCCGAGCCCGGCGACGTCTTCATCAAGAAGGCACCCGCCTGCACGATCATCACGCTCGCCGAAGCCGTCCGGGCGCTGTTCAAATCGGACGCCCGGATCGAGACGATCGGCGTGCGCCACGGCGAAAAGCTGTTCGAGACGCTGGCGACCGCCGACGAACTGGCCGGCGCCGAGGACCAGACCGACTACTGGCGCATCCGCATGGACACCCGCGACCTCGACTACGCCGCATACTTTTCGCAGGGCAATCCGGACGTGGCGCGGCTTGAGGACTATACCTCGCACAATACCGAACGCCTCGATCTTAACGGAACCATCGCGCTGATCGAGGCGCTGCCGGAGATGAAGGCGGCACTCGGCCGCGCCTGAGCCGTCCCGTTTCTTCCCGGGTCTGGACATTCGGGCGATTTGCCCCATCTATGTTACCGGTCAGTAACATCTCATCGGGTGCGCCGCGACCACAAGGCGCGCCCTGGGAGGCAATCATGTCGATCCGTCCGGTAAAGAAGATTTCGCAGGCCGCCCCGACCATGGAGGGCGCCGGCGTCAAGCTGCACCGCGCCTTCGGCTTCGGCGATACCGATCTCACCGATCCGTTCCTGCTGCTCGATGATTTCCGCAACGACCATCCGCAGGATTATCTGAAAGGCTTCCCCTGGCATCCGCACCGGGGCATCGAGACGATCACCTATGTGCTGTCGGGCACCGTCGACCATGCCGACAGCCTCGGCAACCAGGGTTCGCTCGGCGCCGGCGACGTCCAGTGGATGACGGCGGGCAGCGGCATCCTGCACCAGGAGATGCCGCAGGGCGATCCGCTCGGCCGCATGCACGGCTTCCAGCTCTGGGCCAACCTGCCCTCCTCGCTGAAGATGACGGCGCCGCGCTATCAGGACATCGCCGCCAAAGAGATCCCCGAAGTGATCGACGACGACGGCACGACCGTGCGGGTCATCTGCGGCGACTTCTGGGGCAGGACCGGCCCGGTCGACGGGATCGCGGCCGAGCCGCGCTATCTCGACATCTTCGTGCCGCCGGGCAGGCGCAAGACGCTCGCCGTGGAGACCTATCGGCACGCCTTCGCCTATGTCTTCGAGGGATCGGGCACCTTCCGCGACGCCTCCGCCCCCTTCGGCGTGCTGACGGAGAAAGGCGGTCCGGAAGACGAGATCCTGATCCGCGAGCAGACCGGCAACCGGTCGCTGGTGCTGTTCGACACCGGCGACGAGATAACCGTGCAGGCCGGCGATGACGGCATCCGCTTCCTGCTCGTCTCCGGCAAGCCGATCGAGGAGCCGGTCGCCTGGTACGGCCCGATCGTCATGAACACGCAAGCCGAGCTGCGCCAGGCGATCGCCGATTTGAACGGCGGCACGTTCATCCGGTAGCTATCGGAAGAGGCCGGCGACCGTCCTGAGGATTATCGACAGGTCCAGAAGGAAGCTGCGCCGGTCGAGATAGTCCAGATAGAGCGCGATCTTCTTCGGCAGCACGTCGTCGAGATAGGCGCGTTCGGGATCGGCGGCGCCGGCGAGGATCTCCTCCTCGTTGCGGAATTCGAGCGTCGCCAGATCGGTGATGCCCGGACGCACGGCGGCGATGCGCGACCGCGCCTGCGCCGGATAATGCGCGAACATATCCGGCACCTCCGGGCGCGGCCCGACAAGCGACATCCGCCCGCGCAGCACGTCCCAGAGCTGCGGCAGTTCGTCGAGCTTGGTCCGGCGGATGAAGGCGCCGACACGGGTGATGCGCGGATCGCCACCGGCGGTGATGCGGGCTCCCGCCGCAGGCCGCATCGAGCGGAACTTGTGGATGCGGAACGGCTCTTCGTGCCGCCCGACACGGATCTGCGTGAACAGCACCGGCCGGCCGGTTTCGAGAAGGATCGCGACCGCCACCGCCAGCATCACCGGCGACAGCACGACGAGGCCCACGGCGCTCGCCGCGATATCGAACAGGCGCTTGGCCAGGTCCTGCCCCATTGCGCTTACCCGTATCCGAGTTCGGCCATCCGCGCCCGGACGGCCTCAAGCGTTGCAGGCTCGATACCCGCGGGCAACGACCCGGCCTGCGTCCTGGCCGGCCGGATACGCGTCTCCAGCACGGTTTTCGCCAGGTCCGCATCCGCGATCTTAAGCCGCGACCAGATCCCGGCAAGCATCGCCGGATCGGATGTCAGCGCCTCGTAGGTGAGCGAAACGCCCCGTTCCGCCGGCAGGCTCGCGAAGAACCGGTCGGTCGCCTCCATCGATCGCAGCCACTGGCGGGCGCAGACCGTTTCCAGGCTCTCGGTCGCAAGATCGGCCTGAATGCCGGGATAGCGGATGCCCCAGACCTTCAGGCCGCGGTCATGCCCGAACCGGCCCTTCACGGCGTTGCCGGCAAACCACAGGGCATAGCCCAAGTCGCGCAGGCCGAACATCCGCGCCTTGCGCAACAGATATCCCGGCTTCGGCGGCGCCTTCCAGGCAGCGACGGTCGAGGCGATCGTATTGCGGGGATCGCGGACGATCCGGACGAACAGCGCGCCCGGCAGCACCGCGTCGACGAAATCGGGGCGCAGCGCGTTGCCGACGGTCTTTTCGGCGATGAAGCGGACCTCCGCCGGACCACCGCCCCCGGCAAGGCGGATGAGACGGGCGCGGATCGCCGCCCGTTGCTCAGGCGTCAGCGAGCCGGGCGACAGGCAATCATCGGCCTGCCCCTCGTTTCCCCGCCGCCAGATATGGTTGACGTCGAACGGCACGGCGGCGATTGCCGGATGGCAGGCAATCAGGTCGCGCAACACGGTGGTGCCGGATCGCGCCGGCCCCAGGACGACGATGAAACGCGGATCGCCGGTGGCGGCCACCGCTCAGCCGCCCGCCGCGACCGGCTGGGCCTTTAGCGAAAGACAGTCGCGCACGGCGGCGATCACGGTCTCGATCTCCTGCTCCGACATCGCCGGAAATAGCGGGATCGTCACCAGCGACCGGAAAACGTCCTCCGAAACCGGGAAATCCTCCGGTTTCAGGTCATACCTGTCCTTCCAGTAGGTCATCCGGTGCAGCGGCGCGTAGTGGACGCTGCAGCCGATGCTGCGCTCGGCGAGGCGGGCGATGAAGGCATCACGGTCGATCGGCGCGTCGGTTGACAGCCTGATCGGGAACAAGTGCCAGGAATGGCCGCCCTGTTCGCCACGCACCGGCAGGCGCAGGGGAAGATCGGCGAAGGCGTCGAGATAGCGTTCGGCGATCGCCTCGCGCTGATTGCGGAACAGATCGGTCTTGGTCAGTTGCTGAACGCCGACGGCGGCGGCCAGATCGGACAGGTTGTATTTGAAACCCGGCGCGACGATGTCGTAGCGCCAGCCCGAGCCAGGCTTGCGGAACCGGTCGAAGGCATCGCGATCGATCCCGTGCAGCCGCATCACCCGCGCCCGCTCGGCGACCTCGCGCCGGGGCGTCACCAGCATGCCGCCCTCGCCCGTCGTGATCGTCTTGTTGGCGTAGAAGCTGTAGATCGTCGCGGCCGTTCCATGGGTGCCGATCAGCCGGCCGCCATACCGGGTCGGCAGGGCATGCGCCGCGTCCTCGACGATTTCGATGCCCCTGTCCGCGACCACCTTGGCGATCGCATCGAGATCACAGGACAGCCCGCCGAAATGGACCGGCATGACCGCCTTCGTCCGGTCCGTGATCGCATCGGCCAGCAAGCCGGGATCCATGCACAGGGTCGCCGGATCGACATCGACGAAGCGCACCTCGGCGCCGAGATAGCGCACGACCTCCGCGCTTGCCGTAAAGGTCAGGTCCGGAACGATGACCTCGTCGCCCGGCCCGATCCCGAGCGCTTCGAGCGCAAGATGCAGGCCCGCCGTTGCCGAATTGACGGCGACCGCCTCGACATCCGCGCCGAGATACTCGACGAGACCGGCCTCGAAGCGCCGCGCCCGGTCGCCGGTGGTCAGCCAGCCGCTGCGCAGAGTCGCGACCACCTCGGCGATTTCCTCCTCGCCGATCGACGGCCTGAAAAAGGGGACGGGTGTGTTCATTGCAAAACCGGGTGCTCAATGCTGCACGGGTTGGCGGGAGGTGTACGCAAAGCGCACTTTCCGGCGTATCGATGGCACCGAATACGGCCAATGTCCACCGATGACCACTTTTCCCGACGCCTTCGGCGTCTTATAAGCGCGGGTCTGATCGTAAACGCGGGTCTGGCCCGCACCGCCAGACACCTGCGAACCAGCTCCGACAAGGACAAGCCGACCGTGCGATTGATTTGGCGCCATCTCGTGCAAGACGCACAAGACCAATGGGCGTCCTTCAGGGCATTCGCGCTGTCGGTTGGAACGCGATTCTTCGCGGACGCAACGCTGTTCATCCTGCTGATCGTAGCCCCGGTCGTCGTCGTCTATTCGAGCCGGGCGCTCCCCGTCATCCTGCTGTTCGCGCTGCTCTTCGTCGTGCTCTATGGCGTGACCTACTCCTTCGAGGGCCGCGGCCCGTCGATCGCCAGGGGCACGCTGATCGCGCTCAATCCCCTGACCCTGCCCTACTGGGCGCTCGCGCTTCTGGCGATGATCCTCTATGGCGGGCTGACCGCGTTCTGGGCGATCAAGCCGGAACCGGCGGCGATCCAGGCGCTCAAGATGTGGGCGACCTTCGTCGTCGTCGTCGTCCTCCTGCGGCTGATGCCGCCGCTCGACCGGGAGCGATTGCGCTATACGGCGCCCTTCGGCATCGCGCTTGCCGCCGCGATCCTGATTGCCGAACTCGCCACATCCGGCCTGCTGCGACCGCTGATCTACGGCAACAACCCGGCCTATCTAAACCGCTCGGTCGTCACCGTCAGCGTTTTGATGTGGCCGGCGCTGGCGCTGACCACGGGACGCTTCGCCACCGCCCAGAAGATCGGCGTCGTGCTGCTCGTCGCCGCCGCCGTCATCGTCTCCTCCAGCCTGTCCTCGCTGATCGGCCTTTGCGCCGGCCTGATCGTCATGGGACTTGCCTTCCTCTCCACCCGGCTTGCCACCATCGGCGTCGTCATCGTCACCGCCGCCACCTTCCTGGCGATGCCGCTTGCCGCCAAGATCATCACCGAATTCGCCTTCCAGACCGGCGTCGACACGATGGTCGACCTCAGCAGCGAACGGCGGCTGGAAATCTGGAAGGCTTTCTCGCAGGCCGCACTCGAACATCCGATCATCGGCTGGGGGCTCGAGGCGTCGCGTTTCTTCGGCGTCCGGCAATTGCCCGGCCTCGACTGGAAACTCGGTCCAGTCCATCACCCGCACAACCCGATGCTGCAGGTCTGGGTCGAACTGGGCGCGATCGGGGTCGTGCTCGCCGTCATCGCGATCATCGGCGTCGTCCTGTCGATCGCCCACATGCCCGCCCGCCGGCGTCCCTTCGCCTATGGCGCCGCCGCCGCCGCCCTGACGATCGGCATGGTCAGCCACGGCGCCTGGCAGTCCTGGTGGACGAGCCTGCTGATGCTCCTCGTGCCGTTGTTCAACATCCGCGAGGACTATCCCTCCGACAGACCGGTTCAGCCCGTCGAGGCGGACACCCCGCAGACGGCTGCGGGCGACGCTGAGGAACCACCCGGAAATCCGGCGGCTCCGGAACTCGAATCGGCGTAGGCCGGTCCCGGTACACAATATTGTGGTTGGATAGCCGCGCCTTAGGGTGTAAGGACAGCCCCTATCCGGAGAGTCAGACGACCCGTTACTCAAACGCACGGAATTGAATGCGTTTCGCCCCGAGCCCGTTAACCCCGAAACGGCTTGCCGCCTTCGCTCACGACATCTTCATGACGGCGGCGTCGATCGTCATCGGGTACTATATCCGTTTCGGAACGGACGCGTTCACCTACCGCGCCGACGAAATGACCACCCTGATCGCGGTGGTGCTGCCATTCGCGGCGGTGGCCTATTGGATGTTCGGCCTGTATGCGGGCATCTGGCGGTTCGCCTCGATCCCCGATCTCGTCAACATCGTCAAGGCCGTCACCTCGGTCACGGTGTTCCTGGTCTTCATCGACTTCGCCTCGCGCGGCGCGATCGTGGTGCCGCGCACCGTCGTGTTCACCGACTGGTTCATCCTGACCGCGCTGCTCGGCGGCCCGCGCCTGCTCTACCGGGTCTATCGCGACCGGCGGCTATTGAAACGCGGCCACCGGACCGGCCGCACCGCCATTCCCGTGCTGATCGCCGGGTCCGGCAACGAGGCGGAAATCATCATCCGCTCGCTGGAAACCAACGGCTCGGACCTTTTGACCCCGGTCGGCATGATCTCGACCAAGAAGGCGCATATCGGCCAGCGCATCCGCAACGTGCCGGTGCTCGGCGATTCGGCCGATCTTGAGCGGGTCGTCCAGCGGCTCGCCCAGCGCGGCCAGTCGCCGCGCCGGCTGATCCTCACCAACGAGGCGCTGACCAAGGAACCGGATATCGAGACGCTGATCGTCCAGGCCCGCAAGCTGGGCCTGAGCGTCGAGCGGCTGCTGCGCCCGGCGATGACCGGCGCCGACGGCGACGGCCGGCTCAAGCTCGCGCCGATCCATATCGAAGACCTGCTCGGCCGCTCGACCCGCGAGCTCGACTACACGATCATCCGCAGGCTGATCGACGGGCAACGCGTGCTCGTCACCGGCGGCGGCGGCACGATCGGCAGCGAATTGTGCCGCCAGATCGCCTCGATGAGCTGCCGGCGCCTGCTGATCGTCGAAAATTCGGAATTCGCGCTCTACGGCATCACCAAGGACCTGAACCGCGATTTCCCCGGCGTGCCGGTCGAGGGCCGGCTGTGCGACGTGCGCGACCGGCGCAAGATCACCGCGCTGGTCGAGCAGTTCAAGCCCGACATCGTCTTCCATGCAGCCGCCCTCAAGCACGTGCCGATCGTCGAACGCCATATCGCCGAAGGCATCCTGACCAACACGATCGGCACCGTGAATGTCGCCGATGCCACCCGCAAGGCCGGCGCCAAGGCGATGGTGATGATCTCCACCGACAAGGCGGTCCAGCCGATCTCGGTGATGGGCGCGACCAAGCGGGCGGCCGAAAGCTATTGCGAGGCGCTCGACGCCTTGAGCCATGCGGCGAACAACCGGGCGAACGGCAACGGCAACGGCAGCCGCGAGACCCGCTTCATGTCCGTGCGCTTCGGCAACGTGCTCGGCTCCAGCGGATCGGTCGTGCCGCTGTTTCAGGAACAGCTCGAACAGGGCGGCCCGATCACGGTCACCCATCCCGACATGAACCGCTATTTCATGACCATCAAGGAGGCGGTGAGCCTCGTCCTGATGGCCTCGGCGCTCGGTGTCTCCTCGCGCGACCGGATCTCGATCTTCGTGCTCGACATGGGCGAGCCGGTGCGCATTGTCGATCTCGCCGAACGGATGATCCGGCTCGCAGGCCTCGAACCCGGCCAGGATATCGGCATCGAGTTCACCGGCGTGCGCGAGGGCGAGAAGCTCAACGAGGAATTGTTCGACGCAAGCGAGCCGCTGCACGCGACCGAGCTGGAGGGCATCCTGTCGGCCGAGCCGCGCAGCTTCGTCCCCGACGTGCTGATCGACAAGTTCAAGACCCTGCAGTCCACCGCCAAGGACGGCGACGAGGACGCGATGCAGGCCCGTCTGGCCGCCCTCGTCCCCGAATACACCCCGCAGCGGCCGAACTGAGTCTGGCTCCCCACCATCACATTCACGATTCCGGCACGGATTGGTGCTATCCGGACGTAGCGAAATCGCGCGTTAGCGAATTCGTGTGATCGGTGCTATTCGAAATCAGCTATGCCGCAGAACAGCTTCAATACCATCGCCTTTCTGGCAAGCCCCCATCCGGAGGCCGAGGCCGCCCGCCGGCGGCTCGAGGCCTGCTATGCCGGTGTCGCGCCCGATCAGGCCGACGTTATCGTCGCGCTCGGCGGCGACGGCTTCATGCTCCAGGTGCTGCATCGGTTCATGAACACCGGCAAGCCGATCTACGGCATGAATCGCGGCTCCGTCGGCTTCCTGATGAACGAATATGCCGAAGCGGGCCTGGCCGAGCGCCTGGCACTTGCCGAGAACACCATCATCCACCCCCTCTCGATGCTCGCCACCGACAGCGCCGGACAGGACCACCGGGCGCTTGCGATCAACGAGGTGTCGCTGCTGCGTCAGCACCATCAGGCCGCCAAGCTGCGGGTCCTGATCGACGGCAAGGTGCGCATGGAGGAACTGATCTGCGACGGCATCCTGGTGGCGACGCCGGCGGGCTCGACGGCCTATAACCTGTCCGCCCACGGCCCGATCATCCCGATCAGCTCGCCGCTGCTCGCGCTGACGCCGATCAGCCCGTTCCGCCCGCGCCGCTGGCGCGGCGCGCTTCTGCCCAACGCCGCGAAGATCGACATCGATATCCTGGAGGCCGACAAGCGGCCGGTCAGCGCGGTCGCCGACCACGACGAGATCCGCAACGTGGTCCGCGTCCATGTCGAGGAGGCGACCGGCGCGGAGGCGCTGATGCTGTTCGACCCCGGCCACAGCCTCGACGAGCGTATCCTGACCGAGCAGTTCGGCTACTAGCGCCTGTCCGACGCCAGCCGCAGGGCAAAGGAACACGCTCTCTACGGTGCCATCCCCGGGCGGAAGGGACGTGGGTCCGCATGCCTTTCGCTTGGCCGGCACAACGGAGGATTGCACCGCCTCACACTCCGCTGTCATTGCCGGGCTTGTCCCGGCAATCCATGAACACAGGGGCCAGCGCCCATTCTAACGGCGGTGGTCATGGATCCATGAAGAATGTCCGGGGATGACGGCTGAACGGGTTGCAGCGGGGCGCATTCCCCTCCCTCGTCATCCCGGAAGTCGTTTAAGCGACTATCCGGGATCGGGGAACCCGGGCGCCCGCTGGTGTTTTTCATCGATGGATCGGTGGCTCCCCGATCCCGGATCAGCCTTCGGCTGTCCGGGATGACGATTGACAGGCAGCGACCTCGTCTCCCAACCGTGGTGTTTGTCGGCCCCGTCCCCACTGAACCGGACAGGAGTGGGACAAGCCCGGCAATGACACGGAGGGGAAATGGCAGGCCATGCCAAGGCACCGCTTCCATCGAGGAAAACAGAGTTGTTGGCGTCCGAAGAGGTGGTCAGACCGCATGCCAAAGCCTGCCGTCGCTAACCCAAACAGTAGTGGGCCCCGTCCCGCAATCCCCTCGTCGATCAGCGCTGTTTGCCAAGCGCCTGCGCCAGCTTGACGATTTCCTTGACCAGCGCGTCCACCTCGCCGGCCGCAAGGCTCGACGGCTGCGTCTCCGACACGGTCCGGCCCTCGCCCATCGCCGCAGCGAAGGCGACCCGGTTGCCGAGCGTGGTCTTCGCCACCCGGTGGCCGAGCTGGTCCATCCGGCCGAGCATCTCGGCCGTCAGCGACGCCCGCTTGAGCGCCCGGTTGACGACCAGCAGGCCCTCGGCATCCTCCTTGGCGATCAGCTCCAGCGTCGGGTCGGTCGCCCACAGATCGACCGGGGTCGGCTGAACGGGCACCAGGACGAGGTCGGCGGCCTCGATCGCCGGCCGTGCTTCCAGATCCGATTTCGGCGGGGTGTCGACGACCACGAAACCATGGTCCCGCTTCAGGCCGCGCGCTTCGCGGCGCGCGCCCCAGCCCGAGGCGGTTTTGAAGGTGAGGCCGGCATTCTCCTCGCCGAACGTCCGCTCGCGGGCCTCGAACCATTCCCCCAGACTGCCCTGCGGATCGGTGTCGAGCAGCGCCACGGCATGGCGCTTGCGCATCAGCGCCACGGCCAGATGCGCCGCCAGCGTCGTCTTGCCCGATCCACCCTTCTGCTGGGCGAGCGTCAATATGGTTCCGGCCATCACGATCCCGCGCCTGCTATCCCCGCGTTAACCATTGTCTGATGATGACCGTCGCACTGGCCGTTGTGCATTGCAACAAGAATGTCGGGCAACAGTCCGTAACGGCAGCAAGGTGTGGGAATCCGGCATTGCCTGTTTGCCGGGTCGCCGGATAAGCCGATAATCATTCGAACCGATCCACGTGCCGACGCAGCGAATCGGAGTCGTTGGCCGGGAAGGAAGCGACATGACGAGCGTGCTGATCGAGGTTGTCAACGTGATCCTGCCGATCGTGCTTTGCGCGCTGATCGGCTACGGTTTCGCGGTGGCAAGGATTCCCTTTGACCGCAAGTTCGTCGGCTCGCTGGTCTCCAAGGTCGGATATCCAGCCCTCATCCTGTCGCATCTGTCGGGCGAACATATCGCTTTTTCCGAGTTCGTCGAGCTGTTTGGCGCTTCCCTCCTGTTTGTCGCCTTGTGCGGCGTGGTGGCGTTTCCCTTCCTGTTCGTCATGAAGCTGCCGCGACGGGCCTTTCTCGCCCCGATGATGCTCAACAATGTCGGCAATATCGGCCTTCCCGTCGTGGCGCTTGCCTTCGGCGATTCCGGACTGGCCTACGCCCTGGCCTTTCTGATCGTGGTAATCGTCGGCATCTTCACCATCGGCCTGTGGCTGCCGATGGGCAGTATCCGCTTCGGCGAAATCCTGCGCCAGCCGGTGATCTACGCCGTTCCCGTGGCGCTTGTCCTGCTTGCCACCGATACCAGGATGCCGGGGCCGATCGGCAGCACGGTCGAGATCCTCGGCGGGCTGGCGATCCCGCTGATGCTGCTGACGCTGGGCAACACGCTGGCGACGCTCAAGGTCGGCGATCTCCGGCTCGGCCTGGGACTCACCGTCTTTCACACCGCAATGGTCGCGGCCCTTGCCGTCCTGATCGTACAGATCTTCGGATTGACCGGAACGGGGCGCGGCACCTTCATCGTGCTGTGCCTTATGCCGGTCTCGGTCGCGGTCTATCTCGGTGTCGAGCTCTACGACCCCGACGACGCGACCGCGGTCGCCGGCTTCATCATGATCTCGACGCTTTCGACCATTCTCGTCCTGCCGCTGGTGCTGGCCTACTGGGTCTGAGCGGCTTTCGGCCGCCGGCGCCCGCTTCCGACTGGCGCCGGGCATGGGTCATGAGCGCGCCGAGAAAGGCCAGATGCCGTTCGATTTCGCTGGTCTCGCGCTCAAACAGCAGGGCCGCGTCGATGCCGGGCGCGCTGTGGCCGGCCTGCCGGTCGACGTTTCGGGCAGCGTCCTGCTTCGCCCGCCGGTAGTCCCGGCCGATCGCCTCGATCACCGACTGGCTGCGGGCCGGCGCTTCGGGTTGCAGGGTATCGAGGTCGGCAATCCACTCCGCGACCCGATCGTCCGGGAAAAGATGGCTGCCCTGAAGCGTGTAGATCAGGACCTGCGTCTCCGCATAGACGTCGTCCTCGATGCTGGGCGGCGCGGTAAGAGCCGTCCGGCAAACCGAAAATCCGGACAGGCCCGTACCGGCGCAGGCCGGACAGGCAAGGCCCGAAACCCGGCCGCCATTCGCCATTTCGCCATCGCAATCCTGCCGAACGTCGCCGACTGGCCTGTCGTTCGACCCGGAGGGACCATCGGACGTGAAGCCCGATCCCTCGCATACTCCACACGGCATCAACTCCAGCCCCTGACCTGAGTGGCCCGTATGCGCCTGTCCGTCCATACCCGGTCGCCATGCCCGGTCGCCATGCCCGGTCGACTGGGCCTGTTCGCCGAGGTCTACCCGACCGCTCGCCGTTCAGCCCCGACGGCGCGCGATCAAACCCAGGCGTGTATGGCGTATCGAGGCGCAATGAATAGTTTAGGCGGCTCCGTTCTGGAAGTCCATCGGTGTGCGTCCGTCAATCCGGACCCAAGGGCAAGCGATAAACCGCCTGCTCAAAATCGCTTAACCTCAATGACCAACGATTGAGCCCGTCGGGTCCTAACAAACCGCTAACGGTTCGGGTGCCGGCGGTCGTATCGCCATAGCGCTCGCGCCGCGATCCAGCCGGCTTGATTACGTCCGGGTGATCAGCCCGAGGCCTTCGAACAGCCCGAACATGTCCCAGTCGACCCAGCTTTCGGCAATCCTGCCGTTTTCGATCCGGTCGATCTGGACACCGGTCCACGTCACGGTCCGTCCGGTCGGCGGATGGTCGAGATAGGGGCCGGTCTGGGTCGCGGTGAATTCCCAGCGCGTGGCGACGCGGTCGCCCTCCGCGATCTGCATCAGCACCCGCGTCCGCGACTCGCCGAAGGCGGTATGATAGTCCGCTATCAGCGCCTTCCAGTCTTCGAGTGTCCGTCCGGTGTGGCCGCCGGCGACATCGGAGGCCTGGTGATTGAGGTAGTCGGGCGCAAAGAGGTCTTCGGCGACCTCCTTGTTGCCGGTCGCCCACATTTCGTTGGCGCGCCGCGCCAGCGCCTTGTTGTCCGCGATCGTCATGGGGCCTCCTGTTAGCCGATTGAGAGACTGTCTCGATGCGAGGCTACCGGTCGCCTCGGGCATTGGCCATCGGATTCCCCGATTTTAGGGGTCGGAGAAAGAAGGGTTCGGATAATATTCCGATAATTATGAAAATATTCCTTGACAGCGTGCCGCTCCCCGCGTATGGTTTTGCCATGCTCGACAAATGCGCCCCGGACAGTGAAGGGCGCGGCAGGGGAAACGATTGAGCCGGTTGGGCTACGTCCACCGCCCCGCCTTGCAGCGCCATCTGGCAATCATGTGGCCGATCGCGGTCGACAGGTCTGAAATCGCTCCAAATCGCATTCGATCGGAGGGTCGCTTGGCTCAAAAAGCCCAGATCGACGAGGCGCGCCGCGCGACAGTTCGGGCGCTCTACGAGGAACGGCCGGACCTGAGCCTGGACGCGATCGCCAGGCGGGCCGGCGTCTCCTATCGCTCCGTCACCCGGCTGGCGCGCCGCCACGGCTGGCGACGTGCCGACGGGCGCAAGGTCGCGACGCGGGACGGCGCCGCAACGCAGGACGGGGCCGCGCCGGCAGCGGACGCAAACGAGCCGCAGGCGATGCTCGCCGATCTTCGTCTGCAGGTGCAGCGCCATGTCGCCGATCTCGCGGAGCAGGACGAGGGCGGCCAGACCGCCCAGTCGCTGATGCATTCGCTCAAGCTTGTCGAGAAACTCGAGGAACTGGAGGCGGCGATCGGTGCCGCCGACATGCCCGTCGACGAGGGACCAGCCGATATCGATGAATTCCGTGCGGAGATTACGCGCCTCTTCGAAGGCCTTGTCGCGAGCGAACAAGATTGATGCCGCTATAGACCGGCTATCGCGGGATAAATGGCTGAGACTCAAAACGGATTGGCTCGCATGGTGCCGCCTCGAACAGATGCCGCCCGGCAGCCTCGAGGGAACGGGCGACTGGACGACCTGGCTCTTGCTCGGTGGCCGTGGCGCGGGCAAGACGCGGGCGGGCGCGGAATGGGTTCGTGCCATGGCACTGGGCATCCCGCCGGTCGCCGGCAGGCCCGTCGGGCCGATCGCCCTGGTCGCCGAGACGCTGCGCGATGCCCGCGACGTGATGGTCGAGGGCGTGTCCGGCATCCTCGCCGTCCATCGCCCGTCCGAGCGGCCGGACTGGATCTCCTCGCGCGGCCGGCTGGAATGGCCAAACGGTGCGATCGCGCAGGTGTTTTCGGCCGAAGACCCGGATTCCCTGCGCGGCCCGCAATTCGCGGCCGCCTGGTGTGACGAACTGGCCAAGTGGCGCTATGCGGATGCTGCCTGGGACATGCTGCAATTCGGGCTGCGCCTTGGCGAGAAGCCGCGTCAGATGGTGACGACGACCCCGCGCCCGATCCCGCTGGTAAAGCGGCTGATCGAGGACGCCGGTGCGGGGAAAGGTGGCGCGACCGTCGTCACCCGCATGAAGACGGTGGACAACGAGCGCAATCTCGCCCCGTCCTTCCTCGACACCGTCGTCGGGCGCTATCACGGCACACGGCTCGGCCGCCAGGAACTCGACGCCGAACTGATCGAGGACCGGCCGGACGCGCTGTTCCGCCGCGCGCTGATCGACCGGCACCGGGTGTCGGGTGGCCCGGAACTCGCCCGCATCGTCGTCGCCGTCGATCCGCCCGCCGGCTCCTCGAAGGGCAGCGCGGCCTGCGGCATCGTCGCGGCCGGCATGTCCGCCGACGGATCGCTTTATGTGCTGGCCGACGAAACGCTCGCCGCCGCCAAGCCGCAGGCCTGGGCGGCCCGCGCCGTATCGCTCTATCACCGGCTTCAGGCCGACCGTCTCGTCGCCGAGGTCAACCAGGGCGGCGATATGGTCGCCGCCGTGATCGGCGAGGTCGATCCTGCGGTGCCGGTGAAGCCGGTCCACGCGCGCCGCGGCAAGTGGCTGCGCGCCGAGCCGGTCGCCGCCCTCTACGAACAGGGCCGCGTCCATCATGTCGGCACGCTGCCGGCGCTGGAGGACGAGATGTGCGACTTCGCGGTCACCGGCCTGTCCGACGGCCGCAGCCCGGACCGGCTCGACGCGCTGGTCTGGGCGCTGAGCGAACTGGCCCTGACGCCGCGCGCCGAACCGCGCGTGCGGCGGATCTGACGTCATCAAACCAACACCTCCGAGGCTGCCGTGCTGTCGATAAACGCCTTACTGACCCGTCTGTTCCAGCCTTCCGCCCTCGAGGCGAAGGCCTCCGCGACAGGCCGGCTGATCGCCTTTCATTCGAACGGCCAGCCGGTCTGGACGCCGCGCGACTATGCTGCCCTGACCGAGCAGGGCTATCGCCAGAACCCGGTCGTCTATCGCTGCGTGCGGCTCATCTCGGAGGCGGCCGCGAGCATCACCTGGCTGGCGCATGAGGGCGACCGGGACCTGACCGACCATCCGCTGCTGGCCCTGCTCAGGCGCCCCAATGCGCGCCAGTCCGGGCCGGAATTGCTTGAGGCTGTCTATGGCCATCTGCTGGTCGCCGGCAATGCCTATATCGAGGCGGCGGCGGTGGCGGGCGAATTGCGCGAGCTGCACGCGCTGCGGCCGGACCGGATGAAGGTCGTTCCAGGCAGCGACGGCTGGCCGGAGGCCTATGAGTACACGGTTGCCGGCCGCTCGGTGCGGTTCGATCAGGACCGCGATCCGCAGGAGCGCCTGCCGGCGCCGATCCTGCACCTGAGCCTGTTCCATCCCCTCGACGACCACTACGGCATGGCGCCGCTGGAGGCCGCCTGCCGGGCGCTTGATCTGCACAATGCCGCGGCCGGCTGGAACAAGGCGCTGCTCGATAATGCGGCGCGTCCCTCCGGCGCGCTGGTCTACGAGGGCGAGGGCAGCCTCAGCCTCGACCAGTTCGAGCGGCTGAAGGCGGAGCTTGAGGAGAACTATCAGGGCGCCCGCAACGCCGGCCGGCCGCTGCTTCTGGAAGGCGGGCTTGCCTGGCAGGCGATGGGCATTTCGCCCAGGGACATGGACTTCATCGAGGCCAAGCACCAGGCCGCCCGCGACATTGCGCTCGCCTTCGGCGTGCCGCCGATGCTGCTCGGCATTCCCGGCGACAACACCTATTCCAACTATGCCGAGGCGAACCGGGCGCTGTGGCGCCAGACGGTGCTGCCGCTCATCCGCCGCACCGCCGCGGCGCTGTCCCACTGGCTCAAGCCCGTCTATGGCGACGGCCTCAGGCTGTCGGCCGATCTCGACGCGATCGAGGCCCTGTCGGCGGATCGCGACGCGCTGTGGGCGCGCCTGCAGGCGGCGACGTTCCTGAGCGACGACGAGAAGCGCATCGCCACCGGCTACGGCGCCCGGGACGCATGACCGGCGCATGACGGACCCATGACGGAAGCAGTCGCCCAGATCGTCGACACGGTCGCAACCCGCGGCGATCTCGCCCATCTCGCCCTGCTTCTGTGGGCGGGCTCGGCGAGCCTCTTGTCCGCGCACGCCTTGCGCGAACTCGGCCGCTCGAACCGCCGCTTTGAGGATTTCGTCACGGCGGTGGCGCAGCTCAATCGTCTGCTCGTCGAGGATGACTGACAGGGCAGCCGGCTTATCTGACGAGTTGACCTATGGTATTCTCCTTGCGGTTCCTGAAGAGGACGTTCTGTATGAGAACGCTTTGCACGACCGCCATTGCTGCCGGTTTGGCCACCGTGTTTTCGCTCGCGTATGTATCCGAGGCATCGGCGGTCAAGGGCAAGTGCCAGACGCCGAAGACGGCGTTCCGGACGACCGGCGACAAGGCCGAAACCAATGCGGACAAGTGGGTCGATCTGCCCAAGAGCAAGATCAGTTTCGTGCAGGGTGGCAAGAAACCCGGCTGCGTGATCGTGCGCTTTTCGGCGATGCCGCATACGAGCCATATCATCGGTATCCGCGTGGTGCTTGACGGCAGGGCCACGGCGGAGCCCGGCAATATCGATCTCGACTATAAGTCCGACGGTTACATCTCGCCGCGCGGGTTCGAGTTCGTGTTTCCCAAGGTCCCGCCCGGCAAGCATCACGTGAAGATCCAGTGGGCCAACTGGGCGGGCGAGCACGCGACAGCCCATCTGTACCAACGGACCATCACCGTTCAGCACCGCTGATCCTAGTTGAGCGGAAAGTGCTCTAACGACCTCTATACGGAGTTCTGACGTGACCGACCTGCCAAGGCCGGCGGCCGGCAAGCGCGTTCCCATGCCGCGAACGCCGACGTGCCGCGCCGACCACACCGCCATATTCTGCCGCTTCGCCGACGCGCTGGCCTCGCTGATTGCCGCCGCGCGGCTGCGCGCCATTCAACGGAGATCCGCATGACGTCCAGACGGTCGACCCCTCGCGATGCCCGCCGGCCAGCGCAACGCCGCGCCAGCCGATGCCCCGGCCCCCACGCGACGGACCCGTTCGATCGCGAGCGCAAATTCGCCCGCCTCGACCTGAAGGCGGCCGAGGAGAACGGCGTGTTCTCGGGCTATGCCTCGATCTTCGGGAAGGCCGATCTGGGCGGCGACCGGGTCGAGCCGGGCGCCTTTGCCGACAGCCTGGCGGCGCGCGGCGTTGCCGGGATCAAGATGCTGTTCCAGCACGATCCCGCCGAGCCGATCGGCGTGTGGCGGGATATCCGCGAGGACGCGACCGGTCTCCACGTGACCGGCCAGCTGATGCCCGACGTCGCCAGGGCGCGCGAGGTCCTGTCGCTGATGCGCGCCGGCGCGCTGGACGGGCTGTCGATCGGGTTTCGCACCGTCAAGGGCCGCACGGACGCCAGGACCGGCATCCGTCACCTCGCCAGGATCGACCTTTGGGAAATCTCGATCGTCACCTTCCCGATGTTGCCGGACGCGCGTGTCGAGCAGGTCAAGCGGTCGCCATGGAGGGTCGCCGGAGACACCGAGCGGTCGACCGCCGCGGCGATCCGCCGGGCGGCGGCGGCAATGCGGTAAGGCCTATCGGGCGCTGGCCGGCCGCTCCACCATCGCCCAGGCGATGATTGCCGCGGCAAGGGTCGCGAGGCCGGTCAGGATGAAAACGGGCCAATACAGGCCGGTTCCCGTCAAAACGACGCTGGCAAGCGCGATCCCAAGCGTGCCGCCGAGCATCTGGATGCTCAGGTTTATACCGCTTGCCTGGCCTTGCCGGTCGGCCGGCACCCCGCCCATGATCGCCGGCCTGAGCGGCACCGCGATGCCCGGCATGACGGCGCCCCAGACAATCAGCGCGCCGATGACCAGCGGATAGCTGTTAATCACGCTCGCATGGCCGATCGCCAGGATCATCAAGGCCGTGACGGCAAGGGCAAAGAGCAGCGGCGGGCGCGTGCCGACCCGGTCGCGCCACAGGCCGAACAGGCGCGAGGTGATCAGCGTCGGCACGATCGCCACCGTCACCGTCAGCCCGGCCTCGATCGGCGAGCGTTTCAGGCCCTGCTGCAGGTAGAGCGCCAGGAAGATGAACATCGCCATCTTCTCGAACTGAAAGATCGCGAAGATCAGGTTGCCGCCGTTGAAGGTCGGGATGCGCAGCAGGCTGAGATCGACGAGTGGCCGGGACCGCCGGCCTTCGATCCGCACGAAAGCGGCCAGCAAGGCAAGACCGACGAGGAAAGAGCCCGGGATCACAGGGTTGCTCCAGCCCCAGTCGCTCGACTGCATCAGCGCGAAGACGATGCCGGCGATGCCGATCACCATCGTCAACAGGCCCGGGACGTCAAAGCCGGCAACGCCCGCCTTGATCGCGTCGGGCCAGGTGCTGGCGGGGTCGACGCAGCGAAACAGCACGAGGGCCGTCGCGAGCACCACGGGCACGTTGATCCAGAAGATCAGTCGCCACGAGACGACTTCCGAAAACACGCCGCCGACCAGCGGACCGGACGCCATGAACAGGCCGGCAACGGTGGTCTGGACGGCGAAGGCGGCGCCGCGCCGCTCCTTGGGAAAGGCCGCGGTGAGGATCGCGATCGAGGCGGGAAAGGTGATCGCCGCGCCGATGCCCTGAACGGCGCGCGCGGCGATCAGCATGCCGCCCGTCGCCGCGGTCGCCGCCAGGATCGAGCCGATGACGAACAGGCCGGCGCCGGCCGCGAAGACATGTCGCCGGTCGATCATGTCGCCGATCCGGCCGCCGGCCGCGACGAAACAGGTAAAGGTCAGGAGATAGGCGTTGACGACCCAGTGCGAGCCGAGCTCGGACATCGCCAGGTCGTGCCGCATCGTCGGCAGCGCGACGCCGACGACCGTCTCGTCGAAGACGACGAGGCCGAGCACGCAACTCGCCGCCCAGAGGGTCAGCGTCTGCCGACGCGCCTCCGCATCCATCGCCAAGGGATCCGTCCTCTCAAGGTTGTCCGCAGTGGGGTCAGAACCCAATGCGCTGCGGCGATCGACTTCGACAGCCAAAAGGAAAACCAGACTATGACACGACCCTCCATCAGGCCTCAATCGACCAAGCAGGGCGAGACCGGCCCGACCAGCTTCGAGGTGGTCGAGGCCTTCGATGAGTTCATGATGGCCTTCGAGGCCTTCAAGGAGGCCAATGACGAGCGGCTGCAGCAGATCGAAAACCGTGTCTCCGCCGACGTCGTCACGACCGAGAAGATGGACCGTATCAACCGGGCGCTCGACGAGCACAAGCAACTCGTCGACGGGCTCGTGCTGAAATCACGGCGGCCGGCGCTGAGCGGCGAGCACAGGGCCCTGTCGGCCGATGCGCTGCAGCACAAGGCGGCCTTCGACGCTTACGTCCGGCGCGGCGCGGAGACCGAGATCCGCGGCTTCGAGGCCAAGGCGCTGTCGGTGGGCACCGATGCCGACGGCGGCTATCTGGTGCCCGACGAGACCGAGCGCGAGATCGGCCGGCTGTTGTCGCAGGCCTCGCCGATCCGGTCGATCGCCGGCATCCGCGAGATCTCCGCGTCCGTCTACAAGAAGCCCTTCGCGACCACCGGCATGTCGACCGGCTGGGTCGCCGAGACGGCGGCACGCACGCAGACCACCACGGCGACGCTTGCCGAACTGTCGTTCTCGGCAATGGAACTGTATGCCATGCCGGCCGCCACCCAGACCCTGCTCGACGACAGCGCCGTCAATATCGACGAGTGGATCGCCGGCGAGGTCCAGGTCGCCTTCGCCGAGCAGGAGGGCACCGCCTTCGTCTCCGGCGACGGCACCAACAAGCCGACCGGGTTCTTAAGCTACACGACCGTCGCCGAGGGCTCCTGGAGCTGGGGCAATGTCGGCTACAACGCCACCGGCGTCTCCGGCGCCTTTGCCGCCTCCAATCCGTCCGATCAACTCGTCGATCTGGTCTATACGCTGAAGGCCGGTTATCGCCAGAACGCCCATTGGGTGATGAACCGCAAGACGCAAGGGGAAATCCGCAAGTTCAAGGACGCCGACGGCAACTATATCTGGCAGCCGGCGGCCCAGGCCGGCGGCGTCGCCTCGCTCCTGAACTTCCCGATCGCCGAGGCCGAGGACATGCCGGCGATCGCCGCCAATTCGCTGTCGGTCGCCTTTGGCGATTTCCGGCGCGGCTACCTGATCGTCGACCGGCTCGGCGTCCGCGTCTTGCGCGATCCCTACTCCTCCAAGCCCTACGTGCTGTTCTACACCACCAAGCGCGTCGGCGGCGGCATCCAGGATTTCGACGCGATCAAGCTGATGAAATTCGGCGTCTCCTGACGGGGCGATCAAGTCAGGGATGACGGCCGAAGGGGCGCAGCGAGCCTCGAACCCCTCCCTCGTCATCCCGGAAATCGCGATAGCGATTATCCGGGATCGGAGAACCGAGGCGGTTCGCGGTCCCACCAGCACCGACACGGGCGCCCCGATCCCGGCTTGGCCTGACGGCCGTCCGGGATGACGAGGGAGAGGCCTGTAAACTCTCGTCTCCCTCCGAGGTCATCCCCGGACGTGTTCCGGGCATCCATGAACACCGCCGTCAGAATAGACGCACGCGACTGTGTTCATGGATTGCCGGGACAAGCCCGGCAATGACAGGGGAGTGTGGTGCAGCGGAATTCGGACCTCTCCCTCGTCATCCCGGAAATCGCGATAGCGATTATCCGGGATCGGGGAACCGAGGCGGCTCGCGGTCCCACCGGCACCGACACGGGCTCCCCGATCCCGGCTTGGCCTGACGGCCGTCCGGGATGACGGGGGATATCCGATCGCAACCGCCCCGTGCGATGCCATGCCCGGACGTGTTCCGGACATCCACAAACACAATTGCCCGTTTCCTCCCCAACTCGGGCGGCCTGCATCGCTGATGCGGGCCGCCTGCCTTTCTGGGACCCCATCCGGAGACCGACATGACCCTGATCCCGGTCACCGCGCCGGCGGCCGAGCCGCTTTCGCGCGCCGACGCCAAGGCCTTTCTCAAGGTCGAGCATACCGATGACGACACCCTGATCGACACGCTGATCGTGGCGGCCCGGCTTACCGTCGAGGCGGCGATCCGGCGGGTTCTGATCACCCAGACCTGGCGGCTCGCGCTCGATGGCTGGCCGCCGGGCCGGATCGTCGAGATCCCGCTGTCGCCGATCGCCTCGATCGATACCGTGACCGTTTATGATGCCGACGGGGCGCCCGAGGTCCTGAGCGCCTCGGCCTATGTCACCGACGTCTCCTCCAGCCCGGCCCGCCTGCTGATCCGCGACACCGTTTCGCCGGGCGCGGCGTTCAACGGCATCGAGATCGATTTCACCGCCGGCTATGGCGCCGCCGCCGCGGTGCCGGCGGCGCTCGTCCAGGCGATCCGCCAGCTCGTCGCCCATTGGTATGAGACCCGCCAGCCGGTCGCCTTCGGCGGTGCCGGCGCCGTGGTGCCGAAGACGGTGGACGCCCTCGTCGCGCCCTATCGGGTGCTGGCGCTATGACCGTGATCGGCAGGCTGCGGCACCGGCTGCGGATCGACTATCCGGTCGATACCGATGACGGATCGGGCGGCACGACCCGGACCTGGGCGTCGCTTGCGACCGTCTGGGCGCGTATCGAGCCGCGTGACGCCGCCGAACGCGTCGATGCTGACCGGATCGAAGCCGCCATCCGCCACCGCGTCACCCTGCGCCATCGCGGCGACCTGACCCACGCCATGCGGTTCGTAGCGGGCACCCGTGTCCTCAAAATCGAGGGCATCCGCAGCGGCGATGACCATGACCGTTTCCTGATCTGTGACTGTGAGGAGATCGCCTCATGAAGATCACTACACGAATCACCGGGCGCCTGACCGGCGCCGGCGCGCCAGACCGCCTGGCCGCCCGCATGAAGGAGCGGCTGGAGCAGCGGCTCGACCACCGCGCCTTCATCGACGGGCCCAATAGCGGGGACCGGGATGGCAAGGACCATGGCGGTGACCTCAAACCCGCGCCCCGGCCGCCCCGCTCCAGCTTGCCCCGTTCCAATCAGCCCGCGCGCGGGCCGGGGCGGCGGCGATGAGCGCGGCCCTGTCCCTGCAGACGGCGCTGATCGCGGCGCTGCGGGCCGACAGCCCGCTGACCACCCTGCTCGGCGGCCCGGCGATCCATGACGGCGCGCCGCAGGACGCGGCCCTGCCGCATGTCGTCCTCGCCGACCTCGCCTCGCTCGACTATTCCGACGCGAGCAACGAGGGCGAGGAGCATTTCGCCACCTTCCTGGTCTGGTCGCGCACCGGCGGCCGGCGCCAGGCGCTCGAGATCCTGGCGGCGATGACCGTCGTGCTCGACGAGGCGGCGCTGGCCTTGAGCGGACACGCGCTGATCAACCTGCGCGTCGAGCGCACCGAGGCCCGCCGCCAGGCCGACGGCGAGACCTGGCGCGGCCTGATGCGCCTGCGCGCCGTCACCGAGCCGCTTTAAGGTCTGTACGAACACCACCTGAACCCGGAGACACCGCATGGCTGCCCAGAAAGGCAAGGACCTGCTCCTGAAACTCGATTCGAACGGTTCCGGCACCTTCGTGACGGTCGCCGGCCTGCGCAGCCGCGTGCTGGCCTTCAACGCCCAGGCAATCGACATCACCGACATGGACTCGGCCGGCGAATGGCGCGAACTGCTCGACGGCGGCGGCATCAAGCGGGCCGGCATCACCGGCTCCGGCCTCTTTCGCGACGCCGCCTCCGACGCGCTGCTGCGCCAGTATTTCTTCGACGGCACGATCCGTGACTACGAGGTGACGATCCCCGATTTCGGTGTCCTCACCGGCAAGTTCCAGATCACCGCGCTGGAATTCACCGGCCGCCACGACGGCGAACTGTCCTTCGACATGGCACTGGAATCGGCCGGCCAGCTGAGCTTCGCCGCGCTGTGAGCGGCCGCAGGTGTGAAAGATTAAATCGGCGTAATAATATCGATTTGTCATTGTTCCGGGCTCGCTCTGTTCCCATCTGATTTGGCGAACAATGATCCGCGTCCGCCTGGCAAGGGCGATGACCGGCGTGGCGGCACCCAAAAGCCCTTACCGACGGATACAGCGTCCCGAATCCGCTGTCCGGCCGTGACGGCCGCGACGGGACAGTCGCTTTCAGGTCCGGGTGACCCGGACCAAAGACCATAAGACAGTAGAGTAGAGACTGACGGCGTCGTGTCCTCGGCGCCGTTTTTCTTTGGCTGTGACGCTCCCGGCTTGGAATCGCTATTGCCCGGTTTGGCGGGAGCGGGGTTTGAGGGCGGTGATCCGCCGCAGCCGCTGACGGGCCCTCACCCGGCCCTTCGGGCCGCCCTCTCCCGCCAAGGGGGAGAGGGTAAGAGACCCACTGGCACGCCCTCACCCCATTGTGCGAAGCGGGCCGGGTGGCACGGACCCTCTCCCCTTGCGGGAGAGGGTCGGCCCGAAGGGCCGGGTGAGGGGGCGTCAGCCGTTCATAGCGTGCCAAATAAACCCTTCCATACAACCGCTTAGACAGATCCAAGCCCGACACCAGTGACCCGAAACGGAGACCCCATGGTGCATCCAAACCGGATCAGGGGCGAAGTCGCCGCTCGTCTTGGCGGGCGCGACTATACGCTCTGCCTCACGCTCGGCGCGCTCGCCGAGCTGGAGACGGCGCTCGGCGCCGGCGACCTGATGGCGCTTGCCGAACGCTTCGAGGCCGGCCGGCTGTCGGCGTCCGAGGCGCTGGCGGTGATCGGCGCGGGGCTGCGCGGCGCCGGCCATGAGATCTCGGACGCCGATCTCTCCCGCATGCCGATCGACGGCGGGGCGGCCGGCTATGTGCGGCTCGTCGCCGAGTTGCTGGAGGCGACCTTCGGGGCGTCGAATGGGGCCGGGGAGGGGAGCGATACCGCGCCGGATGCGCCGGCAAACCCTATTCCGGCGGGCTGACGCCCGCCGACACGAAGACATCCGATCCCACCCCGTGGCCGGCCCTGCTCGGCTTCGCGCTGGCCGGCCTCGGGCTCAGCCCGCGCGAGGCCTGGGCTGCGACGCCGCGCGAACTGGCCCTTGCCGCCGACTGGCTGACGGGCGGCGCGGACCGGCCCGACCGGACGCGGCTTGCCAGCCTGATGGCCCGCTTTCCCGACCGTACAGATGATCCTGTCCAGACGCCTTGAGGAGACCCGCCGCGATGCCTGAGACCGAAGACGCGATGACCGTCCGGGTCGACGCGGACCTGTCGCAATTCCGCACCGACATGAAGGAGGCGACCGCGCTTGCCCGCAGGCTCGGCTCCGCGCTCACCGGCGCCTTCGAGGGCGCGATCGTCAAGGGCAGGTCCTTCGGCGATGTGCTCAAGGATCTCGCCCTCAGGATCGCCCGGATCGCGCTCGACGCGGCGCTGAAGCCGCTCGGCAACGCGGTGTCGAACACGATCGGCTCGGCGCTCACCTCGATCCTGCCCTTCGGCAAGGGCGGCGTCGTCACGCCGTTCGCGCGCGGCGGCATCCTCGACCGGCCGAGCCTGTTCGCCATGCCGCGCGGCGGTCTCGGCCTTGCCGGCGAGGCCGGGCCGGAAGCGATCCTGCCGCTGGCGCGCGGCGCCGACGGGCGGCTTGGGGTGTCGACGCACGGCGGCGAGCGGCCGGTCTCGGTGACGGTCAACATCCAGACGGCGGATCTCGCCGGCTTCCAGCGGTCGCAGGGCCAGATCGCCGCGCAAATGGGCCGCGCCATCCAGCGCGCGGCAAGTCGCAACGAGTAAGCGCATGAGCTTTCACGAAACCCGCTTTCCCACCGGCATCTCGCGCGGCGCCTCCGGCGGGCCCGAGCGGCGCACGCAGATCGTCACGCTCGGCTCCGGTCACGAGCAGCGCAACCAGCAATGGGCGAATGCGCGCCGCCGCTATGATGCCGGCTACGGCGTCAGGAGCGCCGACGATATCGACGCGGTCCTGCAGTTCTTCGAGGAGCGGCGCGGCCGGGCTTATGGCTTTCGCTGGAAGGACTGGTCGGATTTCAAGTCCTGCCCGCCCTCGCAGACGCCGTCCTCCAATGATCAGCGCATCGGTACCGGCGACGGGACGGCAACCGCCTTCGCGCTGCGCAAGAAATACGGCGATGTCTACCTGCCGCACTGGCGGGTGATCGCGAAACCGGTGTCGGGAACCGTCAAGGTCCGTGTCGCCGGCGCGGACCAGACCGAGGGCGCCGATTTCTCCGTCGACGCGACGACCGGCATCGTCACCTTCACAAGCCCGCCGGCCGACGGCGCGGCGATCCGCGCCGGCTTCGAATTCGACGTGCCGGTGCGCTTCGATGTCGACACCCTGGTGGTCACCCAGAGGCAGGCCAATGCGGCCGGCGTCGAGGCGGTGCCGATCGTGGAGATCCTGCTTTGAAGACCCTCACGACCGATCTCGCGGCCCATATCGCCGCGCCGGTGACGACGCTTGCCTGGTGCTGGAAGGTTGAGCGCGCCGACGGCACCGTGTTCGGCTTCACCGATCATGATGCCGATCTTGCCTTCGGCGGCGTCACCTACACCGCGGCCACCGGCTTCACCGCGACCGAGATCGCCTCCTCGCAGGGGCTTTCGGTCGACAATCTCGATATCGACGGCGCGCTTGATGCCGCCGCGATCACCGAGGCGGACCTGCGCGGCGGCCGGTATGACAACGCCGATGTCGAGATCTGGCGGGTCAACTGGGCCGATACGGCCGAGCGCGTGCTGATCCGCAAGGGCACGATCGGCGAGGTGACGCGCGGCGAGCTCGGCTTCCGGGCAGAGCTGCGCGGCCTTGCCCACGCGCTCGATCAGACGCAGGGGCGCACCTATCAGCGCCAATGCGACGCGGATGTCGGCGATGCCCGCTGCGGCGTCGATCTCGACACCAACGCCTTTCGCGGGACGGGGACCGTCACCGCCGTGACCGACGACCGCGTGCTGACGGTCGCCTCCTTTCCGGAGGGCGGCTTCGCCGAGCAGTGGTTTCGGCACGGCAAACTGACCTGGACGGCGGGCGACAATACCGGCCTCTCGGCGGAGGTGAAGAGCCACTACGACATCGCCGGCGGCGTGGTGATCGAACTCTATCAGCGCGCCGCGTTTGGCGTGAGCACCGGCGATACCTTCAAGGTCTTTGCCGGCTGCGACAAGACCTGGGAGACCTGCAAGGCGACGTTCGCAAACACCGCCAATTTCCGCGGCTTCCCGCATCTACCGGGCAACGACAAGGCATTCGCCTATGTGGTCGGGCAGGACGGCGAGAACGATGGCGGCAGCTTCTTTGCTTAAAGGTGCGATCGTCGCGGAGGCGCGGTCCTGGCTCGGCACGCCCTATCGCCATCAGGCGAGCGTCAAGGGAACGGGGTGCGACTGCTTCGGGCTGATACGCGGCGTCTGGCGGGCCCTGTACGGGCCGGAGCCGGAAGCGGTGCCGGCCTATTCGCGCGACTGGCGCGTCGAGAGCGGCAAGGAGACGCTGATCGCGGCGGGCCTGCGCCACATGCATAGCGTCGCGATTAACGGCCGCCAGCCCGGCGACGTGCTGATCTTCCGCATGAAGCCCGGCCTGATCGCCACCCATTGCGGCATCCTGAGCGCCGTCTCGGAAGTGAACGTGGGGTCGGAGGGTGGTCTCGGCCACTTTATCCATGCCCAGGAACGCGGCACCGTCAACGAGGTGCCGCTTGCCGACTGGTGGCGCCGGCGCATCGTCGGCGTGTTCGCCTTTCCGCAAGGGATCGACCCGCCGGCAACGAACAGGGGGACCGACTGATGGCGCAACTCGGACTGTCCTATGCCGGCGGTGCGATCGGTGGTGCGATCGGCGGGCCGGCCGGCGCCCTCGTCGGCAAGGTGATCGGCGGCGCGATCGGGGCCGCGGTCGATACCGCCGTCCTCTCGTCGCTGACGCCGAAGCCGCATATCCAGGGGCCGCGCCTGACCTCGGTCGACATCACCGCCGGCGCGGAAGGCACGCCGATCACCCGTCTGGCGGGCCGCTCGCGGCTTGCCGGCCAGATGATCTGGGCGACCCGCTTCCAGGAGGTCGCCAACGAAACCGAGACCGGGCCGAAGGGCGGTGGCGGCTCGTCGACGGAATACACCTATTACGCCAATTTCGCGGTCGCCCTGTGCGAGGGGCCGGTGACGCGCATCGGCCGGATCTGGGCGGATGGCCGCGAGCTCGACCAGGTCGACGGCGACGTGACGATCCGCACCTATCTCGGCGGCGAGATGCAGGCTGCGGATTCGCTGATCATCGACAAGGAGGGCGCGGCCGACGCGCCGGCCTATCGCGGCATCGCCTATATCGTCTTCGAGGCGATGAACCTGAAGGATTACGGCCGCCGCATGCCGATCATCACGGCGGAGGTGTACCGGTCCGTCGGCGATGTCGAGCCGCTGGTCAGGGGTGTCGCCCTGATCCCCGGCACGACGGAATTCGGCTACGACCCCAAGGAGGTCCTGCGGAACGCGTCGACTGCGAAGTACCGCGTCGATAACCGGCACACGCTGGAAGCCGAGTCCGACCTGATGGCTTCGCTCGACCAGCTTCAGGCCGTCGCGCCGAATTGCAGGACCGTGATGCTCGTCACCGCCTGGCTCGGGACCGATCTTCGCGCCGGCACCTGCGAGATCAAGCCGAAGGTCGAGAACAAGACCAAGTTCACCTTCGCGCCGGACTATGGCGGCGCGTATCAATGGACGGTCGCCGGCCTGACACGCGCCAACGCGGCCGTGGTGACCACCTATCAGGGCGGGCCGGCCTATGGCGGCTCGCCGAATGATGCCTCCGTCATCGAATGCATCAGGGAACTTAAACGCCGCGGCTTCACCGTGGTGCTGCTGCCGTTCATCATGATGGACATCGCGACGAACAATGCGCTGCCAAATCCCTATTCCGACAATGCCGCGACCAATGGCCAGTCCGCCTATCCCTGGCGCGGCCGGATCACCGTCTCGCCGGCGGCGGGCTTTGCCGGAACGGTCGACAAGACGGCCGCGGCGAAGACGCAGATCGATGCTTTTGTCGGGGCCGCCGCCGTTGCCGACTTCGCCGGCTCGTCGGGCTCCACCGTCGACTATGCCGGACCCGCGGAATGGTCCTACCGGCGGTTCATCCTGCATTTCGCCAAGCTCGCCGAACTTGCCGGCGGCGTCGACGCCTTTGCGATCGGCTCGGAGATGATCGGCCTGACGCAGGCGCGGGACGGGGCAAGCTATCCCTTCGTCGACGCGCTGGTGACCTTGGCAGCCGACGTCAAGGGCCTGCTCGCATCGGCGACCATCACCTATGCGGCCGACTGGTCGGAATACCACTCGCACCGGCCGGCCGACGGCTCCGGCGATGTCATCTTCAACCTCGATCCGCTCTGGTCGGATGCCAATATCGGCGCGGTCGCGATCGACAATTATCTGCCGCTGTCGGACTGGCGCGACGGCACCGACCATCTCGACTATTCCAATACCGGCCCGACCTCGATCTACGACCTTGATTATCTGAAGGTCGGTGTCGAGGGGGGCGAATGGTACGACTGGTACTATGCGACCGAGGCCGACCGGGACGCACAGGTGCGCACGCCGATCACCGACGGCGCCTATTCCAAGCCCTGGGTGTTCCGCAACAAGGACATCAAGGCGTGGTGGCGGAACGCGCATTACGACCGGCCGGCCGGGACGCAAAGCGCCTCGGCGACCGGCTGGGTGCCCGAAAGCAAGCCGGTCTGGTTCACCGAGATCGGCTGCCCGGCCGTCGACAAGGGGACCAATCAGCCGAACGTCTTCTATGACCCGAAATCGGCCGAGAGCTTCTTTCCGCACTATTCCTCCGGCGCCCGCGACGACGCCATGCAGCGGGCCTATCTGCAGGCGCTGATCGAATACTGGTCGGATAATGCCAACAACCCGGCCTCGTCGGTCTATGCGGGCCGGATGATCGATACCGATTTCATCAATGTCTGGGCCTGGGATGCCCGCATGGCACCGTCCTTCCCGCAGGACGAAAGGGCCTGGACCGATGGCCCGAATTTCGAGACCGGCCACTGGATCTCCGCCCGTTTCGGTTCGGCGCCCACCCGCGAGATGATCACGGACCTGCTCGACCGGTACGGCTTTGCCGACTACACGGTCGAGCCGATCCCGGGCGTCGTCGACGCGGTCGTGATCGACCGCGTCATGTCGGCGCGCGCCGTGCTGGAGGGCGTTACCCCGGCCTATCTGATCCAGGCGGTCGAGAGCGAGGGGAAGCTGCGTTTCTCGTCCCTGGTGGGATCACCGGTTATCACCGACCTGTTGCCAGACGATCTCGCTGATCAGGGCACGGCGGGGACCCCGGTTGAACGCTGGCGGCGCATGCGCGGTCAGGAATCGGAGATCCCCGCCGCGATCAAGCTTTCCTATGGCGAGCCGACGGCCGACGATCAGCCCGGCGAGGTGGAGGCAAGGCGCGTCGGCGTCGCCTCGCAGCGCGTCGGCCGGATCGCGGTGCCGGCGGTGATGCCCGAAAGCCGGGCCCGCGCGATCGCCGAAACACTGTTGCACGATGTCTGGGCTGCCCGCGAACGCGTCGAATTCGACCTGCCGCCGGCGCAGCTAGCGTTCGATCCGGGCGACGTGGTGCGCTTCGATGCCGATGACGGCAACGGGCCGGTCACCTTCCGCATCGCCGAGATCGCCGATGGCGCGGCGCGGCGCGTGAGCCTGACGCGCACCGACGCGAGCCTCTACGCGCCGGCCGCGATGCCGCGCCGCACGCGCGAACCGGGCGTGATCCCGGCGCTCGGGCCGCCGGCGTCGGTGTTTTTCGACGGCGCGCTGCTCGAGGACGGTGACAGTCCGGTCGCCGGCTACATCGCCGCCTATTCCGATCCGTGGCCGGGCGGCACGGCCTTCTATCGCTCGCCGGAAACGACCGACTATGCGCTCGACACGATCCTGCGGCGCGCCGCGATCATGGGGGAGCTCAACGCCGACCTCTATTCCGGTCCCGTGTGGCGCTGGGACCGGGTCAACGAACTGATCGTCGATCTCTATTCCGGCGCGCTGTCATCGGCGTCGGACAGGAAGGTGCTGAACGGCGCGAACCGGATCGCCATCGAGAACGCGGCCGGTGAATGGGAGATCGTGCAGTTCCAGACCGCCGAACTCACCGCGCCGAACCGCTACAAGCTTAACCTGCTGCTCAGAGGGCAGCGGGGCAGCGAGCACGCCATGCGCGATCCCGTATCTGCCGGCGCCCGCGTCCTGGTGCTGGATGATATCGGCGTCCGGCAGCCGACCCTGACCGCCGATGATGTCGGCCTTGCGCTTAATTGGCGCATCGGTCCGGCAAGCCGCGACGTCTCCGACAGCGTCTATGACGCCAGGACGGTGACCCTGAACGGGAAGGGTCGGCGCCCGCTGTCGCCGGTCTCTCTGACGGCCAGGTGGGAGGCTGATGGCGATATCCAGCTTGCCTGGATCCGCCGCACGCGGATCGGCGGCGACAGCTGGAACCAGATCGAGGTGCCGCTGGCCGAGGACCGCGAGGAATACGAGGTCGAGATCCTGTCGGCTAACGGATTGAGCGTGGTCCGCACCGTGACCGGGCTCGGCGCGCCGGCCTGGGCCTATACGGTCGGCGACCAGGCGGTCGACTTCGGCACGCTGCAAACCGCCATTCGCTACCGCGTCTATCAGATCTCGGCGACCTACGGCCGGGGCATTGCGACGGAGTATCCTTAGATGGCGGTGACCGCGCTCAAGGACAGCTGGCTCGGCTATGACGCCGACACGGGCGCGCTGGTCTTCTGGGACGGGGCGACCTACCGGCCGCTCGAGGAGGCTGCCGGCTATGCGGCCTCTGCCCATATGCACGCAATCGGCGACGTCACGGGCCTGCAGGACGCCCTCGACGGCAAGGCGGCTGCCGATCATTCCCATGCGATCGGCGATGTGACCGGCCTGCAAACAGCCCTCGACGCCAAGGTGCCGCTCCTGTCCGGCGGCGGGCGGCTGAAGTATCAGCAGAGCTTCATCGCCGGCGGCACATGGACCAGGGGGACCGGCGAGCGCTATGTGCTGGTGTGGTGCATCGGCGGTGGCGGCGGGGGTGGCGGGGCAGCCGGCGGAGCGTCCGGTGCGGCCTCGGGCGCTGGCGGCGGAGCGGGCGGCCTGTCTGTCAAGTGGATCGACGTATCGGCGATCGCCTCCGTATCGGTCACGGTCGGTGCGGGCGGCGCGGCGGGGCCCGACACCGGCGGCAATGGCGGCGCGGGCGGGACCTCGTCCTTCGGCACCCATTGCTCGGCCGATGGCGGCACCGGCGGGGCGGGGCAGGCAAACGACACGTTCCAGCAGATCGTCGCCGGCGGCTATGGCGGCAACGCGGCCGACGGCGATTTCAACTTCACCGGCGGCGCCGGCGCGCCGGGCTTCCGCCTCGACGCGCTGAACGGGATCGCCGGCCGTGGCGCGGCTGCGGCGTTTTTTGGCGGCGGCGGCAACGGCTATGCCGGCAATTCAGCCGGGCAGCAGGGTATCGCCCGCGGCGATGGTGGCGGCGGCGGTGTCGTCGCCTCGAGCGCGACCGGCCGCGCCGGCGGCGCCGGATCGACCGGCCTCGTCTGGCTTTGGGTCTATGAATAGGAAACCGGGGAATAGGGAACCGACATGGCGAACACGGCACGGCTGAACCTCGACCTGATCGCGGCCAACCAGGCGCAGAAACACGTCCCGGCCAACGAGACCTTCGCCAGGCTCGACACGCTCGTTCAGATGAGCGTCCTCGACAAGGATCTCACCGCTCCGCCCGGCAGCCCCTCGGAAGGCGACTGCTACATCGTCGCGGCCGGCGCGACCGGCGCATGGGCCGGCAACGACAAGGCGATCGCCCGCCACGAGGACGGCGCCTGGCGGTTTCTCACCGTCCCGACCGGGTCGCTGGTCTGGGTTCAGGACGAGGAGGCGATCTACGTTTATTCTGGCAGCGGCGGAGCGAATTGGGGACCGGCGCTCGGCACGGCGGCTTATGCGAATATCGGCACGTCGGGCGACGCGGTGCCGACGCTGAACGCCGCGCAGACGTGGTCGGCGGCGCAGATGTTTTCCGGCACTGCCACTCCGGTGGCTTTGTCCTATTCCGATGACGGAGCGGGTGCCAACCCATTCCTGAACATTATTCGTGAAAGCGCCAGCCCGGCAGCCAATGATTTCCTTGGCGGTATCGGGTTCAGGGGTAAAAACAGTGCGGGCAGCACGGTAACCTATGCGGCATTGACATCGCGCATCATCGATCCGACGAGCGGCTCGCACGATGGCGCCTTCTATTTCCATACGACCGTGAATTCGTCTAGCACAACTACTATGCATTTGCGGGCGGGCCTCGTCGTCGGCAATCCGACCGGCGGCGATCAGGGGGTCGGCACCCTCAACGCGAGCGCACTTTACGATGACGGTGTCGCGGTCTGCCCGGCACTGCGCAGGGAGTTTCTCGAAAGCGGCACGGTCGACCTCGATTTCTGGGACGCCACCGTTCCCGATATCGAGATCCCCGAAGTGGTCGAGGACGTGCCGGTCTTCGAGGATGTCACGGAAGACGCGCGTGTTCTGGAAGACAAGGGCGATTGCGTCATCTGCCGGACGGAAAGGCGGACGGTTCGGCGCGAGAAGGTCGATATCGTGCCCGTCGTCGACGAGCGCGGCGCGCCGATGCGGGACGGCGCCGGGCAGCCGGTGACGATCGAGCGGCCGGTCATGGAAACGCGTGTCACGCCGGCGCAAACCATCACGCGCCGGCACGAGATCGCGCATCTGTTCAAGCGCATGCTCGATGACGGCTTCGACCCGCGCGAGCCGCGCCAGTACATCGCCAGGCTGACGGCTGACCAGGCGCTGCCCGGCATGCCGACGGTCGAGGCATTCACGCGCGGACCGAAGATCTCGCTCACCGAGAAGTTCGAACGGCTCTGGCTGGCGCTGGAGATGCTGGCGCTGGTCGTGATAAGCCAAGAGAAGCGGATCACTGTGCTTGAAGATCGGTTGAGAAAGTAAATATAGAAGCCGGATTAGTAAGAAATAACTTGCGTTTCGCCCACGAATCGACCATTTTTGTTTAATGGAAAATGGGGTTGGTGATGCCGGTAGGGCAATTTGGCTGATGCAGCTGGCCGAAGAGCTCGAAAGGCTCAGGTCCGAAGCCGAGAGCAACGGTTTTGAACCTATTGGGGATTTGTTAGAGATGGTGCAGCAGGAGGTTTCCTGCATGCTCCCGCAATCTCGGGAGTCTTAGTCGGGTTCCCGGGCGTTCCACCGCTCTCGGCTCGTCACCGTTGCCGGTTCGGCGTCCCTGCCATAAGACGGATTTCACGAACAGGTCGCTCGGATGGGCCCGGGGATGCCCTTCCCCTTGGTCACCGTTTTGCCATTTCCCTTTCCACTCCCGGATTTTGAGCCCGCCGGCCCGGAACGATGTCGGACTGTCGTTCCGCTTTCGCCCGATCTGCGGCGAAAATAAGTCAGTAGTACTGTCCTAATTCCGTCACATTTCCTGAACACATCGCTCGCCGCACCCGGTCCCTGTGGCCGGGTGTTTTGTGTTCAACAGTGATGAGACGTTACATGAGTAAGTTTGAGCTGGGGCGTAATGGGGGTCTTGCGTTTTCCTTTGCGGCGGCCGTCTTGGCCGCCGTTTGTGTGCAGACGCCGGCTGCGGCGCGCATCGTCGACGAGGATCCCTCCCTGGCACGCCACGCGCCCGCGGGGACGGGGGCCGGTGGAGCGGCCGCTTCCGTGTTCGGGGGACGGTCCGGATCGCAGACCCTGTCGATCGCCCGCCGCTATCTCGGCGGCAACCCGACCGGGCAGCGCTCGCGCTGGTGCGCGGATTTCGTCAATCTCGTCGAGCAGAAGGCCGGCCGCGACGGCTCCGGTTCCCGCGCCGCGAGATCCTATCTGAGCTATGGCAAGAAGGTCGCCAAGCCGCAGCCCGGCGACATCGTCGTGCTGTCGCGCGTCGGCGGCGGCCATGTCGGCTACTTCATGGGCTGGAAGGACGGCAAGATCGAATTGCTGTCCGGCAATCATGGCAAGAAGGTCGGCATCGGTACCTATCCGACGTCCCGGGTCCTCGGCTATCGGCGGCCCTGACGGTGTACACCATTTAAGACGCGGCTGCCGCCTGACGCAGAGGCGGCAGCCGAAAATCAAGAAATAACAGCCGGATAAATCGTAATATTCAATCAGTTTAAAACTGATTAGACAAATTATCTTTGGTGTTTCGGAAATATATATAATATACGCCGACTAATTTAAAAATCAGATATTCAGCAGATTTGCCTAATTCTCGCTCTATTTGTATTCTACCTGTAGATAGTTGACAGTATCGCAGATTGTAAGATTCTTGCGATGCGTAATATAGAGTATGCACGTGGCAGTCGTGAGTTTCGAGCAATATCTGTATTGGCAGAAGATCTGAAGCAGAAAGGAGCTTGTGTTATGGCTGATGGTTGGGGTGTTACTTCCGGAACGAATGCGCCGTCTATTCCTTCTGATAATCTTGACAATCCCGATATCACATCTGGCGCATGGCGTTACACGTCTAGCGCGACGGGGCTCCCGAGCGGTCATGCCGCAAGTTCGGGTACGCTTGTGGTAACGCGGGAGGATTCGGCCAGCGGCGGCAATGCCCGATACATAGCCCACGACAGAGCCGGCCGGATGTGGAATCGCGTCGTCGAGGCCGGTGCGGCAGGTGCCTGGGAAGAGATTTATACGGCGAGCAGCGAGACGATTGCGGCACCATACATGCTGCCGGAATATCGCGGTCTGAAGATTAGTGAATTCCTGACGTCAGATGACCCGGCCGTTGACCAAAGCGCAGAGGTGCTCAATGCGCTGGCGGCTTTGATGACGGACATGCGGTACACCGGATTGGATTTCGAAGGCCGGAATGTTGGAGTAAGCGGTGTTCTGGATGTAGCAGCCAAGACGGGCCCTATCAGTACCAGTTTAGAAGACAAGAATCGCTGGCTTCATAACGGACAGATTACCGCTCTGACGGCGCAATCTGTAACAACGGTGCAAAAGAGCACAGTTGATTTTGTCATGGGCAGCACAACGGCGGCGATGGCAAATGCCGGTAGTTTGGCAGCAGGCATGTCTGTTGAAAGCGCCTATGTCCCAAGATGCACTTATATTGTATCAGTTGATACTGTTAATGACACTATCGAGATGTCAATGCCTGCCTGGCATAGTATCACAAATACCACAGTGGATTTTAAGGAGTATCCAACGCTACTCGATCTTAGCGGCTATGACCGGCTGAAGAATTTCACCTTTTCCGACTTCCATTTTGAACTGGATGGGAAAATTGGGCTCTGCAGGCTTCCCAAGCAGGGGGCCCGTTTCAAGTTTTCCCGCCTGCAGGCCTGGAATGTTCTGGAGCGCGGCGTTATCGACTGGGGAGTGGGTGTAACCCCGATAATATTCGAGCAGATATTTGCAGATCCGCATGACAATGGAAGTGATCCTGGCGATAGGACAAGCGTATTCGCAAATATAAATCGAAATGATAACAAAATTCGGTTTAATCAAGTGCAGAGATTCCGGCATGCCTGGGTTGTCCATGGGGGATCGACTGTTTACGTCGGAAACCATGATTGGCAAGGTAAAAGTACAGGATCTACGCGAACAGCATGCGTGGTTTTTACTGATAAAAATGCGGGCGCGGCAGTCGTCGCAAACGAGATTGATAATAGCTATATTGAACTAACAGATGAATCGGCAAGCGGTGATAGCAACAGGCTCGGCGATATAACGATCGTAGGCAATAAGTTTACGATGGGAAATGAGGCGGCAGCGGATGTTGCCTGGATAGAGTTGCATCCGTTCACCCAAAATAGGAAAATCGGTGGGATATTTGTATCTGATAATCTTTTCCGAAATCCCGAGGGAGGTCAGGTAACAACGCGGGTTGAAAAATTAAATACAAATGCAACCTATGGAAATTATGTTACCAATATAACCTCGTCTATAGACGAAAATGACGTGGAGAAAGTCGTTTTCAAAGACAATGAATTTACAAGTATAACATATGAAACCCACAATCCGATGACGGCCCTGGAAAGCCGGGATCCGGGCTCGGGAGGAACAAATTTTAACTTCAACTATACTAATTACCTGCCATTCGGGCTGGGAATTAAATCAATCAAAGCCTGTTCTGCTGTGAGGGTTTCTGAAGATAATGTCAACAAGGATCCTTTGTATCTGTATCCACGCATAACATATGGAACGGCAGATGGACTTACGTCAGACTTACATGCGCGTGCGCAATTCAGCCAGAATGTGATTGGCGAAGTTTACCTGACGGTCGATGTAGGTAAGATGATAGAGGCGTAAAAACTATAAGAGAGCGCCTTTAAGGCGAATATAAAGCTCAAACCATAGTTAGGGCCGCCCTTCGGGGCGGCCTTTTTCTTTGGCTTCACCAACGCTCTGGAGGTCTGATGACAAAGGACAGCTTTGATACGCTGATGCCGCATCTGTTCCGGCATGAGGGCGGTTTCGCCGATCATCCGCGCGATCCCGGCGGTGCGACCAAATACGGCATCACGCGCGCGACCCTGTCCTCCTGGCGCGGGCGGCCGGTCTCCAGGACGGATGTCAGGCGGTTGACGCAGGCCGAGGCCGCCGCGATCTACCGGGCGCGATACTGGGCCGTGGTCAAGGCGGACGCGTTGCCCGCCGGCGTCGACTACTGCGTCTTCGATGCGGCGGTGAATTCGGGGCCCTCCCGCGCGGCGAAATGGCTGCAGGCGACGGTTCGCGTCACCCAGGATGGCGTGATCGGGCCGAAGACGCTCGCGGCTGTAAAGGCGGCCGACCCGGGTCGCGTGGTCGAGGATCTCTGCGATATCCGTCTGGCCTTTCTGCGTGGCCTGTCGACCTGGTCCGTCTTCGGCCGCGGCTGGGAGCGCCGCGTCGAGGCGGTTCGCGCCCATGCCCTGACGATGGTAGACAAGACGATGGTAGACAAGACGATGGTAGACAAGACGATGATAGCCGGGACGATAGCGGCGGGCGGGCCGGCACAGGCGCGGCCGCCCGCCGAGGCAAAGCCCGACGGGCGCATCTGGTCCGTCCTGGCCGCTTTCCTGCGCGCGCTGCTGACCGGAGGCAGGCGATGATCGGCGCGCTCACGCCCTTTCTCGGCCCGGTGCTGGAGATCGTCCAGCGGGTCGTTCCGGACCCGGCCGAGCGGGCCCGCATCGAGGCGGACCTGCGCAGCGCGGCCGCCGAGACGGATGCCCGCCTGGCCGAGGCGCAGGCCTCGATCATCACGGCGGAGGCGCAGGGCTCGCCGCTGCAGCGCAACTGGCGGCCGCTCTTCATGGTGGTCTGCATGGGCCTGCTGGTCTGGCATGCGGTTGCCGTGCCGATCCTCGCAGCCGTCCTTGCCGTGCCGCTCGACGAGGTCGTCGGCCTGCGCGCGGTTCCCGACGGTCTGTGGACCCTGCTCGTCGTCGGCATGGGCGGCTATATCGGCGGGCGGTCCCTGGAAAAGGTCTTTGCGAAGAGCGAGTAGGCTGGTCGCCTTGCCCCGGAGCCGCTAACGTTCCGCTCCGCTGCCTGAAACCAACCTGCGGAGCCCCCTTCCTTGAACGTCACAGAAGCCGTCCGCTCGCGCCTGTCCTGCCGTGCCTTTCTCGACAAGCCGGTGCCGGAAGAGATCGTCCGCGAGATCATCGATGCCGCCCGGTTCGCGCCGTCGGGCGGCAATCTCCAGCCCTGGCACCTGCATGTGCTGACCGGCGAACCGCTGGCCGATCTGCTCGGCCGGATCGCGCCGCGCTTCGATCTCCTGCCGAAGGGCGAGGGCGCCGAATACCAGATCTATCCTCACCCGCTGGCCGAGCCCTATCACGCCCGCCGCTTCAAATGCGGCGCCGATCTCTATGCGGCTCTCGGCATCCCCCGCGAGGACAAGCCCGGCCGCTACCGGCAGTTTGCCCGCAACTTCGCCTTCTTCGGCGCCCCCGTCGGCCTGTTCGTCTCGATCGACAAATCGATGGGCCCGCCGCAATGGTCCGATGTCGGCATGTTCGTCCAGACGCTCATGCTGGTTGCCCGCGACCACGGCCTGCACACCTGCGCGCAGGAGGCCTGGACCTTCTGGCACAAGACGCTGAACGAGCGTCTTGACCTGCCGGAGGACCGGCTGGTGTTCTGCGGCATCGCGCTGGGCTATGGTGATATGGACGCGCCCGTCAACGGCTGGCGCACCGAGCGGGCGGAGGTCGACGACTTCACCGCGTTTCACGGCTTCCAGCCCCGTACTGGTCAGTCTCCCACCTGAACGTGCCATTCCCTGAACGCTTCATTCATCGCCGGTTCAGGCCCTCGACCCTAAAGTCCCGCCCATGATGACGAATCCTCTGAAACACACCCTCTTTGCCGCCGCCATCGCGGTTGCGACGGCAGGCGCGGCGCAGGCGGCCGCCGGCGAGCCCCTTGCGTGTTCGTTCCGGCTCGGCGAGACTTGCGGCACCTCGCAGCCGGGATCGCATTCGGCGGGCGTTGTCCTCCCCGATTCGGTCTCAGGATCGGGTATGGGACGGGGCAACAACCCGGCAGCGACGCCGGAAAGCCTGCAACTGGCGGCTGGCAGTTGCGGGTCCGCGGCGGCGGCTGCCGCGGCGGCGCAGGGCGGCAAGGTGATCGGCGCGCCGCGCAAGGTCAAGCAGGGCAACCAGACGATGTGCATCGTCACCGTGCTGATCAAGGATCCCACCGGCAACAGTCCGCCGACCCGTCGGCGGATCACGGTTCCGGCCAACTAGCCAGGCGTCGCGGGGCCAGGCAGACGGGCCAGGCAGACGGGCCAGACAAGCGGGCCAGACAAACGGAAACGACACTAGATGCGCATTCTGATCGTCGAGGACGACAAGGATCTCAACCGGCAGCTGGTCACCGCGATGACCGATGCCGGCTACGCGGTCGACACCGCGTTCGATGGCGAGGAGGGCCATTTCCTTGGCGACACGGAGCCCTATGACGCGGTCATCCTCGACATCGGGCTGCCCCAGATGGACGGCATTCGCGTGCTCGAAACCTGGCGCCAGGACGGCCGCAAGATGCCGGTCCTGATCCTGACTGCGCGCGACCGCTGGAGCGACAAGGTCGCCGGCATCGATGCCGGCGCCGACGACTACGTCGCCAAGCCCTTCCACATGGAGGAGGTGCTCGCCCGCATCCGGGCGCTGCTGCGCCGCTCGGCCGGCCATGCCTCAAGCGAGATCGAATGCGGCCCCGTCCGCCTCGACACGCGGTCCTCGCGCGTCACCGTCGACGGCAATCCGGTCAAGCTCACCTCCCATGAGTTCCGCCTCCTGTCCTACCTGATGCATCACCAGGGCCGCGTCGTTTCCCGCACCGAACTGGTCGAGCATCTCTACGACCAGGATTTCGACCGGGATTCGAACACGATCGAGGTGTTCATCGGCCGGCTGCGCAAGAAGCTGAACACCGATCTGATCGAGACGGTGCGCGGGCTGGGCTATTCGATCGCGGCGCCGGCGGGTGCTGCGGACTAGGGATAGCTGCGTGTTTGTCGCCCGTATCGTTTTGACCGGTATCGAACCGGTCATTCTGCTCCGCCGACAACACCAGCTATGATACAGCAGGACATCCTCCCGCATCCGATCCGAGACGTGTCGACCAGAATGACACCGCAGCGACGTCCCGACAGCACCGTATGACCAGCCGCCGACCGACCTCGCTTGCCCTGCGCCTGTTCGTGCTGGCGGCCGTCTGGAGCCTGATCGCGCTGGCGATTGCCTATGCCGTGCTGATTTCCAGCTATCGGACAAGCGCCGAGCGGGCCTTCGGCGACATTCTCGACCTGCATCTGTTCAACGTCGTCGCCGCGATCCAGCAGGACGAGGTCGGCCAGATCTACGGCAATCCGCAACTCGGCGATCCGCGCTTCGAGAGCTTCCATTCCGGCTGGTACTGGCAGGCGATCAGGCTCGGCGAGCGCGATCAGGTGATCGTCTCGCCGTCGCTCGCCAATGGCCGGCTGCGGCTGTTCAACCTCGAGGAGCAGCCCTTCGACGAGAGTTTCCAGCGGGTGATGGATATCGAGGGGCCGACCGGCGAGGCGCTGCGCGCGGTCGAGCAGCTGGTGCTGTTCGATTCGACCGGCGACCGGCTCGCCTTCGCGGTCGCCGGCGATCTCGGCCTGGTCGAGGCCGACATCGCCCGGTTTCGCAACCGTCTGTTAACCGTGTTTGCAATTCTGGCGGCTGGAATCCTGGCGATCACGATGCTGCAGGTGCGCCTCGGCCTGCGGCCGCTGCGCTCCGTGGAGCAGTCCCTTCTGGCGATCCGCGAGGGGCGGGCCGAGAAGCTCGACGGTGCCTATCCGCGCGAGATCGCGCCGCTGACCAGCGAGCTGAACGCGCTGATCGAAACCAATGCCAAGACCGTCGAGCGCGCCAGGACCCATGTCGGCAATCTCGCTCATGCTCTGAAGACGCCGCTGTCGGTCGTCACCAACGAGGCCCGCGCCGAGGGCTCGCCGCTCGGCGACAAGGTTGTCGAGCAGGCCGGGCTGATGCGCCACCAGATCGACTACTATCTCGACCGGGCCCGCGTCGCCGCTGCCGGCGGCCTCGTCACGACGGTGACCGATGTCGCGCCGCTTGCCGAAACCTTCGGCCGGGCGATGACGAAAATCTACCAGGATCGCGGGATTTCGCTCGACATCGAGATCGAGGACGGCGCCCGCTTCCAGGGCGAGAAACAGGACCTGGAGGAACTGTTCGGCAACCTGGTCGACAACGCCTTCAAATGGGCGAACGCGCGCGTCCGGCTGTCCTGCCGCAGGATCGATGCCAATGACATTGAAGGCGGCGACATTGAAGGCGGCGACATCGAAGGCGGCGACCGGCCGATGCTGGAGATCATCGTCGAGGATGACGGGCCGGGCCTCACCGCAGAAGAGCGCAAGGAGGCGATGCGGCGGGGCAGGCGGCTTGATGAATCGCAGCCCGGCTCCGGCCTCGGCCTGTCGATCGTGCGCGACCTGACCGATCTCTATAACGGCGCCTTCGAGCTTGCCGCCTCGCCGCTCGGCGGCTTGCGGGCGATCCTGCGGCTGCCGGCGGCTTGATCTGCCGTGGTCACGCGACTGTCTCCGTGACGTGTCCCTGCTCGTCATCCTAATGCCCCAATTTGCCTGATCTTCGGCAGCCGGCGCATGCGTGTGATCGGACTGGCCGGCAAGGCGGTTGGCCATCACGGGTTCAAGGGACGAAGACGAATGCAAGTCATGAAATTGGCGCTGGTCGCCACGATCGGTCTCGGCGTTGCCGCCTGCAACACCGATCGCACCGGCGAGACGCTCGGCACCGTGATCGGCGCAACGGCCGGCGGGGTCATCGGCAACCAGTTCGGCTCCGGCAGCGGCCAGGCGCTCGCGACGGCTGCGGGGATCGTCGCCGGCGGCCTGATCGGCAACCGGATCGGCGCGGCCGCCGACGAGGATGCGCGCCGCCGCGCCATGCAGGCCGAGTATCAGGCGCTGCAATACGGTCCGCCGAACACGCCGGTGGTCTGGCGCGATCCCGACGACAATGTCTATGGCGAGGTGGTTCCGGGCGCGCCCTATCAGCGCGGCGGACAGAATTGCCGCGACTATACCCACACGATCTATGTGGACGGCCGCCCGGAGGTTGGGCGCGGCACCGCCTGCCGCCTGCCCGACGGCACCTGGCAGACCGTCTGAGCGGCCGCGTGCCCAGCACGCGGTTTGCGCTTTCTTAAAGGCTGATCCGGCAGGATTCCCGACCTGAAACAGGCTCGAACGGTACGGACCGCCCCGCTGGCGGCGGCCCTGCCATGGCGATCGATATGTCGGCGCGCGATCAGATACGAACCTACCTGGCAACCCTGCCGATAAATGTGCGGATGCAACTGCATCGCGAGATACGTCGGCGCCCGGCGCCGGACGGTGACGCTGTGGTGTTCGACCTGATCGCCGGCTGCCTGGACGACATGATGGGCGACGATGGCGAGGACGGCCGGCCGGGCGACGGGCCGCCGCCGCTGTTTGCGAGGCCGCTCGAACCGTTCTTCGTCGAGTTCGAGGGCAGCCGCACCCATCGCGGCTTCATCGGCCGCGAGGCCTTCCGCACGATCTGGCTCTGGCTGTATCGCGAGATCCGCATGCGCGACGCGATCGCCGGGATCGAGGCCTCGGCGGCGACCGCGCTGATCATGGGCGATGTCGCCAAGGCCGAATCGCTCTACGCGCGCCTGCGCGCCGAAGCGGTGACGATCCTGGAGGAGGCGATCCGCTATGCCGGGGCCGATCCGCGCAAGCGCATGCACATGGCGATGCAGCTTGAAGGCAGCCGCAACCTGGAGGTTCTCCCCGATATCGCCGCCGTCTTCGCCCTGGAAGCGGAGCTGGAGGCCGTAACGGGCGACTTGCCGGATCGGATCGAAGACCTCGGCGCGGACCGCGCGGCGACATTGATCGGGCGGATCGCGCAGTTTGACGGCGATCCGCTTTATCCGCTCGTCGCAATCACCAGCCGTCTTGCAAGCCCGGTTCAGATCCTGCGCATTCTGACCGTGTTCGAGGGGACCGATGACGGCGCCCGGCTGGCGGGAAGCCGCTTCTCGGTCTGTGTCGATATCGTCTTCGCGCTGCTCGACATGACCGCCGAGCGCATCGCCCGGACGACCGGCAGGCAAGCGGAACTCGACGGGCTTGTCGAGGTGATCGCGGATTTTCATCGCCTTGCAAGTGGCCTGGCCGCCACCATCGACCTCGACGGCTGTTCGGCCTGGCGCGCGCATCTGAGCGCCTTGCGCCGCCGGGCATCGCAAAGCCTGACCGCCGAACTGGAGCGGATTCCCGGTGCCGTCCGGCGCGTCATGCGATCACATTTCCGCGATGGCGGCCGCGATCCCGAACCGGGCGAGGAGGATATCCTCGAAGCCGAATACGTGCTCGGCCTGATGGTGGCGTTGAAACCCTACCGCGAGGAAGTCGCCGTCAACGAGCTGCTGGCGACCGTCGTCGGGCAGATCGAAAACCATATCGAGGTGGTGAGCGACGCGATCCTGGAAGACCTGCGCAATTCGATCGGCGCGGAGCGGCGCACCGCCGAACGCGACATGGAGATCGCCCTGCGTCTCAACACGATCGTGTTCGGGGCCGATTATGCCGCCTTGCTGCGAAAGAGCGCCGATAACGCCACCCAGCTTCCGTTCGGCACGGCGGACGCGTCGCCCGCGGGCAAATCCGTCACGATGTCTTAGGGCCGCCGCATCGGCCCCGCTGCTGTCCGGTTTAATTGCCGGGGTGTAGAGAACATCTGCGCGCAGGGTTCCTTGCCCGGCCGCGGCTCCCTCACCCCGGCCCTTCGGGCCGACCCTCTCCCGCCAAGGGGGAGAGGGTGCGAGTGCATCTGAGAGGTTCTGCGGTCTTCGCAACCGCCAGCAGACAGAAAACGCCGATGCCGCAAATGATGTCGGTGCCAATGTGCCCGATCCGTCCAGCGCGCTCTTTCCCTATCCCCCTTGGCGGGAGAGGGCGGCCCGCAGGGCCGGGGTGAGGGCGCGTGGCACGGCCGTTCATCGTGTCAGTTCTCTGATCCCGGATAGTCGCTAACGTGAATTACGGAATGACGCGGGAGTGGGCCCGGTCCTCGTATACTCTGATGTCATTGCCGGGCTTGTCCCTGCCGACCCGGGACAGTAGTGCCTCGGCCCCGGCAATCGGCTGCTTGCGACGCTTTGCCATTCTTTAGGTTCGTTCTAAACACTATATCTACGTCCCTGGATATGCCGGCGCGCAGGAGCGGTCCGGCCGGGCGGAGTGGAACGGGCCTGCGGATCGGACAATGGTGCTCTGGATAGTCTTTGCGGTTTTGACGGGGCTGGCGATCCTCGCTGTTCTGGTTCCGCTCACGCGGGCAACGACGCGGGTCTCGGAGCCCGACCGGTCCGATCGCGATTCCGACATCGCCGTCTACAAGGACCAGCTTCGCGAGGTCGAGGCGGACCTTGAGCGCGGGGTGGTCAATGCCGACGAGGCAGAAGCCGCCCGGGCCGAACTGGGCCGGCGGCTGCTTGCCGCCGACCGGCAGGCCCGCACCCTCGGCGGCGCGGCCTCGCTTGCGCGGCCCGTCGCGGTCGCGGTCATCCTGCTCGTTCCGCTGTTCAGCCTCGGCGCCTATCTCACCCTCGGTTCGCCGAACATGCCCGGCCAGCCGCTCGCCGCGCGCATGGATGTCAGTCCCGGCACCAGTCCGGGCGGCACCCCGCAGGGCCAGGATATCGGCGGCCTCGTCGCCCAGGTCGAGCGGCACCTTGCCGCACAGCCGGAGGACGGCGAGGGCTGGGAGGTGATCGCGCCGGTCTATATGCGCATGGGCCGCTTCGCCGACGCGACCCGCGCCTATGCCAACGCCGTTCGCCTGCTCGGGTCGACCGCGCCGCGCGAGGCCAATCTCGGCGAGGCGCGTGTCGCGCTCGCCAACGGCCTGGTCACCGCCGATGCCCGCGCCGCCTTCGAGCGCGCCCTGGCGCTTGATCCCGCCGATCCCAAGTCGCGCTATTTCGTCGCGCTCGCCGCCCGCCAGGACGGCGAGACCAATAAGGCCGAACGTGCCTGGCAGGCCCTGCTCGCCGAAAGTCCCGCCGATGCGCCCTGGCGGCCGCTGGTGGTTCAGCGTCTTGCCGAACTGGGGGTCGAGCCGGAAAGCGCCGGAATTAACAATCGCGATTTGGACAGTCGCGGACTGGACAGTCGCGGACTGGACAGTCCCGCTCCGCGCGGCCCGAGTGCTGAGGACATGGCGGCCGCCGCCCAGATGTCCGCCGAGGACCGCGCGGCGATGATCGCCGGCATGGTCCAGGGGCTTGCCGACCGGCTGGCCGAGGATGGCAGCGATCTGGACGGTTGGCTTAGGCTTGCCCGCGCCTATGTGGTGATGGGAGAGCCGGACAAGGCGCGGCAGGCCCTCAGTTCGGCGCGGGAGAACTTTCCGGGCGACACCGAGGAAGGCGCCCGGATCGACGATACGGCGAAGACGCTCGGACTTGACCAATCTTAATGTTGGCGGAGATGACCAGGATATGCTCCGGGACGCTCGAAGGGAGCCTTTCTGAACGATGAAGCGAAAACAGCGTCGTCTTGTCCTGATCGGTGTCGCCGGAGTGATCCTGTTCTCCGCCGTCGGCCTGATGCTCGTCGCCTTCCAGGACAATATCGTCTTCTTCAATTCGCCCAGCGACGTGGTCGCCAACGGCGTCGCGCCGGACAAGCGGATCCGGCTCGGCGGACTGGTCCAGGAAGGCAGTGTCGAGCGCGTCGGCGACACCACGGTGAAATTCGCCGTGACGGATACCGCGAGCCGGATTCCGGTGGTCTATACCGGCCTGCTGCCCGACCTGTTCCGCGAGGGTCAGGGCGTCGTCACGGAGGGCAAGCTCGGCGCCGACGGCATCTTCGTCGCCGACACGGTGCTCGCCAAGCATGACGAAAACTACATGCCGCGCGAAGTGGCCGATGCGCTGAAGGAGCAGGGCCACTGGATGGCGGAGGATCAGACGCAATAAGGCCGCGTCGCCAGGCAGCGAACGGCCAGATCAGGGAGAGACGGGCGTGATACCGGAAATCGGCCACTATGCGTTGGTGCTCGCGCTTACCATGGCGCTGGTCCAGTCCGTGCTGCCGCTATGGGGCGCGCGGCGTGGCGATGCGGGACTGATGGCGACGGGGGCGAGCACGGCCTATGCGCAGCTGCTCCTGGTCCTGGTTGCCTTTCTGGCGCTGACGACTGCCTATCTGCAGTCCGATTTCTCGGTCCTGAACGTCGTCCAGAACTCCCATTCCGCCAAGCCGCTGCTCTACAAGATCACCGGTGTCTGGGGCAATCACGAGGGCTCGATGGTCCTCTGGGTGCTGATCCTCGTCTTCTTCGGCGCGCTTGTCGCGATCTTCGGCGGCAACCTGCCCGAGGGCCTGCGTGCCACCGTGCTGTCGGTGCAGGCCTGGACGACGGCGGTGTTCCTGCTGTTCATCCTGGCGACCTCCAATCCCTTCGTCCGGCTGAGTGAGGCGCCGATCGAGGGCACCGACCTCAATCCGATTCTCCAGGATCCGGGCCTCGCCTTCCACCCGCCGCTTCTCTATGCGGGCTATGTCGGCTTTTCCGTCGCCTTTTCCTTCGCCGTCGCCGCCCTGATCGAGGGGCGTGTCGACGCGGCCTGGGCGCGCTGGGTGCGGCCGTGGACGCTGGCTGCCTGGTGTTTCCTGACGCTCGGCATCGCGCTCGGCTCCTACTGGGCTTACTACGAGCTCGGCTGGGGCGGCTGGTGGTTCTGGGACCCGGTCGAGAACGCCTCTTTCCTGCCCTGGCTGTCGGGCACGGCGCTGCTCCACTCGGCGATCGTCATGGAAAAGCGCAACGCGCTTAAAGTGTGGACGGTGCTGCTGGCGATCCTGACCTTTTCGCTGAGCCTGCTCGGCACCTTCCTGGTCCGCTCCGGCGTGCTCACCTCCGTCCACGCCTTTGCCACCGACCCGACCCGCGGCGTCTTCATCCTGCTGATCCTGGTCTTCGCCGTCGGCGGTGCGCTTGCCCTGTTCGCCTGGCGCGCCTCGAGCCTGCAGAGCGGCGGCCTGTTCGCGCCGATCAGCCGGGAGGGCGCGCTGGTGCTCAACAACCTGCTGCTGTCGGCGGCCTGCGGCGTCGTGCTGATCGGCACGCTCTATCCGCTGGCGCTGGAGGCCGTGACGGGACAGAAGATCTCGGTGGGTGCGCCGTTCTTCGATGCGACGTTTGCGCCGATCATGGTGCCGCTGCTGCTGGCCGTCCCCTTCGGTCCGATGCTCGCCTGGAAGCGCGGCGATCTCTACGCGGCAAGCCAGCGCCTGTTCGCCGCCGCCGCCATCGCGCTCGTCTGCATGATCGCGCTCTACGCGGTCGTCTCCGGCGGTCCTGTGCTGGCACCGTTCGGCATCGGCCTCGGCGTCTGGCTGATCCTGGGCGCGATTTCGGAAATCACCTTCCGCTCGAAACTGTTCTCAGGCCCGCTGTCGACCGGCCTGCGCCGCGCCGCCGGCCTGCCGCGCGCTGCCTGGGGCACGATGCTCGCCCATGCCGGGGTTGGCGTCACCGTCATCGGCATCGTCGCCGTCACCGCCTATGAGCGCGAGGAAATCGTCTCGATGAAGCCCGGCGACACGCTCGATATCGGCGGCTACGAACTGACGCTCGACGGCTTCGCGCCGCGCGAGGGTCCGAACTACTCCGACACGGTCGGCATCTTCACCGTGCGGCGCGGCGGCGCGGAGATCGGCCGGCTCGAGCCCGCCCGCCGCGTCTATGTCGCGACCGGCATGCCGACCACCGAGACCGGCATCCGCACCCAGGGTTTGAGCCAGCTCTATGTCTCGCTGGGCGACGCCGGCAGCGAGGGGGCGATGGCCGTGCGTGCCTACTACAAGCCGCTCGTCACGCTGATCTGGCTCGGGCCGCTCGTCATGGTGATCGGCGGGGTCGTGTCGCTCACCGACCGACGTCTCAGGGTCGGCGCGCCACGCCGGGCGAAAGCCTCCGAAAAGCCGATTCAGCCGGCACCGGCGGAGTAGGTCGGTATGAGAGGGGTTGCCGCGGCTCTTGCGTTTGTCTGGGGTGGTATCGGAAACGCTTCGCGTTTGCGCTACCGCCGTCCGGCGCTCGGCTTGGGCCTCGCGCGTTCGGCGCTCGAAATGCGTTCGCATTTCGTCCGCTTACGCGGACCGCGCCTCACCCCTTGTGGGGGAGGGTTGGGGAGGGGGGCGCCGGCGCGAGCCGGCGCCATTCAGCGGTTGCGATTCGCCTCAGCCTTCCTCTTGATCCTCCTACTCCTCGCGCCAACCGCCAAGGCGGTCCAGCCCGACGAGATCCTCGCCGATCCCGCGCTGGAGGAGCGCGCCCGCGACATCTCCGCGGGCTTGCGCTGTCTCGTCTGCCAGAACCAGTCGATCGACGATTCCGACGCCCCGCTCGCCCGTGACCTGCGCCTTTTGGTGCGCGAGCGGCTGGAAGCCGGCGACAGCAATGACGAGGTCGTCACCTTCGTCGTCGACCGCTACGGCGAATATGTCCTGCTCAATCCGCGCATCGGCGCCCATACGCTCGTCCTGTGGGCGGCGCCCGTGATCCTGCTGATCATCGGCGCGCTGGCGGTCTGGTTGGGCCTGCGCAGCCGCCGCAAGAGCGATCCGGCCCGCCTGTCCGACGAAGAGAAGAAGCGCATCGACGCGCTGCTCGGCGAGCCGGACTGAGCCGGCGAAAGCGCCGATAATTGATCGGCGCGATGCTCGTCATCGCCGTCCTGCGTTGCCATACTGCGCTGACACGATCCGAACGCAGGAGCAACGAGATGGCGGGACAGCGCGTAACCTTCACCGGCAGCCAGGGCGACGAACTGGCCGCCCGGCTCGATCTTCCCGCCGGCGAGATCCGCGCCTTCGCGCTGATCGCCCATTGCTTTTCCTGCTCCAAGGAACAGCTTGCCACCGCCCGCATCTCGACCGAACTGGCAAAGCGCGGCATCGCCGTCCTGCGCTTCGACTTCACCGGGCTCGGGTCCTCTGAAGGCGATTTCGCCAACACCAATTTCTCCTCGAACGTCCAGGATCTGGTCCGCGCCGCCGATTTCCTGCGCGCCTCCTACGAGGCGCCGAAAGTGCTGATCGGCCACAGCCTCGGCGGCGCGGCGGTGCTCACCGCGGCCGGCGCGGTGCCGGAGGTCAAGGCGGTCGTGACCGTCAACGCGCCGGCCTCGACGGAACATGTGGTCCAGAATTTCGCCACCGATCTTGCCAGGATCGAAACCGACGGCGAGGCGGAGGTCTCGCTCGGCGGCCGCCCGTTCCTGATCCGCAGGCAGTTCCTCGACGACGTGCGCGGCCAGAACGTGCTCGACCGCGTCAAGGCGATGCGCAAGGCCCTGCTCGTCATGCACGCGCCGACCGACAATGTCGTCGGCATCGACAATGCCCGGCAGATCTACGACGCCGCCAAGCATCCCAAGGCCTTCATTTCGCTCGACGGCGCCGACCACCTTCTGACGGGCCGCCGCGACGCCGCCTTCGCCGCCGAGATCATGTCGGCCTGGGTCGCCCGCTATCTCGATCTGAGCGAGCCCGCGGAAACCGTGTCGCCGCAGACCGGGATCACCGTGATGGAATCCGGTCATGGCAAATTCCAGCAATTCGTCCATTCCGGCGCCCACCGGATGATCGCCGACGAGCCGAAGTCGGTCGGCGGCCTCGATACGGGACCATCGCCCTATGATTTCCTGTCAATCGGGCTTGGCGCCTGCACGGCGATGACGCTGCGCCTGTATGCCGACCGCAAGAAGCTCGACTGGGGCCGCGTCACGGTCTCTGTCGATCACGGCAAGGTCCATGCCGACGACTGCGCCGATTGCGCGGAAGGCCTGACCGGCCGGATCGACCGCTTTCAACGGGTCATCACGGTCGAGGGCGAGCACGACGAGGCGGCCCGGGCGAAGATTCTCGAGATCGCCGACAAATGCCCGGTGCACCGGACGCTGGAAAGTGCGAGCGCGATTGTGACGGAGCTCAAAGGCGACTAGCGCCAAGCCCGGCTTCCCGACCTTACCGATAATTAATCCCGCCGACAGGCGGCTGTAAGGCGACGTCGCCCATATTTGCTCGTGTGATGGCGGGGGGAACCCGTCTCAAGCGATCATACGAGGAGCTTCACATGCCATTGAACACCAAAGCCCCGCTCAACCGCCCCCAGGCCCGGCGCGTTCGCTCGGCCCTGATGGCCGGCGGCGCGGCGCTTGCGATCGTCGGCGCGGCAACGGGGGCGGGTCTTCTGTCGCCGGAGCGCGCGGAAGCCGAGAACGTCAGCAAGAAGGTTCAGGCGCCGGCCACCAACCCGTTCGACTTCGCCAATCTCGTCGAGGCCGTCAGCCCGGCGGTGGTCAGCGTCGAGGTCGAGGGCAAGAGCCGCAATGCCTCCATGAACCAGATCCCGGACACGCCCGAGTTCAAGGATCTGCCGAAGGATCACCCCTTCCGCGAGTTCTTCAAGGACTTCGAGGAGCGGTTCGGCCAGCGCGGCGATCGCGATGGTGATCGCAACCGCGGCCCGCGTTCGCGTCCGCAGATGGGCCAGGGCTCCGGCTTCATCATCTCCGATGACGGCTATATCGTCACCAACAACCACGTCTCCGGCGACGCCGAGAAGATCACGGTCCGCATGACCGACGGCGAAGAGTTCGCCGCCGAGCTGATCGGCGCCGATCCGAAGACCGACCTGGCGCTCTTGAAGATCGAGACGGACGAGCCGCTGCCCTACGTCACCTTTGCCGATGGCGACGTACGCGTCGGCGAGTGGGTGGTCGCGGTCGGCAATCCGTTCGGCCTGCGCGGCACGGTGACCGCCGGCATCGTCTCGGCTGATGGCCGCGACATCGGCTCCGGCCCCTATGACGACTTCATCCAGATCGACGCGCCGGTCAACCGCGGCAATTCCGGCGGTCCGACCTTCAACATCCAGGGCGAGGTGATCGGCGTCAACACGGCCATCTTCTCGCCGTCGGGCGGCAATGTCGGCATCGCTTTCGCGATTCCCTCCGACATCGCCATGAGCGTGATCGACGAGATCAAGGAAAAGGGCATGGTCGCCCGGGGTTGGCTCGGTGTGCAGATCCAGCCGGTAAGCGACGACATCGCCGAAAGCCTGGGTCTGGACAAGGCCTCTGGCGCGATCGTGTCCTCCATCCTCGACACCGGCCCGGCCGGCGATTCCGGCATCGAGACCGGCGACGTCATCCTGTCGGTCAACGGCAACGCGGTTGAGGACGCCAGGGATCTTGCCCGCAAGATCGGCGACCTGGATCCCGAGGACAAGGCGAAGATGGAGATCTGGCGCGACGGCGACGTCGAGACGATCTCGGTCGAGCTCGGCGCCCAGCCGGCCGAACGCCAGCAGGTCGCGGCCCTCGATACGCCCGACGAGCCGGAGGCCGACGTGCACAACGATCTGCTCGGCCTGGCGGTCGCGCCTGCCTCCAAGGATGGCGGCGTGCGCATCACCGAGGTCGATCCGGACGGGGAAGGCGCCCGCAAGGGCCTCAGCGAAGGCGATATCATCGTCGAGGCCGGTGGCCGCGAGATCGCCGATCCCGCCGATCTGAACAAGGCCGTGGAAACGGCCGAGGAGAAGGGCCGCAAGGCCGTGCTGCTCAAGGTCAAGAGCGGCGACAACGAGCGCTTCGTCGCGCTGTCGCTGCAGGACGCCTGATCAGCCACAAGGAACGAGACGGTGCGGTCTCCTCTCGCCCCCGCCGCGTGGCCGTCTCGTACGGCAGGCCGGTTCAACCGGTCTGCCGTTTCTCTCTGCGATCGCGTAATATACGACGCGATGAAGATTCTCTTGATTGAAGACGACCGGGAGGCAGCCCGCTTCCTGGTCAAGGGCCTGAGCGAATCCGGACATACGGTCGACCACGCCGGCGACGGCGAGGAAGGCTACGAGATGGCCCGGTCCGGCAGCTATGACGTCCTCGTCGTCGATCGCATGCTGCCCAAACGCGATGGCCTGTCGATCGTCACCGAGCTGCGCGCCCAGTCCAACTCGACCCCCGTGCTGATCCTGTCGGCGCTGGGCGAGGTGGATGACCGGGTCAAGGGTCTGCGCGCCGGTGGCGACGACTATCTCGCCAAGCCCTACGCCTTTTCAGAACTGGTCGCCCGTGTCGAGGCGCTCGGCCGCCGCCGCGGCACGACCGAGGTCGAAACCGTCCTGAAGGTCGGCGACCTGGAGCTCGACCGGCTCGCCCACCGCGTCCAGCGCGCCGGCAAGACGATCCTGGTCCAGCCGCGCGAATTCCGCCTGCTCGAATATCTGATGCGCCATGCCGGCCAGGTCGTGACCCGCACGATGCTGCTCGAAAACGTCTGGGATTATCACTTCGATCCGCAGACCAACGTCATCGACGTGCATATCTCGCGGCTGCGCTCGAAGATCGACAAGGAATTCGACCAGCCGCTGCTGCACACCGTGCGCGGCGCCGGCTACATGATCCGCGAAGGCGAATTCTGAGCGATGCGGCGGGGCGCGAGGGGGGCTGAACCGCTAAACAGATACCGGCATCCCCGCCCGCGCTGCGATGGCACGCCATGCTGAAGCTGCTGCGATCGACGGCGTTCCGGCTGTCGCTGGTCTATCTCGCCGTCTTCGCCGTTTTCGCCGGCTCGCTGATCGCCTACCTGTCCTGGAACACCTGGGTCGTCTTTTCCGGCCAGCTCAACGACACCATCGAGGCCGAAGTCCAGGGCCTTGCCGAGCAGTATCGCATCGGCGGTGTGTTGCGGCTCGTCCAGGTCATCGACGAGCGCACCCGCAATCCCTCCTCCTCGCTCTATCTCGTCACGGACCCCCGCGGCAACCGGCTCGCCGGCAACGTCGCCTCCGTTCCCGCATCGACCTGGTCGAGCGACAACGAGGAATTCTTCCGCGTCACCTACCGCAATTCCGACGAGACGAACGCGACCGCGCACGAAGCCGTCGTCCAGGTCTTCGTGCTGCCGGGCGATTTCCATCTGCTGGTCGGCCGCGACATCGCCGAGCGGCGGCGCCTGCAGGATATCATCTGGCGCTCGACGCTGCTGGCCATCGTGCTGATGGCGGTGCTCGGCGTCGGCGGAGGCTATTTCGTCAGCCGGCGCATCCTGGAGCGCATCGATTCGGTCGCCGCGACCAGCAACACCATCATGCAGGGTGACCTGTCGCAGCGCATGGAGCTGTCCGGCTCGGGCGATGAATTCGACCGGCTGGCCGAAAGCCTGAACGCCATGCTCGACCGCATCGAGCGGCTGATGCACGGGCTGAAGGAGGTCTCCGACAACATCGCCCACGACCTGAAGACCCCGCTGACCCGCCTGCGCGGCCGTGTCGAGGCGGCCCTGCGTGCCGAGCCGACGGAAGAGGGCTACCGCGAGGCGCTGGAGACGACGATCGAGGAATCCGATCGGCTGATCGGCGTCTTCAACGCCTTGTTGATGATCGCACGCGCCGAAGCGGGCGCGGCCGGCGCGGGGATGGCGCCGGTCCGGCTTGCCGATGTCGCCCGCGACGTCGTCGAGATGTATGAACCGGTCGCCGAGGAGGCCGGCCTCGAACTGACGCTTGAAGCGCCGGTCAGCCTGTCGATCTCGGGCAACCGGGAGCTGATCGGCCAGGCGATCGCCAATCTGATCGACAACGCGCTCAAATACGGCAGGGCGGACGGGGCGGAGACCGGATCGGTCCGGGTTTCGGTCACGCGACGCGGCGCCGAGGTCGCCATCACCGTGAGCGATTCCGGTCCGGGCATTCCCGAAGACGCCCGCGACAAGGTCGTCGAGCGCTTCGCCCGTCTGGAGAAAAGCCGCTCGGCGCCCGGCGCGGGACTCGGACTGTCACTGGTCGCGGCCGTTGCCCGCCTGCATGACGGCACGCTCAGGATCGAGGACAATGCACCGGGCCTGAAGGCGGTCCTGCTGTTTCCCGTACCGACCGCATAGCCGCCATCCGGTATGTCTTGCATCCCGGCGCGCCTGTCGTCATCGTCTGCACGACAAGGTGAGGTGGAGAGGTACGACCGGTGGCGAAGAAGCCCGGCAAGGAAAAAGCCAAGAAGACGTCCGGCGACAAGACGCTCGGCCCGAGGATCGCCTCCGGCTCCGGCAAAGGCTTGCCGATCGCCTGCGATCGCGAGAACGCCGCCGAATGGCTCGACGACGTCCTCCAGGAGGCGCGCGCCGAAGGCTGTAAGGCGCTCGTCAAGATGGCCAAGGGCAATCTGTCCGCCTTCCTTAAGGGCGTTCTCGACGGCTCGCCCTGGCTGCGCGGCGTGTTCGAAGGAGACGTTGCGGCCGCCGAGCGGATCCTGTGCAGCGATCCGGACGCCCATCTGTGCGGCCTGAGCGACGCGGTCGCCGACGCCTTGGGGCAGGCGGAAACCCTGGCCGAGGCGCAGCGGGCCCTGCGGCGCTACAAGAGCGAAGCAGCCGCCCTCGTCGCGCTCGCCGATCTCGGCTGCGTCTGGAGCGTCGACCAGGTGACGGCGGCGATGACGACGATCGCCGACACGGCGGTGTCGTCCGCCGTCGACTGGCTGCTCGCCAATGCCGCTACGCGTGGCGATCTCACCCTTGCCGATCCCGATCATCCCGCCACGGACAGCGGCTATATCGTCCTTGCCATGGGCAAGCACGGGGCCGGCGAGCTCAACTTCTCCAGCGATATCGACCTGATCGTCCTCTATGACGCCGACCGCGCCCGCGTCGCCGATCCGGATGAAATCGAGGCGCTGTTCGTCCGGCTGACCCGCGATCTCGTCAAGCTCCTGCAGGAGACGACCGAGGACGGCTATGTCTTTCGCACCGACCTGCGCCTGCGCCCCGATCCCGGCGCGACGCAGGTCGCGATCTCGCTGGAAGCGGCCCTGATCTACTACGAGAGCATGGGCCAGAACTGGGAGCGGGCGGCCCTCATCAAGGCGCGGCCCTGCGCTGGCGACATCGCGGCGGGGGAAGCGTTCTTAAGCGAGATCGCGCCGTTCATCTGGCGCAAATACATGGATTTCGCGGCTCTTGCCGACGTCCATGCGATGAAGCGGCAGATCAACATCCACAAGGGCCACGACCACATCGCGGTCGCCGGCCACAACATCAAGCTGGGGCGCGGCGGCATCCGCGAGATCGAGTTCTTCGTTCAGACCCAGCAGCTTGTGACCGGCGGGCGCCATCCCGAGCTGCGCACCCGCCGCACCCTCGACGCGCTGGACAGACTGGTCGACGGGGGTTGGATCAAGCCGGCGGATCGCGACGAGCTCGCCGAGGCCTACCGGTTCCTGCGGCGGCTGGAACATCGCTTGCAGATTGTCGCCGACGAGCAGACCCACACGCTGCCCGACAGTGGCGACGGCCTCGACTGTTTCGCGACGTTCGCAGGCTTCAAGACGACGAAGGCGTTCGAGGCGGCGCTGCTTGAGCGGCTGCGCACGGTCCAGCATCACTATGCCCATCTGTTCGAGGACGCGCCGGATCTGGGCACCGAACTCGGCAGCCTGGTCTTCACCGGCGATGGCGACGATCCCGAAACGCTGCAGACGCTGACCCGGCTCGGCTTCGACAATCCCGGATCGGTCGCCGCCTCGGTGCGCGACTGGCATTTCGGCCGGGTCGCCTCGACGCGCACCGCGCGCGCCCGCGAGCGGCTGACCGAGATCACCCCGGCGCTGTTGAAGGCGCTCGGCGAGACCGCCAATCCGGATGCCGCCTTCCATGCCTTCGACCAGTTCATGTCGCGGCTGCCGGCCGGCGTCCAGCTCTTCTCCCTCCTGAAATCCAATCCCCACCTGCTCCACCTGCTCGCCGAAATCCTCGGCACCGCGCCGCGCATGGCCGAACTCTTAAGCCTGCGCCCGCGCGTGATCGCCGCGGTCCTGGAACCCGATTTCTTCGACACGCTGCCCGATCGCGCCTCGCTGGACCGTCTTCTCAAGGAGAGCTTTAAGGAGGCCGACGGCTATGAGGACGCGCTCGACCGCGCCCGCATCTTCGGCCAGGAGCAGGCCTTCCTGATCGGCGTGCGCATCCTGTCGGGAACCGTCGCGGCGGAAGAGGCCGGCGCGACCTTCGCGCGCCTGGCCGCGGTCATCGTCGACCGGCTGTTCGCGCGCGCCTCGGCCGAACTGGCGAAAACCCATGGCCGCATCAAGGGCGCCTCGGCCGCCGTCATCGCCATGGGCAAGTTCGGCAGCCGCGAGATGACGGCGAGTTCCGATCTCGACCTGATCCTTCTGTACGATTATGCCGGCGAGGAACCGGAGTCCGATGGCCGTCGCCCGCTGCCGGCCTCGCAATACTATGCCCGCCTGACCCAGCGCCTGATTGCCGCGATCACCGCGCCGACCGGCGAGGGTCAGATCTACGAAGTCGACATGCGCCTGCGGCCCTCCGGCGGCTCGGGCCCGCTGGCGACCAATCTCGAAGCCTTTTCGATCTACCAGGCCGATGAAGCCTGGACCTGGGAGCACATGGCACTGACGCGCGCACGCGTGATCAGCGGACCGGACAGGTTCGCAAGACGGGTCGACGAGGCGATCCGCGCGGTGCTGGTCAGCCGGCGCGATCGCGACACGCTGCGCGCCGATATCGTCGACATGCGCGCGCGCATCGCGCGTGAGAAGGGCAGCGACGACCCTTGGGAGATCAAGACGGTGCGCGGCGGTCTGATCGATGTCGAGTTCATCGCCCAGTATCTCCAGCTTGCCCACGCCTGCGAGGCCCCCGACATCCTGTCGGCCAATACCGAAGCCGCGCTGGAGGCGGCTCGCGCCGCCGGGTTCCTGTCCTCGGGCCATGCCGAGGTCGTAATCCCCGCCTGCCGGCTCTATCACGCGGTGACGCAGATCCTGCGCCTGTGCCTGAAGGGCGCCTTCGATCCGCAGACGGCGCCGCGCGGCCTGACGCGGCTGCTCTGCCGGGCAGCCGACATGCCGGATCTGAGCCGCCTGGAGGCGCATCTCAAGGACACGCAGGCGCAGGTACAGACGGTCTTCGACGCGCTGATGACGGCGGTGGATTAGAGCAGGGTGCCCTGCATCGTATCGGTCTCGGCGGGTGCGGCAGGACCGGCATCCTGCGGCAGCCGCACCGTCACGATCGTGCCCTTGCCGGGCTTGGAGCGGATCCTGAGCGCGCCGCCATGCAGTTCCACCAGCGAGCGGGAGATCGCCAGGCCGAGCCCTGAGCCCTTGTGGCTGCGGGTGAACTGGTTCTCGACCTGCTCGAAAGGCCGGCCGAGCTTGCGCACCGCCGATTTCTCGATGCCGATGCCGGTGTCCTCGATCGACAGGGTGATCCCGCCCGACACCTTGCGCGCCCGCACCTTGATCGAGCCGTCCTCGGCGTTGAACTTCACCGCGTTCGACAAAAGGTTGAGCATGACCTGCTTCAGCGCCCGCCGGTCGCCGGTGACGCTCAGGTTCTTCTGGATGTCGACCGAGGTGGAGATGTTCTTCTCCTCGGCCCGCAGCGAGGTGATGCGCACGCATTCATCGGCGATCTCGCCGAGATCGAGCGTCTCGGCCTCGATCTGGTAGCGGCCCGCCTCGATCTTCGACATGTCGAGGATGTCGTTGATGACGTCGAGCAGGAAGCCGCCGCTCATGCGGATGTCGCGACAGTATTCGGTGTATTTCTCCGATCCCAGCGGCCCGAACGTGCCGGTCTCCATGATCTCCGAAAAGCCGATGATCGCGTTCAGCGGCGTGCGCAACTCGTGGCTCATATTGGCCAGGAATTCCGATTTCGACTTGTTGGCGAGTTCGGCCCGGGTCTTCTCCTCTGCGTAGCGCTCGGCCAGATCGACGAGCTGCTGGGCCTGCACTTCCAGCGTCTGGCGCGACCGGCGCAGGTCGGCGACGGTGGCAAGCAGGGCCCGCTCGCTGTCGAGCAGCCGCTCCTCCTGCCGCTTCAGCGCGGTAATGTCGGTGCCGACGCTGACGAAGCCGCCATCCTTGGTGCGACGCTCGGAAATCTGCAGCCAGCGGCCGTCCTCGATCTGCGCCTCGTAGACGCGGCCGCCCTTGAGGGTCGTTCCGTCCGGAGTCGCGCTCCCCGCTGCCGTCTCGCCGAGGCCTTCGCCCAGGCCTTCGCCCAGACCTTCGATCGCCTCCTCGTCCTTCTCGCCGATCTGCACGATCGGCTGGCGGCTCTCCCGCATCACCGTTTCATAGGGCGTGCCGGGCTTGACGACCGCGTCGGGCAGCCGGTGCAGCTCCTGATATTTGCGGTTGCACAGCACCATCCTGTTGTCGGAGTTCCACAACACGAAGGCTTCCGACGTCGCCTCGATCGCGTCGCGCAGCCGCATGTCGGCGGTGGCGCTGCGCTCGGCGAGCTTCTGCTGCTCGGTGATGTCGACGGCGATGCCGACGAGATGCCGCTCGCCGGTCGCGTGGTCGGGAACGATCTCGGCCCGCGCCCTGAGCCAGATCCACGACCCGTCGGCATGGCGCATCCGGAAGGTCCGGTCGATCTGGCCCGAGGTCTGGTCGGCGAGATCGTTGGCGAGGTCGTAGAAGTCGCCCTCGTCGGGATGCAGGAGCGCGGTGACGTCGCCGACCGACAGGACCGCGTCCTGATCGGTGCGCCCGAGGATCTCGAACATCGAGGCCGACCAGAAGATCCGGCCGCGCGCCAGGTCCCAGTCCCAAAGACCGCAACGGCCGCGCCTGAGCGCCGTATCGAGGCGGACGCGGCTGGTGTCGTAGGCCTCCTGCATCCGGATCAGATTGGCGCCCTGCCAGTGGAAGGCGAGGCCGATCAGCAGCAGCACCAGGTCGGTGGTGATGAAGATTGTCGTGGCGAGCGCCGCGTTGGCGCGCCACTGCGCGGTCACCGCCGAGGCCGGCTCGATGACGGCAAGCGAACTGAGCGGCGCGGTGAGATGGCGCACGGTGACCAGGGCTTCCGTGCCGTCGGGCAGGTCGGCCAGGAAGACGCCGGCGCGGGCGCCGAAGGTGGTCAGCGGCTGGGCGGCGCCGAGGATCTCGCTCATGCCGGCATTGAGATAGCCGTGGCCGTCGGGCAGGCCGGCCAGCACCCGTCCCGACGTGCCGGTGACCAGCACGGTGATGTCGTCGCGCAGGATGCCGTCGGACGCGGCATCGGCGAGCGCCGCCTTGGCGAAGGTCTCCGCCCCGATCGCCTGCTCGGTGCGGGCGGCTGCCTCCAGCCGGGCGGAGAAGACACTCGCCGTCATCGACAGGTTGTGCCGGACCGAGACCGCGGCATCGTCCCAGGCGCGCAGATTGACCAGCACCGCGGCGGCGGCGACCAGAAGGAACAGGATGACGATCAAAGGGGTGATGAGCCGGCGCATTACGGGTTCGGCGCGTACTAAGCCGGCATAGGCGGGAGCGGCCAGATCCTTGGCCAGTCCCTGGAATGCAGATACAGTTCCACCCATGCGCTCAAGGCGCCGCACGGACCCTGTCCGCAGCATCTTCAAGACCCCCTTCGGAAAGCTCCAGGCCATGAGGGCCGTGGAGCGCCGCATCTCTTCCGAATCAACCTATTCGAATCAAATGGCCGCTGATTTGTCCAGAGTCTGGATGCGGTTAGCCATGCTTGTTCACGGATGGATAGCAGACGCAGCGGTAGGAATTGCCTTAATTCAGAATCGCTTGGCGCCGATTGCGCGGCACCGGGACGGATCAAAAAAAATTACGCGGTCGCAAGGCGGCGCAGGGATTTCGACATCAGGGCGATGGTGTTGGCGTCGATGTCGAGGCCGTGCGGTTCGTTGCGGGCGACGTGCGCCAGCATGGAATCGGGCATCGACAGGAACATCGTCACGCATTTGACGATGATCTGGAAGCTGACGGCCAGCCGCTCGCGCTGATCGCGGACGCTGTCGATCCGCCGGCAGGGATCGGGAACCGTCCATGATGCCCGAACCGGAGCAGGGCAGCCATCCGGCGCTTCGGGCCAGTCCAGCTTCGGATGGGCCTCGCCGGTATCGCAAAGCGTGATCAGATAGTCGAGACGCGACGCCGTGGCGGCGCGGAACCGCGCTATCGACTTCGGATAAAGCGACTCGGCCGGGATGCCGTTTGCCGCGAGTTCGGCGAAAACGATCGGAGAAACGGAAGATTGCGGCGCGATACCGGCGCTGTAGGCCGTGACCTCGCCGGATCGGAGGCTGTTCGCATAGGCCTCCGCCATCAGGCTCCGGCTGCCATTGGCGTGGCAGACGAACAGGATGGTCTTCTTGCGAATGGGCGTTACCGTCTGCATGGCGCGTCACTCTGACCGGTCGCTCTTCGTTGGGGCGTAAAGATTAACAAAATCTGAACAGCGTTCCGAGCCCTCGTTTTGTCAGCGTTGCGCCCAGGCCGGCTGTACCGCCCTGGGCAGGCCGCGTCAGGCGAGGCTGCGGCTGGCGATATCGGTGGTGTCGCGCGACAGGCCCGGCTGGTCGGCAAGCGCCCTGAGCGTGGCCTCGGCCTCGGCCCGCCGGCCCGGTTCGAGCACCTTCCAGCTTCGGAAGGCCGACAGCATCCGGGCGGCGACCTGCGGATTGGCCTTGTCGATCTCGCGCACGAAATCGGCGACGAAGCGGTAGCCGGCCCCGTCGGCCCGGTTGAAACCGGTCGGATTGCCGGCGGCAAAGGCACCGATGAGCGCGCGGATCCGGTTCGGATTGGTGATCGAGAAGGCGGCATGGCCGGTAAGCGCCTTGACGCGGTCGAGCGTGTCGGGCCCGGCAACCGTCGCCTGCACGGTGAACCACTTGTCGAGCACCAGCGGATCGTCCTTGTAGCGGTCGTGGAAATCGGCAAGGGCTGCGTCCGCCGCCGCGCCCGGTGATCGGGTCAGCGCGGTCAGGCCGGCCATCCGGTCGGTCATGTTGTCGGCCATCCGGTAGTGCTGCCCGGCCAGATCGACACCCTCCGGGCCGGTCCTTGCGATGAGCGAGAGGCAGGCATTGCGGAAGGCGCGGCGGCCGGCCGGCCCGGCATCGGGGGAGTAGGGCGCGTTCGCCGCCAGGCGATGGTAGAGACCTTCGAGATCGCCGCGCAGCCGCGTCGCGATCGCGCCGAGCAGCCATTCGCGGGCCGCGTGGATCGCGTCGGGATCGATAGCCTTGCCGATCTCCCGGGCGATGTCGGTTTCCGACGGCAGCGTCAGGATCTGCGCGCGCAGCGCCGGATCGAGCGTGTCGGCGCGGATCGAACGGGCAAGCGCGTCGAAGAAACCGTCACCGACCTCCGGGTCGCCACCGCGCGAAAGCGTCTCCTGCGCGGCAATCAGAATGTCCGTCGCGATCGTCTGGATGGCCTGCCAGCGGTTGAACGGGTCGGTATCGGCACCGGCCAGAAAGAGCAGATCGTCGCGGCTCAGATCGGCGGTCAGCTTGACCGGCGCCGAAAAGCCGCGCAGCAGCGAGGGCACCGGCCTGTCCGGCAGGCCGGTGAAGACAATCCGCTCCTGCCCGGATTGCAGCCGGATGACGCCGTCCTTGATCGCACTGCTGCTGACACCCGCGTCGGCCATTTCGGTGCCGTCCGGACCGATCAGGGCGAAGGCGATCGGGATCGGCACCGGCTTCTTGGCGGGCTGGCCGGGCGTCGGCGGGCAGCTTTGCGTGAGCGTCAGGTCATAGCGCCCCGCCGCGGCGTCCCAGCGGCCGCTGGCGACGACTTCCGGCGTGCCCGCCTGATGGTACCAGACCGAAAAGGCGTCGAGGTCGGTTCCGGTCGCATCGCTGAAACAGGTCAGGAAACCCTCGATCGTCGCGGCGGTCCCGTCATGCCGGTCGAAATAGAGGTCCATGCCCGCCCGGAATCCGGCATCGCCGAGAAGGCGCTTCAGCATGCGGATCAGCTCGGCGCCCTTCTCATAGACGGTGGCGGTGTAGAAGTTGTTGATCTCCCGGTAGGTCTCCGGTCGGACCGGATGGGCCAGCGGGCCGGCATCCTCGACGAACTGGTGCGCCTTGAGGGTCCTGACATCGCCGATCCGCTCAACCGCGCGCGAGCGCATGTCGGAGGAAAACTCCTGATCGCGGAACACCGTCAGGCCTTCCTTAAGACAGAGCTGGAACCAGTCCCGGCAGGTGATGCGGTTGCCGGTCCAGTTGTGAAAATATTCGTGCGCGATGATCGCCTCGATATTGGCGTAGTCGGTGTCGGTCGCCGTCTCCGGGCTCGCCAGCACGTATTTGTCGTTGAAGATGTTGAGGCCCTTGTTCTCCATCGCTCCCATGTTGAAGTCCGACACGGCGACGATGTTGAACACGTCGAGATCGTATTCCCGGCCGAACACCTCCTCGTCCCAGCGCATCGACCGCTTCAGGGCGTCGAGCGCATAGGCGCAGCGGTCTTCCTTGCCGGGCTCCACATAGATGCCGAGATCGACGTCGCGGCCGGACCGCGTGGTGAACCGGTCGGACACATGGGCGAGATCGCCGCCGACCAGCGCGAACAGGTAGGACGGCTTGGGGTGCGGGTCGTGCCAGACCGCGAAATGCCGTCCGGCCTCGGTGAGCTGGCCGCTTTCGCCCGGATTGCCGTTCGACAGCAGCACCGGCGCGTCGTCGCGATCGGCCTCGACCCGCACGGTATAGGTGGCCAGCACGTCGGGCCGGTCGGGGAAATAGGTGATGCGGCGAAAGCCCTCGGCCTCGCATTGCGTACAGTAGTTGCCGCCCGACCGGTAGAGGCCGCTCAGCTGCGTGTTCGCCTCCGGGTCGATCGTCACGACGATATCGAGGGCGAACGGGCCGTCGGCGGCGTCGTGGAGGATCAGGTCGGTTTCGCTTAAGGAATAGTCGGCCTCGGTAAGCGGCGCCCCGTCGCGGCTGACGGAAACGAGGCGAAGCGCCTCGCCGTCGAGCCGTATCGGGCCGCCGGTCCCGTCGGGATTGGGGCGCATCTTCAGTTGGCTGGTGACCCGCGTCGCGGTCGGGTGCAGATCGAAGGTCAGATCGACATGGTCGACGAGATAGGCCGGCGGGGTATAGTCGCTGAGCCGCACGAGAGGGGTCTGCTGATCGGCCATGGGATGGGACCTCCTGTTTCAAGCGCAAGGAGGTTTACGGCTTTGTCGCCGGCCCGCCAAGCCTTGCGGGTCGCGACGCGAAAGACGGCCCACAAAAACGGACCCGCCTTGAGCGAGGCGGGTCCAGGAGAGAGAATGGCAATCAGATCAGAAAGCGGGCTTACTGCTGGAGTTCGGCCGGCGCCTTGTCCTTGATCTGCGCCCACTTCTCGTTGGCGGTCTTGATGTGGCCGGGAACGTCCTTGTTCCAGCGCTCGGCGACCGGGCGGCTCAGGTTCAGGTAGAGCTTGTCGTCGACGATCTTGAACACTTCCGGATCACCGTCGAACTTGAAGCCCATCGCGGCACCGAAGGCGCAGTAGCCGCCGAACTGCGGCGCATAACGCGCCGGATCGGCCTGGAAGGCGTCGCGGTTGGCTTCGCTGGCGAAGCGGTAGGTGGCGCCGCCATGCTCAGCCGTGATCTGCCAGTCGCCGGCGACCGGCTTGCCCTCGGTGAAGTAGGCGACGACGTCATAGCCGCGCACCGCCAGTCCGGTCGGGGTCGCGTTCACGTCGACGCCGGCGGCCTGTGCCGGGGCCAGGAAGGCGCCGACGACGGCGATCGCCGCCAATGCGCTCAGGATAAAGCGTTTCATGAGTGTCTCCTTGTCTCGCCTGACTATCGTGCAGGCCGTCGGGTTTGTGCGATGATTAGAAACTAATCAGTCTCTAACTGAAGCGAACATATGTCCTAATTTGCTGGAATTAAAATCAATCGATTGTGAGGTACGTGTTATTCGGTATCATTCGATCTATATTGATGTGTGTATCAAGGACAGGATCGAGCCATGGCCCGGCCGCGCGAATTCGAGATCGACAAAGCCCTGGATGGCGCCACCGAAGTGTTCTGGCGGCACGGCTATGATGGCGCCGCGCTGCCCGACCTGCTCGCCGGCATGGGGATTTCGCGCGGCTCCTTCTATAAGGCCTTCGCCGACAAGCGCTCGGTCTACTTGGCCTGTCTCGACCGCTATGAGCAGACCAACCTGGCCGGTGCGCTCGACCTGTTGACGGGCAAGCGGGACGGTCGCGGGCGGGACCGCATCGCGACCCTGTTCGGCAGCGTCGTGCGCAGCGCCCGGATCGACCGGCGCGGCTGCTTCCTGACCAACGCGGCGATCGACCGCGCGCCGTTCGATCCCGATGTGGAAGAGCGGGTGCTGGCGATGATGGGGCAGCTTGCCGGTGGCTTCGCAGTGGCCATCGCCGACGACGCGGCGGCAATCGATGATGATCGCGCCCTCCGGCTCGGCGAGATGCTGGCCACCTACTATGTCGGCCTGCAGGTGACCGCCAGGGCCGGCGCCCGGCGCGACAGCCTGCAGCGGTCGATCGACCGGATCCTGGCGCTGATCGAGGGGTAGGGTTCGGGATCCCTCAAATGCTGACCGGGCTTGAGCCGGTCGGTCGTGGAACACGTCCGGGCATGGCATCCTTTGCGGCGGTTGCGCTACCGTATGACCTCTCCCTCGTCATCCCGGACGGCCGTCAGGCCGAGCCGGGATCGGGGCGCCCGTGTCGGCGCTGGTGGGACTCCGAGCCGCCTCGGTTCCCCGATCCCGGATATTCGCTATTGCGAATTCCGGGATGACGAGGGAGAGGCCCGAGGCTCGCTGCACTACACTCTTCCGTCATTGCCGGGCTTGTCCCGGCAATCCATGAACACAGCCGCTGGCGTCCATTCTGACGGCGGTGTTCATGGATGCCCGGAACAAGTCCGCTGCTGTCCGGTTCAGCGGAGACAGGACTTTTTGTTTTCAGTCTGGCCACCCCCTCGGACGTCATCTCCGACTTGGTCGGGCAACGGCGGGGATGAGCGTTTGGACCACCACGTCTCACTCGTCATCCCGGAGAACTGGTACGACGCGCGGTCGTGCCACGCGCCCTCACCCGGCCCTGCGGGCCGGCCTCTCCCGCTTAAAGGGAGAGGGTGCGAGTGCATCTGAGAGGCCGTGCGGTGGCCGCAACCGCCAGCGGACAGAAAACGTCGATGCCGCACATGATGTCGGTGCCAATTTGTTCAGTCCGTCCAGCGCGCTCTTCCCCCCCCTTTGGCGGGGGCGGCCGCGCAAGGAAGCCTGCGCGCAGATGTTCTCCACACCTTGGCAATGACAGACCTGAGCTCCGCCAAACCGGACACCATTGGAACACGTCCGGGGATCACGTCTGAGTGTGTGGCCAAGCCGAAAACCAAAACCCGGTTCAGCCGCAACGGACTGCACGCAAAGACAATTCGGGTCGCAAGCAGGCCCCTAAAAGCAATTCAGGGCCACGGCCGGGACGGCAATGCCGTCAACCAGGCCGCAGCCCCGTTCTTGTTGTTGGTGCCGATGCGTCTCTCGCGGTGTCGCCACGCGGCCGCGGTCGATGTCTCATGCATCTTTTTCGCGCTGCGTGACATCTCCCCTTGCCGGGAGAGAAGCATTAGGCGGCGGCATAGTTTCAGAACCGGTTCCCTCCTGCAACGGCTTTGTCGCAGAAACGTCATTTTTTCTCGCCCGCGCCCTTTCCAGCCCGTGTCGGGACGGCATGCCATCGCTCCCGTCAGGTCGGGAGGATATCGTTGACGTGGCGGTGCGAAGACAGCGGATGTCGCCGAAAGTCCGACGGCGCGGTGCGCGGCTGCGTATTCGAATAGGCGCTTGCGGTGCCCCGCCGGTTTTGTCCGGGAGCGGGGGATCGATAAAGGCCGGGTCCTGCGGACCGGCGGACGGGAGGGATCAATGCGGACAGAAGCACGCGCGGTTGTGATCGGAGGCGGCGTCGTCGGCGTCTCGACACTCTATCACCTGGCCCGGAAGGGCTGGTCGGACGTGGTCCTGCTGGAGCGCCGCGAACTGACATCGGGCTCGACCTGGCATGCCGCGGGCCTGCTGCCGCTGTTCAACATGAGCTACTCGGTCGGCCAGATCCATAAATACTCCGTCCGGTTCTATCAGGAACTGGCCGAGGAAACCGGCATGGATACCGGCTTCCGCAAGGTCTCCAACGTCCGGCTCGCCCGCACCAAGGACCGCTGGGATGAGTACATGTACTATGCCGGGGTTGCCCGCACGCTCGGCATCGAGGTGCAGACCCTGAGCGCCAACGAGATCCGCGACATGTGGCCTTACGTCAATGTCGACGGCATTCTCGGTGCGATCCAGCACCCGCAAGACGGCTATATCCAGCCCGCCGACCTGACCCAGGCGCTGGCGCGCGGCGCCCGCGACCGTGGCGCCGAGATCAACCGCAACACCACGGTGCTCGCGATCGAGCAGAAGGGCGACGGCAAATGGCTGGTCAGGACCGACAAGGGCGACATCACCGCCGAGCATGTTATCTCGGCGTCTGGGAACTTCGTCCGCAAGACCGGCGAGATGGTCGGCCTCGACATCCCCGTCATCCCCGTCGAGCACCAGTATATCGTCACCGAGCCGCACCCAGCGATCCAGGAATTCCGCAAGGCCGGCGGCCGGGAACTCTGCGTGCTGCGCGAATCCGATTCCTCCTGGTACATGCGCGAGGAGGCCGGCGGCCTGCTGCTCGGGCCCTACGAGAAAGGGGCGCCGTGCTGCTATGTCGACGGGCCGGATGAGAAGTCGGAATACGAGCTGTTCCAGGAGGATCTCGAACGCCTCGAGCCGCATATCGAGACGGCGATCGAGCGCGTGCCCTATTTCGGCGAGGTCGGCATCAAGCAGGTTTTCAACGGCGCGATCGCCTACACGCCCGACGGCTCGCCGATCGTCGGCCCGGCCTGGGACCTGAAGAATTTCTGGCTGAACGAGGGCCATTCCTTCGGCGTGACGGCGGCCGGCGGCGCCGGCTGGCAGCTTGCCGAGTGGATCGTCGAGGGCGAGCCGACCATCGACATGATGGGTGTCGATCCGCGCCGCTTCGGTCCTTACGCCTCCCGCGGCTACCTGAAGGAGAAGAACGAGGAGGCTTATGCCAATGTCTTCACCCTGCATTACCCCGACGAGGAGCGCGCCGCCGGCCGGCCACTGAAGAAGGCCCCCTGCTATGACCGCATGGCCGCGCTCGGCGCGGTGTTCGGCTCCGTCTATGGCTGGGAGCGGCCGAACTGGTTCGCGCCTGAGGGCTACGAAGTGCCCGCCGACGAGCTCGATGTCGACGACACGCTGACCAACCACAACCATGCCCCCGCCGATCACACCGGCCGGGTGCGCGAGCGCTGGTCGTTCCGCCGGTCGAACTATTTCGAACATGTCGGAGGCGAGGTGAAGGCGGTGCATGAGGGCGTCGGCCTGCTCGACATGTCGGCCTTCGCCAAATGCCATGTCACGGGCCCGGGCGCCGCCGCCTGGCTCGACGGGCTGTTCGCCAACCGCATCCCCAAGACGGTCGGCCGCCTGACGCTGTGCCACATGCTGTCGCTGAATGGCGGCGTGCGCTCGGAGTTCACCGTCTACAAGTCCGGGCCGCAGAGCTACTATCTCGTCTCCGCCGGCGCCTTCGAGCGGCACGACCACGACTATCTTCAGAAGGCCCTGCCGGGCGACGGCAGCGTGCGGATGGTTCCGGCAACGACGCAGCTTGGCGTCCTGGTGCTCGCCGGTCCGCGTGCCCGCGATGTCCTGCAGGCGCTCACCGACACCGATCTGTCGAATGACAGCTTCAAGTGGCTGTCGGGCAAGAGGATCAATGTCGGCACCGCGACGGCCGATGCGATGCGCGTCAATTTCGTCGGCGAGCTCGGTTGGGAACTGCATCACCCAATCGAGATGCAGAACGCGATCTTCGATCATCTGATGGAGGCCGGCGCCGAATTCGGCATCCGCCCGTTCGGCATCCGGGCGATGGATTCGATGCGGCTTGAAAAGTCCTACCGGCTGATCCCGCGTGAACTGTCGATCGAATATGCCGCGCTGGAATCCGGCCTCGACCGCTTCGTCCACCTCAACAAGGGCGACTTCATCGGTCGCGACGCGCTTGTCGCCTGGCAGCAGAAGGGCTTCGCCAACCGCTTCGTCACTATGGAGGTGCACGGCATCAGGGATGCGGACGCGCGCGGCAACGAGGCGATCTGGCTGGGTGACGACCTGGTCGGCCGCGCCACCTCCGGCGGCTACGGCTGGCGGCTCGGCAAATCCCTGGCGCTCGCCATGGTGCGGCCGGATCTCGGCGACCTGGGCACCGAACTGGCGATCCAGATCCTCGGCGACCGCTACAAGGCGACGGTGATCGAGGAATCGCCGTTTGATCCGGAGAATGTGCGGTTGCGGGCCTAACCGTTACAGGCGCATCCGGGCGGCTTGCTGCAGGTCTTGGATCTGGAGATGCAGGAATCGCCGCAGGCTTTTCCCGCGCGGCAGATCTTGCAGCATCTCTGGGCCGGTTGTGCAGGTTCGCTGATCAGCGGTGCCGGGGCGTGCAACGGCGAAATCGGTCCGGGCGGCACGGCGAGGCCGCCCGATGGCGCCATCGCTATAAGGCAGGCAGCAAATGCGATGCGTGGCAATACTCGGCGACGCGTCAAGAACGAATGTCGGCGTGCAGATGAGCGCAGTGATTGCATTTCGAAAAGATGCAATCAGATGACGCCAAATGCAACAATCCTCGCCCGGCCCCCGGCCAAGCAAAGCTGTTCCGGCCCTTAGTCTCTGCCGGGCTCGTCATTCACCGGCAATCGCCCGTCGCGCGACAGGAGGATCGCGACCGGTCGCCAGGCCGGGATATGCGAGCAGACGATCAGCACGATCACCATGATCGGCACCGACAGGAACATGCCGATGATGCCCCAGACGAAGGCCCAGAAGGTCAGCGACAGGATGATCACCAGCGGGCTCAAGTTGAGCTGGCGGCCGAGCAGGGCGGGTTCGACGAAGCTGCCGATGGTGAACTGGATCGCCGAGACGCCGATCGCGATGATCAGGAACGGTGCGAGCGTGTCGAACTGAACGAGCGCGACGATCGCCGGCAGGATGGTGGCGATCACCGAGCCGATATTCGGGATGAAATTGAGCAGAACGGTCAGCAGCGCCCAGGTCTCTGCGAAGTCGAGCCCGAGCGATTTCAGGATGACATAGGAGGTGAGCCCCGTCAGCGCGCTGACGAACAGCTTGATGGTGAAATAGCGCTGGACGTTGTCGGAGATCGACAGGATCACGCCCTCGACGCGCTCGGCGTCCTCGCGGTCGGAAAACAGCCGCCCCAGCTTCTTCTGGAAGACGCCGCGCTCGATGAACATGAAGCCCATATAGAGCACGATCAGCGAGATCGTCGTGACCGTCGCCCCGGCCGAGCCGACGAGGCTTGGAATGCGCGCCGTCAGGTTGAGGTCGGCAAGCGCCCGCTGCAGGTCCTCGGCAATGTCGCGGTCGAAGAACTCGGCGGCCTCCGACAAAAGGCCCTGGATCCGTTCGATATAGCGCGGCGAGGCGGCGATCACCGCCTCGACCTGCGACGACATCACCGACACCATCAGGAACAGGCCGTAGGCGATGATGACGAGCCCGATCAGCGAGGCGATCGGCCGGGGGATCGACAGCGGCCCGAGCTTCACCCGGGTGATCCAGTCGATCAGCGCGGCGAGCAGGCTGTAGAGCACCAGCGCGATCGCGATCGGCACCAGATAGGCCCGGCCGGCATAGAGCCCCCACAGCACGATCGCCGCGCAGACGAGCCACAAAAACCAGCGCGGCGCCCTCATGGTCGGGCAGCTCCGCCACAGGCTGGACGGCTATCCGCAAAGGCACCGCCATCATGTGTGGCTGTCATGCCCGGGCGTGTCCCGGCAATGACGACTGGGGCGTGAAAGTTGTCTTTCATCACCCACCTCTCGTCGTCATCCCGGAAGCCGCTTGCGGCTATCCGGGATCGGGGAACCCCGACGGCTCGGTGGGCCACCGGTCCCGATTGCGGCTCCCCGATCCCGGCTCTGCGCTCCGCTTGGCCGGGATGACGAGGGAGAGGTCCTTGTCCGCAATCAATCACCGGCTTCTCGATCATGCCCGAGACGATCCCGGCAACGACCACCTTCGCGGACGTTCCCTCAATTTCGCCCCTGGCCGTCACGCCACCGCTTCCCGCTCGCGCCGCTCCATCAGCGGCGACCGGCCGTAGAACTCCCGGTAGCACTTGGAAAAATGCGAGGCCGAGACGAAGCCGCAGGCGACCGCCACCTCGACCACCGGCAGGTTCGACTGGAGCAGCAGGTGACGGGCCCGGTCGAGCCGCAGTTCCAGATAGTAGCGTGCCGGAGAGCGGCCCATGGTGCGGCGGAACAGCCGCTCGATCTGACGTCGCGACAGCCCGGCATAGGTCGCCAGTTCGACGAGCGACAGCGGCTCGGCGATATTGGCCTCCATCAGTTCGATGATGGTCAGCACCTTGGAATTGTGGATGCCCAGCCGCGCCCTGAGCGGCAGCCGCTGCCGGTCCTGCGGATTGCGCACCCGGTCCGTCAGCGCCAGCTCGCAGACCCGGTTGACCACGGTCTCGCCGTGATCATTGCCGATCAGGTTCAGCATCATGTCGAGCGCCGCCGTGCCGCCGGCGCAGGTGTGGATGTCGCCGTCGATCTCGTAGAGATCGGCATAGACCTCGGTTTCGGGAAACGCCTCGGCGAAGCCGGGCAGGTTCTCCCAGTGGATCGAGCAGCGCCGCCCGTCGAGCAGGCCGGCCTTGGCCAGGATCCAGGCGCCGGTGCACATCGCGCCGACCGAGACGCCGCTGCGGTTGACCTGCCGCAGCCAGGAATTGAGCGCCCGGGATTCGTATTTTTCCACGAACACGCCGGAGCACACGAAGGCCATGTCGGGCCGCTCGTCGGTATGCAGCCGGCGCTTTTCGTCCTCCAGCGACCCGTCGGCCATCACCTGGACGCCGGTCGAGGCGACGGCCGGCGCCCCGGCGTCGGTGATCAGCCGCCAGTTGTAGAATTGATAGCCCAGATGCCAGTTGGCCAGCCGCAGCGGCTCGATGGCCGTCGCGAACGCGATCATCGAAAAGTTCGGAACGAGAAAAAAGACGATACAGCGCGAACGGGAGTCGCTGGCGTTCATGCACGGCCTCGCTCAGACCTGAAGGGGGCAGCCCCCTTACTAACCCCGACTATACAGGCAGATCGCGCCATGTCGCAATCAGACCAATCAATCGCTCCTAGAGGACAATCGCCCGGTGCGCAAGACGGCTTGTATGGCGCCACGAAAGCGTGATGCTGTATCTGTTGATTTCCTCGGTCGATCCGTTGCCGGCCGAACCGACGCAGCAGGCTTTGATTTCGGGACCTTCAAGCGAGGATTGCCGGGTGCGGTACTCCATCTACAATCTGATCCGCGAGGGGCTTGGCGGCCATCGCGGCTGGCCGCGCGCCTGGCGCAACCCGGATCCGAAGCCGGCCTATGACGCCGTCATCATCGGCGGCGGCGGCCATGGCCTGGCAACCGCCTACTACCTGGCCAGGGAGCACGGGCTCACCAACATCGCCGTGATCGAGAAGGGCTGGATCGGCGGCGGCAATTCCGGCCGCAACACGACGATCATCCGCTCCAACTACCTGTTCGACGAGAGCGCGGCGATCTACAATCACGCGCTCAATCTCTGGAAGACGCTTAGCCGCGAGCTCAACTACAACATCATGATGAGCCATCGCGGCGTCCTCAATCTCGCCCATGACGAGGGCGAGGGCAGGGGCCTGAAGCGCCGCGTCGAGGCGAACCGGCTGAACGGGGTCGAGGCCGAATGGCTCGACGCCAAGCAGGTCAAGGACTTCTGCCCGGTCATCAACATCTCGCAGGACATCCGCTATCCGGTGCTTGGCGCGACGTTGCAGCGTTCGGGCGGCGTCAACAGGCATGACGCGGTGGTCTGGGGCTATGCCCGCGCCTGCGACGGGATGGGCGTCGACATCATCCAGCAATGCGAGGTGACCGGCATCACGGTCGCCGATGGCGCGGTCACCGGCATCGAGACGACGCGCGGGCCGATCAAGACGCCGAAGGTCGCCTGCGTCACCGCCGGCCACACCAGCGTGATCGCCGCGATGGTCGGCCTCAAGCTGCCGATCCAGAGCCACCCGCTGCAGGCGCTCGTCTCCGAGCCGATCAAGCCGCTGGTGCCCTGCGTGATCATGTCGAACGCGGTGCATGTCTATTGCAGCCAGTCCGACAAGGGCGAACTTGTCATCGGGGCCGGTATCGACGCCTATAACTCCTATACCCAGCGCGGCTCGATGGACATCATCGAGCACCAGATGGCCTCGCTGTGCGAGCTTCTGCCGCCGGTCTCGCGTCTGCGGATGATGCGGCAATGGGGCGGCATCGTCGACACCTGCCCGGATGCCAGCCCGATCATCTCGAAAACGAGGGTCAAGGGCTTCTACATCAATGGCGGCTGGGGCACCGGCGGCTGGAAGGCGACGCCCGGCTCCGGCCATGTCTTCGCCTGGACGGTCGCGAAAGACGATCCCCATCCGATCGCCGCGCCCTTCGCGCTCGACCGGTTCTATTCCGGCGCGCTGGTCGCCGAGCACGGCGCCGCGGCCGTGGCGCACTAGGGGAGGAAAGCATGTTCCTGATCACCTGCCCCTATTGCGGCACTCGCGACCAGTCGGAATTCTCCAACGCCGGCGAGGCGCATGTCGCCCGGCCGGAAAAGCCGGAAGACCTGAGCGACGAGGAATGGGCCGACTTCGTCTTCCTGCGCAACAACCCGAAGGGCCTGTTCGCCGAGCGCTGGATCCATACCGCCGGCTGCCGGCGCTTCTTCAACATGCTGCGCAACACCGCGACCGACGAGATCCTGGCCGTCTACAAGGTCGGCGAGACGCCGCCCAGGGTATCGACAGCCGAGCCGGCGACCCCGTCCGGCGAGGCACCGATCGGCTCGGGTAACGACGCGGTCAAGGTCGAGCGTCCGGAGGGTGGCGAATGAGCACGCAACCAAACCGCCGCGCCTCCGGCGGCCTGATCGACCGCGAGACCACGATCGGCTTCCGCTTCGACGGCCGCGACTTCACCGGTCATCCGGGCGACACGCTCGCCTCCGCGCTGCTTGCCAACGGCGAGCACATGGTCGCCCGCGGCTTCAAGTATCACCGCCCGCGCGGCATCTTCGGCGCGGGCTCGGAGGACCCGACCGCGCTCGTCCAGATCGGTGGCGATGCCACTCGGACCGATCCGAACACCAGGGTGACCGAACAGGAGATCTACCAGGGGCTCGAGGCGCGCGCGCAGAATGTCTGGCCGTCGCTGCGCTACGATGTCGGCGCGATCAACGACGTGTTCTCCACCTTCCTGCCGGCCGGCTTCTACTACAAGACCTTTATGGGCCCGCTCGGCAACTGGATGACGTTCGAACCGTTCATCCGCAAGGCAGCCGGCATGGGCGTCGCGCCCGACGGGCCCGACCCGGACCGCTACGAGACGGTCAACCGCCATTGCGACGTGCTGGTCATCGGCGCCGGCCCCGCCGGCCTGATGGCCGCGCAGGCGGCGGCGAAGTCCGGCGCTCGCGTGATCCTCGCCGAGGAGAGCGCCCATGTCGGCGGGCGGCTCCTGTCGATCGATCCCGACTACACGCGGATTGCCGGCAAGACGCCGGCCAACTGGGCAAGCGACATCGCGGATGATCTCGCCGACATGGACACCGTCACGGTGCTCACCCGGACCGCCGCCTTCGGCTACTACGCCCAGAACTTCGTCGGCCTGTGGGAGCGGGTATCGGACCATCTCGCCCCCGCCGACCGCGCCGCCAACCTGCCGCGCCAGCGCGTCTGGCGGGTCCGGGCGAAGGAGGTGGTGCTGGCGACCGGATCGGTCGAGCGCCCGCTGGTGTTTCACGAAAACGACCGGCCGGGCATCATGCTGGCCGGCGCCGCGCGCACCTTCGTGCATCGCTATGGTGTCGTGCCGGGCCGGCGGGTGCTGGTCTTCGCCAACAACGATTCGGCCTGGGAGGCCGCCTTCGACCTGCAGAAGGCCGGCGCGACCATCTCCGGCATCATCGATCTGCGCCGCGATATCGACGGCGCGCTGCTCGGCAAGGCGGCCGAACGCGGCATCGGCATCCATCCGGGCGCCGCGATCGTCGGAACGACCGGCGCGCAGCGTGTCTCGGGCGCGCAGGTCCGTCGGATGTCGGGTGAAACGGGCGTCGAGGGCGCGGTGACCGCGATCGAATGCGACCTGCTCGCCGTTTCCGGCGGCTGGATGCCGAATGTGGCGCTGTTCTCTCAGTCGCGCGGCAAGCTGGCGTTCGATGAGGATCTCGCAGCCTTCCGGCCGGGCCAGTCCTGGCAGAACGAGCGCTCGGCCGGCGCCGCCGCCGCCGTGTTCGATCTCGCCGGCTGCCTGAAGACGGGTGCCCAGGCCGGCGCGGATGCCGCGAAGAAGGCGGGCTTGACAGCCACCGCCGGCCGCATGCCGAAGATCGAGGGCGGCGAGCGGGTCCAGGGGACGCCGCGCGTCCTGCCGGAAATTCCCTCTGGCCGGCCGAAGCACAAGGTGCGCGCGTGGATCGACCTGCAGGACGACGTCACCACCAAGGACATCAAGCTGGCGCTGCAGGAAGGCTACGACTCGATCGAGCACGCCAAGCGCTACACCACCACCGGCATGGGCACCGACCAGGGCAAGGTGGCCAACATGAACGCCTTCGCGCTGGTCGCCGGGACGCTGGGCAAGCCGGTCTGGCAGGTCGGCACCACCACCTATCGCCAGCCCTGGAAGCCGGTCACCTTCGGCGCGATTGCCGGCCAGCATGTCGGCGCCCATTTCCACCCCCGCCGCACCACGCCGGCCCATGCCTGGCACGCCGAAAACGGCGCGGTGTTCGAGCCGGTCGGCGACTGGCTGCGGGCGCGCGCCTATCTCAGATCCGGCGAGAGCTTCGACGAGGCCGTGCAGCGCGAAAGCAGGGCGGCGCGGGAACATGTCGCCGTGCTCGATGCCTCGACGCTCGGCAAGATCGATATCCGCGGCAAGGACGCCCGCACCTTCCTGAACCGGGTCTACACCAACGCCTGGTCGAAGCTTGCCCCCGGCAAGGCCCGCTACGGGCTGATGCTCGGCGAGGACGGCATGGTGATGGATGATGGCGTGACCGCCTGTATCGCCGACGATCATTTCCACATGACGACGACGACCGGCGGGGCGGCCAGCGTGCTGACCCATCTGGAGGACTATCTTCAGACCGAATGGACCGATCTGGAGGTCTATCTGACCACGGTCACCGAGCAATGGTCGGTCGCGAGCCTGTCGGGCCCGGACAGCTGGCGCGTCGTCGCCGATCTGTGCGAGGGCATCGATCCGGACCCGGAGACATTCGAGTTCATGCGGTTCGCCGAGGCGACGATCGACGGCGTGCCGGTGCGCGTCTTCCGCATCTCGTTCACCGGCGCGCTCGCCTACGAGATCAATATCGCCGCCGATTACGGCCACTGGCTGTGGACCCGCGTCATCGACGCCGGCCGCAAATACGCGATCCAGCCCTACGGCACCGAGGCGATGCACCTGCTGCGCGCCGAAAAGGGTTTCATCATCGTTGGCCAGGAGACCGACGGCACGATGACGCCGGGCGACCTGCGCATGGACTGGATCGTCAACGACAGGAAGGGCGACTTCATCGGCAAGCGTTCGCTTTTGCGAAGCGACACCGCGCGAAGCGACCGCAAGCAGCTTGTCGGTCTCTTGACCGACGATCCCGCGCTGATGCTGGAGGAGGGTGCCCATATCATCGCCACCGAAACGGAGCCGGCCCCGCCGGTGCCGATGCTCGGTCATGTCACGTCGAGCTACATAAGCCCCAATCTCGGCCGCTCGATCGCGCTTGGTGTCGTCAAGGCGGGCGGTTCACGGATCGGCGAGCGGCTCTGGGCGACCCGCCGCGACGGCGCGCCGATCCCGGTCAAGGTCACCGAAACGGACTTCCTGAAACTCCGGGAGACGGGCGATGTCTGAAATTCGCCGGCGCACGCCCCTGCACACGCGTAAGCCGCTCGAAGCGCCCGGCGGCGCTGCGCGGATCGCCGAACTGCCGTTCCTCGGCAAGCTGGTGCTGCGCGTCGATCCGCAGGCCGGATCGAAGGCGGTCGAGGCCGCAACCGGCGTCCCACTGCCCGCCGAGGCCTGCACCGCGACGGGGGATGCCGACACGGCGATCCTGTGGATCGGGCCCGACGAGTTCTGGGTGATCACGCCGCGCGACGGCGAGACGGCGGCCGCAGCAGCGCTGGAACAAGGCCTCGCCGGCCTGCACCATCAGGTCGCCGACATCGGCTCATACTACACGGCAATCGAGATCGCCGGGCCGCGCGCCCGCGAAATGCTGATGAAGCTGACCATGCTCGATGTCGATGCCCGTGCCTTTTCAGCCGGGCAGGTGGCCGGCTCGATCTTTGCCGCCGCCCAGGCCTATCTCTGGCAGGTCACGGGCGACGATCAGCCGGGCGGCCCGGCGTTCCGGCTGTTCGTTCGCCGCTCGATGGCCGACTACATGTGGTGTCTTCTGGCTGAGGCGGGCTTCGAGTGGGGCATGCCGCGGCAGACACCGGTCGGCGGCGAGACCTGGCGGCTGGAGCGCTGAGCGTTCAGTCGGTCCAGTTGCCACGGTGACGGACGCGCGTGCCTAAGTGTCAGGCACCGCGTCCTACGCATCGAAGATCAGCATGATGTAGGTCAGGAAGGCCGCCAGGTGCACGATGCCCTGCAGCGAGTTGGTGCGCCGGCCGACGAAGGTGACGATGCTGATCGAAAGCGTCAGCGCCAGCAGCACCACCTCCGGCGTCTCCAGCCCGAGTTCGATCGGCAGGCCGACGAGCCCGGCCGCGATCAGCACCGCCGGCACCGTCAGCCCGATTGTCGCAAGCGCCGAGCCGAGGCAGATATTGACCGCCCGCTGCAGCTTGTTGCTGCGCGCTGCGCCAAGCGCCGCGATCCCTTCCGGCGTCAGGATCATCGCGGCCACCAGAAAGCCGCCGAGCGCCACCGGCGCCGATAGCGAGGCGATCTTGAAATCGACATAGACGGCGAGCGTCTTCGACATCAGCACCAGCGGCACCAGCGCCAGCAAGAGGCCGGCGACATGGAAGCCGATGCCATAGGTCTTCAGGTCGTGCGGCGCGCCCGCCGTGGTCGGCACCTCGCTTTCGGGCTGGCGGAACATCTCCGGCTTGGCGACGGTCTGATAGAGCAGGAAAATGCCGTAGAGCATCAGCGAAATGACGATCAGGAAGCCGGTCTGCAGCGTCGACAGCCCGCCGCCGGGCGCCGACAGCGTGTAGCTCGGCAGCACCAGGCTGACCAGCGCGATCGGCAGCAGCATCACCAGATAGGCGTTGGCGCCCGACAGGTTGAACATCTGGAAGCCGTTGCGCAGGCCGCCGACCAGCAGGCTCAGGCCCACGAGCCCGTTCATCACGATCATCAGGACGGAGAACATCGTGTCGCGGGCAAGCGTCGGGTTGTTCTCGCCGGTCAGCATCACCGCGGTGATCAGAGCCACCTCGATGCCGATCACCGACAGCGTCAGGATCAGCGTGCCGAACGGCTCGCCGAAGATGATGGCGAGGCACTCGGCGTGATGGACGACCCGGAAGACGGCCGCCAGCATGATCGCGAAGATCGCCGCCAGCATCACCCAGGACAGCGCCGTGCCCACTGCATCGGGCTTCAGCGCGTCGCCGACGACGGTCATCACGGCATAGGCGGCCCAGATCAGCGCGATCGGCCATTCGGGTTTGATGCGGTGCAGCATGACAGGCTCCGGGGCGGAAATCGAAGCCGCACTATAGGATGCCCACCCTTTCCGCAACGTTGATGTCGCAGCGCTCCCATGCGCGCCAGGCATGTCGCGCCGCATGCCGCCCGAGCGGCGCGCTCGCACAGCTTGCTCTAGGGACAGCCGAAGCTTGTCCCCGCGCGTTGCGGTCAGCTCGCCGCGTCGAGCATGGCGGCGGTGTCGTAGAACTCGAAGAACGCCACCGCCTTGCCGTCCCTGAAGCGCCAGATATCGGCCTTCTGCGTCCCGACTTCCCGTCCCGTGCCCCGGTTCCGCCAGGCGGTCGAGCCGATGGCGGCGACGCAGTCGCCCTGGGCGATGTAGTTGTCGACCGTGAAATGGATCATCTCCCAGTCCCTTATCAGTTCCTCCAGATAGCCGCGGACCTCCGCGCGGCTGGAGCGCGGCCGGGTGAAGCCGATGCAGGGATCGCAGCCCATGGCGAGCGAGCGGAAATCGATATCCTCGGCGAGGATGCCCATCCAGACGTCGATACTGCCGCCCTTCGACGAATCCCATTGATCGTAGCAGGCCTTCAGCATCGCGGTGTTGGTCGTTTCCTCGCTCATCGCATCTTCCTCCGGTTGCATGGACGTCGCCCCTGCCACCGTAGCGGAGGCAAGCCCCGCGCGACAGGGGCACGCCTTTACCGGACGCGGGCAGGCGGCAAACCCGTTTCAAACGGGCAGGGTCCGTGCAATGGTTCGCCGAAGGAGCGTTTCAACGAAGCCGATATTCTTAACGGAGACGATAATGAACGCATTGATCGCCGCGGCCGCCGCGCTGTTTCTGTTTTCCCTATCCCCGCTTCACGCCGGCGAGACGCCGTCGCCGGCCGGCGCGAAGGTCTATTTCATCGGTCTTTCCGACGGCGACACGATCTCAAGCCCGGTGACGATCCGTTTCGGCCTCTCCGGCATGGGCGTCGCGCCGGCCGGCGTCGACAAGGAGAACACCGGCCACCACCATCTGCTGGTCGACCGGGCGCCGATGGGCGAGGGGCCGGACGGCGCCGAGGAGTTCGATTATGCGATGCCCGCCGACGAGCATCTGATCCATTTCGGCGGCGGCCAGACGGAGACGGTGCTCGACCTGCCGCCCGGCGACCACACGCTGCAGCTCGTCCTCGGCGATCACAACCACATTCCGCACGACCCGCCGGTGATGTCGCCCGTCATCACGGTGACGGTGGAGTAGGGCACTCAACCGTCCGTCTTGCGTTTTCGATTGCAGCCGTCCTATGGTCTCCCCCGCTCCGGCATCCCTGCTGGAGCGACCACCGGACAATCAACCGCGCCGCGCCTTGAACGGGCCGCCGCGCGTCAGGGAGACAGGACATGGACGTCAAGGGCAAGAAGGCACTGGTTTTCGGTGGCACCTCGGGGATCGGCCTGGCCGCGGCCGAGCAGCTTCGCGACAAGGGCGCCTCGGTCACCGCGATCAGCCGCAATCCCGACCGCGCCGGCAGCCCGCAGGGCATCGCGCTGAAAGGCTGCGACGTCCGCGACGAGGCAGCGCTCGAGGCGCTGTTCAAAGCCGAAGCCCCCTACGACATCCTGATCAGCGCCGCGACCGGCGGCGAGCGGGCCGTCGGGCCGTTCCTTCAGATGGACATGAACGGCTACCGCGCCTCCTTCGACAAGCTGTGGGGCTATGCCAATGTCGTGCGCTACGGCGCCCCGCATCTGAGCGAAAACGGCGCGATCGTGCTGGTCTCCGGTGCGCCCGCGCGCAAGATCAAGCCGGGCCAGATCGCCATCGGCTCGGTCGGCGGCGCGGTCGAGGCCTTCGCCCGCTCGCTCGCCAACGAACTCAGCCCCCGCCGCATCAATGTCGTCGCGCCGGGCCAGATCGACACGCCGATGGTCGCGCTGACCGGCGACGACCGCGCCGCCTTCTACGACAAGGCGACCGCCGGCCACGCCATCCCGCGCGCCGGCACGGCCGACGAGGTGGCGAGCGCGATCGTGTTCCTGGTGGAGAACGATTTCACCACCGGCACGACCATCGACGTCGACGGCGGCTGGCTCGTCTCCTGACGCCGACAGGCGCGGGCAGGAGAATTCCGGCCCCGCCATTATCGGCTTAAGTCCCTCCGGGACTCCCGGTGCGCGTAGACCTCCGCGAGCGCCGTATTGGTGCCGACCGTCACGGTAAAGCCTTGGCGCTCAAGCAGGCCGGCGAACGCCGCCATCCGCCCGTCGATATCGTGCACCTCGGCGACGACGCGGCGGATCATCGGCCAGTGGGCCTCCGAGATCCCCTCAAGCACGTCGGGCTCGGCGCCCTTGGGATCGACCTTGATGAGGTCGATCCGCGTCAGGTCGAGCTTTTCGATCATCTTTGACGGCGTCGTGGTCTTGCAGGCGACCATGTCGCTCTCCTCGGCCCGCCGCCCTCCTTGGCCCGCCACCCGGGCGCCCGGGCGATCGCGTCGCTGATCGAACGTGATGTTTCGGCTGAGCCGATAGCGCGAAGCGGCGCGTGGCGGCGGTGCGCTGCTTTCGGCGTCCTGATGCCGCAGCGCAGCTCAACGGTCAGGATCTGTCCAAATAGTGAAACTCGCTATGAAAATACACCAGCGCATCCTCGCGATTCCGACTGATGATATTGATGACGCGGCCGATCATCAGTTTCTGATTTCCGCACGGGTGCACGTCTTCGACGGCGCATTCCATGCACACGGAAAAGTCCGGCAGGATCGGCAGGCCCTGTGCGCCTGTCTGCCAGTCGAGCCGGGCGAACTTGTCTTCACCACAGCCTGCGAAATGCGCGGCAAGCGCCTGCTGTTCCTTGTGCAGAACGTGCACGGCGTAGTGGCTCGCCCGCGAGAAGCTATCGAAGCTGCGCGCATGCGGGCCGATCGTCCACAACACCATCGGAGGTGACAACGCCGCGGATGTGAAGCTGCTTGCCGTCAAACCCACGGGCCGGGCATCGTCGTCCAGCGTCGTGATAACGGCGATACCAGTGGGGAAATTGCCGCAAGCGCGTCGGAACGCTGACTCGTCGACAGACTCGTCATTCATCACTCTACCACCAGAAGGAAACAACGGATGCGCCTTAGGGCCGGTTGCGCGGCGCACCCGTTGGTTTAACCGACAGTCGATGTCTTCGAAGAACCGCAGCCAGGGGCGGTTCAGCCGCCGGTTCCGGTTTCCTTCTCGTACCGCTCGGTGGCTTCGGCCACGGCCTTAAGCTGCTTCTCGGCGAGCCCCTCCCGCTGCGCCCGCGCCCGGTCTGCGGCGGCCTGCAAGCCACCACCGGACGACTGGAAATGCGGCATGACTTCGCGCGCGAACAGTTCGAAGCTTTTCTTGGTGGCAGCCGTATTTGCCCAGTTATGGGCCAGCGTCAGATAGGCCCCGAAGCCGCCATTGCTTTGCTCGATCAACTCGTGGATCTGCTTGACCATCATGTCCGGCGTACCGATGACGCCAAGTCCGCCGTTCACGAAGTCGATCATTTCATCGAGATTGCCACCCTCGACAGCCATCTGCGGGAACGCGGCGACGTTCTGGAAATACTTGAACCATTGAACCATGCCGTATTTCACATCTTCGCGGGCCTGTTCTTCGGTTTCGGCCAGGTGCATCAGCCCGACGAGCCGCCATTTGGCCCGGTCGGCGACCTGACCGTGTTCCGCGGCGGCCTGTTCCTGAATGGTCCAGTGATGCGCCAGAACATCCATGCCGACCGCCACCGTCGCGCCCAGCGACAACAGGCCCGTGCCATAGCGCCCGGCCAGTTTCGCGCCGGACGGCGAGGCAACGGCGGCAACGGCCAGATCGAACAGCGGATCGGAATAGGGGCGCAGATGCAGCCGCGCATCCTTCAGCGTCAGGCGATCGGATTCATAATTGACCGGCTCGTCCGTCGTCAGCAGTTTGACCGCGATCTCCATGTAGTCTTCCAGGATCGGACGCATCTGCTGCGGTTCCAGCCCCAGCATCGACGCATCGGTCGGCAGCGCGCCGGGTCCCATGCCGAACATCACGCGACCGCGCGTCAGGTGATCCAGCAGCACCATGCGTTCCGCAACCCAGAGCGGGTTATGGTAGGGCATGGACACCACGCCGGTGCCCAGGCGAATACGCTGCGTCCTCTCGGCGGCCGCCATGATGAAGATCTCAGGCGAGGCGATGATTTCGCTGCCTGCGGAATGGTGCTCGCCGATCCACGCCTCGTCGTAGCCCAGCGTGTCCAGGTGCTGCAAAAGCTCCAGATCGTATTCCAGGGAAATTGTCGGATTGTGGCCCGGTGCGTGAAACGGTGCCATGAAAATCCCGAAATTCATGCGCATTGTTTATCCTCCCAAACAGGACCTGCGGCCAAATCGTGACCCGAGTTCTTTTCCAGCGTCCGAACTTAGAGCCTATCCTCCCGACAAGCGCGGAGCTTTGCAGCGATCATACAATCAATTTCTCCAGGCGCATTATTGGAAAATTCTGGAAAAACATTGGACGCACCTGCACACCGGCGCGTTGGTACCGCACCCGGCTCGCCACCACTGCTGTCCGGTTCAGCGAGGACGGGGATGACGAGGGGGAGGGATGCGCCCCGCTGCAACCCGCACAGCCGTCATCCCCGCCTCCTGGGGTGGTGTCCGAGGGGTTGGGAGCGTCTTATGTCTCTCAGTCGCCGATTGCTCGAAAAGTTATATAATGCAATCGATTACGCGACGTCGCCGGACTTAAGCCGTATACCAGTGGGTGGCCACCGGCCGCATGCTGAACGCGGCGCCTGAGAGCGATCACGGATCGAATGCTGCCGGATGATGTTCAGGCCTTGCGAAACATTCCGGGTGTCGCTCCCGTCTGTTTCTTGAACACCCTGTTCATGTGTGACTGATCGTAGAAACCGCAGTCCAGAGCGATGTTTTTCAGGGGTTTTCTTGTGTTTTGCAACTGGGAGATTGCGCGCTCCACCCGCTGAACCAAAACGTAGTCGTGAAAGGACTGGCCGAACGTCGCCTTGAATTTGCGCATGAAGTTCCAGGCCCCCAAACCCATTTCGGCAGCGGCTTGCTCATACGTCACCTTTTCTTTCAGCTGGTCCTTCACCAGGGCCGCCACGCGCCTTGTTTCCCCCCTTGAGAATGTGCCGAACCGAGCCTCGGAGGTGAACCGGGTGTCCGCGAATTTCCGCAGAAGCCGGACGGACAGTTCCCGTGCCGCGGCCTCCACAATGAGAGGGCCGCCAATGCGCTGATCGCCCACCTCTTCCTTGATGACCGACACGCATCTCGATATTCCCGGATCACGCGCACGCAAGGCGTCCTTCAATCGGATATCGCTGACCTCGCGTTCGAACACTTCGTTGGCGACGTTTTCGACGAGGCCCGCTTCAAGGTATACATGAGAAACCTCGATTGTTTCCGACCATGACCATTCGGATATTTGAGACTTGGTCAGAAGCGTAAGATCTCCAACACCAAGGTGGTAGTCGCTCCACTTGTTTTCGACCTTGCGCCGCACCGGGGTGTGGCCTTTGTCATACGCAATCACCAGATAGTCTTCCACCGGCGGAAGCACTATTTCCATGCCGAGATGTTGATAGCCACGGTATTTCAAGCCCGACCAACCACGCCCGTCGCCGCTGCCAAGTAAGTTTCCGGGCGCATAATTCGGTAGCTCCTTGTAGGAGATGACTTTCATTTTCCGCCTCCTCTTGCCTCCCTCCCAGGGAGAATTTTTTGTTATAGATCAATGCACTAAGCGGATTTGATCTGAAGATTCCCGCAGAATGACACTACGTCAACTCGACGTTTGTCAAGTTTGGGTTCCAAGCTGCGTTCCGATCCAGCGCCGTGCCCGACAAGCAATCGTTCGCTCGAACTTCCATCTTCGATGTATGCTCCGCGTCCCACTATCGGCACCTTCCATCAGGCAGCATCATCCCCCCATGCCCCACCCCCTCGGCCTCATCCCCCTCTGCGTCCTGGCCGTCAACGCGATTGCCTATTCCGCCCTTCTCCCGCTCAACGACATCGCCGATGCGCATGGGGCCGGGCATTTCGCGCATGCCTTCTGGCAGACGCTGCTCGGCGGGGCGCTGCTGGCCGCGATCGCCGCGGGCCGGCGCGAGCGGGCCCGGCTCGACTGGCCCTTCTTAAGGGTCTATCTCGTCGTCGGGGCAGCCGCCTTCTGCGTGCCGCTGTCGCTGATCACCTATGTCAGCGGCCATCTGCCGACCGGGGCGACGTCGCTCGCCTTCGCGCTGGTGCCGACCACGACCTATCTGTTCAGCGTCGTCGTGCGGATCGAGCGGCTGTCGCTGATCGGGCTTGCCGGCCTTGCGCTCGGTTTCGTCGGCCTGTTGATCGTCATCGCGCCGCGCCTGGTCGGCATCGGCGATCCGGCCACCCTGCCGTGGCTGTTGATGACCCTCATTCTGCCGGTCTCGATCGGCATCGCCAATGTCGGCGCCGTCGTGCTGCGGCCGCCCGAGGCGCCGCCGTTTTCGGTCGCCGCCGGCTTCCTGCTCGGCGGTGCGCTGACGACGCTGCCCGTCGTGTTGGCCACCGGCCAGATGGGGCTGCCCGTCGGCCCCGGCATCTGGTGGACGACGCTGCTCGCCGGCCTTGCCAACGCGATCGCCATCCTGATCTTCGCCGAGGCCGTCAAGCGCTACGGGCCGACCTTCTATGCCCAGGTCAACTACATGGTGGTGATCGCGGCGATCGGCTGGGGCTGGCTCGTCTTCGGCGAGGTGGCGAGCGTCTTCGTCTGGGCCGCGCTCGCCTTCATGGCGGCGGGCATCGTCATCGCCGGCAAGCGGCCGGGCATAGAGGATTAGGCCTGTATCAACCCGCCCGCGCGCCCCGTCTTCCACCCTGTCTTCCGCCGCGCCGGCCCCGCCGCCCGCCGGCCTCGGCCGCTTCCAACACGGGTGCTGCCGGCAGCCGGACGGCTTCGCTCAGGCGCGGGAAGGCATCGACCTTGTTGGGCAGCGCCATGGCGGCGACGAAATGCTCCTGGAAGCGCGGCTCGACGGCCGTCTCGATCTTCTCGATCCGCTGGACCAGATCCTCGATCTCGGCCCGGTAGGCCTTGTTAAGCAGGCACATGCGCGCGCCGGTGCCGGCCGCGTTGCCGACGGCTGCGACCTTTTTCAAGTCGCAATCGGGGATCAGCCCGATGATCATCGCGTATTTCGGATCGATATGGCTGCCGAAGGCGCCGGCAAGCTTGATGCGGTCGACATGATCGCAGCCGAACTTGTCCATCAACAGCTTGACGCCGGCATAAAGCGCCGCCTTGGCAAGCTGGATCGCCCGCACGTCGTTCTGCGTCACGCGGATCTCCTGGTCGCCGCGCCACAGCACATAGGCGAAGGTCCGCCCGTCGGCGACGATCCGGTCCGACTTTTCGGCAAGCGATCCGTCGATGACGCCGTCCTGCGTGATGATGCCGGCCAGGAACATCTCGCCGATCACCTCGATGATGCCCGATCCGCAGATGCCGGTGACGCCGGTCTGGTCGATCTTCTCGGCGAATTCTTCCTCGTCCGACCAGGCGTCGAGGCCGATCACCTGGATCTTTGGCTCAAGCGTTTCCGGATCGATGCGCACCCGCTCGATCGCGCCGGGTGCCGCCCGCTGGCCCGACGAGATCTCCGCGCCCTCGAACGCCGGTCCCGTCGGGGAGGAGGCGGCCAGCACGCGCTCGGAATTGCCCAGCACGATCTCGGCATTGGTGCCGACATCGACCATCAATGTAATCTCGTCGCTGCGATGCGGCCCCTCGGCAAGCGTCGCGCCGGCGGCATCGGCGCCGACATGGCCGGCGATGCAGGGCAGCATGTAGACCCGGCCGCCGGGATTGATTCCGAGATCGATCCGCTCGGCCGAAAAGCTCATGGCCCGCGAGACGGCGAGCGCGAACGGCGCGCCGCCCAGTTCGCGCGGATCGATGCCGAGAAACAGGTGATGCATGATCGGATTGCCGACGAACACGGCCTCCAGCACGTCGTCGCGGGTCGCGCCCGCATCGCCGGTCACCTTGTCGACCAGGCTCTCGATCGCCCCGCGCACCGATTTGGTCAGCGCCGGCAGCCCGTCCGGGTTCATCATCAGGTAGGAGACCCGCGACATCAGATCCTCGCCGAAGCGGATCTGCGGATTGGCGGTGCCGGCAGACGAGACGGTGCGCGTGGTCAGCATGTCGGTCAGGTGGCAGGCGATCGTCGTCGAGCCGATATCGACGGCAATGCCGTAGAGCTTGTCGCGGAAGCCCGGCCAGACCGCGATCACGGTCGGCACCGCGCCCTCGTGGATCGCCACCGTGACCTTCCAGTGGCCCTCGCGCAGAACGGCCTGCAATGTCGGCAGCAGCCGGAAGTCCATCCGCACGTTATAGAGCGTCCACTGGGTTTCCAGTGCCGCGATCAGCCGGTCGGCATCGCCAAGCGGCTGCTCCATGTCGGGCTCCTCGACCTCGACGTAACAGAGCTGGATCGCCGGATCGCGGTCGATTACCCGCGTCTCGGCGCGCTTGCGCACCAGCGCCCGGTTGGTCTGCGCCTCGACCGGAACGTCGACGACGAGATCGCCCTTAATCAGCGCCTGGCAGGACAGGCGCCGGTCCTCGGCAAGGCCGCGCTTTTTCTTGTAGCGGGCCTCGGTGTCGGAGAAGGCGGAGAGGTTTTCCGCCGACGAGGTGATCTGATGCTTGGCGAAGACGCCTTCGGCGACATCGATCTGGCAGCGCCCGCAGATGCCGCGCCCGCCGCAGACGGATTCGACATAGACGCCAAGCTGCCGGGCCGCCTCCAGCACCGGGGTGCCATGCGGAAAGCGGCCGCGCCGCCCGCTCGGCATGAACAGGACGAGCGCGTCCTCAGGCCGCGACAGGTCGGCGCCGAGCGCGTCGTCGCTCAGCGCCGCGTCGCTTGGATCATCGAAGGTCCTGTCGTCCCGTTGGGGGGCGTCCCGCTCAGGCGCGTTCCTGTCCATGTCAGCCCGGCTCTTTTCCTCGATGGCGGTGTCTCCTAGCAGTCATGCCTAGCCGGCCCGCCGCCGTGCCTCGCGTCCGCCGCGTCGCCGACCGCCGGCGGCAGCGGGCGCGGCGCCTGCCTCGGCGACCGGCCCCACCGGTCCGGCGGCGGGTTTTGCCGGCGCGTGGTCGCGATAGGTCATGATCCAATCGGAGCAATTGGCGTCCGTGCCCATCAGCACGTTCGCCGCCCGCACCATCTCCATTTCCTGCGGCCGGCAAGGGTTCATGATCGCGGACGTCATGCCCGCTGAAATCGCCATCGGCAGGAAGGCTGCGTTGATGCCGTGTCGGTGCGGCAGGCCGAAGGAGATGTTGGAGGCGCCGCAGGTCGTGTTGACGTGCAGTTCCTCGCGCAGCCGGCGCACCAGTTTGAACACCTGCTGGCCCGCCGTGCCCATCGCGCCGATCGGCATCACCAGCGGATCGACGACGACGTCTTGCGGCTTGATGCCGTGATCGGCGGCGCGCTCGACGATCTTCTTGGCGACCTCGAAGCGCACGTCCGGGTCCTCCGAGATGCCGGTCTCGTCATTGGAGATCGCCACCACCGGCACGTCGTATTTCTTGATCAGCGGCAGAATGACCTCCAGACGGTCCTCCTCGCCGGTCACCGAATTGACGAGCGGCCGGCCCTTGCAGACCTCCAGGCCCGCGGCCAGTGCGGCCGGCACCGAGGAATCGATCGACAGCGGCACGTCGACCAGCGACTGCACCAACTCGACGGTCTTGCGCAGCAGAGGCGGTTCGCTCTCGTTCGGGTTCACCGAGGTGACGCCCGCATTGACGTCGAGCATGGTCGCGCCGGCCGCGACCTGGGCCAGCGCGTCCTTCTCGACGGTCTCGAAATTGCCCTCGATCATCTCGGCGGCAAGCTTCTTGCGGCCGGTCGGGTTGATCCGCTCGCCGATCACGCAGAACGGCTGGTCGAAGCCGATGGTGATGGTCTTGGTTTCCGATGCAACGACGGTACGCGACATTTACTTGGCCTCCGAGGCGAGGGATACGGACGGGGTGGATACAGCGCCGTCGTTGATGCCGAACCAGGAGCCGCGCTCGGCGAGCCATTCCGCCGTCTTGCGCAGGCCGCCGAAGGGGAACACGTGCATCTGGGCGATCGGTCCGCCGGGATTGGCCGCGACGTGCTGCTCGATCGGCGACACAACGCCCTCCGGGCTGAAGCCCGACGCGAGCGCCATCACCGAGCTTGCCCTTTTTTTAAGAAAATCGAGCGACGGCCCGACGCCGCACAGGGCGGCGAACTTGATCAGCGTGGTGATCTTCGCCGGCCCCGAGACACCGACATGGATCGGCAGCCGGTTGCCGGCCTGGCTGAGCCGGTCGGCCCAGGCGATATAGAGATCCGGGTCGAAGCCGAACTGGGTGACGAGCCGCATGTCGAGCCCGTGTTCGGCGGCGAAGGCGTTCTTCTCGACGATCGCCTGCTCGACCGCCGCAGGCGCGATGTCCGGGCTGCCTTCGGGATGGCCGGCGACGCCGATCGTCGTAATGCCATAGCCCTGCAGGATATCGGTGCGCAGCAGGTCCATCGAGGAAGCATAGGCACCGGCCGGCGCATCGACGCTGCCGGCGATCACCAGGACCTCGCGGACGCCGGCCTCGCCGGTGAACAGGTCGAGCCGGGCGCGCAGGTCCTGATCGCCATGAAGGCGGCGGGCGGGAAGATGCGGCACCGGGGTATAGTTCGCCTCGGCCAGCACCCTGGCTGCGGCGGCGAGCGTTTCCGGCGTATCCGTTCCCACATCGGTCAGGTAGACCCGCGTGCCGATCGGAAACAGGCCGTCCAGCCGGTCGCCTTTGAGGATCTGCTTCGGCGTCGCCTCGATCGACGCGCCCATCCGGAAGTCCGGCTTGTTCGTTCTGCCAAACGACATTGTCTTTGAACTCCGCAGGCCGGATGGTCCTTGCATCCGGCAGACCGTAAGGACGTCAACTGTGTTGGGGTCTCGGGCCGGCCTGCGGCTGTCGCGAATTGGCGGTCCCTGCTCCTTGGTGAAAAGAGTGCGGAATCGCGGCGGCGAATGGTGTTTTTTTCGCGACAGGCCCGGCCTGTTTTGCGACCTGTTGCGGAATTGACAGAAGATGTGAAAAGCCCCGTCCCGCCAACGCGCTAGCGAGCTTGTCCCGCGCCGGACAAACCGCCTGGCGGCCGGCCTGCCGCCCGTTCGACCTGCGAACATCCGTGCATGGCGATCTTTCGCTGCTTTCCGGCTCGTCGATTGCCTATATAAAGCGGCGACGTTTCGACGATACGGAGGGTTTTTCAATGGGCGAGGCATTCATCTGCGAGGGCGTGCGCACGCCGATCGGCCGCTATGGCGGCGCGCTGGCCAGGGTGCGGCCCGACGATCTCGGCGCCCATGCTCTGCGCGAACTGATGGCCCGCGTCCCCGGCCTGCCGGGCGAGGCGGTCGACGACGTGATCTTCGGCTGCGCCAACCAGGCCGGCGAGGACAACCGCAACGTCGCCCGCATGGCGCTTTTGCTGGCCGGCCTGCCCGACACGGTGCCCGGCGCCACCATCAACCGCCTGTGCGGCTCCGGCCTCGACGCGCTCGGCACGGCGGCCCGCGCGATCAAGGCGGGCGAGGCCGAGGTGATGATCGCCGGCGGGGTTGAATCGATGACCCGCGCACCCTTCGTCATGGGCAAGGCCGATACGGCCTTTTCGCGCGCCTCCGAGGTGTTCGACACGACGATCGGCTGGCGCTTCGTCAACGCGCTGATGAAACAGCAGTTCGGCATCGATTCGATGCCGGAGACGGCCGAAAACGTCGCCGAGGATTTCCAGGTCTCGCGCGCCGATCAGGACGCCTTCGCCCTGCGCAGCCAGGAGCGGGCGGCGAGGGCCCAGAAGACCGGCCGGCTGGCCAAGGAGATCGTCGCCGTCTCGATCCCGCAGCGCAAGGGCGATCCGATTGTCGTCGAGAAGGACGAGCACCCGCGCGAAACCTCGCTCGACAAGCTCGCAGCCCTCAAGACGCCGTTCCGCGAGGGCGGCAGCGTCACCGCCGGCAACGCCTCGGGCGTCAATGACGGCGCGGCCGCCCTGCTGGTCGCCTCCGAGGCGGCGGTCGAAAAATACGGCCTCACCCCGATTGCCCGTGTCGTCGGCATGGCGACGGCCGGCGTGCCGCCGCGCATCATGGGGATCGGGCCTGCGCCGGCGACCGAAAAGCTGCTCGACCGGCTCGGCCTGTCCGTCGGCGATCTCGACGTCATCGAACTGAACGAGGCCTTCGCCGCCCAGGGCCTCGCCGTGCTGCGCCAGCTCGGCCTCCCCGACGACGGCGAGCACGTCAACCCGAATGGCGGCGCGATCGCGCTCGGCCATCCGCTCGGCATGTCGGGCGCCCGCCTGGCGCTGACGGCGGCAGTCGAATTGAAGGAACGCGACGCCAAGCGCGCGCTCTGCACCATGTGCATCGGTGTGGGGCAGGGGATCGCGGCGGTGATTGAGCGGGTATAGGCGACCGTCCGCCTTCCCTCGTCACCGCGCTCTGTTTCGTCCGCGTGCCGCCGATTACGGCGGCCGCGGGGCCTGTACTTCGCCCCGCCGACCCGGAATACTGATCCCGACTTCATACTGATCTCGATTTCACCGGCTCCCGCGGCCGGAGCGTTTGTTGACGAACACGGCATATTGGATGAGTGCGTTCCGCTATCTCCTGAGGCTCCGGTCGGCCGAGCCGCATTTTCCAGGCCTCGGCGCGTTGGGCCTCGCCGACAAGCCCTGGAACAGCGTCGCCTTTGTGACGACGCTGACGATCATCGGCATTTTCGCGGATTATGCGGTCCATGCCCTGATGGCCCGTACGGTGGAAACCGAGGAATACGGCAATTACGCCGCCGCCTATGCCGGCATGGTGATCATCGGTGCGGTGATCATGCTCGGCGCCGAGCGCACCGCGACGAAATTCCTGCCGTTATATGACAAGGACGGCAATCGCGCGCGGATTGCCGGCTTCATCCTGTTCTTCGCCATCGCCGCGATCGTCGTCGGCCTGGCGATCGGTCTGGCCGGCCTTGTCGCCGGGCTGAACTTTCCCTTCAAGGGCGGCGACTTTTTCCAGTCCGACGCCGGCCATCCGATCCTCATCGGCCTGTGGTTCGTGCCGGCCTACGCGCTGGTCCGGCTGTTCGGCGGCGTGCTCAACGCCTTCGGCCGGCCGGCCTGGTCGGCCGGCGTCTACCGGCTCGGCGTGCCGCTTTTGATGGCCGGTCTCCTGGCCCTGCTGCTGGTCGTCGAGACCGACATTCGTTCCGTCCATCTCGTGATGGTCTTCGCGGCGGCCTGCGCGATCGGCATCGTCGTCGCGATCGCCGGCCTGCCGCGCGGCACGCCGCTTGTCGGCACCCGGCCGAACTTCCTGCCGAAGGCCTGGCTTGCCGTGTCGCTGCCGATCATGGCCGTCGAGATCCTCTGGAAGGCCGGCGATCACACCGGCACGCTGATGCTGGAAGTGCTCTCGCACGATGAAAAGGAAGTCGGCCTGTTCGCCGCGACCCAGAAGGCCGGCTACCTGATCATGACGCCCTATCTCGCAACCATCGCGGTTATCCTGCCCAAGCTTGGTCTGATCGCCGAGGGGGCCGACACTCTGCCGGCGCGCCAGGCACTCTACGGCAGGGTCACCCGGCAGCTGGCGATATGGACCAGCATCGCGGCCTTGCCGCTGGTCCTGTTTCCCTCCGCCATTCTCGGCCTCTACGGCGGCGATTATGCCGTCGCCAAATGGGTGCTGATCGTCTCGGCGGTCGCCTATGTCCTGACCGCGACCTTCGGTATCGGCGCCTATTTCCTGCAGTTCTGCGGCCACGGGCGGCTCGGCATCTACTGCATTCTCGCCGGCATCATCGCCTATCTGCTCGGCTGCCTGGCGCTGATCGGCCCGTTCGCCTCGATGGGCGCGGCGATCGCCTTTCTGGTCTCGGCGATCGTCATGGAGGTATTGCTGGTCTACTATATCTGGAGCCGGATCGGCCTGGTGCCGTTCCTGTCGCGGGTCCCCCAGGCGGTGGCGGCGCCCTGAAGGTTCAAGGCGAAGGTTCAAGGCTCAGCCGGCGCTGTCGCTCTCGCCTTCCTGGTCGAAATCGAACCACATCTGGTTCTCGTCGAATTCCGAATCCATCGGCACCAGCGCGGGCGTCGCGGCGATGACGCCACTGCCGTCCTCGGACGCCTCCGGCGCGGCGCGCTGGGACCGGCGCCACAGCGCGAAGATGCCGAAGCCGATCAGGGCGACGCTCATGAACAGATAGTAGCCGCCAGGGCCATGGGCCTGGATCGAATAGGAGGCGATCGGGCCGGCGACGGCCGAGCCGATCGAGAAGCTCAGGATCAGGGTCGCCGCCGCCGGCACGATCGAGGTCTCGGTCAGGCGGTCGTTCACATGGGCAATCACGATCGCATAAAGCGGCATCGCCGCGATGCCGCCGACCGCCATCGCGAACAGGATCACCGGCAGCGTGCCGCCGGTCAGGCCGAACAGCACCGAGACGGCGAAGGCGGACAGCCCCAGGGCCAGCACGGCGGCGCCGACCACGACACGCCGGTCGATCCGGTCGGAGATCCAGCCGAGCGGATATTGCGCGATCGCGCCTGCGATCAGCGCCCCGGTGACGAACATCGGCACGCGCTCGTCCGACAGGCCCATGCGGCCGGCGATGACGGCGCTCAGGCCCAGAAACCCGCCCTGGATCAGCCCGGTGACGAAGCATCCGGTGACGCCGAACGGCGTCTCGCGGAACAAGCGGATCAACGAATAACGCTCCACACCCGTGCCCTGGCCGGAGACGTAGGGCGCGCTGAAGCGCGTCAGCGTGACCGGCACGAGCGCCACCGACATCAGGATCGAGGCGGTGACGAACAGGTGCAGGCCGTCGACGGAGCCGAGCGAGGCGAAGAGCGGGCCGACCGCATAGCCGCCGATCGCCGCGATCGAGGCGATCGCCAGCACCTGGCCGCGCACCTCGCGGGTCGACTTGGCATTGAGCCAGCTGTCGGAGACGGTGGCAAGGCCGGCAAAGCACAGCCCGGCGATGAAGCGCAGCGCGATCCAGAAGTAGGGATTGGCCCACAGCCCGTGCGCCAGAACCAGCACCGAGATGATCGAGCTGAGCGCGGCGAAAGCGCGGATATGGCCGACCCGGTCGACGAAATTGGGCGCCTGCAGCGTGCCGAATCCGTAGCCGAGATAATAGGCCGTCGTCATCGCGCCGATCACGGTGAGCGAGAAACCGGCGGTCTCGGCCCGAAGCGCCAGCAGGACGAATTGCAGGCTGTTGCCGGCAAGCAGGATCGCCAGGCTGATGATGAGCGCGGCGACGGAGATCAGCACCGATCGCATGGCTGTCCCCTGCGGTCAGACGGATCGAAAGAAAATGCCCGCTGTCTGAAACGGCGGGCGGTTTTCGATTTCAGACGGCCTGTCGGCGTCAGCCGACGGCGGCGCGCTGGTTGTGCAGCCGGTGCATCAGGTCCTTGGCGGTCTCCACCGACACCGCCGCGTCGCGGCAATAGGCATCGGCGCCGACGGCCTTGCCGAACTCCTCGTTCAGCGGCGCGCCGCCGACCAGCACGATATATTTGTCGCGCAGGCCCTTTTCCTTCAGCGTGTCGATGACGACCTTCATATACGGCATGGTGGTCGTCAGAAGCGCCGACATGCCGAGAATGTCCGGCTCGTGCTCCTCAAGGGCTGCCAGATATTCCTCGACCGGATTGTTGATGCCGATATCGATGACCTCGAACCCGGCGCCCTCCATCATCATGCCGACGAGGTTCTTGCCGATATCGTGGATGTCGCCCTTGACGGTGCCGATCACCATCTTGCCGACCTTCGGCGCGCCGGTCTCGGCCAGCAGCGGCCTTAGGATCGACATGCCCGCCTTCATCGCATTGGCCGACAGCAGCACCTCGGGCACGAACAGGATGCCGTCCCGGAAGTCCTCACCAACGATGCGCATGCCCTCCACGAGCGCCTTGGTCAGGACGTCATAGGGCATCCAGTTTCGCTCAAGCAGGATGTTGACGCCGTCCTCGATCTCCTCTTTGAGGCCATCGTAGAGGTCGTCATGCATCTGCTGGACGAGGTCGTCGTCAGACAGGGAGGACAGGTCGATTTCGTCGTCCGACATGAGCGTATATCTCCAACGCCGGGCGCCGAGCCGGCGCCGGAGAAAGGTCATCAGTCTACGAATTATTCTCGACTTGGCCGGCGCTGTCCGTGCTGGAACCGACTTCGGAATGCGCAATTGCGACGGCTGTTCGGTCGCCGGCTCGGTCCTCGATCGGTCGCAGATGGTCCGCCTGGAGGATCCCGATGTTCCGGACCAGGCCTCGGGATGCCAGGGGATAGGGGGTCGGGCGGAAGAAGCAGGGCAAACCCGTCTCCCTCGTGATCCCGGAAATCGCCTTAGCGATTATCCGGGATCGGGGAACCCGGACGCCCGCTGGTGTTTGCAATCGATGGATCGGTGGCTCCCCGATCCCGGCTCGGCCTTGCGGCCGTCCGGGATGACGAGGGAGAGGATTGTGGACTCTCGCCTCGCTCCGAGGTCATCCCCGGGCTTGTCCCACTGCTGTCCGGTTCAGCGGGGGCGGGGCCTTTGTTTTCAGCTTGGCCACCCCCTCGGATGTCATGCCCGGACGTGTTCCACTGCTGTCCGGTTTAAATCCGGAAACGTCGCCTAACCGATTGCACGGCATGGCTTTTCGAGCAATCGGTGGCTGAGAGACACGTGACCTCCCACCCCTTCGGATGTCATCCCCGGACTTGTTCCGGGGACCCATGAACACCTCGCTGGCGACTATGTTCATGGATTGCCGGGACAAGCCCGGCAATGACGCGGAGGGGGGAATGGCGGGCGGTACTAAGACACCGCCACCATTAGGGAAAGCAGAGTTGATGACGTCCGAGTGGGTGGTCAGGCTGAAAACAAAAGCCCCGTCCCCGCCGAGCCGGACAGTAGTGGACGTGTTCCGGGCATCCATGAACACCGCCGCCAGAATGGACGTAACCGACTGTGTTCATGGATTGCCGAGACAAGCCCGGCAATGACCTCGGAGGGGAGGCAGAACACCACCCCATCGCTCGCCATCCCGGAATTCGCATTTGTGCATCTCCGGGATTGGAAAGCCCGGACGGCCCGGAGTTCTCTCGGCCTCGACATGCAGCGGCGACAGGGGTTCTCCGATTTCAACTCGCGCTGACGATTGAGAGACAGCGATCCGCTCTCTCACCGACGTTCCCCTCTGATGTTCCAAGCGCGGCGCGACCATGACGCAGCCGGGACACGCCGCCCGCACGCTTCGCGCTAGCCTTTGTCAGGACAACAGGTCGGGACCGGCTTCAATTGGCTTGAGGACAGGCGATGAGTGATACGCAGGAAGGCGCCCGCGCCCGCCGGCGCGGTGGCGGCAAGGAGGCGCGGCGGGAGCGGCGCAAGGGCGGGCAGCAGACGGTGTTGCGCAACATCGAGCGGCGCGTGCCGCTCTACGAACCGCTCGACGAGGCCGGGGTTGCGCTGATCGAGGCGAACGCCGATAAGATCCTCGAGGAGATCGGCATCGAGTTCCGCGAGGACGCCGAAGCGCTGTCGATGTGGAAGGCGGCCGGCGCCGATGTGCGCGGCGAGCGCGTCCACTTCCCCAGGGGCCTGTGCCGCGACCTGATCGCCACGGCGCCGTCCGTTTTCACCCAGCATGCCCGCAATCCGGAGCGCTCGGTGACGATCGGCGGCAACGCGACGGTGTTCGCGCCGGTCTACGGCCCGCCCTTCGTGCACGACCTCGATAATGGCCGCCGCTATGCCACGATCGAGGATTTCCGCAACTTCGTGAAGCTCGCCTATGTCGCGCCGGCCATGCACCATTCCGGCGGAACCCTGTGCGAGCCGGTCGACCTGCCCGTCAACAAGCGCCACTACGATATGGTCTACAGCCATATCAAATATTCCGACAAACCCTTCATGGGCTCGGTCACCCATCCCCGCCGCGCCGCCGATTCGGTGGCGATGGCGAAGCTCGTCTTCGGCGACGATTTCGTCGATGAGAACTGCGTGCTGATCAACCTGATCAATGCCAATTCGCCGATGGTCTTCGATTCGACCATGCTCGGCGCGCTCAAGGTCTATGCCCGGGCCGGCCAGGCGAGCGTCCTCTCGCCCTTCATCCTGGCCGGCGCCATGTCGCCGGTGACGGTCGCCGGCACGCTGACCCAGATCCTCGCCGAGGTGCTGGCCGGCGCGGCCTTCGCCCAGCTCTGCCGGCCCGGCGCGCCGGTCGTCTTCGGGACGTTTGCAAGCTCCATCTCGATGCAGTCGGGCGCGCCGACCTTCGGCACGCCGGAGCCGGCGCTGGTGCTCTATGGCGCAGCCCAACTCGCCCGCCGCCTCGGCCTGCCGTTCCGCTCCGGCGGCTCGCTGTGCGGCTCGAAGGTCGCCGACGCGCAGGCTTCCTACGAGAGCGCCCAGACGTTGCTGCCGACCCTGCTCGGCGGCGTCAATTTCGCGCTCCACTCGGCCGGTTGGCTGGAGGGCGGCCTGGTCAGTTCCTACGAGAAGTTCATCATGGATGCCGACCAGTGCGCGATGATGCAGCGCTTCGCCGAGGGCATCGACCTGAGCGACAACGGCCAGGCGCTCGACGCGATTGCCGAGGTGGGTCCCGGCTCGCACTATCTCGGCTGCGCCCATACACAGGCGAATTTCGAGACGGCCTTTTATCGCTCCCCGGTCGCCGACAACAATTCCTACGAGCAGTGGCTCGCCGAGGGCGAAAAGCGCGCCGACGAGCGCGCCAACACGCTGTGGAAGCAGTGGCTCAAGGACTACGAGGCGCCGTCGCTCGATCCGGGCATCGACGAGGCGCTCACCGAGTTCATCGCCAAGGGCAAGGCGGCGGAGCCGGATGCGTTTACGTGAGCGTGTCGTGGTTTTGACGGTCATATGGAGAAAGGGGCGGGGTTGCTTTTTCGATACCGCCTCCGGCGCTCTCGAAGCCGCCCTTGCGGGCGGCGCCCCCCTCACCCCAGCCCTCTCCCCCAGTCTGAGCATATTGGGGGGAGAGGGAGTGCTGCGGCCTTGCTGTTTGGCTCCAATGCCTCGCAAACAGCAAGGCGTATCAATTTAACCGCATACAATGCCGTTAACGCCCCCTCTCCCCTTGTGGGAGAGGGTCGGGGTGAGGGGTAAATCGCTTTGGCCGGCTCGATGCCGGCCAAAGCGATGCCAGCCGCGCAACAAAAGGGACAACAGCCGGTGGAAGACCTGCGCTACCAACACTTGTCCGCGGTCCTGGCCGAAACCGGCCTCGCCCTGCGCGGCGGCTTTCATCCGAGCGCAGAGGACGCCATCCCGCCCGCCACCTCGGGCGAGCCAACCCGAACACTCCTCCTGATCGGCAACACCGGTCCCGATATCTGGCCGCATTTCGCTCCGCATGACGACGGGTCCCCGGACGCGCTCGATCGCTGGACGCGCGCGGTGATCGAGCCGATCGCCCGCGACTGCGGCGCACGATGCGTCTTTCCCTTCGACAGGCCGCCGCTGCCGTTTCAGCGCTGGGCGCAGCGTAGCGAGCCGGTCACATCCTCGCCGCTCGGCATCCTGATCCATCCCGACCACGGCCTCTGGCACGCCTATCGCGCCGCGCTCTTGTTTTCGGACGTCGTCGCCCTGCCGGCGCCGGATGACCGGCCGAGCCCGTGCGAAACCTGTGCCGACAAGCCCTGCTTGTCCGCCTGCCCGGTCGAGGCCTTCAGCGGCGCGGGATACGACGTGCCGGCCTGCGCGGCCTATCTTCAATCCGATGGTGGTGAAACCTGTCTGGACGGTGGTTGCCAGGCGCGCAACGCCTGCCCGGTCGCGGCCGACCGTCGCTATCATCCCGACCAGATCCGCTTCCACATGCGCGCCTTCCGCCGGGCTGTGATACCCGGCTGACGTCCGTTTCCGGGTCACGACGCCCGGCGACGACCTCGGCGGCGCGACCGGGCTTCGCCGGTTTCGGTGTCCGGCGCGGCCTGTTTCATGATCATCGGGCCGAGCCGTCCGGTGATCGTCTCCCGCGTCGGGCGCGCGCCGGGGCGATGGGTGTCCATCGCTTCGCGCATTGCCGCGATATGCTCCGGCGTCGTGCCGCAGCAGCCGCCGATGATGCGGGCGCCGGCATCCATGGCAAGCTTGGTGTAGTCGGCCATCAGCTCCGGCGTGCCGGTATAGTGGACGTGGTCGCCCTTGACCTCCGGGATGCCGCAATTGCCCTTGGCGATCAGCACCGCGTCGGGGGCGGCCTCGGCAATCTCGACGACCGCCATCAGCAGGTCCGGCGCGCCGACGCCGCAATTGGCGCCGTAGCCGGCGGGGGTCTGGGCAAGCGAGCCCGACAGCGCGGGCAGGGCGGCGGGCGCCAGGCCCATCATCGTGCGCCCGGCGGTGTCGAAGCTGGCCGTGTAGACATAGGGCAGGCCGACGCCTGAGATCGCGTCCGCCGCAGCCCGGATCTCCTCGGGCGCCGACATCGTCTCGACCCAGAGAATGTCCGCGCCGCCGTCGCGCAGGCCGGCTGCCTGTTCGGCGAAGACGGCGACGGCCTCCTCGTAGGTCAACTCGCCGAGCGGCGCGAACAGGTCGCCGGATGGCCCGATCGAGCCGGCGACGATGACCTGCCGGCCGGACTGGTCGGCCGTCTTCCGGGCAATCGCCGCGGCGCGCTCGTTCAGTTCGCGCGCCCGGTCCTCCGCCTGATGCAGGCGTAGGCGGCGGCGGTTGGCGCCGAAGGAATTGGTCAGCACCAGATCGGCCCCGGCATCGATGAACTCGCGATGCAATCCGGCAACGCGGTCGACGGCATCGACGTTCCACAGTTCCGGCGCGTCGCCCGAGATCAGGCCGCGATCGAAATAGTTGGTGCCGGTCGCGCCGTCGGCGAGGATAAAGCCGCGCTCGGCAAGGAATTCGTTCAGCAAGAGGGACTCCGCAAGACGTGAAGGCAGGGCGAACAGGCCGGGAGAATTAGCAGGAACGCGGAATGGGCGATGGCCCAGAAGCGACACGCATCAGCGGCATTTCCGAAGGGCAGAATCCCACTGGCCTAAGAGCCCTTTCAGCGCCGCTGGTCGTGATGGCACGGCGCCCTAGGCGACCCGCTTCGCGCCTCAGGCGTCTTGCGCCCGGATCCATTCGCCGATCTCCGGCCAGATATCGGCGAGCGTCCGCGTTCCCATGAACAGGCCGATATGGCCGCCGGGCGCGAGTGTCCGGACGATGCCGTTATGCGGCGTGCCGAGCAGGTCGGCGGCGGCGAACACCTGCTCCTTCGGCGTGATGTCGTCGGCCTTGCCGGCAAGCAGATAGACCGGGCAGGTGACGTCCTTCAGCGACAGCGTCTTGCCGAGCCCGACGAAGGTGCCCTTGGCGAAGCGGTTTTCCTTGAACAGGGCCTCGATCGCCTGGAGATAGTAGCGGCCGGGCAGGTCGATCGGATTCTCGTACCAGCGCTCGAAGGTCTCGGTGCGGCGGATATAGCACTTGTCCTCGATATGGGCGTAGAGATCGACGAACTTGCCGACGGACTGCAGCGCCGGATGCATCGATTTCCAGCCCGCCAGCATGGACTGGCCGAGCATGCGGCCACCGCCGGCCTCGACCATCTCCTCGTAGAACGCCATCGGCAGGGCATGCGCGATCCGCTTCACCGGCCCGTCGCCGGCATCGGTGTCGATCGGCGATCCGGCGAGCACCAGGCTCGCGACCTTGTCGGGATAGCGGCAGGCATACATCGCCGACAGCCAGCCGCCCTGGCACAGGCCGACCAGATGGACCCTGCCGCCCAGATCGTCGACCACGGTATTGAGTTCGGCGAGATACTTGTCGATGTCATAGTCGCGCATTTCGGGCGTAGCGGATTTCCAGTCGGTCACCATCAGCCGCGTAATGCCGACTTCCTTCAGCGTCTCGACCAGGCTCTGGCCGCGGGCGAAATCGGCGATCGTCGCGCTGTGGCCGGCATAGGGCGCGTCGATCAGCACGGGGAGGGTCTCCTCGCCTGCGTCTTGCGGCGAGAAGTCCCGCAGCCGCATCGTATCCAGATCAAGGCGGACCCGGTTCGCCGTTGCCCAGCCGGGCTCGGGCGGTTGCAGGATGGTCTCCGCCTCGGCCAGGAACCGCAGGTTGTCGGAAAACAGCTTCAGCCCGACCTCCTGCATCTCGATCGCCGCGGCCATCGGCCAGAACCAGGGCACGGAATGTTCGTATTCCGGTGTCAGGGGCTGGGCGGTCTGCGGAGGCGTATCGGTCAGCGTCATGTCGGGTCCCGGGCTTGCCGCCAGCGCGGCGGACGAGTGGATCGCCTCGAAGTATAGCCAAGGCGTATCCCGGATTTATGACCGGCACCACAGTGCGCTACGCTTCCCGGTCGGCTTCGCCCCTGCCCGACACGGCCTCGACATAGATATCCGCCGATCGCAGCATCTCCGCCTTCGCGTTCGCCAGCACGGCCTTGCCGGCAAAGGGGCCGTACAGCCGCTCGAAGTCATAGGGCGCAAGCCGCCCGACGAGCCGTTCGACGACCCGCGCCGACAGCGGCATGTAGCTTGGATAGCTGCGCATGAAGGAGACGCGCCGGCAGTCCGGATTGACCTGCAGCGTGTCGCCGCAGAGCATCGCGCCCCGGCCGTCCGCGCCGTCGGCCCAGTGCAGCACGCAGCTGCCGGCGAAATGGCCACCGGTGCGCACCATCGTCACGCCGGGCAGGATCTCGGTCACATCGCCCGACCAGAAGCGGATGTTGTCGCTGTCCCGCATCACCCAGGCGCGATCGTCTTCATGCAGATGGACCGGCACCCCGCCGAGGGTCTCGGACCAGGACACCATCGCTGAATAATAGTGCGGGTGGGATATCGCGATCGCCGATAGCCCGCCGAGCGCCTCGATGATGCGCGCCGTGGCCTCGTCGATCAGCGGGATGCAGTCCCACAGCACGTTGCCGGCCGGCGTCATCACCAGCAGCGCCTGCTGGCCGATCGCGAATTTCGGCGCCATCGCGATCGCCATCAGGCCGGGCTCGAGTTCCCGGAACGTATTGGCGTATCCGGCCGCGAGCGCCTCGCTGTTCGTCCATTTCTGTCCGGAGGGCAGCACGTATTGCCGGTCATCGGCGCAGATCGCGCAGAGGTCGGGCGGCTGGTCGGTTTCTTCGTACTCGGTGCCGCAGAGCGTACAGACGGGAACGGGCATCGGGTTCTCCTATTTGATCCGCCACGCGCGATCCTATCCCGGCTTCACGCCGCACACACGCGCCAATCAGCGCGGATCGGTCGGCTGGCGCATGTGGTCCGGGATCCTTGAGGTCTCCGCATGTTTCCGCTCCGGATCGTTGTAGTACATGTCCGTCCCCTCCGGCTGGAAGATGACCTCCCGGTCCCGCACCCCATCCGGCGCCGTCGCGACACGCCAGTATTCCTCGGCAATCCGTGCGGGATCAAACGGCCCGCCCGCTTCGACGATCCCGCAAATGGCAATGACCGATACGTGGATCCCGGATGGCGACAAGTGCTTGAACAGGCTGATCGCAAGGCTGCGCAGGGCTGCCTTGCCCATCGCCAGCGATGTCCATTCGGGAAACGGTTCAAGCGCCAGACCGCCACCGGTGAACAGGATCGCGCCCGCCTTGCGCGCGATCATGCCAGGAGCCACTTTCCGGACCGCCAGGTGCGCGCCCAGCACATTGACCGCCATCTCGGCGGCTATGTCTTCCCGTTCCAGGTCGAGGGGACCGGCCGGACGCAGCACCGCTGCGTTGTAGATCAGGACGTCGCAGCGACCCAACTGCGTCAGAAGCTCATCCAGCGCCGTATCGAGCGCCTCCGCAATGCCCGCATCGGCTGCTGTCCAGATGGTCGATATCCCGGCATCCGAGAGGCGTTCGCTCAGGGCCTGGAGGTGGTTCGGATTTCTGGCAACAAGGCCGATCCGGTAACCCGAACCTCCAAACCGCCGTGCGACGGCCTCGCTCACGCCGCCGCCGGCGCCGATTATGATGCAGGTTTTCAAAGGCCATGCTCCGCGGAGGCGCCTGAGGCAGGACTTTGCCTCAGGTCGTTAGAGCATATCCAATGAATATAGGGTCAGTTCTGTTTGCGATCGGCGTCGGGCGGCCGCCGATCACAAACCCTTCGGGACGAACGCTTTTGGGCCAAATCCTGCGCCGTCATTCTCGTCCATATCCCCGATATGGCCTTCGAATGCCAGTTTGGCCCCTGAAACACAACATGGGACCCAAAAGCGTCTCGTCAGAATGACCCTATATTCATTGGATATGCTCTAGATCCCGCCAGATGCGCCGGTGCCTTATCCGATCATCACCGACGGAGGCAATCCCTCACCCCCGCATGCGCTCGCCTTGCGGATCGAACAGCGGCTCGTGCTGGATCCTCGCCGGCCGCCGGTCGCCGATGATCTCGATCTCGAATGTGCCGGCGCCGTTCGCGGCAAGGCCCGCCGGGATATAGCCCTGCGCCAGCGAGGCGTCGACGTAATGGGCATAGCCGCCCGACGTCACCCAGCCGACCACCTCGCCGTCATGCCAGATCGGCTCGTCGCCGATGACGTCGGCATCGTCGGCATCGATCACGAAGGTGACGCGCTTCAGGGTGGGCCCGTCCGCCTTCTCCTTCGCGGCGGCCTCGCGGCCGACGAAATCATTCTTCGACAGCTTGATGAAGCGATCCATGCTGCCCTCGAACGGGCCGTAGATCGGCCGCAGCTCGCGCGCCCAGGTCGGGAAGTTCTTTTCAAGCCTGAGCGACAACAGCGCCCGCATGCCGAACCTGGCGATGCCGAATTCCGCGCCGGCCTGAAGGATCTTCTGATAGAGGCCGCGCTCGTATTCAGGCGCAAGCCAGATCTCGTAGCCGAGATCGCCGGTATAGGTGATGCGGCCGATCTTGGCCGGCACGCCGCCGATATCCATTTCCCGGAAGGCCATGAACGGGAAGGCCTCCCTGGAGATATCCTCGTCGGTCAGCTTGGCGAGCACATCGCGCGCGCGGGGTCCGGCGACGGACAGGCCGACGAGTTCGAGCCCCAATTCTCGGACCGAGACGGAGCCGTCGGCGGGCAGGTGCCGTTCCAGCCAGCGCATGTGATAGATCTGCGCCTGCGACGAGCCGAACATGTAGAAGCGCTCGTCATCGGCCTTGGCGATGGTGAAGTCGCCGATCAGCTTGCCGGCAGGATTGAGCATCGGCGTGAGCGTGATGCGGCCGGTCTTCGGCATGGTGTTGCACATCATCTGCGACAGCCAGGCTTCGGCGCCGGGACCCTTGATCTCGTATTTTGCGAAATTGGCGATCTCTGTGACGCCGACCCGCTCGCGCACCGCGAGGCACTCGGCCTTGACGTGCTCGAAGTCGTTGGAGCGGCGGAACGACACGACGTCCTTGGCCTCGACGCCCTCGGGCGCGAACCACAGCGCGGTCTCCAGGCCCCAGCTGTCGCCCATCACCGCGCCTTCGCTGAGCATCTTGTCATAGAGCGGCGTCGTCTGGACGGGGCGGGCGGCCGGCAGTTCCTCGTTGGGGAAGCGGATCGAAAAGCGCCGCGAATAGTTCTCCTTCACCTTGGCGTTGGTATAGCCGAGCGTCGCCCAATCGCCGTAGCGGGCGACATCCATCGCCCAGACGTCGAAGCCCGGATCGCCCTCGCTCATCCAGTTGGCGAGCGCATAGCCGACGCCGCCGCCCTGGCTGAAGCCGGCCATCACCGCGCAGGCGCACCAGAAGTTGCGCAGGCCCCGCACCGGGCCGACCAGCGGATTGCCGTCAGGCGCGAAGGTGAAGGGGCCGTTGATGATCTGCTTGATGCCGGCGCGCTCGAAGGCGGGGAAATGCGAGAAGCCGACTTCCAGCGACGGCGCGATCCGGTCGAGATCGGGTACCAGCAGTTCCTGGCCGAACTCCCAGGGCGCGGTGCGCGGCGACCAGGGCCGGCCGTCCTTCTCATAGGTGCCCATCAGCATGCCGCCGCGCTCCTGGCGGATATAGATCTCGCCCTCGAAGTCGATCGCGTGCAGCACCTCCTTGCCCGTCGCCGCGTTGATCTCGGCCACCTCGGGCATGTCCTCGGTCAGGAGATACATGTGCTCCATGGCGAGAACGGGCAGTTCCAGCCCGACCATGCGGCCGACCTCGCGCGCCCACAGGCCCCCGCAATTGACCACGTGCTCTGCGTGGATCGTGCCCTGCTCGGTGACGACGTTCCACGAGCCGTCCTCGTTCTGCGTGAGGTCGGTGACGCGGTTGCGCAGCACGATCTCGGCGCCGCCGATGCGGGCCGACTTGGCATAGGCGTGCGTCGTGCCGGAGGGGTCGAGATGGCCCTCGATCGGGTCCCACAGCGCGCCGACGAAATGCTTCTCCTCAATCAGCGGCAGCATCTCCTTGGCTTCCTTGGCCGAGACGATCTCCAGCTCCATGTCGAGATAGCGGCCGCGGGCTCGCGCCATCTTCAGCCATTCCAGCCGCTCCGTGTTGCCGGCAAGCTGCAGGCCGCCGGTCAGGTGCAGGCCGCAGGACTGGCCGGAAATCTCCTCGATCTCCTTGTAGAGGTCGATCGTATAGGCCTGCAGCTTGGCGACGTTCGGGTCGCCGTTGAGCGTGTGGAAGCCGCCGGCGGCATGCCAGGTCGACCCGGATGTCAGTTCGGAGCGTTCGATCAGCACCACGTCCTTCCAGCCGGCCTTGGTCAGGTGGTAGAGCACGCTCGCTCCGACCACGCCGCCGCCGATCACGACGGCCTGTGCATGCGATTTCATGGGATTTCCTTCCTTGTCGAGGCCGCAAGTGCCATATTGCTTGTAGGCTGAAGGACACAGAAATGGCTGACATCACCAACGAGCTTCTCTACGAAGTTCTCAAGACCCTCCAGGAAGGGGTGTCCGGGCTTCGGGATGATATGCGCGATGTTAAGCAACGGCTGACGTCTCTGGAGATGAAAGTCGGTATCCTGCATGCCGATCTGGCGAACCAGTCAGCCCGTATGGATCGCATCGACTCCCGGCTCGAACGCGTTGAAACGCGACTGGGTTTAGTCGAAAATGCGCAATAATCGGTTGGAGCCGCTCCACCCGTGATCTCGCTGCCTAGAGGTCCGGGATGAGATCCGTCGAAAACGTGTCGAGAAGCTCGGCCCCGGTCTCGGTGATCACCGACTGCCGTTCCAGCTTGACACCCTCGCGGCCGCCGACCGCGCCGGTATAGCTTTCAAAGCAGATGCACATGCCGGGCTCGAAGACGCCGTCATAGCCGCCCGACTTCATGTCTTCGGGAAAGGAAACCGACGGGTATTCGTCGCACAGGCCGACGCCGTGGACGACGCAGCTGTAGCGGTTCGGCACATAGGCGGGATCGGGCCGGTAGCTCTTCTGCGAGAATTCGGAAAAGCGCATGCCGGGCCTGAGCAGGGCTATGTTGAAGGCGATCTGCTCGCAGGCAACCGCGTGCAGCCTCGCCTGCTCCGGTGAGGGCTGCTCGCTGCCGGCGACCCAGCTTCGCGAGATGTCGCAGCAATAGCCGTAGGGGCCGACCAGATCGGTGTCGAAGGCGACCATGTCGCCGGCCTCGATCACCCGGTCGGAGCATTCGTGGAACCAGGGATTGGTGCGCGGGCCGCTGGCCAGAAGCCGGGTTTCGATCCATTCGCCGCCGCGCGCGATGTTCTCACGGTGCAGGATCGACCAGAGCTGGTTTTCCGTGAGGCCCGGCTCAAGCGCCGCCCACATCGCCGCCATGCCGGCCTCGCAGGCATGGATCGCCCGGCGCATCGCCCTGATTTCTTCCGGATGCTTGATCCGCCGGGCCTGTTCCATGAAGCCCATGCTGGTGTGCGGCTCAAGCCCCTCCGCGACCAGCGCCTCGATGCCGAGCTGGTCGCATTTGTCGAGCGCGATCCGCGTGTTCCCGCCGCCATGACGGCGCACCAGTTCGGCCAGTTCCGCCGCCCAGCTCTTCACCCGGTTGCGCTCTTCCGGCCCGGCGCCGAAATAGAACCACGATGTTGCCGGCCGGGTCTCGTCGACGGTCGACATGGCCTGTGACAGGTGTCCGCAGCCATGGAAATCGAACAGGACGACCGGGCCGTCGGTGGCGACGAACAGGTAGCGGCAGGCATTGTGCAGGCACCAGACCTGCATGTTGGAGACGTCGCTGGCATAGCGGATGTTGAGAGGATCGTAGAGCACGGCGCCGGCGAAATCGCTATCGGCCAGCTGCTGGCGCACGCGGCCTAACCGATACTGGCGCATCGTCTTAAGATCCGGCTCGGACAGGCCGGCGTCGGCCCATTCGCCGAGCGCCGGGTTGCCGGGGCTTGCCACATCGATCGTCTCGACGACCGCGTCGGGTCGCCGGTCGGGATGGATCTTCGGTTCGTAGGCAAAGTCGTCCATGGCGCAAACCCTCCAGACCAAGGGGTATTCACCTTAGAAATCCGTCGGCGCGCCCCCTTCCTCGGTGCGCCGTGCAACGAAGGCGTCGAGTTCCTCTGCGATCGCCGGGTCCATCGGCGGTGCCTCGTAGGCCTTCAGCGCTTCCTTCCACACCGCGTTCGCCTTCTCGAACGCGGTCGGGCGTCCTGCCTCGTCCCAGGTCTCGAAATTGCGCCAGTCCGACAGCAGCGGCGAATAGAACGCATCGCGGTAGCGCGCCTGGGTGTGGGCGGTGCCGAAATAGTGGCCGCCGGGACCGACCTCGCGCACCGCCTCCAGCGCCAGCGTGTCGTCGTCTACGGTGAGCGGCGTCAGGAATTCCGCCACCATCTGCAACAGGTCGACGTCGAGGATGAACTTTTCATAGGAGAAGGTCAGTCCGCCCTCCATCCAGCCGGCGGCGTGCTTGATCAGGTTGCCGCCGCCCATCGTCGCGCCCCACAGCGAGAACACCGATTCATAGGCCGCCTGCGCATCGACCGTGTTGGCCGCGCAGGTGTTGGAGGTGCGGTAGGGCAGGGCGTAGCGCCGGGCGAGCTGGCCGCCGACGAGTTGCGCGCGCATGTATTCCGGCGTGCCGAAGGCGGGTGCACCCGACTTCATGTCGACATTGGAGGTGAACCCGCCATAGATCACCGGCGCGCCCGGATTGACCAGTTGCGAAAAGGCGATGCCGGCCAGCGCCTCGGCGTTCTGCTGGGCGAGCGCGCCGACGATCGTCACCGGCGCCATCGCGCCGGCCAGCGTGAACGGCGTCATCACGATCGGCTGGCTGCGTCTCGCCATCTCGATGATGCCCTGCAGCATCGGCGTGTCAAGGCGCAGCGGCGAGGAGGCGTTGATGGTGGTCAGGATCGACGGCTCACGGTCAAGCTGGTCGTCGGAGATCCCGCGGGCGATCCGTGCGATCTCGATGCCGTCGAGATTGCGCTCGCGGCCGAGCGAATAGAGCTGGAACGACTTGTCCGTCAGCGTCGCGATGTCGCGCAAACATTCCAGATGGCGGATGGAGGGGTGCAGGTCGACCGGCTCGACGGGATAGCCGCCGATCGTGTGGATGATGTTGTAGTGCTGCGCGAGCTTGATGAAGTTGCGGAAATCCGCCTGATTGCCCGGACGACGCCCGGCCTCCATGTCGGAGCAGTTCGGCGCGCTCGCGGTCTGGGAGTTGGCGACCCGGTTGCCGCCGATCACGAGATTGTGTGCCGGATTGCGCGCATGCAGGGTGAATTCCGATGGGCAACGCGCGATCGCCTCGGCGACGAGGGTGCGGTCGAGCCGGACCCGGTCGCCGTCGGCTGCGACATCGGCGCCGGCCGCCTTCAGGATCGCCTTCGCCTCGTCGTGCAGGAAATCGATGCCGATCTCCTCCAGGATCGTCAGGGACGCGTTGTGGATCGCCTCCAGTTCGTCGGCGCTCACCGCCGCGGTCGGCGGGTAGGCGTTGACCGGCTGGCGGAACGGTTTCTGGGTCGATGCGGGCGCCCTGTCGGTGCGTGCGGCCCGTCCGCCGCGTCCCGTTCGCGCGCTGCGCCGCGACCTCCCGTTCCGTTCGCCCCGCGTGCCCGGCGCGTCGATCGCCAGGGTGTCACCGTCCTGTGACATCTGCCTGTTTGCGGCATCGTCGTGCCGCGTCGCGGACGTCGTCATGGTCTTCGCTTCCACTTGGTTCTGCCGCGCGCGCCGGTCGGGCCAAGCGCCCTTGTTTGTCAGGAGCGCCCTGGCTGCCGCTGGCGCCGCGCGGGCGTTTGCGGAGCTACGCTGCCGCGATTTGTCTGTCCCGCCAAGCGCTTCCATGCCGCGAATCGGCGATACGTCGCGGAACCGGCGGGATGGGTCGCAATTGGAGCATTTATTGTCATCCCGGTGTTGCCGACTGTCAGGGGCTGCATGTTAGGCTGCCGTAGCTGAACATGTGGATCAGTCTTTGTTCCGGCGACGGATTTAGCCGATTTGCAAACGGCCGAAATTTGACAACAAGGCCCATATGCAATTCGTTGAATGCGACGACGGATGATCGGGAGGTAATTTGACTATGACGAAATCTGACAAGCCGCGCCTGCACCCGAAAGTGCGCGAGGCGAAGGAACTCATGGACAAAGGTCGCATGGACCGGCGTGAGTTCGTCCGCATTGCCGCGCTGCTCGGTGTCTCGGCCGGCGCGGCCTATGCGATGGGTGGCGTGACGCCGTCCTTTGCCATGCAGGCCGACCTGCCGTTCCCCGACGCCGATGACGAGGCGAAATCGGGTGGCACGTTGCGCGTCGGCATGCAGGTGCAGAAGATGGAGGATCCGGCGACCTATTCCTGGGTCGAGATGTCCAACCAGACGCGCCACACGCTGGAGCACCTGACCTTTACGACGCCGGACAACGTTACCCAGCCGATGCTCGCCGAAAGCTGGCAAGCCAATGACGACCTGACCGAGTGGACCTTCAAGCTCCGCCCCGGCATCATGTGGCACAACGGCGACGAGTTGAACGCCGACGACATCATCTTCAACATGACCCGCTGGATGGATCCCGATCTCGGCTCCTCCAATATCGGCCTGTCCACCTTCGCCTCGATGGTCGAGGAGAAGGACGGCAAGAAGGTGATGATCCCCGGCTCGCTGGAGAAGGTCGACGACCTGACCGTCAAGCTGAAGCTGCAGAAGCCGGTCCTGTCGGTTCCCGAGGATCTCTACAACTATCCCACGGCGATCGTGCATCGCAGCTTCAAGCCGCCGCTCTCCGACAATCCGATCGGCACCGGCCCCTTCACGCTGACCAACCTGAAGGTCGGCGAGCGCTGCGAGTTGAAGAAGGTCACCGAGACCACGGACGGCAAGCCGTTCAAGTATTGGGGCGGCGACGTCTTCCTCGACGAGATCCACTACTACAATTTCGACGAGGACAATCAGCTCACCGCCTTCGCCTCCGGCGACGTCGATGCGATCTACGAGTTCGGCATCGAGCAGTTCGAACTGGCCCAGGCGCTGGAAGGCGACATCATCGAGGCCCGCACCGCGCAGACGCTGTGCTGCCGCATGCAGATCTCGCAGAAGCCGTTCGACGACATCAAGGTCCGCCAGGCCGTCGTGTCGGCCTGTGACAACTCGGTCTATCGCGAGCTGGTCTTCCAGGGGCGCGGTGATATCGCCGAGAACACCCATGTCTCGCCGATCCATCCGGAATATTACGAGCTTCCGGAACTCAAGCGCGATGTCGAGAAGTCGAAGAAGCTGCTGGCCGAGGCCGGCTATCCCGACGGCATCGAATTGACCATCGACGTCGGCAACACCGACGGCCCGTGGCATCAGACGGTCTGCGAAATCATGCGCGACCAGATGAAGGATGCCGGCATCAAGCTCAACATCAACGTGATGCCGCCCTCCAAGTATTGGGAAGTCTGGGATTCGACGCCCTTCGGCGCCACCGCCTGGACCCACCGTCCGCTCGGCACCATGGTCCTGTCGCTGGGCTACCGCACCGGCGTTCCGTGGAACGAGACCCATCTCGCCAGCAAGGAGTTCGACGAAGCGCTGGACGACGCGGAGGCGACGCTCGATGTCGAGGCACGCCGCGAGAAGATGAAGAAGGTCGAGCAGATCATGCAGGACGCCGCCGTCATGGTGCAGCCGATCTGGCGTCCGGTCTTCACGATCGTTTCCAAGAAAGTCGTCGGCTATCCGCCGCATCCGACCCAGTACCATCAGTTCAACCGGGTCTGGATCAACTCCTAAGACATCACGATTGCGCCGCGCCGGAGACCATCCGGCGCGGCCGAACTGCCGGATGAACCGCCGGCCACCCCCGCCACCCCGGACGGAAGATCCGGGCGCACACAGTCCGGGGGCACACGGTCTGGCGGAAGGAGAGGGGACGGCAGCGTATGGTAAAGCTCATTCTCCGCCGGTTGGGCCAGATGGTCCTGATCATGGCGGTCGTTTCATTCGTTCTGTTTCTCGTTTTCGACAGTGACAAGTTCAAAAAGCAGATTGCTGTCAATGAGTTGGGCGGGTTCGGTCTGCAAACGCTGACCGAGCAGGAATATCAGGACTGGCTCAGTTCCAAGGGCCTCGATGTTCCCTTCTACACGCGCTATCTCGATTGGGTCGGCAACGTCCTGCAGGGCGATTTCGGATTTTCCTTCGAAAAGAACACCGAGGTCGGACCGCTGCTCGCCGAGCGGCTGATCAACACCGGCATCCTGGCCTTCTGGGTGTTCGCGCTGATGATACCGATCGCGCTGACGCTCGGGGTGATAGCGGGCATGAAGGAGGGCTCGGCACAGGACAGATCGGTCTCCTTCATCTCGGTGCTGACGACATCGATGCCGGAAATCGCCACCGCGATCTTCCTGACCGTCATCTTCGCGCTCGGCCTTGGCTGGCTGCCGGCGAAATCGGCGATGACGCAGGGCTTCGACTGGCGCCAGCTGGTGCTGCCGGTGGCGACCCTGGTGCTCTACGATTTCGGCTATGTCGCGCGCATGACCAGGGCCTCGATGGCCGAGGTGATGACCTCGCAATATATCCGCACCGCGATCCTGAAAGGCATTCCCTATCGCCGCGTGATCATGCGCCATGCCCTGCGCAATGCCCTGATCGCGCCGTTCACGGTCATCGTCCTGCAGCTCAACTGGCTGCTCTCGGGCGTCGTCGTGGTCGAGGTGTTCTTCCAGTATAACGGCTTCGGCAAGATGCTGCTCGATGCGGCCCTGTTCGGCGATATCTACGTCATTCAGGCCGGCACGCTCGCAGCCGTCTTCGTCGCCGTTTTCTCGCAAATCATTTCCGATGTCGGGTACACGCTGTTGAACCCGCGCATCCGGTTCAGTTGAGGGGAGGCCGCTGATGAGTGCGACCGCCGACGCCCCGCTTCCCGCGCCATCGCTTCTGGCGCGCCTGTCGCAACCGCGAACGCTTATCCTGCTGCTCGCGCTGATGTGGATCCCGCTGGTGATCTACGTGATGTTCGGGCATATGTTCGAGGACAGCCGCGACTATGTCCTGATCCCGGCGGTGCCCGCTACGCTGCTGCTCTACGTGCTGGCGATGCGGGCCTGGTGGGAATCGAAGATCGCCGTGATCGGCGCCACCCTGGTGTTCTTCTGGATGTTCATCGCGGTGGTGGTGCCGTTCCTGCCGCTGATTGATCCCAATCAGCCGATTGCCCCGTTCACGCTGCCCTTCTCCGAGAAGAAGGACATCTTCTTCTGGCTCGGCACCGACTTCAAGGGCCGCGACATGCTCTCGCGCGCCCTGTGGGGCTGTCAGCGGGTCATCGTCTGGGGCGTGACCGCGACCCTAGTCGCCTATATCGTCGGCACCGCCTTCGGTCTGATCGCCGGCTATCTCGGCGGCTGGTGGGACGAGATCATCTCGTTCCTGGCCAACATCCTGTTGTCCTTCCCGGTGATGGTGCTGTTCATCCTGATCCTGAACTATCTCGGCCAGTCGGGTTTCAACATCGTTATCGCGGTGACGTTCGCCTCGGCGCCGGCGGTTATGCGTATCGTTCGCGGCCTGGCGCTCGACATCAAGTCGCGCGACTATGTCTTCGCCGCGCAGACCCGCGGCGAACATCCGATCTGGATCATGGTCGTCGAGCTTTTGCCGAATGTGCGCGGTCCGATCATCGTCGATGCCTGCCTCAGGCTCGGCTACACGACGGTGGCGATCACCACGCTGACCTTCTTAGGGTTAGGCCTGCAGCCGCCGGATCCCGATTGGGGCCTGATGATCAAGGAAGCGGCCAACACCGCGCTGATCTTCAAGTTCTCTTACATGCTGATCGTCCCGGCCCTGTCGGTCTCCTCGCTCATCCTCGGCTTCAACCTGATGGCCGACGGATTGCGCGAGATGAGCCTGCGCGACTGAGTGAGGGGAGAAAACAACGATGTCCGAACAGTCCCCCGAAAACGGCCCGGAGAACAGTGGCGAGCAGGTTCCGGTTCTGGAATGCCGCAACCTGTCGATCTCCTATTTCGTCCGCGCCGGCGAGATCCCGGCCGTCATCGACTTCAATCTGAAGCTGATGCCGGGCGAGGCGCATGGCGTGGTCGGCGAATCCGGCTGCGGCAAGTCGACGGTGGCGCTGGCGATCATGCAGTATCTCGGCCAGAACGGCCGGATCGTCGGCGGCGAACTGCTGTTCAACGGCCGCGACATGCGCACCATGAGCGAAGAGGAGTTGCGCGACCTGCGCGGCTCCAAGATCGCCATGGTCTATCAGGAGCCGATGGCCTCGCTCAATCCGGCCATGAAGATCGGCGAGCAGCTTGCCGAGGTGCCCGTCTACCACGAGAACGTCTCGATGGAGGAGGCGCTTGCGCGGGCCCACGAGATGCTCGCCAACGTCAACCTGCCCGATCCCGCCCGGATCATGGATTCCTATCCACACCAGATCTCCGGCGGCCAGCAGCAGCGCGTGGTGATCGCCATGGCGCTCTTGTCGAACCCCTCGCTCCTGCTGCTCGACGAGCCGACCACCGCGCTCGACGTGACGGTGGAAGCCGGCATCGTCGAGCTGATCAAGGAGATTTCGGCGAAGTTCGGCACCTCGATGATCTATATCTCGCACAATCTGGGCCTGATCCTGGAGACCTGCGACCGGATCACCGTGATGTATTCGGGCGAGGCGGTCGAGGTCGGTGACATCGACACCGTCTTCAACAATATGCGCCACCCCTATACGCGCGGCCTGTTTGCCTCGATCCCGCTGCCGGGCGCCGACAAGAACGCCCATCCGCTCGTTGCCATTCCCGGCCAGCTGCCGCTGCCGCACCAGCGGCCGAAGGGCTGTAATTTCGGCCCGCGCTGCCAGTTCTTCGACGAAGCGCGGTGCGACTACGGCATGATCCCGATGGACAAGGTCGACACCGGCTCGGAGCATTATGTGCGCTGCTCGAAATGGAGCGAGATCGACTGGGACGCGACCAGGCCGAAGGCCGACGAACGCCCGCCGGTCGAACCCGGCGACGTTGTCCTGCGCGTCGACGATCTCACCAAGCATTACGAGATCGAGGATTCCGCCCTGTTCGTGCTCGGCGGCGGCGAGACCAAGACGGTGAAGGCCAACGAGGAGCTGAACTTCATCGCCCGCGAGGCCGAGACCGTCGCGATCGTCGGCGAATCCGGCTGCGGCAAGTCGACCTTCGCCAAGGTGCTGATGGGCCTGGAGGAGGCGACCGAGGGCGAGGTCGTTCTCGGCAATCTCGATCTCGCCAACCTGCCGGTCGACAAGCGCGACGCCAAGACCATCGCCAAGTTGCAGATGGTCTTCCAGAACCCGTTCGACACGCTCAATCCAAGCCACACGGTCGGTGGCCAGATCGCCCGGGTGATCCGCAAGTTCGGCGTCGAGACCGACAAGGACAAGGTCCAGGACCGGGTCAACGAGCTGCTCGACATCGTCAAGCTGCCGCGCGATTTCGCCAAGCGCCGGCCGCGCCAGCTTTCCGGCGGCCAGAAGCAGCGCGTCGGCATCGCCCGCGCCTTCGCCGGCAATCCGGAGGTAGTGATCGCCGACGAGCCGGTTTCCGCCCTCGACGTGTCGGTGCAGGCCGCCGTCACCGAGCTCCTGATGGACATCCAGCGCGAGCATCGCACGACGCTCCTGTTCATCAGCCACGACCTGTCGGTGGTGCGCTATCTCGCCGACCGCATCGTCGTGATGTATCTCGGCAAGATCATGGAGCAGGGCACGACGGACGAGATCTTCGCGCCGCCCTATCATCCCTACACCGAGGCGCTGCTGTCGGCCGTGCCGATCGCCGACACCCATATCGAGAAGCGCAAGGTGCTCTTGACCGGTGAGTTGCCCTCGCCGTCCAATCCGCCCAAGGGCTGCCCGTTCTCGACCCGCTGCCCCTATGTGATCGAGGGTCTGTGCGAGACCCGCGAGCCGCCGCTGCGGCGGATGGCGGACGGGCACCAGATCGCCTGCCATCTCGACGAGATCACGCTGAAGGACATGAAGCCGGTGATCTCCGTGCCGGACGAAAAGGCAAGCGAGCCGGCGGAATAGGGGCGGGATCTTCGGGTCTGGCGAGCCGGTTTCACGGGTGGTGGCCGATAGCGACCGCTGACGGACCCTCACCCGGCTCGCTTGCGCTCGCCGCCCTCTCCCGCGGAGGGGAGAGGGTAGGAGTATCCCGGCACCTTCGTTCTCCCGTCTCTCCTTGTGGGAAAGAGGTCGAGTTTACGGGAAAGAGATCAAGTGGCACGGACCCTCTCCCCTCGCGGGAGAGGGTGGCCCGAAGGGCCGGGTGAGGGGCCGTCAAAACGGTCCCGCTAAGCCGGACACCAGCGCATATATGCCGATCAGCGCCGGCGTCGCCCCCGCCAGCCGTCGCATTTGCGTATAGTTCATGTCGCGAATCCTCCCGATTGCGGGAGCGAGCCAACTAACGTCTTCCACAGGGGCAAGACGCCCGCCCGCCGCAGGCGCGTCTTGAAATCAGGAAGACGATACCATGCAGCCTCTCAATCTCGGCCGCGTCCCGGCCATTGCCGCCGCGCCCGGCCGCATCGCAGCCATCGGCCGCGACGTCGCCAGGCAGACCGGCGGGCCGGCGCGCGTCCTGCTTGTCGCCGATCCGGTGCTGGCAGGCCTCGGCATAACGGGGCAGTGCCACGACGCACTCACCGGCGCCGGCCACGATGTGCGCCGCTTCGAGGCGATCGTCAGCGATCCCTCGGAAGCCGATGTTCTCGCCGGGGTGGAGGCTGCCCGCGCCGCCGATGCGCTTGTCGGCATCGGCGGCGGGTCGGCGCTCGATGCCGCCAAGATGATCGCGACGCTTGTCGCCGCCGATCAGCCGATCGAGGCCTACCGGCTCGGCGGCCGGCCGCTGCCCGGACGCACGATGCCGCTGGTCTGTGTCCCGACGACAGCGGGAACCGGCGCTGAGGCGACGGCGGTGTCGATCCTGTCCGGCCCCGACCACAGGAAGTACTGGTTTCACGACGCGGCGCTGAAGCCCGACTTCATCATTCTCGATGCGAAGCTGACGACGGGCCTGCCGCCGGCGCTGACGGCCGCGACCGGGCTCGACGCGCTGGTCCACGCCATGGAAGCGGCGACCAACCGGTCCGCCAATCCCGGCAGCGACATTCATGCCTTCGAGGCGATCCGCCTGGTGCTCGCCAATCTGGAAACCGCGGTCGCCCGCCCGGCCAATCTCGAGGCCCGCCACGACATGCTGCTGGCGGCGACCTTTGCCGGCATCGCCATCGACACGGCCGGCACTGCGCTCGCCCATGCCATCGGCCATGCGCTCGGCAGCCTGATGCCGATCCACCACGGCCGCGCCGTCGCGATCGCCATGGAGGCGGCGCTGCCCTTCGTGATCGAGGGCAACCCGCGCGGCTTCGGCCGGGTCGCCGAGGCTTTCGGGCTCGGCCCGGACGCCACCCTGCTTCCAGGAGCGTTCGCAGCCCTGCTCGATCGGCTTGGCCTCGACCGGTCGCTGCCCGGCCCGGTCGATCCCGCCGACCTGGCTGAGCGTATCGCGGCGCCCGAGAACGCGGCGATGTGCGCGGCGACCGCCCGGCCGGTTCTCCCCGGTGATTTTCAGTTCCTTGCCCGCCGCGTCGTCGAGGCGGCCGCGCTCGATCGGGAGTATGCCTGATGTCGGAACCAGCGATCGTTCTTGAAACCCCCGCCGTCGATCGCGCGCACAAGATCAGCGCGATCGAGATCTCGCATCACCGGCTGCCGCTCGATCCGCCGTTCCGGGCAAGCTGGGACACCCGCCCGCGCACCGAATTCGACGCGACCGTCGTGCGGGTTAAAACCGACCAGGGGTTCACCGGCATCGGCTCCGGCGACGCCATGGTCGGCTTTGCCGGCCACGAGCACCTGTTCGTCGGCGAGGATCCGCTGCGGCTGGAACGGCATTTCCGCGTGCTCGACAACATCGCCTTCCATTACGGCCGCTGCTGGCCGCTCGATCTGGCGCTGTGGGACCTGGCCGGCAAGATCCTCGGTCAGCCGGTCTGGCGGCTCTTGGGCGGGCGCAGCGACCGGGTGCCGGCCTATGCCTCCTCGGGCACGCTGCGCAGCCCCGGCGAGATGGCGGATGTCGCGGACTCCTTCCTGGCGCGCGGCTTCAGGGCGATGAAGATCCGTTTCCATCGCGGCGACTGGCGCGACGACATCAAGGCGCTGGAAGCCGTCCGCGCCCGCGTCGGCGACCGGCTGACGCTGATGGTCGACTGCAACCAGGGCTGGCGCATGCCCTGGGACACCGCGCGCCCCTGGGCGCTGAAGGACGCGCTGACGGTAGCCCGCGAACTGGAGCGGCTCGATATCTACTGGATGGAGGAGCCGCTGCACCGCGGCGACCGCGAGGGCATGCGCCGTCTGCGCGACCGGGTCGACATCCGCATCGCCGCCGGCGAGATGACCCGGGAACTGTATGAGTTCCGCGACCTGGTCACCGAGGGCGCCGTCGATATCGTCCAGCCCGACGCGGCCCTGGTCGGCGGCATCACCGGCCTGCGGCGCGTCGCGATCCTGGCCGAGGAGCATGGCATCGTCTTCACCCCGCACACCTGGACCAACGGCCTCGGCATGATGGCGAACGCCCATCTGACCGCCGGCATCGGTTCGGCGCCGTTTCTGGAATTCCCCTTCGATCCGCCGGACTGGTCGCTCGACCGGCGCGACTTCCTGATGCGCGAGCGGATCGTGATCGACGAAAACGGCGATATCGTGCTGCCCGACGCACCGGGTTTCGGCGTGTCACTCGATCCGCAGCGGCTGGCGGCGACGCGGATTGGGTGAGGATGGGTTGGGCGTTTGAGGCTGGTGACTGACAGGAGAGGCCGACGGGCCCTCACCCGGCCCTTCGGGCCGCCCTCTCCCGCCAAGTGGGAGAGGGAACGTGCCACCAGGCCTCTTTCCCGTAAACTCGACCTCTTTCCCAAAAGGAGAGAGGGAGAACGAGGGTTGCCGCGAGACTCTTACCCTCTCCCCTTAAGCGGGAGAGGGCGGTCCGAAGGGCCGGGTGAGGGCACGTCAATACCCTCGCCGTTAAACCGGACAGCGGCGGACTTCTCCCGGCAATCCCTGCAACCAGGGGCAAAAACGCCGCGCACCCCTAACCCCGCCCCGCGCCAACCCAGTCCTCGATCAGGCGCGCCGCCTCTGTGGCACCGCCCTCGGCGCGGATCTCTTCGCCGAGCACCTCCGCCCGCGCCCGCACCGCCGGATCGCGCGTCGCCGCCAGCGCGGCGGCCAGTCGGTCGGCGCTCAGCGCCCTCTGCGGGATCGGCTTCGGGCCGGCGCCGAGTGCGTGCACGCGGCGGCCCCAGAACGGCTGGTCGACGGAGACCGGGCAGATCACACTCGGCCGGCCGGCGCGCAGACCCTCATGGGTGGTGCCCGCCCCGCCATGATGGACAACCGCCGCGCAGCGCGGAAACAGCCAGCCATGCGGCGCCATGTCGAGCATGAATACGGTCTCCGGCAGATCGGTCGCCGCAAGCCCGCCCCAGGCCGTCGCGAGCACGCCGCGATTGCCGCTGCGCTCAAGCGCCTCCAGCACGGTCCGCGTCGTCGCCGCCGCATCGTCCGTCGGCATCGAGCCGAAACCCGCATAGACGGGCGGTGGACCGGCATCGAGAAAGGCTTTAAGGGCTGCGGGCGGCCGCCAGTCCGGCTCGCCGGGCAGCCACCAGAAGCCGGTGATCGTGTCACGCGCCGGCCAGTCCGAGGGCTGCGGCATCAGATGGGCGCTGTAGGCATGCAGGCGCAGAGGCGGCCGCCCGGCCGGGTCGAAACCGTCATAGGACGAAAACGGCCCGACCGACGGATCGCCGCCATCTTCGCGCCACCAGGCTTTCATCAGCGGACCGAGCATCCGGTCGGTCAGGCCATGGATTGCCTGATGGCTCAGCCGGTTGGCGAACCGGCCGAGATCGGGGATCGGCAGCAGCGGAAACGGATGGTCTCCCGTCGGCGTGAAGCCGGGGATGAGATAGGAACAGATCGCCGGGATGCCGAGCCCGGCGCCCAGATAGGGCGCGCCGGCCATCTTCGGGTGGTAGACGAGCGCATCGGCGCGCGTCTCGCGCACGCGTGCCGCCGTCTCGCGCATCTGGCCGATGAAGTCGCCCTTGCGGTTGCGCCAGGCGGCAAGCTTGCCGCGAAAGCTGCGCAACGCTTCCTGGATATCGGGTTCTTCGATCATCGCCCGCACGTCGAACTTGATCGGCGCGCTTGTCAGGCCCTGCGCCGTGATCATCTCATCGAAGCCGAGCCCGGTCGTGACGGTGACGTCGTGGCCGCGGTCCTTAAGCGCTGCGCCGAGCGCCAGATAGGGCTGCACATCGCCGCGGGAGCCGAGCGTCAGCAGGTGAACATGCATCGGAGCCTTCCGTTTCGTCAGGCAAGCCTTGTTTCGCGCGAAGCAATGGGTGTAGAGGCTTTCTACCCGGTTAATCTGAAATCCGCCTGTTTAAAGCCCGCCCGTCCAAACCTTGTTTGTTCAAACCCCGTTTGTTCCTACGATGTCCCGGCGAAACCAAGATGACCTCTGAGGTTGCGACCAGCCCCCGCCTGCCTGTTGCCGCGATCGGCGCCGGCGTCGTCGTCGCGCTGGTCGGGTTCGGCAGTACGTTTCCGATCATCATCCAGGGCCTGGTCGCAATCGGCGCGACGGATCGCGAGGCCGCCTCCGGCCTGATGGCGCTGTCGATCGCAATGGGTCTGGCGGCGGTGCTGCTGACGCTGCGCCACCGCGTCCCGATCTCGATCGCCTGGTCGACGCCGGCCGCCGCGCTGATGATCTCGACCGGCGCGGTCGAGGGCGGCTTTGCCGCGGCCATCGGCGCGATCATGTTGACCGGCGTGCTGATTGTCGTCGCCGGGATCATCCGGCCGTTTCGCGATCTCGTCGCCAGGCTGCCGTCGTCGCTGGCCAACGCGATGCTCGCCGGCATCCTCCTGAAACTGTGCCTCGCCCCGGTCGAGGCGCTCGCCGTCAGCCCGCAATACGTGCTGCCGGTGATCGTCATCTGGCTGGTCGTGCTGCGCTTTGCCAGGCTCTACGCGATGCCGGTCGCGGTCGCCGCCGTCGCGGTCATCATCGTCACCGTCGCCGACCTGCCGGTGACCTCGGCCGCCGAACTGCTGCCGGATCCGGTGGTGGTCGCCCCGGCCTTCAACTGGAGCGCCATCGTATCGCTCACCGTGCCGCTGTTCATCGTTACCATGGCCTCCCAGAACATCCCCGGCATCGCGGTGCTCAGGGCCTACGGCTATCCGCCGCATATCCGCGACACGTTCATCGTCACCGGCGCTGGCACGCTTCTGGGTGCGCCCTTCGGCGGCCACGCGATCAACTACGCGGCGATGACGGCGGCAATCTGCGCGGGACCGGACTCCGATCCCGATCCCGGCCGACGCTGGGTCGCGGCCTTCACCGCGGGCGTTCTCTATATCCTGCTGGGCTGTGCCGCGACCTTCGCAACCGTGCTGATCGCCGCCTCCCCGCCGATGCTGATCCAGGCGGTTGCCGGCCTTGCCCTGCTCGGCGCGCTTGGCAGTTCGCTGCTCGGCGCGATGCAGGCGCCGGCCGACCGCGACGCGGCGATCCTGACCTTCATCGTCGCCGCGTCGGGACTATCGTTCTTCGGCATCGGCGCGGCCTTCTGGGGGCTCGTCGCCGGCGTTCTGGTGCTGGCCTTGAGCCGCTGGCGGCGCAAACTGGACCCAGACTGACCGCGATGACGGTTTGCGGGTGGCGAACGAAGCGCGAATCTCGCTAGCCTTGTCGTCGATGAAAGCTTCAAACGAGACGCGACGACATCAATGCCGCCCGATCGACCAGCCGACCGCCTGACGCCGAAGGCCGCGCGCCGGATCGCCCTTGGCGCCCAGGGCTTCGCCACGCGCCGGCCGACAGCCGAGATCGCCGCGCGCCATATCGACCGCGTCTTCGATACCGTCGGGCTCGTCCAGATCGATTCCGTCAATGTCCTGACGCGCTCGCACTACCTGCCGTTCTTCTCGCGGCTCGGCGGCTATCGCCAGGACCTGCTTGCGCGTCAGGCCTATCGGCGCCGGCGCTATTTCGAATATTGGGGCCACGAGTGTTCCTACATTCCCGTTTCCCTCTTTCCCGCCCTGCGCTGGCGCATGGAGGATGCCCGGGCGGGCAGGGGGATCTACAAGGGCCTTGCCAAATTCGCCATCGAGCGCCGCGACGTCATCGACCGGGCCTTGCGGGAAATCGCCGACAACGGTCCGCTCGGCGCCTCCGAGCTCAGTTTCGCCGGCAAGTCGTCCGGCGGCTGGTGGGGCTGGAGCGACGGCAAGACGGCGATGGAATGGCTGTTCTGGGCAGGCCTCGTCACCACCGCGACGCGGCGCAATTTCGAGCGGCTCTACGACCTGACCGAGCGCGTCGTCCCGGCTGAAGCGATGGCGGCGCCGATACCCGATCGCGAGGCCGCCCAGCGTATCCTGCTTGACCGCGCGGCGCAGTCGCTCGGTGTCGCGACGGAGCGCGACCTGCGCGACTATTTCCGGCTGCCGGCGGCCGGAACGGCTGATCGCATCGCCGAACTGGTCGAGGACGGGGCACTGATCCCGGTTTCGGTCAAGGGATGGCGGCACCAGGCCTATCTGGCGGCGGAAGCCCGCCGGCCCCGCAAGGTCGCGGCGTGCGCGCTGCTGTCGCCCTTCGATTCGCTGGTCTGGGAACGCGACCGGGCCGAACGCCTGTTCGGCTTCCGCTACCGGCTGGAGATCTACACGCCCGCTGAGAAGCGCGTCCACGGCTATTATGTGCTGCCCTTCCTGATGGGCGAGGACATCGTCGCGCGGGTCTGCCTGAAGGCCGATCGCGCGGCGGGTCTGTTACGGGTGAACGCCTCCCACGCCGAAGAGTTCGCGGATCGCGACCGGATCGCTGCGGCGCTTATTGAGGAATTGCGGGCGATGGCGGATTGGCTCGGCCTTGACGCGGTCGCGGTCGAGCCGAGCGGCGATCTGGCGCCGGCGCTTGCCGCCGCCGGGTAGGGGTTTCCTAGGCCGGACTTAAGATTTTTCGGCCGCTCGCGTCACACCTACCCACAAAGGTGTGAACACCCGCGACCATATTGTGGCCGCGCGATCTGCCGTTTGTGCCTATATCTTCGGCACATGCTGGAGGAAGTCCGATGCTGAACAGACGTGTATTCTGCGGCGTGGCACTCACCGCTCTTGCCGGCGCAGGAGCCGGGGCAGCAACCGTCCGCCCTGCGCAGGCCGCCTTTCGGGTGACGCGCAGCGATGCCGAATGGCGCAAGATGCTGACGCCCGCGCAATACAAGGTGTTGCGCCAGGAGGGCACCGAACGGCCGCATTCAAGCCCGCTGGATAAGGAAAAGCGCGCCGGCACCTTCCATTGCGCCGGCTGCGACAATGCCCTGTTCCGCTCGAAGACCAAGTTCGACAGCGGCACCGGCTGGCCGAGCTTCTATGCACCGATCCCCGGCGCCGTCGGCACCAAGGCCGACTGGAGCATCCTCGGCCGTCGCACCGAAGTGCATTGCGCCGATTGCGGCGGCCATCTCGGCCATGTCTTCAACGACGGCCCCGCGCCGACCGGCAAGCGCTATTGCATGAACGGCGTCGCGATGACGTTCAAGCCGGCCTGAGGGCAAGCCGACCTGACCCTGGCATTTGGACGCGAAAGGAAAGACACGATGTTCCGGACCGTGCTGAAAACGCTCTTCGCCTTCTCGCTCGTCGTGGCCGCCGCGCCGATGGCGCTGGTGCCGTCGGCGCGCGCCGAGCAGGCCGTCGCCATATTCGCCGGCGGCTGCTTCTGGTGCATGGAACACCCGTATGACAAGGTCCCCGGTGTGATCTCGACGACGTCGGGCTATGCCGGCGGCCATGTCGCCAACCCGACCTACAAGCAGGTGACGACGGGCAGCACCGGACACCTGGAAGTGATTCAGGTGGTTTACGATCCCAGCCGGGTCTCTTATGAAAAGCTCCTCGATACGTTCTGGCGCAATGTCGATCCGTTCGACGGCGGTGGCCAGTTCTGCGACCGCGGCCATCAGTATACCAGCGCGATCTTCGCCTCCGGCGACCAGAAGGCGGCAGCGGTCGCCTCCAAGAAGGCGGTCGAGGACCGGTTCGGCAAGGGCGTTGCGACCAAGATCCGCGGCACGGCGAAGTTCTACCCCGCCGAGGACTATCATCAGAACTACTACAAGAAGAACCCGCTGAAATACCGCTTCTACCGCTCCCGCTGCGGCCGCGACAACCGGTTGAGCCAGGTGTGGAGGTGACCCGCTGCCGTTCGGATTGGCGGTAGGGGGGTAGCCTGTATCCCCCCTCGGATGTCATGCCCGGACTTGCTCCACTGCTTTCCGGTTTAATTGCCAGGGCGCGGGGACCATCGGCGCGCAGAGTTCCTTGCCCGGCCGCGGCTCCCTCACCCCGGCCCTTCGGGCCGCCCTCTCCCGCCAGGGGGGAGAGGGAAAGAGCGCGCTGGAAAGACCGGGCAAATCGGCACCGACATCATGTGCGGCATCGACGTTTTCTGTCTGCTGGCGGCAGCGACGACCGCACGGCCTCTCAGATGCACTCGCACCCTCTCCCCTTAAGCGGGAGAGGGTCGGCCCGAAGGGCCGGGGTGAGGGCCCGTGGCACGGCCGTTCATCGTGTCAGCTCTCCGATCCCGGCTCACGCCGCACTTGGCACAGGCTGCCTGTCGGGTATGATGAAGAGGCTGTAGAGGGCCCGGTTACACCGGCACCCCGGTTTCTCCGGCCCATCGGGCCAGGATCGCCATGTGCGTCAGGCGATCCTGGCCTTCTTTTCTCCGCCTATCCCGCCTTCAGATCCAGTTCGTCGATCATCTGCTCGCGCATGATGAATTTCTGCGGCTTGCCGGTCACCGTCATCGGCAGGTCGTCGCGGATGCGCACCTCGGCCGGCACCTTGAAATAGGAGATCCCGTCCCGGCAGAACGCCTTGACGTCCTCTTCCGAGAGCGTCGCGCCGGGCGCCGGCACGACCCAGGCGCAGACGATCTCGCCGAAGCGGGCGTCGGGAATGCCGAACACCTGGGCCTGGGCGATATCCGGATGGGTGAACAGGAAATCCTCGACCTCCTTGGGATAGACGTTTTCGCCGCCGCGCAGGATCATGTCCTTGACCCGCCCGGTGACGGCGCAATGGCCGTCCGCGTCGATCACGCCGAGATCGCCGGTCATCATCCAGCCGTCGCGAATGCTCGAAGCGGTCTGTTCCGGGTCGCCCCAATATTCCTTCATCACCGAATAGCCGCGCGTGGCGATCTCGCCCTGCACGCCGACGGGAACCGTCTCGCCGTCGATATCGACGATCTTGCATTCGACATGCGGATGGATGCGCCCGACCGTCGATACGCGCTTTTCGAGCGGGTCGTCGACGCCGGACTGGAACGACACCGGCGAGGTCTCGGTCATCCCGTAGGCGATGGTGACCTCTTTCATGTTCATCTTCGACTGCACCTGCTTCATCGTCTCGATCGGGCAGGGGGCACCGGCCATGATGCCGGTGCGCAGGCTTGTCAGGTCGTAGGTGTCGAAATCGGGCAGCGAGAGTTCGGCGACGAACATGGTCGGCACGCCATAGAGCGCCGTGCATTTTTCATCGGAACAGGCGCGCAAGGTCGTACCCGGCTCAAACGCCTCGCCGGGAAACACCATCTTCGCGCCCTTCGACACTGAGCCGAGCGTGCCCATCACCATGCCGAAACAGTGATAGAGCGGCACCGGGATGCACAGCACGTCCGCATCGGTGAAGTTCATCGTGGCGGTGACGAAATGGCCGTTATTGATGATGTTGCGGTGGGTGAGGCAGGCGCCCTTCGGGCTGCCGGTGGTGCCTGAGGTAAACTGCACGTTGATCGGCTCGTTCGCCGACAGGCCGGCCGACAGGGCATCGAGCTCGTCGCGCGACACCGCGTCGCCCAGCGCGCACAGGGCCTCGAAGCCCATCATGCCCGCCGGCGCCGGCGCGCCCATGGCGACGACGAGGCGCAGCTCGGGCAGCTTCTCAGCGCGCAGATCGCCCGGGGCGCAGGTCTCGAGCTCCGGTGCGAGGCTCTGGAGCATCTCGAGATAATGCGAGGTCTTGAAGCTTTGTGCCGAGACGATCGCCTTGCAGCCGACCTTGTTGAGCGCGTATTCGAGCTCGAACAGGCGATAGGCGGGATTGATGCAGACCAGGATCGCGCCGATCCGCGCCGTTGCGAACTGGGTCAGCAGCCATTCCGGCCGGTTCGGCGACCAGATGCCGACGCGGTCGCCCTTGCCGATGCCGGCGCGCAGCAAGCCGCCGGCCAGCCGGTCGACCTCGCGGGCAAACTCCGCCCAGGTCCAGCGGATACCCGGTTCGCGAAAGACCACCGCCTCGCGGTCGGGCCGCTGCCGAACGGTTTCGGCGAGCAGTTCGGGGATCGTCACATCGAGCAGCGGCTGGTCCGTTGCGCCCTTGACGTGAGACAGGCCGCCTATCGGCGCGCGGTCTGACATGAACTCCTCCCGGTCTTGTTCTTGCGCGGCCGATACTGCGCGACGATCGCAAGCCGGGCAAGGGTCGGGCCGGCAAGGGGAGGGAGAGGATCAGACCGCGTCGAAGTCGAGCACCAGTTTCTTCGTCGTCGGCCGCGTCTGGCAGGCGAGCGTGAAGCCGGCCTCGATCTCCCAGTCGAGCAGCGAGTAGTTCACCGCCATCTCGCCCTCGCCCTCCAGGATCTTGCAGCGGCAGGTGCAGCACATGCCACCCTTGCAGGCAAAGGGCAGGTCGACACCGGCGGCGATCGCCGCGTCGATCACCGCGTTGTCGGGATCGGTGATCTCGAAGGACCGCCGGCGCCCGTCGAGGATCGCCTCGATGCGGGCGTGATCGGCGATCGGCGCTTCCGACTTCGCCACCTGCCGTGCCTTGCCGCCGGCGGGCGTGAAATGCTCGACCCGGATCGCCGTCTTGTCGACACCAACACCGATGAGCGCGTCGGCTGCATCCTCGATCATCTCGCCGGGGCCGCACAGCATCACGGAACTGGCCGATGTCGGATCGATCAGGCCGCGTTCGCACAGATCGCGGATCCGCTCCGGATCGATCCGGCCGCTCAGGATATCGACGTCCTGGGATTCGCGGCTCAGCACGTGGATGAGGTTGAAGCGGCCGAGGAACCGGTCCTTCAGGTCCTCCAGTTCCTCCAGGAACATGATCGTTTCCGACGTGCGGTTGCCGTAGATCAGCGTCACCGTGCTGGCCGGTTCACGCGTCAGCACCGTCTTGGCGATCGACAGCATCGGCGTGATGCCCGAGCCCGCCGCGATCAGCAGATAGGCGTTGTCGCCACCGAGCGTGATGCCGAACCGGCCTTCCGGCTCCATCACCTCGATCACGTCGCCGGCCTTCAACTCCTCGTTGATGAAGGTCGAAAACTGTCCGCCGTCAAGCTTCTTGACACCGACGCGGATCTGCCGCTCGCCGGGCTCGGAACAGATCGAATAGGTCCGGCGCAGTTCCTCGCCGTCGATCGTCTTGCGCAGCGTCACATACTGGCCCGGCTTGAAGTCGAAGGCGCCGTTGATGGTTTCGGGCAGGTCGAAGGCGACCGACACCGCATCCGGCGTCTGCCGCTCGACCGCGCGCACTGTCAGGGGATGGAAATCGAACCGCACGGTGTCCTCACAAGCACTTGAAATAGTCGAAGGGTTCTTTGCAGGCGATACAGCGATAGAGCGCCTTGCAGGGCGTCGAGCCGAATTCCGAGATGCGCTCGGTCTCGGTCGAGGCGCAGCGCGGGCAGGCGACCACGGTCTCGCCGAACAGCGAGCGCACCGAGTTCGATGCGTCGACCGGCGGTGCGATGCCGTAGGCGCGCAGCTTCTCGCGGCCTTCCTCGGTGATCCAGTCGGTCGTCCAGGCCGGCGCGATCACCCGCTCGATGCGGACCTCGAAGCCGGCCTCGCGAAGCGCCACCTCGATCGCCATCTCGATGGCGAGCGTCGCCGGGCAGCCCGAATAGGTCGGCGTTACCCTGGCGACCGCGACGTCGCCCTCCATCTCGACCGAACGCAAAATACCGAGATCGGCGACGGTGACGCAGGGCACTTCCGGGTCGGGCACGGCGGCGGCGGCCTCCCAGGCCCGCTTGCGGGCATCCGCCTTACCGATCGAAACGACGGTCATCGGATCGCTCCCGCTACCAGTTGAGCCCCGGATAGGTCCGCTGCATGTATTGCAGGTCGGACAGGAGGTGGCCGAGATCCTCGCCATGCAGGCCGGCGCGGCCGCCCGTCTGCGGATAGCGCACCTCCGGAGATGTAAGCCGCGCTTCGGAGAACACCATGTCGATGGTGCGGTCCCACTCAGCCCGCAGGCTTGCCGGATCGGGCGCGAGGCCGGCCGCGACGAGCGTCTGCGTGACCGTGTCGGTCTCGAACAATTCGTCCGTATAGGGCGCCAGCGCCTCGACCGCATCGGCCATCCGCTGCGCGCTTTCCTCGGTGCCGTCGCCCATCCGGATCACCCATTCGCCGGCGTGGCGGATGTGATAGGCCATCTCCTTGACCGCCTTGCCGGCGATGCCGGCAAGCGTCTCGTCGGCGGAGGCTTGCGCTTCCCGCCAATAGGGCTCCATGAAGGCCGCGAAATAGAGCTGGCGCAGCATGGTCTGGGCGAAATCGCCGTTCGGCCGCTCGACCAGCAGCAGATTGCCGTATTCCCGGTCGGAGCGCAGATAGGCGAGATCGTCCTCGCCGCGACCCTTGCCCTCGACCTCGCCGGCATAGGCGTAGAGCGAGCGGGCCTGGCCGATCAGGTCGAGCGCCATGTTCGGCATCGCCATGTCCTCTTCGAGGATCGGCGCATGGCCGCACCATTCGCTGACCCGGTGACCGAGCACCAGGCAATCGTCGGCGAGCCTCAGGAGCTGTCGGAACAGGGCGTCGCGGATCTCCATCACATATTCCCCACTTCCTCGGGGATCTCGTAGAAGGTCGGATGCCGGTAGATCTTCGAGGCGGTCGGCTCGAAATTCTCGTCTTTGTGGTCCGGATCCGAGGCGACGATCTGGTTGGAGGGGACCACCCAGATCGACACGCCTTCGCCGCGCCGCGTATAGACGTCGCGGGCCGCCTGCAGGGCGAGCACCTCGTCGGCGGCATGCACCGAGCCGCAATGGCGGTGCGACAGGCCGTTGCGCGGCCGGATGAAAACTTCCCATAAAGGGGTAACCGCGGGCGGTGTATCGCCGGTCATGTCGTCTCCTCCTTGAAACCCCGTCCGATACATGTCGGGGAACCGGGGCCGAAAGCGATTGCGTCGGATGATCAGGCCGGAACGGGGGCGGCCGATCTCATCGGAATCCGGGGGGCGCTATTCGGCAGCGTCCTTTGCCGCCATCATCCGCTTGCGCCGCTTTTCAGCATGGGCAAGGGCTGCGTCGCGGACCCACTGGCCGTCTTCCCAGGCCTTGCGCCGGTCGCGGATGCGGTCGCGGTTCATCTTGCCGCCGCCCTTGACGACGCGCCAGAACTCGTCCCAGTCGATTGTGCCGAAATCGTAATGGCCGCGCTCCTCGTTCCACTTCAGATCCGGATCGGGGATCTTCAGGCCGAGATACTCCGCCTGCGGCACGGTCGCGTCGACGAATTTCTGGCGCAGGTCGTCGTTGGAGAAGCGCTTGATCTTCCAGGCCATCGATTGTTCGCCATGGGCGCTGTCCTTGTCGTGCGGGCCGAACATCATCAGCACCGGCCACCACCAGCGCTCAAGCGAATCCTGCGCCATCTGCTTCTGCTCGGGGCTCCCCTGGGCCAGCGTCATGACGATCTCGTAGCCCTGGCGCTGATGGAAGCTCTCTTCCTTGCAGACCCGGATCATCGCCCGCGAATAGGGGCCGAAGGAGCAGCGGCACAGCGGGATCTGGTTCATGATCGCCGCGCCGTCGACGAGCCAGCCGATCGTGCCGATATCCGCCCAGCTTGGCGTCGGATAGTTGAAGATCGAGGAATACTTGGCCTTGCCCGAATGCAGTTCCTCGGTCATCTGCTCGCGGCTGACGCCGAGCGTCTCGGCGGCGGCATAGAGATAGAGCCCGTGCCCGCCCTCGTCCTGCACCTTGGCGAGCAGGGCGGCCTTGCGCTTCAGGCTCGGGGCGCGCGTGATCCAGTTGCCCTCGGGCAGCATGCCGACGATTTCGGAATGGGCGTGCTGGCCGATCTGGCGCACCAGCGTCTTGCGATAGCCTTCCGGCATCGGATCGTTCGGCTCGATCTTCTCCTCCGCGTCGATCCGTTTCTGGAAGGCGGCGAGAAAGGCGTCGTCCTCGTGGGTCGTGCCGTCGGCACCGATCAGGCCCTGCGAATACATGGCGATCCGATTCCCTGGTTTGTTTCCTCCAAACTTGGAATTATAATATGTTACGAACTTAAAAAGTTCAACCGAAAAATTGTAACACATCAGCAAGAGGATCGGCGGCGTCATGAGCGGTGAGGGGACATTCGGACTTAAGGAAGGGCAGGCGCTTCTGGGCGAGGTGTTCGCGCCCTGGGTGCAGGATCTGGGTCTGGAGATCGTTTCGATCGAGACGGCGGGCGCCGGCTTCCGGATGCCGGGTGGCGAGCGTTTCGTGCGCGCCGGCGGGGCGGGCGGCGGCGTCATCTGCGGCCAGGCGGTCTCGGCGGCGGCGGATACCGCCTCGGTCGTCGCGCTGTCGGTTCTGAACGGTCGGTTCCGGGCCTGCACGACGGTGGATCTCACCACCCATTTCATGCGGCCGTTGCCGGATGGGGCGGTGGATCTCAGGGTCGAGGCGTTGTCGAACGGTCGCCGGATGGCCGTGACCCGGGTGGAGTTCCGCGCGGCGGGCTCGCAGAAGGTCGCGGCGAGTGCGACCTGCGCGTTCGTTTATCTGGAGGAGTAGGGGCGGGCTGGGCGATTCGTTCGCAAAACCCGATGGCCGTTTTTGATGACGATGCGAAGGTGCTGATAGCAAACACATCCACTCTGGTGTCATTGCCGGGCTTGTCCCGGCAATCCATGAACACCTCCGCTGGCCACTGTGGTCATGGGTCCCCGGAACAAGTCCGGGGATGACCTCCGAGTGACTGGCGAGGCTGAAAACAAAATACCCCGTCCCCGCTGAACCGGACAGGAGTGGAACACGTCCGGGCATGACGGCTGAAGAGAACGACAGGCTTGGGCCAAATCCGGCTCGTTTCGTCGGCCTACCCGCCACCCCCCGCCGCAAACCGCGCCTCAAGCGACGCATCGGCAGCGGGAAGGCGCACCCCGGTCGCCGCCTCGCAGCGGTTCAGAAACCGTTCGCTCGGCGGCAGCAGTCGTGCGTAAAGCCCCTTGACCAGCACCCGGGCCGCCTCGCCCGGCCAGTCGTCGGGGCGCAGGGCGGGCGGCAGGTTGCGGTCGCGCAGCACGATCCGGCGCCAGTCGTGAACGAGCAGCGTGCGGGCCGCGAAGGCATCGAGTGGCGACAGCATCGCGCCGCCCTCAAGGGCGGCATCAAGCGGCGCGAAGGACCGGGTCAGCGCGCAGTAGGCCGCGGCGACATCCGGGCTGGAAAGCTGCGCGCGCACCCAGCCGGGGATCCGGCCGTCCACCGATCGTAGCAGCAGGATATCGGACAACGCGGCAGTCGACCCTGTCTCGGGCGTCGGGCCGGGGCGGACATAGATCCCGGCGCCGAGAGGCACGAAGCCGGAAAGCGCCTCGGCATGATCGTCCCCGTGCGGCGTCACCGCGACGGTCAGGTCGCCGTCCCAGTCCGGCGGGCCGGAGGCATAGAAGCGGCGGCCGGCCTCGGCGAAGGTCGCCGCGCTGTCGGGCGCAAGGCTGTAATAGCTTTTGCGGCCGTCGCGATGGCGGACCACCCAGCCATCCTTGGCAAGCCGCGACATGGCGGCGCGCAGCGCACCGGGGGCGACGCCGAGGCGGTCGGTCAGGTCCTGCAGCGCGGCCATGCCGACCCGGCCGCCGCGCGGCACGATCGCGTCGCCGAACACCGTGATGATCAGCGACCAGACCCGCAGCCGGCCGCCGGAATGGAATTGGCCGGAATGGAACTGCTCGATCAGCGAGCCGAGGGCCCGTTCGGCGGGGTTTTGCGTATCGGAGGCGGACAGGGACAGCGTCATCGCGCCATTTGCGTCCGTTATCCCGCGATTGGCAAGGGCTTCGGAACCGCTGCGCGGCTACTGGTCCATCGCGCGCACGCCGTTGACGAACAGGTCGGTGGCGAGATCGGCATAGTCCTTGCGGCTGATCGGGCCGCCGTCGCGAAACCACATATAGACCCAGTTCAGCATGCCGAACAGCGACATGGTGACGGGCTTGAGCAGCGGCCGGTCGGCGAACAGGTCGGGCTTCAGCGCCCGGATGGTATCGGCGAAGACGGTTACCAGCCGGCGCTCCAGCGACACGAGATCCTCCCGGTAGGCGGCGGGCAGGGCCTCCATCGCCGAAAGCTGAACCTTATGCTCGGCATCGGCGTCCTGATAAGCATGCAGAAGCGCCGAGACGAGGGCATGCAGGCGCTTTTCCGGGTCCGGCGCGGCGGGTACGGCGTCGATCGCGGCGATCAGTTTCAGAAGATGCGTCCGGATGATGTCGTGCAGCAGCGCTTCCTTGCCGTCATAGTAGTGATAGACCAGCGCCTTGGAGATCCCGCATTCGGACGCGACCGCGCTCATCGACGTGGCGTGATAGCCAGACGCGGCAAAGGTCCGCGCCGCGATCCGCATGATCTCGGCGCGCTTGGCGTCATGGTCCTTGGCGCGGGTCCTGGCCACGATCAGTCCTTCGGCCGGGTGTCGACGACGCGCACGGCCTTGCCCTGGCTGCGGGCGACGCCGCCGGGATCGGTGACCTCGACGGCGGCGCTGACCCCGATGACCGATTTGATCAGGTGGCCGAGCCTCTTGGCGTTCGCGGTGCGGGCCTCCTCGCCCGCCGCGCCCGGCGCCGCCTCGGTCAGGATCGTCATCTTGTCCATCCGGCCGTCGCGCGACAGCGCGATCTGGAAATGCGGGCTCAGGCCCTCGACCTTCATCAGCTGTTCCTCGATCTGGGTCGGGAACACGTTGACGCCGCGCAGGATGATCATGTCGTCGCTGCGTCCGGTGATCTTTTCCATGCGCCGCATCGAGCGCGCCGTGCCGGGCAGGAGGCGCGTCAGGTCGCGGGTCCGGTAGCGGATGATCGGCAGGGCTTCCTTGGTGAGCGTCGTGAAGACCAGTTCGCCCATCTCGCCGTCTTCGACCGGCTCGCCGGTCTCCGGATCGATCACTTCCGGGTAGAAGTGATCCTCCCAGACATGCAGGCCGTCCTTGGTCTCGACGCACTCATTGGCGACACCCGGCCCCATCACCTCCGACAGGCCGTAGATGTCGACGGCATGCATGTCGAAGGCCGCCTCGACCTCGGCGCGCATGGCGTTCGTCCACGGTTCGGCGCCGAAGATGCCGACCTCGATCGGGCTCTTGGCCGGGTCGTAGCCTTGCGCCTTGTACTCGTCGAGGATCGCCAGCATGTAGGACGGCGTCACCATGATGGTGGTCGGCCGGAAATCCTCGATCAGCGTCACCTGTCGCGCCGTCATGCCGCCGGAGACCGGGACGACCGTACAGCCGAGCTTTTCCCCGCCGTAATGGGCGCCGAGCCCGCCGGTGAACAGGCCGTAGCCATAGGCGACATGGACGATGTCGCCCGGCCGCGTGCCCGAGGCGCGCATCGAGCGGGCGACCATGCTGGCCCAGGTGTCGATATCGTTCTGGGTATAGCCGACGACGGTCGGCTTGCCGGTGGTGCCGGACGAGGCGTGGATGCGGATGATCTGCTCGCGCGGCACGGCGAACAGGCCGAAGGGATAGTTGTCGCGCAGGTCGGTCTTCACCGTGAACGGGAACTTCGCAAGGTCTGCCAGCGATTTCAGGTCATCGGGATGGACGCCGGCGTTGTCGAAGGACTGGCGGTAGAACGGCACGTTCTCATAGGCATGGGCGAGCGACCATTTCATCCGCTCCAGCTGCAGCGCGGCGATCTCGTCGCGCGAGGCGATCTCGATCGGGTCGAGATCGGAGCGCTTGGGCGTCAGATCCTTCATGATGTGTTTCCTTGACCTCTTGACCGTCTGTTCTTGTCGGCGCCCGTTTATTCGGGGATATGCGTGCCCTTGATCGCCCGCGACTGGCCGCGGAATTCGGCGATCAGCGTGCCGTCCTGGTTGGTGACGCGCACGTCGTAGAGGCCGGACCGGCCGAACCGCGTGACCTCGCGGGCAACCGCCGTCAGCCGGTCGCCGAGCCGGCCCGGCGCGATGAAGGTGATCGAATTGTGCTGGGCGACCGTGATGGCGTTGTAGCTGTTGCAGGCGAAGGCGAAGGCGGAATCGGCAAGCGTGAAGGTCACGCCGCCATGGCAGATGTCATGGCCGTTTGTGTGGTGCTTCTCGACCGTCATCGACAGCGTCGCCCGGCCCGGGCCGATATCGTCCTGCTCCATGCCGATCCAGCGCGAGCAGTCGTCGCTTGCCCACATCGCCGCGGCGCAGGCGCGGGCCAGGTCCTCCGGTGTCAGGTCGCTTGCCCGCATCGTCATGCTCATGACTTGCCGGTGAAGTTGGGCGCGCGCTTTTCGAGGAAGGCGGTCACGCCCTCCTTGTAGTCCTCCGACCGGCCGGCGCGGCGCTGCAGGTCGCGTTCCAGATCGAGCTGTTCGTCGAGGCTGTTGGTGGCGGCGGCGTGGATTGCCTCCTTGATCAGGTGGTAGCCGAAGGTCGGTCCGGTCGACAGGCGCGTCGCCAGCGCCATCGCCTCCTCCATCAGCGCCTCGTCGGGACAGGCCTTCCAGATCAGGCCCCAGTCGACGGCCTGCGCGGCGGTGACCGGTTCGGCGGTAAGCGCAAGCGCCTTGGCGCGGGCCTCGCCGAGCCGCCGCGTCAGCTGCCAGGTGCCGCCGGCATCGGGAACGAGGCCGAGCTTGGCGAAGGCCTGGATGAACTTGGCGCTCTCGGCGGCGAGAACGATGTCGCAGGCAAAGGCGATATTGGCACCGGCGCCGGCGGCAACCCCGTTGACGGCGCAGACGACCGGCTTTTGCAGCGCCCTGATCTGCCGGACGAGGGGGTTGTAGAGGGTCTCCAGCGTCACCCCGAGATCGGGCGGGCCGTCCATCTTCGCCGGATCGCGGGCGCCGAGGTCCTGTCCGGCGCAGAAGCCGCGCCCGGCGCCGGTCAGAACGACGGCCCGGCAGGAGGGGGCGTCGCCTGCCGCTGTCAGCGCGGCGCGCAGTTCCAGGTGCATCTCTTCGTTGAACGCATTCAGCTTGTCCGGCCGGTTGAGCGTCACGATCGTGACGCCGTCACGGGTCTCCACCAGGATCGTGTCAGTCATCGCGCGCAACTTCTCCCCATATCGTTCGGCCCATTTCCTTCGGCCCATTTCCCTCGGCCCCATGCCGTTCTGCCCGCTGCGTCAATCGGGCCTGTCCGTCTGCCGGACAAGTCAGCATTTGCTCGGCTCCTCCGACATGCCTGATTGACAACGGTTTCATTCGCAACGAACATCGCGGTGCGACAAAGAGACTTGCATAAACCGACCGGCCGGTCAATAATACGTCGCGACGGATGCGCATGGGCCGAAGCGCTGGGCCCGGTATCCGCGAAAAACCCAAGGGAGGACTGCGCAGCGCCATCGGACTTCAATTCAACCGACAGCCGGACGCGTTCGGGGAGCCACTGGATCGGCGCCCGGCCCGCCGGTGTCTTAAAGAGCGAAACCGGCGCCGCGCGACCATAACGCGTCGCGGCCGGGTTCCACGGCTTTGCGCGCCGACACACTGCTATCGGGAGGATCGCAATGAACGCGCTTACCAAATTCGCAACCATCGGCATCGCCGCCGCAACCCTTGCGGTTGCCGGACCGGCCAGCGCCGAGCCGGAATACACCCTGACGATTTCCAGCTGGGCCCCGCCGACGCACGGCCTGAACGCCAAGATGTGGCCGAACTTCATCAAGCGGATCGAGGACGCCACCGACGGCCGCGTGACGGCCGAGATCAAGCTCGGCCTCGCCCCGCCGCCGGCCCAGTTCGACCTGGTCCAGGACGGTGCCGCCGATATGAGCGTGATCTTCCACGGCTATCAGCCCGGCCGCTTCGTCACAACCAAGCTGATCGAGCTGCCCGGCTACGAGGGCAACGCGGAAGCCGCCTCGGCGGCCTATTGGAAGGCGTATGAGAAATATCTCAAGGACGCCAACGAGCATCGCGGCGTCAAGCTGGTCGGCCTGCACACGCACGGGCCCGCGCAGCTTCAGTCGGAAAAGAAGGTCTCCTCGCTTGATGAGATCAAGGGTATGAAGATCCGCGTTCCCGGCGGTGTCGGCGGCGATGTCGGCGCGGCGCTGGGGGCCACCGGCATCCAGGTGCCCGCCCCGAAGGTCTACGAGACGCTGGCCTCCAAGGCCGCCGACGGCGTCGTCATGCCGCTGGAAGGCCGCAAGGGCTTCAAGCTCAACGAGGTCGCGCAGAACGTCTATGAAATCCCCGGCGGCCTGTATCGCGGCTCGTTCGCCTACATCATGAACGAGGACACCTTCAACGACCTGCCCGAGGACATCCAGAAGGCACTCGAGGAGGAGGTCTTCGGCCTGCCGATCAGCCAGTCGACCGGCGCGATCTGGGACGAGATCGACGAAATCGGCCGCGAGCTGACGCTCAACACGCCCGACAACGCGATCAATCAGGCAAGCAAGGAAGATGTCGCCGCCTATGGGCCGATCGCCGATCAGGTGACCGCCAAGGTGATCGACGAGGCGAACGCCAAGGGCGTCGATGCCAAGGCCGCCCGCGACTACATCGCCGAAACGATGAAGTCGGGCAGCTGAACGGATAAGCCCTCCAGGCTTTTGACCGAAAAACAATGACCCGGCGGCCTTCACGTCGCCGGGCTTGCCTTAACCGGATCACCGACCTTTCCCAACGGATATGACCTGAAGTCGTTACGATGAAGCGCTCACTGGCGGAAAGACTGGTCGATTTCGGGCGCGTTGCCGCCCGGCTGCCTTCCTGGGTCGCGGCCGCTGCCCTGTTCTTCCTGATGGTCATGACGTTCTGCGACGTCGTCCTGCGCAGCGCCTTCGACAGCCCGATCGAGGCGGCGACCGAACTGACCCGGATCTGCATGGCGATCATCGTGTTCGCCTCGCTGCCGATCATTTCCGCGCGCGGCGGCCATATCGCCGTCGACCTGCTCGACAATTTCTTTCGCGGCTGGGCGGCGCGTCTGCGCAACGTCGCCGTCGACCTGCTCTGCGGGGCGATGCTGTTCTGGCCGGCCCGCCAGGCCTTCAAGCTCGCCGAGCGCGCGCGCGACTATGGCGACCTCACCGAGTATCTCGGCATCCCGCAATTCTACACCGCCTATTTCATCGCGACCGCAACGGCGGTCACCGCGATCGTGCTGCTGCTGCGCGGTCTGATCGATCTGCTCGCGCCGGAATCGATGCGGATCGGCGACCCGGTCGCCGTCAGCACAACGGAAATGGACGCGGACTGACGTCATGCTCGTATCGCTGATCGGCTTTGCCGCCGTCCTCATCCTCGTCATGCTGCGCCTGCCCATCGCCTTCGCGATGGGGCTCGTCGGCATGGTCGGCTTCGCCTACGAAACGAGCTTTCGCGGCGCGATCTCGATGTCCGGACGCCTGCTGATCGACACCGCCCAGGACTACGGCCTGTCGGTCGTGCCGATGTTCATCCTGATGGGCCTGTTCGTGAACAAGGGTGGCTTGAGCCGCGAGCTCTATCAGGTCTCCTACGCTTTTCTCGGCCATTTCCGCGGCGGCCTGGCGATGGCGACGATCGTCGCCTGCGGCGGCTTCTCGGCGATCTGCGGCTCTTCGCTGGCAACGGCCGCGACCATGTCGAAGGTGGCGATGCCGCAGATGCGCCGCTACGGCTATGCCGATTCGCTGTCGACCGCCTCGATCGCCGCCGGCGGCACGCTCGGCATCCTGATCCCGCCGAGCGTCATCCTGGTGATCTACGGCCTCCTGACCGAAACCAGCATCGGCAAGCTGTTCATCGCCGGCATCATCCCCGGCATGCTCGGCATCCTGTTCTATCTGGTCGCGGTGCGCTTCACCGTGTCGCGCAATCCGGATGCCGGCCCCGCCGGCGAGCGGACCGACTGGGCCGGGCGTATCGCCGCCCTGCGCGGCGTCTGGGCGGTGCTGCTGTTGTTCCTCCTGGTGATCGGCGGTCTCTACGGCGCGCTCAATTTCTGGCCGATCCACCTGACCTTCTCGCCGACCGAGGCCGCCGGCATGGGCGCGATGGGCGCCTTCCTGATCGCGCTGTTCAGAGGCGGGCTGAAATTCGCCGACATCAAGCAGGTGCTGATCGAGACCTCGCTGACGACGGCGAGCCTGTTCAGCGTGCTGATCGGCGCCTGGATCTTCTCCAACTTCGTCAATATCGCCGGCCTGCCCGAGGCCCTGCTGGCGCTCGTCGATCAGGCCGGTGTCAGCCCGATCGTCGTGCTTTTGCTGATCCTTCTGATCTATGTCGCGCTCGGCTGCATCTTCGAAAGCCTGTCGATGCTGCTCCTGACCGTGCCGATCTTCTTCCCGCTGGTGGTCAGCCTCGGCTTCGACCCGGTCTGGTTCGGCATCATCGTCGTCGTCGTCACCGAGATCAGCCTGATAACGCCGCCGGTCGGCCTGAATGTCTTCGTCCTGAAGGGGGTCGTCCAGGACGTCTCGACGGGGACGATCTTTCGCGGTGTGACGCCGTTCTGGCTGGTCGACATCGTTCGCCTGGCGCTGCTCGTCTTCGTGCCCTGGCTGGTCCTCGTCCTGCCCAACAGCATGTAGCGGGGGCGGCGATGGCGCATGAGAGCCCCGACAGGACGCTGGCAAGCCAGTTCGATCCGCGCGACCTCGATCCCGCCTTCGCGCAGGATCCCTATCCGACCTATCGGGCGCTGCTCGAATTCGCGCCCGTCAAGCAGTTCGACGACGGCTCGGTGTTCCTGTCGCGCTATGCCGACCTGGTGACGGTCTACCGCGACACCAAGCGCTTTTCGTCGGACAAGAAGATCCCGTTCCGGCCGAAATACGGCGACACGCCGCTCTATGTGCACCACACCACCAGCCTGGTCTTCAACGATCCGCCGCTGCACACCCGCGTCCGCTCGATCATCGTCAGCGCGCTGACGCCGAAGGCGATCGCCCAGATGGAACCCGGCCTGATCGACCTGGTCGATCGCCTGATCGATAAGATGGCGGAGAAGGGCGAGGTCGACCTGATCGAGGATTTCGCCTCGGCCATTCCGATCGAAATCATCGGCAACCTGCTCGGCGTGCCGCATGCCGACCGCGGACCTTTGCGCGGCTGGTCGCTGGCGATCCTCGGCGCGCTCGAGCCGGTGTTGACGCAGGAACAGCTCGACATCGGCAACCGCGCGGTGTCGGACTTCTCGGCCTATCTCGACGACCTGATCGCCGACCGGCGCAAGCATCCGGGCGATCCGGCAACCGACGTGCTGACCCGCCTGCTTCAGGGCGATCGCGGCGAGCACCTGACCCATGTCGAGCTCGTCCAGAACTGCATCTTCCTGCTCAATGCCGGCCACGAGACGACCACCAACCTGATCGGCAACGGGCTGAACCTGCTCTGCGACTGGCCAGACGAGCGCCGGCGCCTGCTCAACGATCCGGGCCTGATCAAGCCGGCGATCGAGGAGTTCCTGCGCTTTGAAAGCTCAAACCAGCTCGGCAACCGGCTGACGACGGAGGAGGTCGAGATCGGCGGGGTCACGATCGCGCCCGATACCGACATCACCCTGTGCATCGGCGCGGCGAACCGCGATCCGGCGCAGTTTCCCGATCCCGACCGGCTCGACTTGAGCCGCGCCCCGAACAAGCACCTTGCCTTCGGCTGGGGGCCGCATCTGTGCGCCGGCCTGTCGCTTGCCCGGCTGGAGGGCCGCATCGCGATCGGCCGGTTCCTGAAGCGCTTCCCGGATTTCGAGATCGGCGAGACCCCGGTGCGCGGCGGCCGCGTGCGGTTCCGGGGCTTCGCATCCCTGCCGGCGCGGCTTGGGTGAGCGATGCGGCGGGTTGGATGGAGCGGGATGGATGTTTGTCGATGCTCCGCGGGGCTGCGTGGTGGATCATCACCGATCTCTCCCTCGTCATCCCGGAAGCCGCTTGCGGCTATCCGGGATCGGGGAACCCGGGCGCATCCTGGTCGTTTCGGTCGCGAGGCCGGGGCTCCCCGATCCCGGCTCTCCGGCTGCGCGGAGCCTGTCCTTGGACCGGCCAAAGGCCGGATCCGAGGGGCCGGGATGACGACTGATAGTCTTGGATGAACATTCGAAGGCGTTGTTTCTTCGGATATCTTGGTAAAAGGAGATCGAGCCCGTGGGCATCATGCGATTGGAGAGTTTCGCGAGCGGCGCCTGGGTCGCGCCGGTCGATGCACGGCCGATCCTGAGCGCGGTGAGCGGCGAGGTGATCGCCGAGGCCGGGTCCGGCGCCGTCGATTTCGCTGCGATGGCGGACCATGCCCGCTCCGTCGGCGGGCCGGCGCTGCGCGCCATGACGTTCCACGAGCGCGCCCATCGCTTAAAGAGCCTCGCGCAATATCTGAACGAGCGGCGCGAGACCCTCTACACGCTGTCCTACCAGACCGGCGCGACCAAGCCCGATTCGATGATCGACATCGATGGCGGCATCGCCACCCTGTTCGTCTATTCCTCCAAGGGCCGCCGCGAAATGCCGGACGGCCATGTCTATGTCGACGGCGGGATCGAACCCCTGTCGCGCTCCGGCAGCTTTCTCGGCCGGCATATCTGCACGCCGCTTCAGGGCGTCGCCGTCCATATCAACGCCTTCAACTTCCCCGTCTGGGGCATGCTGGAAAAGCTTAGCCCCACGCTGCTCGCGGGCGTTCCGGCGATCGTCAAGCCGGCGACCGCGACCGCCTATCTGACGGAGGCCTGCTTCCGGCTGATGATCGACAGCGGGATTGTCCCCGACGGCGCGATCCAGCTCGTTGCCGGCGGCACCGGCGACCTGCTCGACCAACTCGGCGGCCAGGACGTGGTCAGCTTCACCGGGTCGGCCGACACCGCGACGATGCTGCGGTCGAAAGCCAATCTCGTCGAGAACGCCGTGCGCTTCGTCGCCGAGCAGGACAGCCTGAACGCCACCATCCTCGGGCCGGATGCGGCGCCCGGAACGCCGGAATTCGACGCTTTCGTCCGCGAGGTGGTCAAGGAGATGACGGTCAAGGCGGGCCAGAAATGCACCGCCATCCGCCGCATCATCGTGCCCGACGACCGGCAGGGCGCGGTGATCGAGGCCCTGTCGGAGAAGCTCGCGAAGACGGTGATCGGCGATCCGGCGCTTGAGACGACGCGGATGGGCGCACTGGCAAGCCGCGATGAGCGGGCGGATGTTCTGGAAAAGGCTGCGCTGATCGGGCGCGAATGCGACCGGGTGTTCGGCGATCCCGACCGGCTCGACGTCGACGGCGCCGATCCGGACAAGGGCGCCTTCGTGCCGCCGATGCTGTTCCGCTGCGCCGACCCGGATGCCGCAACGGTCGTCCATTCGGTCGAGGCCTTCGGCCCGGTCTCCACGGTGATGGGTTACCGCGATCTCGACCACGCGGTTGCGCTGGCAAACCGCGGGCAGGGCAGCCTCGTCGCCTCCGTCTTCACGCATGACCCGGCGGTCGCCCGTGATGTGGCGCTGGGTGCCGGCGCGTATCACGGCCGGCTCTACTTCGCCAACCGCGACACCGGCAAGGAGGCGACCGGCCACGGCTCGCCCCTGCCGCATATGGTCCATGGCGGTCCCGGCCGGGCCGGCGGAGGCGAGGAGATGGGCGGCGTGCGCGGCGTGCTGCACTATATGCAGCGCACCGCCATCCAGGGCTCGCCGGAGATCCTGACGGCGATCACGGGATCCTGGGTGCCCGGCGCGCCGGAGATCGAGGCCAGGGTCCATCCGTTCCGCACCAGGTTCGACGATCTTCAGATCGGCGAGACGATCCACACGGATGCCCGCGAGGTGACGCTTGCCGATATCGAGCATTTCGCCAACTTCACCGGCGATACGTTCTATGCCCATATGGACGAGGAGGCGGCCGCCGCCAATCCGTTCTTCCCCGGCCGCGTCGCCCATGGCTACCTGCTGCTGAGCTTCGCGGCCGGCCTGTTCGTCGATCCCGATCCCGGCCCGGTGCTCGCCAATTACGGCCTCGACAACCTGCGCTTCCAGAAGCCGGTGAGCCCCGGCGACACGATCCGCGTGCGCCTGACGGTGAAGGAGAAGACCCGCCGCAACGCCCAGTATGGCGAGGTGCGCTGGGACGTCGCGCTGATCAATCAAAATCGTGAACAGGTCGCGAGCTACGAATTGCTGACCATGAACGAATGATCGCGTAGCCTCCGCCGCGAGTTGTCTCAGCGGAGGAAGCGCCCGATGCGCCTGACCAGACGCGGATTTGCCGCGGGCCTGTGCGGTTCGATCCTCGCGCCGGCGGGATCGGCAAAGGCCCAGACGATCCTCGGCTATACGACCCCGATCCCGGTCAACCTGCGCGGGCTCAATCTGCGCAAGGATGCAACGGCCGGCGCCTCCTTGTCGCGCGTCCTGCCCGACGGGCCGGCGATCGTCCATGTCTGGGCGACCTGGTGCGCGCCGTGCCGCGCCGAAATGCCGGAGATTGCCCGTTTCGCCGGTGACCTTGGCCGCGCGGGGCTCGGTGACAGGCTTGTCCTGATCTCCATCGATGCCGGTGATTACGCGGTCGTCGACCGCTTTCTGCATGACGATCTGGGGCTCGTTGCGCTCGAAAGCTATCAGGACCCGACCGGGCGGACAGGCGATGTCTTCCGCCTGCGCGGCTTCCCGAGCACGGTCCTGCTCGACGGCGATCGCCGCATGGTGAGCGGCTATCAGGGCGCGATCGACTGGAACGGGCCGGCGATCCGGGCGGAATTCGCCGGCCATCTCGGCACGACCCTCTAACGTCGGGACCGGGCCGGTTCAGCCGGTCAACCGTTGTCCTGCGCGGTCTCGCCCTGTATTGCGTATGGCCCGCGCCCGCAGATCCGACCCCCAGACCCCGGAGCCTCCCTTGGCCGTCAGAAAACTCCTTGTCGCCAATCGGTCCGAAATCGCCATCCGCGTCTTTCGCGCCGCCAATGAGCTGGGCATCAGAACCGTCGCGATCTGGGCCGAGGAAGACAAATACGCGCTGCACCGCTTCAAGGCCGACGAGTCCTATCAGGTCGGACGCGGTCCCCATCTCGACCGCGATCTCGGACCGATCGAGAGCTACCTGTCGATCGACGAGGTGATCCGGGTCGCCCGGCAGTCGGGCGCCGATGCGATCCACCCGGGCTATGGCCTTCTGTCCGAAAGCCCGGAATTCGCCGAGGCCTGCGCCGAGCACGGCATCACCTTCATCGGCCCGACGCCTGAGACCATGCGCCGGCTGGGCAACAAGGTCGCCGCCCGCAATCTCGCCATCGAAGTCGGCGTGCCGGTCGTGCCGGCGACGGAACCGCTGCCCGACGACATGGAGGCGGTCGCTACGATGGCCGCCGAGATCGGCTTTCCCGTCATGCTGAAGGCCTCCTGGGGCGGCGGCGGGCGCGGCATGCGGGCGATCCGCTCCGCCGACGATCTCGCCCGCGAGGTGAGGGAGGCGAAACGCGAGGCCAAGGCCGCCTTCGGCAAGGACGAGGTCTATCTGGAAAAGCTCGTCGAGCGCGCCCGCCATGTCGAGGTGCAGATCCTCGGCGACACCCACGGCACCGTCGTCGACCTGTTCGAGCGCGATTGCTCGATCCAGCGCCGCAACCAGAAGGTCGTCGAGCGGGCGCCCGCGCCTTACCTCGACGAAGCGCAACGCGCCGAACTGTGCGGCTATGCCCGGAAAATCGCCGAGGCGACCGACTATGTCGGGGCCGGCACGGTCGAGTTCCTGATGGATGCCGATACCGGCGCCTTCTATTTCATCGAGGTCAACCCGCGCATCCAGGTCGAGCACACGGTGACCGAGGAGGTGACCGGCGTCGATATCGTCAAGGCGCAGATCCACATCCTCGAGGGCGCGGCGATCGGCACGCCGGCATCGGGCGTTCCCGCCCAGGCCGATATCCGCCTGAACGGCCATGCCCTGCAATGCCGGATCACCACCGAGGATCCCGAGCAGAACTTCATTCCCGACTACGGCCGCATCACCGCCTATCGCGGCGCGACCGGCTTCGGCATCCGGCTCGACGGCGGCACCGCCTATTCCGGCGCGGTCATCACCCGCTACTACGATCCGCTGTTGGAAAAGGTCACCGCCTGGGCGCCGACGCCGGAGGAGGCCTGCCGGCGGATGGACCGTGCGCTGCGCGAATTCCGCATTCGCGGCGTCGCCACCAATCTGACCTTCCTCGAGGCGATCATCGCCCACCCGAAATTCCGCGACGCCTCCTACACGACCCGCTTCATCGACGAGACGCCCGAACTGTTCTTCGAAGTGAAGCGCCAGGACCGGGCGACCAAGCTGCTCAACTATCTGGCCGACGTGTCGGTCAACGGCCATCCCGAGACGCGCGCCCGGCCGCGCCCGGCAGCCGACGCCGCAGCACCCGAACTGCCCTATGTCGACGCGCCGGTGCCGGACGGGACGAAACAGGTCTTCGATAATCTGGGACCGGCGGGCTTTGCCGGATGGATGCGCGACCAGGACCGGATCCTCCTGACCGACACGACCATGCGCGACGGCCACCAGTCGCTGCTGGCGACCCGCATGCGCACCTTCGACATCGCTCGCATTTCCGGCGTCTATGCCCGCGCGCTGCCGCAGCTCCTGTCGCTTGAATGCTGGGGCGGGGCGACCTTCGACGTCGCGATGCGGTTTTTGACCGAGGACCCGTGGGAGCGGCTCGCCCTTGTCCGCGAGGGCGCCCCGAACCTGCTCCTCCAGATGCTGCTGCGCGGGGCGAACGGCGTTGGCTACACCAACTATCCCGACAATGTCGTGCGCCATTTCGTCAAACAGGCGGCGGACGGCGGCATCGACCTGTTCCGCGTCTTCGACTGCCTGAACTGGGTCGAGAACATGCGGGTCGCGATGGACGCGGTCTGCGAGGCGGACCGGCTCTGCGAGGCGACGATCTGCTATACGGGCGACATCGGCGATCCCGACCGGGCGAAATACGATCTGAACTACTATGTCGGGCTCGCGCAGGAACTCGAACGGGCCGGCGCCCATATCATCGCGATCAAGGACATGGCCGGGCTGTTGAAGCCCGGCGCGGCGCGGGTGCTTTTCAAGGCGCTGCGCGAGGCGACCGACCTGCCGATCCACTTCCACACCCACGACACCTCCGGCATTTCGGCGGCGACCGTGCTGGCGGCCGTCGAGAGCGGTGTCGACGCCGTCGATGCGGCGATGGACGCGCTGTCCGGCAACACCTCGCAGCCCTGTCTCGGCTCGATCGTCGAAGCGCTGTCCGGCTCCGAGCGCGATCCCGGCCTCGACATGGACTGGGTGCGGCGGATCTCGTTCTACTGGGAGGCGGTGCGCACCCAATACGCAGCCTTCGAGAGCGACCTGAAGGGGCCGGCCTCCGAGGTCTATCTGCACGAGATGCCGGGCGGCCAGTTCACCAATCTTAAAGAACAGGCCCGTTCGCTGGGTCTGGAGACCCGCTGGCACGAGGTCGCCCGCGCCTATCACGACGTCAACCGGATGTTCGGCGACATCGTCAAGGTGACGCCGTCCTCCAAGGTCGTCGGCGACATGGCGCTGATGATGGTGAGCCAGGACTTGAGCGTCGCCGATGTCGAGGACCCCGACAAGGACATCGCCTTCCCGGACTCCGTCGTCGCGATGCTGCATGGCGATCTCGGCCAGCCGCCCGGCGGCTGGCCCACAGCCCTCCAGGCCAAGGTGCTGAAGGGCGAGGCGCCGATCACGGTCAGGCCCGGCTCGCTGCTCGCCGATGCCGACCTCGATGCCGACCGCGCCGGCCTGTCGGAAACGCTCGGCCGTGACGCGACCGAGTTCGAATTCGCCGCCTGGCTGATGTATCCCAAGGTCTTCAGCGATTTCGTCCAGGCCCAGGAGACCTATGGCCCGGTCAGCGTGCTGCCGACGCCGGTCTATTTCTACGGCATGGAGCCGGAGGACGAGATCTTCGTCGATATCGAGCGCGGCAAGACCCTGGTGATCCGTTGCCTGGCGAAAGGCGAGGCGGACGAGAAGGGCATGGTCACGGTGTTCTTCGAGCTGAACGGCCAGCCGCGCCGAGTCAAGGTGCCGGACCGGGCGCATGGGGCTGCCGGTGCGGCGGTGCGGCGCAAGGCCGAGCCCGGCAACGATGCCCATGTCGGCGCGCCGATGCCGGGCGTCGTTTCCGGCGTTGCGGTGAGCGCCGGGCAGCCGGTGATAGCCGGTGACGTGCTTTTGTCGATCGAGGCGATGAAGATGGAAACCGCGCTGCATGCCGAGCGTGACGGCACGGTTGAGGAGGTGCTGGTCGGCGCCGGCGACCAGATCGACGCCAAGGACCTGCTGATCGTCCTTTCGGACGCATAGCGTCCTAGGGTCTGTTGAGTATCAGGACTGTGGCGTCGGCGTGGCCCATTTTGCTGCTGGCAAGGCGCGAAGCGTGCCGCAGTGCAGGCCACTTCAAGCGGTTCGCAACGCTGTCCAGCGGTGAAATGGGCCTCGTCCCGCAGGGATTTGGCCAGTTTCGCCCGCTTTCGCACTCTTCGTCGTTGAATATGCCCGGCATGTCCTGCCTCCTCAGAGCACGAAATCGAACAAAACTGGCCAAACCGACACCGCAGTCCTGATACTCAACAGGCCCTAAGCCGCCTCAGCCCTTGCGCTGGAGGATCAGGAAGGTGATGTCGTCGGACTGGTCGCCGCCGGCTTCGAAGCGGTGGATCGCCTCGACCATCGCCTGCGTCGCGGTTTTCGGCGGCATCGCGGCGCTTTCGGCCATTTCCGCGATGAAGCGCGTCTCGCCATAGGCTTCGCCATCCGGATTGAAGGCCTCGGTCACGCCGTCGGTATAGAGCACCAGGCGCTCGCCCGGCTCAAGCTCGAAGCCGACATCGGTGAAGTCGATATCCTCCATCACGCCGATGCCCATGTCCTCGCTCTGCGGCAGGGCTTTGACGGAGCCGTCCGCAGCCACCACGAACGGCGGATTGTGGCCCGCGTTGACGCAGCGGATATGGCCGCTATCGGGATCGAAGATGCCGAAGAACAGCGTCACGAACATCAATTGCTCGTTGTCGCTGCTGAGAAGGTCGTTGAGCTGCCGCACGCAGCGGGCCGGATCGGCCTCGAACAGGGCGATCGTCTTCAAGAGCGTCCGGCAGATCGCCATGAAGAAGGCCGCCGGCACGCCCTTGCCGGAGACGTCGGCGATCACCACGGCGATCCGGCCGCCGCCGCAGTCGAAGAAATCGTAGAAGTCGCCGCCGACCTGGCGGGCGGCTTCCATCTGCCCGTAGATGGCGTAGCGCGCCTCGTCGGGAAAATCGACCGGCAGGACGGAGTGCTGAAGGTCGCGGGCGATCGACAGTTCCTGTTGCAGGCTCGCCAGTTCGGTCTCGCGCACCAGCGCCTCGCGCAGCCGGTTGACCAGTTCCGACAGCCGCCGGTGCTGCTCGACCACGCGGCCGGACATCTGCTGCAGGACGGCGGCCAGGGGGCCGAGCTGGTCGTCGTCGCGGATGAGCTGCCCGACGGACGTGCCGGCTCCGGACGTCTCGGCTCCCGACTTCTCGGACCCGTCGTCGGTTGGATTTTCATCCGCGCCCGTTTGGCCCGAGGTGTTTTGGCCCGAGGCGGCGGCGACGATGCGGCGCAGGTCGGACAGGACTTCCTCGCGGGCGCCGGCTTCCAGCGTTCCGGCAAGCGTTTCCATCTGCCGCCTGATGAACCGTTCCTGTCGGCGCCGCTGCAACTCGCGCTGCCGGCGCGCGTCGTTGAGGGCGATCAGGGTCCGGCGCAGGCCGCCGACCGCCTCGGCGATCATGCCGATCTCGTCTTCCGACTGCTTGGTGAGCCTGGCCGCCGTATCGCCGCGCGACAGGGCGCCCAGCACGCCGACGGCCTGGTTCAGCGGGCGAAAGGCCGCGCGCAGGTAGAAGTTCAGTCCGGTCAGGATCGCGATCAGCGCCGCGGCCATCGCCACGACCGTCCAGACGGTCAGCCGGTCGAGCGCGGCGAGGCTCTCGGTGGCATCCTGCGCGGTGACGAGCAGACCGGCGGACCCGGCGGCGAGATCGGCAAGCGGTACCGAGGTGACGGAATAGATCCGCCCGTCCTGGCGGATTTCGGTCACCGTGGCGCGGCGCTGCGGCAGGATCAGCCCGAGCGGCGCCCAAAGCTCCGGACGCGGGCCCTCGATCAGCCGGCCGCGCGTGTTGAACAGCACGGTTTCGGCCTCAAGCGCCTGCGAAAATGCATCGAGCGACTGGGAGACCGGCGCGGCGACCGCCAGCACCAGCGGCTCACCGGCGGAGGCGTGGTAGGGTCGTGCCACGATGACGCGGAACCGGTCGGAGGAGACCTGCCGGATGCCGCCCAGCCGCGCGCCCGCCGAGACCGCGCGGATCGTGCCGAGATCGAGCAGGCGTGTCGGTTCGGCGATGTCGGAGCCCGCGAACAGCATCCGGCCGTCGGGTTCGAGGATCTGCACGTCGCTCAAGGAGCCCGCCGCGATCAGAGGCGTTGCCAGGCTTGCGCCGAGCGTCTGTATCCGTGACACGTCGCCGGAGCCGTCCCTCGAGATGTCGCGCGCGCCGATCGCCTCGGCGAGGTCGCGGTCGGCGGCGATCTCGTCGGCCACGGCCTCCAGCGCGTTGGTGGTCTGGCCGAGGGTCTCCTGCCACAGCGCCTCGGTGCCGTTGATTGCGATTTCGGCGAACGGCTCCTCGGCCAGCCGTTCACGCTGCAGGCCGACAAGGATCAGCCCGCCGAAGGTGACGACGAAGACGATCGAGACGAGCAGGATGATCCGGCTGCGCAGCAACATCGCTTACCTCGGATCCGGTTGCCGGCCAGGCGTCCTGCGCCCGGGCAGGTCGAGAAGCGACAGGAGCACGGCAAAACCGGCGGGGATCGCCAGCGGCGGCAGGGTAAGGCTGTCCGACAAACTGGCTGCCGCGGCCCCGAGCCCGAGGCCGGTCGCGAGCGAAATCAGCATCGCCGGCAGCCGTTTCCGAGCCCGATGCACAAAGGCCCGGCGGACAAACCCGGCGGCGCCGGCGCCAAGCAGGGCGCATCCGGCCGCCATCGCCCCGTAGAGTGCGACCGGCTGGCCGGCCTCCGGCGCAAGCGACAGCACCGCCAGGCCGGCGAGGATCAGGACGGCGGCAAGCGGCTGCCACATCGCCGGCGACAGCAGGGCGGCCAGCCCGATCACGCCGATAAGCGCGCCGCCGGCGAAATACGCGTCGTAGCCGACCCCGGCGGGCAGCAGCACCAGCGCGGTGACACCGATCGCGACGCCCGCCCCGGCGGCCCGTCCGCTGAGGTCGCCGATCCGCAGACGCCTCCCAGTATCTGGCCCGATATTCGGCGACAGGGCCGGCCAGCGGATCGACAGCGTCAGGAAGGCCAGCACCATCAGCGCAACGCCCGTCGACAGGAAACTCATGCGCCGGCCGATCGCCTCGCCCAAAAGGCCGCCAAGCAGCGGACCGGCGATCAGAACGGCGATGACCAGCATCGCGGCGACGGAGCGATCGCGCAGAACGGTGCCGCGGCCGGTGGTCATCGCCGCGACGGCAAGCCCGAGCCCCAGGCCGGAAACCGCGCGCGACAGCAGGAAGTGATCATAGTCGCGGATGACATAGACCGAGGCGCAGGCGGCCCCGGTCGCCAGCAGGCCGGCGAAGGCGGCGAGCGGCCGGATGTTGGGCGCAAGCGTCCGGGCAAGCGCGAAGACGGTAACGGCAACGGCGAGCTCGACGACCCAGGGAAGGCTCGGCCACCAGGCCGGCGACGCCCAGGCCCATTGCCGGTCGATGGCGAAATTGGCGACGAAGGGCGCGACCGTCCAGTAGACGCCGAGAATGACGACGCTCAGCCAGACGGCGAACAGCCTGTGCGCGGCTGTGTTCCGTGGTGCATCCTCGTCCTCGATGATGTGCCGTTCGGCCGACAGCGGCTGCAGGATCGGCTCGAGCCTGGCCGACAGGCTGCCGTCGAAATCGATCGCCCGGACGGTCGCCACTTCGTCTTCCAGGCCCCGGACGGCCGTTTCGAGCGGTGCGAGCTGACGCTCGAAGCCGCGCATCGCGTCCGCGACGACGCCGCTGCCGGGAACGGTGGCGCGCGAGGGATAGGTTCCGTCGATCACCGCGCGCATCGACGCCCGCAGCCGCTCGCGGCCAGCCGAGATCGAGCCGCTGAGGACCAGATAGGTGAGGCACCCGCCGAGAAAGCCGAACAGCAGGGCCGCCCCGGCCAACACGGCGCGCAGGTGGAAGACGACGGCACCGAAGAAGGGCGGCGCCGGCGCGACGACGATCGTCGCAAGCGTGTTACCGTCCAGAATCACCGGAAACGACGCTCCCTGGACATCCGGCCTGGTCGACCAGAGCGTCTCGCCGTCCGGCGCGGCAAGCGCCAGGGCGTCGATCGTCGGCACGCCCGTCACGATGGTGTCGAAATAGGCATCGACCCCGTACAGATCCTCAAGCGGGATACCGTAGCCGAGCCCCTTGCCGATCAGGTCGGCGACGGCCTGGCCGACGGCATCGGTGCCGGCGCGGATGGCGGTGGAGAGTTCCGGGATCGCCTGGTCCTCGGCCTCCCGCAGCATCAGGCTGCCGCCGATGCCGATCACGATCGCCATCACCACGCCCATGCACGCGGCGATCACGAGGTCGCGCCGCTTGTCAGGCCGGCGCATCGGCGTCCTCGCTCTCGTCAAGCGCGCGCACCTGGCCGGTCGCCGCCTCGACCCGCTCCACCCGCGCCTCGATCGCCACGGTCATCGCGAGTGCCGTCTTTTCCAGGGCATCATGGGCGCCCGGCGGGGCTCCCGCTCCGCCAAGCCGTCGCGCGACCGCGCGCAGATCCGCCGTCGCGCGGGAAAAGGCCAAAAGCGCGACCAGCACGGTGACCAGCACGGCCGGCAGCGCAAGCGCGCCGAGGCGCGGCAGGATCGTCTCCAGCGGGCGCCCCGAGGGCATGACATGGGCATCGCCGGACAACTGCACCGCCACCTGTCCGACCGGCTGGCTGAAATCGTTGCGGATCTCGTCGCCGAAGACGATGACGTCCGATTGGTCCAGTTGCCAGCGCCGGCTGTGATCGCGCAGGCGGATCGCCTCGAGCCAGTCGTCGATCACCGGTTCGCCGATGCTGCCCCGGTCCGTGTTGTAGACCGACACGCCGGCGGGATCGAAGATCTCGACGGCGAGGATGTTGCGGTCGCCGATGCGGGCGCGTTCGACGAGGTCCTGGGCAATGCGCAACTCGTCGAGCTCCAGGCCAAGGCCGACACCGGCCTCGACCGATTCGCGAAGCTGCGTCAGGACGAAGTCGATATTGGTCTCGACCACCCGCACCCGAAGGCGATCGATCGTCTCCGCGATCAGCAGCGCCGACAGGCCAAGCCCGGCGACGGTGATCAGCGCGAGGACCGCGATGGTTCGGGATACAGGCGACATGGCGGTCGTTCGGTCGTCCTCTTAAAACGCGAATCCGGTGACGGTCGGGTGATCCCGTAACGGGTATCATGAAAACCGGAGGCCGTCCCGGTTAAGCCCCATATCCGCCATATCGTGGCCATCTTCCCGCCTGGATCGCTGGCATCCGGGCCCGGCACGGCTTATGACATAGCGCATGGTCAGTATCTGCGATTCGCTGAAAAACCCGCCCGAGCTTCCGCTGGGCGACGATGGTTTTATGATCCGGCTATGCTGAAGCTCGCGCTCAGGACCCTGCCGCTGTTCGCCGTCATCGTCGGCTTTGCCATGGCGCTCGGCGCCTATATGAACTATTCCGGCGTCCGCGGCGCCTATCTCGACCTGATCGATTCCCGCATGGAGATGGTCCTCGACGATCTTCAGGCCAATGTCTATTCCGCCGTTTCGCTTGGCATTCCGCCGGCTGAACAGGTGACCCTGCCGGCGCTTCTGAACCGGCTTGCCGAAGCCGATCCGCTGATCGAGGCGATCGACGTGGCCGGCACCGACGGCGTCATCCTGTTCAGCAGCGATCCGGCCCGGCGCGGCGCGCGGGAGCCGGAGGAAGGCGGCTTCGAGATCTCCCGGACCGTGACCAACGATTTCGGCGCCCCGGTGGCCGCGCTGCACGTCCACTACGATTCGCGCAAGCCGACCGAAAGCATCGACCACTTCGGCCGGGCGGTGCTGGCCGACGCGCTGCCGGCCGGCCTGTTTGCCGTTCTCGTCGGCTGCCTGGCCGCCTTTCTCGTCCTCAGGCGCCTGCATAGCCGCGCGATCCAGGCCGTCGAGCATGCGCAGGCCGACATGATCGACGCCGCCGACCGGGCGATCGACGAACTGGACGGCGATCAGCCGCCCTCCCGGGCAACCTGACGGCGGACCAGAGGGGACAGGCGGGCAATGAACAGCATCCGGTTTCATCTCTCCTTTGCCTTGGTCGTGGTGCTGGTCGCCGTCCTGGCCTTCGTCTCCTTCCGCACCGCCGACCGCGCCGAGGACCTGATCGTCCCGGAAATCGGCCAGAAGGCGGAGACGGCCGCCCGATCGGTGGCAAGCCTCGTCGAGCGCGGGCTCGCCGTCGGTATCCCGCTCAATGAACTGGTGGGGCTCGACACCTACCTGTCCGGCGTCGTCGAGAAGAATGTCGGCCTGTCGCGGATCGCGATCCTCGGCCCGGACGGCGAACCGCTCTATGCGGCCGGCACCGGGACAGCGCTTGAGGGCGCGCGGGTTCCGATCACGCCGGGAGACACAGGCGCAGACGCTGCGGATACGTCCGTCCAGGTCGTCATCGACCTCGATCCGGCCTATGCGAGCAGCGTCGTCTACAGGCTCTGGATCGACCTGGCGATCGTCATGGTGGTCACCGCGCTGGTCGCGCTGGAACTGGTCTATATCAGCTTCGGCGTTGGCGTTTACGGTGCGATCGAGGGCATGGAACTGCGCCTGCAGTCGCTCAGGCGCGGCGATCTGAGCGCCCATCAGCCGGTCGAGGCGGCAAGCGTCTTCGGCCGGCTGGCCGGCCGGTTCGATGCCCGGCTTAACGCGCTGACGGAGCGGTTCCGATCGGCGCTCTCGGCGGCACGCCGGCGCGGCGACGCGGTGGTCGAGGCAGCGCTCGGTACGCTGCGCAAGCAGTACCGGCTCGGCGAACTGTTCGGCGCCTCGCCCGTCACCGTGGTTGCCGTGCGTGCGCCGCTCTTCGTCTTCATGCTGGCCGAGGAACTGACCCGCCCGTTCCTGCCGATCTATATCCAGCGCCTGTCTTCGCCGATCGCCGGCCTGTCGCCTGAGGTGGTGATCAGCCTGCCGATGGTCGTCTTCCTGGCAATCGTCGCGCTCGCCCAGCCGCTGCTCGGCACGGTGACGGAGCGCACCGGCCGCAGGCGGGCGATGATGACCGGCGCGGCGCTTGGCGCGGCCGGCTATGTCGCGACCGCCTTCGCCTTCGACCTGCTCGGCCTGACGATCGCCCGCGCCGTCACCGCCGTCGGCTTCGCCTTCGTCTTCGTCGCAGCCCAGGGCTTCGTCATCGATTCGACCAGTTCGCGCCAGCGCACCCGCGGCATGGCCGTCTTCGTCGGGGCGATCCTCGTCGCCGGCATGTGCGGCCCGCCGATCGGCGGCATCCTGGCCGACCGGCTCGGCATGTCGGCGGCCTTCATCGCCGCCGGCGTGCTGGCCGCGGCAAGCCTGATCCTGACTGCGCTGTCGCTGCCGCGCGTCGACCGCGACAAGACGCGGGCGCCGATGATCCACTGGCGCGATTTCGCCCTGACGCTGGGCACCTACCGGTTGGCAGGGCTGTTCTTCCTGTGCGCGCTGCCGGCCAAGGTGATCCTGGTCGCGGTGTGCTTCTTCCTGGTGCCGCTGCATCTGGAGGCGCTCGGCAACGATCCGGCCACGATCGGCCGCATGCTGATGATCTATCCGCTCGCCATGGTGGTCCTGGTGCCGCTGTTTGCAAGCTTCGCCGACAGGGTCGAGCGGCGCGGACTGCTGGTCACTTTAGGGGGATTGATCGCCGGCGCGGGCGCGCTGCTGATGACCATCGGCGCCGACAACATCTATGTCATCGCCGTGATGCTGCTCGTCCTTGGCATCGGCCAGGCGATGAGCATCACGCCGCAATCGGCCCTGGTCGGCGAATACGGCGCCCCTCTCGCGGGCAAGGTCAACGAAAGCTCGCTCTACGGCATCTTCCGGCTGATCGAGCGGATCGGCAACGCGCTCGGGCCGATCATCGCAGGCGCCTTGCTCGGCCTCTACGGCTTTGCGACGACGGCGATCCTGATCGGTGCTATCGTCGCGGCAGGCGCGGTCGTCTTCGGGCTGACGGTCGCGGTGCGGCGCGAGGCCGGCGGCGCGGAGATCGAGGGCAACACGGCATGAGACGCAGAGATTTCCTGATCGCCGCGGCCGGCGGCACGGCCGCCCTGATGACGGGGAAGGCACTGACGGGGAAGGCGCTGGCGAAAGGCACCCCCGACGACCCGTTCCGGATCTACCGCATCACCTATCGCGGCCGCACGCCGGTCGAGGAGGGCTTCGACACCTATATGGCCGCCAACGGCATTTCGGTCGACTTCATCGAACGCGATGCCGCCCGCGACACCTCGAAACTGCCCGGCTTCGTCGAGGAGATCCGCGAGCTGCAGCCCGACCTGGTCTATACCTGGGGCACCGGCGTCACGCTGGGCGCGGCGGGCAAGTTCGATGCCGACAATCCGGCCGACTACATCACCGACATCCCGATCGTCTTCGCGCTCGTCTCCGCGCCGGTGAAGTCGGGGCTGGTGCCGAGCCGCGAAAACCCCGGCCGCAACCTGACCGGCGCCGTCCATGTCGTGCCGACGGAAACGCAGCTTCGCGCCATGGCCTCCTACCGGCCGTTCACCAAGCTCGGCGTCCTCTACACGCCGACGGAGCCGAATTCGGTCGCCATCGTCGAGGAACTCGGCCGGCTGAAGGATACGCTCGGCTTCGAACTGATCACCCGCACCTTCCGCATCGGCGACGACGGCAAGCCGACCGCCGACGGCGTCGAGACCCTGATCGGCGAGATCAAGGCCGACGGCGCCGAGTGGCTCTATCTTCTGCCGGACACGTTCCTGGGCACCGTCTATGACCGCGTCGCGCCGGCAGCGCTTGCCGAGAAGCTGCCGACCTTCGGCGCCGCCGAACTCGCCGTGCGCCAGGGCGGGGCGCTGGTCGCGCTCGTCAGCCGCTACTATTCGGTCGGCCAGCTCGCCGCCTCCAAGGCGATCGCGATCCTCACCGAAAACACCGCCCCGCGCGACATTCCGATCGAGACGCTGAGCCGCTTCTCGCTGATCATCAACATGGATATCGCCAGGCAGCTTGAACTCTATCCGCCGATCGAGATGCTCAACTACGCCGAAGTCATCACCGGTTGACGCAACGGAGGAGACGGTCGTGACGGCGGAGCCAGTCGGGGCGGAACGGCCCGATATCGAACATCCCCGGATCGAATGGCGCCCGCTTTCGCCGAACGATGCGGCAATCGTCCACGCGCTGCACATGGCGGCCGTCGCAAAGGCCGGGCGCCCGGATCTGATCCGGCCGGAAACGCTCGAATTCTTCGAAAGGATCCTGACCGGCGGCGGCCGGATCCTCGGGCTCGACGACGACCGGGGGCTGCTCGCCTATGGCGTCCTGCAATGGGACCTGCCGCCGGAAGAGGATCTGCGGCCGCTGTTCGGGCTGTCGCCCGCTGCACCCTTCGCCAAGCTCGCCGGCGCCGCCGTCCGCCCGGACCATTGGGGCCACGGCCTGCAGGAATCCGTCATCGCAGCGCGGCTGGATCTCGCAGGCTCCCTGGGCCTCAGCCATCTCTACGCCACCTCCGCGCCCGGCAACTGGCGCAGCTGGGCCAATCTGCTCAACCAGGGGCTGGTGATCCGCGCGCTGATCGAACAATACGGCGGGGCTTTGCGGTACATCTTCTACCGCGACCTCGAGCACCCCGATGCGCCGGAGCAGGGCGATGCGATTTGGGTCGATGTCGGCGATACGGATCGCCAGCGGCGGCTGATCGCGGCGGGAGCGTTCGGCTGCGCCTGGCGCCGATCCGGCGGGCGCAGCTTCGACATCCTCTATTCGCAGGGGCAGGGGCGCTCCGGTGATTGAAGCCGCGAAGTCAGCACCGGCTGACACCGCGCCGGTGTGGAGAGGAGATACCAGGCCGCGGCTTGAGATCGACCTTGCGGCGATCCGGGCGAACTTTCGGTCTATGCGGTCGCGCTACACCGGCCGCGAGCTGTCGGCCGTGGTGAAGTCGGATGCCTATGGTCTCGGCCTGGAAGCGATCGTGCCGGTTCTCGCCGACGCCGGCTGCCGGTCCTTCTGGGTCAACGATCTCGGCGAGGCGCTGCGGCTTAAGGCCGTCCTGCCCTCGGCGGTCTTGCGCGAGACGACCGTCTACACGCTGTTCGGCCTTGGCGGCGCGACCCCCGGGGATTTCGAGCAGGCGGCCGTGGTCCCCGTGCTCGCAAGCCTCGACGAGGTCTGGCAATGCGGGGGGCACGCTAGGCGGTCCGGGCGGCGGATGGCGGTGGCGATCCAGCTCGATACCGGTCTTGGCCGCCTCGGCCTGACGGCGGACGATGTCGATCGCCTTGGCGGAGACCACCTTGCACCGCTCGACATCCGCTGCTGGGTGACGCATCTGGCCGCCTTCGATTGCCCGGACGATCCGATGAACGACCGCCAGCGCCGGATGCTTCTCGATCTTACGGCGCGGCTGCCGCAGGCACCGGTCAGCCTGGCGTCCTCCTCGGGCGTCTTCATGGGGCCGGACTGGCATTTCGACATCGCCCGGATCGGCAGCGCGCTCTACGGCGTGCAGACGTCGTCGCGCTGGCAGGAGGGGCTCGTGCCCTGCTACCGGCTGCTGGCGCCGGTCCTGCGTGTCGCCGATATGCCGGCCGGCGCCAGGGTCGGCTATCGCGGCACGACCGCGCTCACGCGGCCCTCGCGGATCGCCACGCTGGCGCTCGGCTACGGCGACGGCCTGCCGCAGGGCTTCGTGACGGCCGGGCTCGCCTTCCTTTCGGGCGAAGCGCTCCCTTTCGTGGGGGGCATGGCGATGAACCTGACCATGGTCGATGTCACCGACCTGCTGGACGGTGCGGTCGGACCGGGAACGCAGATGGAAATCCTCGGGCCCCGGCAGACGATCGACAGCCTTGCCGACGCGCTCGGCTGCGCGCCGAACGTGCTGCTTACGCAGGTCGGCGCCGGCTGCGCGCATCGCTATTTAGGGACCGGTGGCTAGCCACCCGAGATCGAGCGCACGGCCGCCTCGCGGTCGTCGAAAATCCCGAACAGCTTGGCAAAGCCGCTCACCTGGAACACCTCGAGCACCGGCGGCGCCATGTTCGACAGCGCCAGCGGCACGCCGCTCGCCTTGCTGAGCTTGGCCGCCTTCAGCAGGACGCGCAGGCCGGCGCTGGAGATATAGACCAGCTCGGCGAAGTCCACGACCACCCCCTTCGCCGATTCGAATTTCGGCAGGAGCGCGGCTTCGGCGTCGGGCGCCGTGTTGATGTCGATGCGGCCGACCGGCACGACGACCGATATGCCGTCCAGATCCTCTTCGCGGATGTCCAAGGTGGTCTCCTATTGCGATACGATGCGTTTGCGCAGGATGGTCTCGTTGCGTCCGTCTCGCCGGGTATACGACACCGAATCCATCATCTGGCGGACAAAGTGAATGCCCAGCCCGCCGATCGGCCGGTCTTCGAGGTCGGCCTCGAGGTCGGGAGGCTGAAGCGTCGTCGGATCGAAGGCGATGCCGGTATCGCTGACCGTGATCGTCAGGCCGTTCTCGTCCAGCGCCAGGTGCACCACGATGTCCGGTATCCGGCTTCCCTCGACACCGTAGCTCATCACGTTGGCGAGCAATTCGTCGACGGCCAGGTTGACCGCCTGCACGGTTGCCTCGCCGATGGCATGAACGGCGCAGAAGGCCTCGATCCGCGCGGCCACGCGGGCGATCTCTGCGGTATCGCAGGGCACTTCGATACGCATCTGCATCGGCGGATTATCCTCAATCGCCGACAATACATCGGCTGGCCGCTCGATCCACTCTGCCGCCTCCCGGTCCTCGAGGAAATAGATATCCTCGCTGCCGAACTGTTTCGACAGGGATTTCCGGCCGAGATAGAGGACGTCGTAGCGCGGCGCGTAGGTTGTGCCGGTCTGGCGCGCCTCGTCGGCAAGCTGCGCCATCTCGGCCTTGAGCAGGGCGACGAAGGGCTGCGAGGCGCAGATCCCGCCGGGGATCGCGATCGGCTCGATGCGGGCGGCGCGGTTGACGTGATGGCCGAAGATCATGCTGCGCCCGGTCAGCGGATGCAGGCCGACAAAGACCGGCCCGGCATGCAGCGCGACGCGGAAGCGCGGCCGGCGGCTCAGGCCGAACCCGGCCGGATCGATGCTCAGCACCGCCTCGGTGAGCGCGGAGGCGTAGTCGGCCAGGTCATGCGCCGTCCCGGCCGCCGTGTGCACCGCATCGCCCCAGGTGTTGATCAGGATCGGCGCCTTGGCGCGCGCCTCCACCTGCTGCTGGACCTCGGCGAGGAAATCGAACAGCAGCGGAATCTCGTGGTCCTCGAACTGCGTGTAGGTCGCGATATCGGCGAACAGGATCGCCCGGATCGCGCGCGGGCTGACGCCCATCTCGAGATCGAAGGTGTCAAGATCGAACAGGTCGATATCGTCGAGGTCCGGCGTTTCGGTCTCCGGAAGGCCGGCGTCGACCCGCAACTCGTCGAGATCGACGATCGACAGGTGCGACAGTTCCGACCACTGGTCCATGAAATCGGCGGGGCTGCCCGGCTCGAGCGGCGCCGTCGGGCTCCACAGGAGCATCAGATGCGGGGCGAGCCCGAGCCGCTCGCCGCGCAGCCGCGCCATGCCCTGCAGCATCTGGTTGTTGAAGCGCACCAGCGTGTCGTCGCCGAGCAGCCGCTCCTCGCAACTGACCGTGACGCTGGCCGCTTTCGCGCAGAGCCGGTCGAAGCGCCCCAACCAGTCGCCCCCGGTCCAGTCGCCCTCGGCCGGTTCGATATACTGGCTGATGAAATCCGCGCGCTCGCAGGGCAGAAACAGGTGCAACTCGCCGCCGAGATCGACGAAGGCCTCGCCGAAGACGATATCGCCGCCGGCGGCCGCCGATGAATAGCCGATCAGCGCGCCGAGCTCGGTGATCCGGTCGCGCACGGCCTGTTTCAGCATCGGTTCCAGCGCCGGCGGGAAATAGCCGGTCCTGCTTGCCTGATCGATGCGCTGGCCCGCGCACAGGATGATCCGCGCCGGTTCCTTCAAGCCTGCCTCCGATGGGTCTCGGTGTCCTCTGGCCGCACCGGAGTATCCTATAGCCGAGCTTCGTTCACGAATTCACTACAAGGCCGGGACCCGTGGCGGCTGCCCCGTGCGCCAGCCGGTGCGTGCGTCGTTGTCGTCCGGTTTCGGTCGGAACGTCATGGTCACTGAAATCGTAACGTGTAGCGATAGCCGTAGCAGCTATCGGTGAGTGATCGTAACCGGATAACTAATAGTCGGCTTCTTAAAATAATCGCATTTTGAATCAAGGATAGAATGATTGGCAATAAACAAGACTTTGCCGACTATATTTAAATTATCCAAAAACCCACAGATAAATGCGATTGCTATCCTTGCGTGAGGTTCGTTAACCGTTATCCTTGTGGTGAGGCCGATTACACTCGTTTCAAGATCAACGGAGAGGCAACACCCTATGATCAAGACTGGCAAAGACCCCGCCGCAGGCCGGACCCTATTGGTCGGCATGACGGCTGCCGCCGCGCTGCTCGTGATGGCCACGGCCAGTGAGGCTGCGACGATCAACGTCACCACGACGACGGATGAATACGGCAAAGGCGGCGGCTGTTCGCTGCGCGAGGCCGTCGAGGCGGCAAACAGCAACACCGCCTTCGGCGGATGCCCGAAGGGCGATAGCGCCACAATGGACATAATCAAGCTGGCGGCGGGCCGCTATACGCTGTCGCGCGGCGCTGCCGGCGAAGACGCCAATGCCGAGGGCGATCTCGACGTCACCGAATCCGTCAAGATCGTCGGCACGGGCGCCAAACTGCGCTGGAGGCCGGACTTCAACTGGGGGGATTGGGACCAGAGTGAGTGGTTTCCGTTCGAGAGCCATGTCAGCCAAAAGCTCATGAAGTCGATCGGGCTGGGCGATCTGGGCAGGGCCGCCCGGGACCTCGGCGATCACCGCGCCGTGTATGCAGGCTATGTGACGGATGATGCGACGGTTATCGCCAACGGCATCGGCGATGCCAACACGCTCGGCGACGGCGACAGGCTGTTCGACGTCAACGACGACGGCGTAAAGCTCATCCTGACCAATGTCGCGCTGATCGACGGGGATGTCGGCTGCACGGGCGAGGGTTGCGTACCGGGCGCGGGCGCGATCGAGCATTCCGGCGACGGCGCGCTGAAGCTGACGCGTGTCGTCGTCGCCGACAATCGCTCGTCCTGTTCCGGAGAGGGCTGCGGCGCCACTGGTGCGAGGTCGCCCGCCGGCATCGGGGCGCTTGGCGGCGGCGATCTGACGATCAGGCAGAGCCTGATCCTGAACAACCGGTCCGAGTGCTCCGATACCGAGTGCAAGACCGGGTATTCGGCCTTGGCCTTTGGCTTCCTGAACACTCAATTTGAGGAACCTTATCTCGAACAAGGCGCGGGAGGCGCCGTCTTCAGGAACACCGCCTTCGTCGCCAATGAGACTTTCTGCGATACGGCTCCGGCCCGCTGTGAAGCAGCCAGCACGATCGACCTTAGAACAGAGCAGAGCCTTGATGCCAATAATCTATGGATTGTCGGCAACAAGAACACCTGTGTCGGCCGCAATTGCGACACCGATGAAATGTTCGATACGTCTCTCGGCGGCGGGCAGGCGATATCGATAACGGGTCTTGTGGTGGCGGACAATGCAAACGCCTGCACGGGATACGATTGCGATCTCGATGAACTGTTCGATTTAGTAACGTCGGGGGGCAAAGAGGAGGGCTCTCCGCTCACCTTTAACAACAGCGTTTTTCTTCGCAACAAGATCACTTGCGACGGAGAGAGCTGTGATATGGACGAGTTTTTCGACATGACCAGTTCGCTGGGGGACGTCAGTCAGTCAGCGCTCTTCTTCGTGGGCAATGTCCTGAAGTGCACCGGCAAAGACTGCGATGCCGATGATCCGTTTTACGACATGAATGGTACTTCGCTGAACGGTGAGGCCATTGTCTTGCATCGGAACAAACTCGTGTGTGACGGGGGATGTAGCGGCCTGCACCTTTGGGAGTTCGATTCCGGCGACACCACACTTGAGAGTTTCGTGGTGTCGGACAATCGCTTCTTCATCACGGACGATGATCGCGGCTACGAATTTATCGATATATCCGGTAGTCCGCCGTATGACGGGCCGTACCTGCTGAAAGACGGTCTGATCGCCAACAACACGATAGAGTGTGACATGTGTCTCGCCGAGACCGCGCCGAACACCATCATGCGCGTGCGTGGAGATCGCACGACACTCAGGCGGGTCACGATCACCGACAACAGCACCGATGGCATCGGCGGGGCGATCGCGTCCGGGATTACGTCCAGCAGTGGGTCGCCGACGGCGAGTGACCTCACGATCGTCAACAGCACGATCAGCAACAATTCCGCAGGCCGGGAAGGCGGCGGCATCTTCAACGGCGGCGAGGCGACGCTGAGGATCAGAAACAGCCAGATCACCTCGAACACCGCAGCCACGACCGGCGGCGGCATCTTCAATGATGACGGGGGCATCATCGCCCTGACCGACACGACGATTTCCGGCAATACGCCGGACGACTGTGTCAACTGCGAAGCGCCGTAACGAAAGGCCTCAAGACTATCGGGTCGCCGCCGGTACCATCCGGTCGGCGGCCCGATCTACAGCACCTTGCCGGGATTGAGGATCCCGTTCGGATCGAGCGCGGACTTGATCGCCCGCATCGTCGCAAGCTCCGCCTCCGAGCGGCTGTAGCCGAGCCATGGGCGTTTCAGCGTGCCGATCCCGTGTTCAGCCGAAATCGATCCGCCGAACTGGCGGACGAGGTCGTAGAACGTCTCCTCGATCGCCTCCGCCCGGTCTGAAATGCTATCGGCGATGCCGTCCTCGAAGCCCGCGCAGACATGCAGGTTGCCGTCGCCGATATGGCCGAAGGCGAGGACGTGAACGGCCGGAAAGGCCTGTCCCAGGGTTTCCTTGCAGCGTGTCGCGAAGGCGTCCATGTCGCCGATCGGCATCGACACGTCGAAGCTCAAAAGGCCCGGCAGCCCCTGGCTCATCGCCTCGCCCTCGCGCACCGACCAGAACCGTCTGGCCTCCGTTTCGGACTGGGCGACGAGAGCGTCGCGGATAAGCCCTTTTTCCCAGGCGGCTTCCAGCATCCGGTCGAAACCGTCCTCGCCGGCAGCGGCCTTAGTCTCCGCCTCGATGAGGACCGCATAGGCGGGGCAGTCGGCGAACAGGCTGATCCCGCCTTTTTCCTGATTGAAGGCGAAATGGTCCCGCCACATCGCCTCGAAGGCCGCAAGGCCCGGCAGGCTCGCGCGGGCGTGGGCGAGGAACGCGATGACGTCCTCGTACGTATCGAGCGCGCATAGCGCCGTGCGCTGCTGTCCGACCAGCCGGCGCAGGCGGAATACGGCGCGGGTGATGATGCCCAGCGTCCCCTCGGTGCCGGCGAACAGATGGCGCAGGTCGTAGCCGGTGTTGTTCTTGGTGACCTTGCCGAGATTGGACAGCACCGTCCCGTCGGCGAGCACCACTTCCAGGCCGCGCAGGTTGTCGCGGGTCATGCCGTCGCGGATGACGCTGACCCCGCCGGCATTGGTCGCGATGATGCCGCCGATCTGGCAGCTTCCCCGCGCGCCCAGATCGACGGGCAGCGCGAAGCCGGCCTCGCGCGCCGCCTGCTGCGCCGCCTGTAACACGGTGCCGGCGCGCACCGTCATCGTCTCGGCGACCGGATCGATCTCCTCGACGCCGGCAAACCGCGCCATCGACAGGGCAATATCGCCGGCGCGCGGATTGGCGCCGCCGGCAAGCCCGGACATGCCACCCTGCGGCACCACCGCCTGGCCATGCGCGTTGCAGAGCTTAAGCGCTGTCGAGATCTGTTCGACACTTGAGGGCCGCAGCAGCGCGACCGGTCGGACCGCGCCGGTGCCGCTTGCGTCACTCTGCGCGCCCTCCAGGATCGCCGGATCGGTGATCAGGGCGTCCGCGGGCAGGGCCTCCGCAAGGGCGTCGACGACCGACATTGAATCTCCTTTTAAGGTTGGCGGCTTAAGGTTCCCGGCGCAGGGCCTGCGCCATGCAGTGGATGCCGCCGCCGGTCTTGGAGATCTCCGACATGTCGATTGCCGCGACCTCGAAGCCGCGCGCGCGCAGCTGCTTAATCAGGGTTTGCGACGTTTCCGGCGCGATCACCCGGTCGCCGCCAAGCGACATGAAGTTGCAGCCCAGATCCATCGTGTCCTGGAACGGCACGTCGATGACCTCGTGTCCCTTGGCCTTGAGCCAGTCGACGATGCCCGGTTCCGTGCAGGCCAGGCACACGGCGGTCAGCTTCGGCGCGACCGGTACGACCATCAGGTCGATATGCACGTAGTATTCGTCGATGAAGGCAAGCCGGGTCTCCCAGCCTTCCGCCGCGAACCAGTCCTGGACCTGCCGGGCGCCTTCCTCCTGCGTGCGCGCGCCGCCGCAGCCGATCAGCACGCAGCCTTCCTCGATGACACAGAAATCGCCGCCCTCGAAGGTGCCGGCCGTGACCATGTCGTAAATAGGGATGCCGAGGCTTTCATAGGTGCGGATCGCCGCATAGTTCTCGCCGCGCCGCCACCACTGGGCCATCGCCGTGATCACCGCGCCATAGGGCGTCATGAAGCTCGAATCGCGGGCATAGACCTGCATCGGCAGTTCCGGGCTCGGCATGTGGGTGTGCACGGTGACGCCGAACTGTTTGTAGGCCGACACCATCTCGGCGTGCTGGGCCTGGGCGATCTGGACGTCGCAGGGCGCTTCGCGCAGATGCTTGCGCGACAGCGAACTCGTCGATAGGTGGCGCAGATGGGCGGGCGAGCCAAGCAGCACGTCGGTCAGCCGGTCGGTTTCGTTTTTAAAACCCCAACGGCCAAGCGGCTCGGTCTGTCCGTCAAGCGCGCGGCGGCGCAGGCTGAAGCCGCGATCAAGGCCTGAAGTCTGAATGGTCATGGTAACGCCTCTGTTGCCACAGGCGCGGCGTCCGGTGTCAGGATCGAACGCGCGCCAAACCGCGGCAGGCTAACCGCCAAGCCACGCCAAGCGTAAGTGAAACGTCCTTGCGGCGTTTGAAAATTATTTTCACCATTCGCTGGAACCCCGGCGCGGCGGTGTCTATCGTTGTACGGGTTTTGATCAAGTGGGGCACGATGGCCACCGATACGGTCCGCCGCATTCCCTCCACCCAGGCGCTGCGGGCGCTGGAAGCCTTCGCCCGGCACGGTACCGTCTGGCAGGCGGCGGAGGAAATGTGCCTGACGCGCAGCGCCGTCAGCCATCAGTTGCGCCTGCTCGAGCGCGATCTCGGCTTCGCGCTGACGGCGCGTTCCGGCACCCGCATCGAGCTCACCCCCCAGGGCACGGCATTCGCCGAGGATGTCCGCCGGGCGCTTGCGACGATTTCGGGATCGGCGCGGCGGCAGGCCGGGCGCGGGCTCACCGGCTCGCTGACGGTAAGCTGCACGCCGGGCTTCGCGTCGGCCTGGCTCAGCCCGAAGATCGGCCGGTTTGCCCGCGCGGCCCCGGATGTCGACCTGTCTGTCGTGACACCGCTCAGGCTCGACGACGTGGCCAATCCGGATGTCGACGTGTTCGTCTCCTTCGGCTACGAGCCGCGCGCGGGATTGCGCTCGGAACTGCTGCGCGAAGTCGAGTTCACGCCGCTGTGCAGCCCGACGCTGCTGAATGCCTATGGCGGCCTGTCCTCGCCGGAAGACCTCATGCGCGCGCCGCTTCTGCACATCACCGACTACGAGGACTGGGTGCAGTGGTTCGCGACGGTTGGCCTTCCGGTGGCGGCCGCGCGGCGCGGCATCCGCTTTACCGACATGAACCTCGTCTACGCGGCGGCCTATGCCTCGCAGGGGATCGCGATGGGCGACGAGTTCATCTGCAAGGATGCGCTGGCCTCGGGCCTGTTGGTGCGACCCTTCGACGGCGCGATCAGTTCGCCGGCCTCCTATCAGCTCGTGCTGCGCGAGGAAAAGGCGGACGACCCGGCCGTCGCCGCGTTCTGTGCCTGGCTTCGCGCCGAAGTGCAGGATTTTTAGGCAGAACCGGCATCGGCAAATTTTGTTTGCCATTCCTTCGAATTCTTTTCGCTTTTCGTCACACGGTTGCAGCCTCTACGGTCGAGACGTCGAAGGATGGGGTCTTGATGGTGTCGGATCCGGGCACACACCGGCATGCCGCCGAAATCGTCGCCGAAGGCATCGGCAAGACGTTCGGCGATTTCGTCGCGCTCGACGATGTCGGCCTGACGGCGCGCCGCGGCGAGTTCCTGACCCTTCTGGGGCCGTCGGGGTCCGGCAAGACCACCTTCCTGATGATCCTCGCCGGTTTCGAGACGCCGACGTCGGGCCGGCTTTTGCTGGACGGCCGCGACGTTACCGACGCGATCCCCGAGGAGCGCGGCTTCGGCATCGTGTTTCAGGGTTACGCGCTGTTCCCGCATATGAGTGTCGAGGAGAACATCGCCTTTCCGCTGAAGGTTCAGGGGCGCAGCCGGGCGGAGATCCGCCGCCGCGTCGCCGACATGATCGACCTGACCGGCCTGTCGGGCCACGCCCACAAGCGACCGGCCGGCCTGTCCGGCGGCCAGCAGCAGCGCGTCGCGCTCGCCCGCGCGCTTGCCTACGAGCCGAGCGTGCTGCTGCTCGACGAGCCGTTTTCCGCGCTCGACAAGAACCTGCGCGGCCAGATGCAGGACGAGGTGCGCCGTCTGCATCGCGAGACCGGCACGAGCTTCGTCTTCGTCACCCACGACCAGACCGAGGCGCTGGCGCTGTCGAGCCGCATCGCCATTTTCGACCACGGCCGCCTGCAGCAGCTTGACGATCCGCAGACGGTCTACGAGCAGCCGGCCAACCGCTTCGTCGCCGAGTTCCTGGGCGAGATCAACATACTGCCGATATCGAGCCCGCGTGCCGACGGCACCGCCGAGCTTGCCGGCATGCCCGTCCGCTGCACCGAGGCGCCGAAGCCGGGCGCGACCGCGATCGCGGTGCGGCCGGAATACATGACGCTGCACGAGACCAGGCCGGAGGCAGCCAACACGATCGCCGCGCGGCTCCTCGACATGACCTATCAGGGCGCCGAGACGCGGCTCAGCCTCGAGAGCGCCGACGGCGCGCCGCTCGTCCTCGTCCAGCCGACGGCGACGCTTCCGGACCATCTGAACCCGGGCGCCGATGTCTGGGCGAGCTGGCCCGAAACGCGCGGATTTTTCCTGTGACAGCGCAGGCCGCCTGAGATCTCCGCGCGGAAGCGGACGGCGGGCCTTGCGGATACGAACTCCAGCACAACGACAAACCGGAGAGGGACATGGATAGAGCATTCAGGAAAGACCAGATCGACATCTTGAAGACGCGGGTGGCGCGCGGCGAGATCTCGCGCCGCCGGTTCACGCAGATCGCTTCGGTGCTGCTCGGCGCCGGCGCGATGGGCGTGCCGCTTGCGGCGCGTGCGTCATCGGACGAACTCGTCTTCGTCAACTGGGGCGGCGATGCCGGCCCCGCCTACATGGCCGCCTATGGCAAGCCGTTCGAGGAGGCAACCGGCATAAAGGTGAAGATGGACGGATCCGGGCCGACCGAGGGCGCGGTAAAGGCGCAGGCGGAAAGCGGCGACCCGGCCTGGTCGATCGTCGATGCCGAGCCGTTTTCGGCGGAAGCGCTCGGCGCCCAGGGCCTGATGGATCCGATCGACTATTCGATCGTCTCCAAGGACAAGATGCGCCCGGGTTTCGGCTGGGAATACGCCGCGTCCGCCTACTTCTATTCCTACGTCATCGCCTATGACGCGACCCGCTTCGGCGACAATCCGCCAAAGAGCATGGCCGATTTCTTCGATGTCGAGACCTTCCCGGGCAAGCGCGCCATGTACAAGTGGGGCGCGGGCATGTGGGAGGCCGCGCTGCTTGCCGACGGCGTCAAGCCGGCCGATCTCTATCCGCTCGACGTCAAACGGGCGAACGACAAGATCGCCGCCTTCAAGGACAACGTGGTCGCCTTCTGGGGCGGCGGGGCGGAGAGCCAGTCGCTGCTTCTGAACGGGGATGCCTCGATGGCGATCATCTGGTCGACCCGCGCGCGGCTGCTGGTGCAGGATTCGGAAGGCGATATCGACTTCACCTGGGACCAGGGCATCGTCGCGCCGGGTGCCATGGCCGTCGTCAAGGGCGGGCCGGGCGGCGCCGAGAACGCCATGAAGTTCATTGCCTCGGCCCAGGATCCGGAAAAGCAGGTGGTGATGTTCGAAATGCTCGCCCAGGGGCCCGCCAACCCGGCAGCCGATTCCCTGCTGTCGCCGGACGAAGCCCGCTTCAACCCGGTCGATCCGTCGAATTACGCCCTGCAGGTGCCGATGGACACCAAGTGGTACGAGGAACATTACGGGTCGGCGCTCGACGCCTATCTCAGCATCATTTCCGCCTGAGCAATCGGGCCGTTGGGGGACCCCGGGGCGCCCGCCGCTCCGGGGAACCGCACGGGTTTTGAAGGTCCGGACGCCCGGGTTACGTTGCACTCATGCTTTTGACGTCTCGCCAGGCCCTGCTTGTCGGCCCGCTCTTCCTGTTCCTGCTGGTCGCCTACATCCTGCCGTTTCTCGGCGTCGTCGCCTGGAGCGTGACGCTGCCGGACTGGGGGCTTGGGCAGTATCAGCGCGCGGTTTCCGATCCGCTGGTCGTCTCGGTGATGTGGCGGACGTTGCGGATCTGCGTGATCGTCACGCTCGTCTCGGTCTTCGCCGCCTATGTGCTCGCCTATATCTGGGTGCGCGGCTCGGCCTGGCAGCGACTTATCGTCGAGCTCTGCGTGCTGATCCCGTTCTGGATCTCGGTCCTCACCCGCGCCTTCGGCTGGCTGGCGCTTCTGTCGAACCGGGGCCTGGTCAACACCTGGCTGCAGTCGCTCGGCATCCTGTCTGAGCCGCTGACGATGGTCCGCAACGAGTTCGGCGTGGTGCTGGGCATGGCGCATTTCCTCATTCCCTTCGCCGTCTTCCCGCTGGTCTCCTCGATGCGCAATGTCGACGAGCGCGTGTTGATGGCAGCGCGCGGCTTCGGCGCCTCCAGGCTCCGCATCTTCTGGCAGGTCTTCGTGCCGATGACCCGGCCGGGCATCCTGGGTGCGGCACTGGTCGTCTTCGTCTTCTCGATCGGCTTCTTCGTCACCCCGGCGCTGCTCGGCGGCGGCCGCAGCGTGATGGCGGCCGAACTCATCTATCTCAGGATCTTCCAGATCCCCGACTGGGGATTGGGCGCGGCGATCAGCGTCCTTTTGATGCTCTGCGTCGGCCTGATCCTGGCGCTGTTCCTGCGCCGCGCGCAATTCGGGCAGGTGCGATGAAGGGATTACGCCCCGGACCGGTCGCCCTGATCCTCGCAGCGCTGGCGGCGGTCTTCCTGATGATGCCGCTGCTGGCGGTGATCCCGGTGTCGTTCACGCCGAAGCGGTTTTTGTCGCTGCCGCAGGACGAGTGGTCGCTGCGCCACTACGTCGCGCTCATCGAAAACCCGATCTGGCTTGCCGGCATCTGGCTGTCGATCCGCATCGGCATCGTCGCCTCGCTCCTGTCGACGGCGCTGGCGCTGTTCTTCTGCGTCGGCATCTGGGTGTTCCGGCCGCGCCTGGCGACGCTGCTGCTCGGGGTTGCGCTGATGCCGATGGTGGCGCCGCCGGTGGTCTCGGCGCTGACGCTCTATTTCTTCCTGGTCACGCTTGGCCAGTACAACGACGTGATCGCCTTCGACACCTGGCTAGGCGTCGCGCTGTCGCATGCCGTCATGGTCGCGCCGTTTGCCGTCGTGCTGATCACGGTGGCGCTGGCGCAGGTCGACCGGCGCATCGACATGGCCGCCCAGTCCATGGGCGCGGGGCTTGGAACCCGTGTCTTCCGCGTCATCCTGCCCAATATCCGCTTCGGCATCATCGCCGCGCTGTTCCTGACCTTCGTCCTCTCCTGGGAGGAGATCGGCGTGACGCTGTTCATCACCTCGGTCGATGCGGTGACCCTGCCGCGGCTGATGTGGATGGGCCTGCGCGACAATATCGATCCGGCCATCGCGGCGATTTCGGTCGTCCTGATCGTCATCGTCGTCACCACCATCCTGCTGCGCACCATCATTCAAGGGCTGCGCGCCCGCTAGCCTCCGAAATGGACTGAAATGACCACAACCGGCGAGTATCTGACGCAACTGCTGGCGAGCTACGGTGTCGACACCGTGTTCGGCATCCCCGGCGTCCACACGATCGAGCTCTATCGCGGGCTCACCGGCTCGGGCATCCGGCACGTCACGCCGCGCCACGAGCAGGGCGCGGGCTTCATGGCCGACGGCTATGCGCGCGCCTGCGGCCGGCCCGGCGTCTGCTTCATCATCTCCGGCCCCGGCATGACCAATATCGCGACGCCGATGGGGCAGGCCTATGGCGATTCGATCCCGATGCTGGTGATCTCCTCGGTCAATGCCCATGGCCGGCTGGGCTCCGGCGACGGCTGGCTGCACGAACTGCCCGACCAGCGCGGGCTTACAGCGGGCGTCGCCGCCTTCAGCCGGACGATCCATACGCCAGGCGAACTGGCACCGGCGATCGCCCAGGCCTTCGCCTTGTTCGACGGCGCCCGGCCGAGACCCGTCCATATCGAGATCCCGATCGACGTGCTGCACGCGTCCGCCACGCATTTGCCGCCAATCCCGGACCGGCAGCCGCGTCTTGCGCCAGGCGTTCCGGCACCGGCGGCGCTCGACGACGCGGCCGACCGTCTTGGTGAAGCCGAACGACCGGTGATCCTGGCCGGCGGCGGCGCGCTCGGCGGATCAGCCCCGATCCGGGTGTTGGCCGAACGGCTCGGTGCGCCCGTCGTGCTGACCACCAATGCGCGCGGCCTGCTGCCGCCGGACCATCCGCTGCAGATCAGCCTGTCGCCGAGCCTGCCGGCGGTGCGGGAGGTTATCGCTAAGGCCGATGTGGTGCTCGCGCTCGGCACCGAACTCGGCTCGACCGACTATGATTTCGACGAGGATGGCGGCTTCCGCATCGACGGCGACCTGATCCGTGTCGATCTCGACCCGCAGCAGATGATGCGCGGTGTCGCCCCGGCGCTCGGTCTCATCGGCGATGCCGTACAAACCGCCGAGGCGCTGACCGACTGGCTCGCGGGCAAGGACATGGCCGAGGGCACGGCGCGCGCTGCGCGCGTCCGCCGGGCCTACGCGGATTTATCCCCCTCGGTTCGCGGCGACCTGGCCTTGCTCGACACGGTCCGCGATACGCTGCCGGATGCCCTGATCGTCGGCGATTCCACCCAACTGGTCTATGCCGGCAACATCGCTTTCGCCGCCGCGACGCCCGGGTCCTACTGGAATTCGGCGACCGGCTTCGGAACGCTTGGCTACGGCCTGCCGGCCGCGATCGGTGCGGCGCTCGCTTGTGATCGTCCTGTCATCGCACTTGCCGGCGACGGCGGCTTTCAGTTTTCGATGCCGGAGCTTGCCAGCGCGACGGAGGCCGGCGTCGACCTGATCCTGCTGCTGCACGACAACTCCGGCTACGGCGAGATCAAGAAGGCGATGCTGGCCGCCGATGTCGAGCCGGTCGGCGTTGATCTCTTCACCCCCGACTTCGCGGCGATCGGTGCAGCGTCCGGCTGGTCCGTCCGGCGGGTCGGCGCACCCGATGAGATTGCCGATGCGCTGAGAGCCGCCGCGCGCGATGGCGGCCGCTGGATGCTCCTGTTCGGCGACGATCTGCGCGATCAGTTCGCCAAGGCACTTTGAGTCAACGCGCGCGCCTAAAGGTGCAGGCGCGGCACGGCGGCCGGATCGAGCATCAGCTCGATCAGAAGCGGCCCGTCCCGTTCGCCGATCGCCGCGATCGCGGCATCGAGATCAGCATCGCTCTTCACCTGGAGGCCGCGCGCGCCGACCGCATCGGCGACGGCTGCCAGCGACGGCCAGTTGAACATCGACATGGACGGGTCCATCTGCCGGTCCTCGAACTGGACATACTCGGCCCCGTAGGCGTTGTCGTTGCAGATGACCACAACCATGTCGAGTTTCTCGCGCACCGCCGAGGTGAATTCGCTGAAGCCGCCCATCATGAAGCCGCCATCGCCGGCAACGAACAAGACCGTCTGCTCAGGCCGCGCGACCGCCGCGCCGATCGCATAGCCCATGCCGAGGCCGATCGCGCCGACATTGATCGTCAGGAGCATGTTTTCCGGCGCCGTGACGCCGACCCGCGTCCACGCCTCGTTGCAGAACCGGCCGCCGTCGGAGACAGCCACCTTGTTGTCGGGAAGTGCCGCGTCGATTTTCATCAGCGCCCGCGTCAGGTCGACCGTGCCCGGCCCGTTCGTCTCGCGCGGCAGCGGCAGTGGTTCCTTCAGGGCTTCGACGTCGAGGGAATCGGTTGCCTGGGAGGAGGGGATCTCCGCTTCGTCGAGCCATTTGATCAGCGTCTCGGCGACGCCGGCCGGATCGCCGAACAGCGCCGCATCGGGGCTCGCCATGCGGCCGAGCTGGCGGGCGTCGTCGTCGACCTGGATCAGCCGCCGGCCTTCCAGATAGCCGCCGCGCGCCGTGGTGAAGCGGTTGAGGCCGGCGCCGAAGGCGATGACGCAGTCGGTCGCGCCGATCGCCTCGGCCGCCGCCGGCGTGCTGAGCGTGCCGAACACGCCGAGATTATAGGGCTCGCCCTGGAACAGGTTCTTGCCCTTGAGTGTCGTCGCAAGCGGCGCGCCGATGCGGTCAGCCAGCCTGATCAGCGCCTCGCGCGCCCGGACGCCGCCGCGCCCGGCAAGCACCAGCGGGCGGCGTGCCGCGGCGATGATGCCGATCGCGTCATCGACCGCGTCGCCGTCCGCCGGATAGGCCGGCGCGGTACTCGTCGGGGCGGGCACGCCGGCATAGGGCGCCGTCACCCACATCATCTCGGTCGGCATGTTCAGGACGATCGGCCGCCGCTCGATGCGGGCGCGCCGGAAGGCGTCGGCGACATCGCCGGCAATCGTTTCCGGGCTGCGCAGGCGGGCATAGCCGGCGCCGGCCGCCTCGATCAGCGCGCGCTGCGACACCGTCTGCGGATGCTCGGGATCGGCAAGCGGCGTGTCGCCGCATAACAGCACGATCGGCAGCGTGCCTTTCGACCCGTCGATCAGCGGCGTGATGGCGTTCGACAGGGCCGGCCCCTGCGTTATGGTCGCCGCGCCGACACGCCCGGTCATCGCCGCATAGCCCAGCGCCATCAGCACGGCGCTTGCCTCATGCGTCGCCGGCACGTAGCGGCCGCCGAAGCTGCGGACATAGGCGTCGACCATGTAGAGATTGGAGTCGCCCATCAGGCCGAACAGGGTCTCGACCTCAAGGTCGTGCAAGGCCCGCGCGATTGCGGCGTGAACGGGAATGGATTGATCGCTCATGGACGGCCCCTCGGTTTCGCTGCCTGCCAGTCTATAGCCGATACCGGCGAGCGATACACCGCAAGGTCACGACAATCGCAATCGTTTCACACCGCGAAGCCGTCAGGCCGCTTCCTGGGCGAAGCGCCGCGCCTTGCCATATTGCAGGAAGAGGGCGGCCGCCCCGCCGGCAAGGCCGATAAGCCGTACTAGTTCGGGGACGGTCTCCGGCAGCGGCACGATCAGCAGGATGCCGGAGGCGACGAGCAACGCCCGCATACCGAAACCGGCGCGGGTCGCGACGAAACCGGTGAGGCCGGCGGTGATGAGGTAGACGCCGACGACCGTCGCCAGCACCGTGACGATGATCTCGCCCGGCGGCCCGGCCAGCAGCAGGGCGGGCGAGGCGACGAACAGGAACGGCACGACGAAGGCCGGCCAGGCGATCCGCACCGCCTCGAAGCCCGATTGCATCGGCGGTGCCTTGGCCATGTTGGCGGCAACGAAGGCGGCGATCGCGACGGGTGGTGTCAGCATCGACATCATGCCGAAATACAGGACAAACAGATGCGCGGGCATCGGCGCCAGGCCAAGCTCGATCAGCGGCGGCGCGGCGAGCGTCGCCAGCAGCAGATAGACCCCGACCGTCGGCAGGCCCATGCCGAGCAGGATGCACACGACGGCGGTGACCATCAAAAGCAGGATCAGGCTGCTCTTGCCGAGCTGCACGAGGAAGAAGCCCATGCCGAAGGACAGGCCGGAGCGCGCGAACAACCCGATGATCAGGCCGGCGATCGCGCAGATCAGCACGACCTCGACGGCGGCCCGCCCCGAGCGGATGAGGACGGTTGCGAGCGCCGACAGGTTGATCCGGTTGCCCTCGTAGGTTTTGAAGAACGACAGGATGAACAGCGCCAGCACCGCATAGAGGGCCGACGTCTCCGGCCGGCGGCCGAGGATGAACAGACTGCCCAAGAGCACGGCGAAGGGCACCAGCAGGAACCAGCCGCGCCGCATGACGTCGCCGAGCCTTGGAATGCGATCGGCCGGCACCGGCGCGATGCCGCGCCGGCCGGCCTCGAAATCGGCGAACAGGAACAGGCTCAGATAGAACAGCATCGAGGGCACGAGCGCGGCCAGCACCACCTCGGAATAGGCGACCTGCAGGTTTTCCGCGAGCAGGAAGGCCGACGCCCCCATGATCGGCGGCATCAACTGGCCGCCGGTCGAGGCCGAGGCCTCCAGCGCCGCCGCCGTCTTCGGCCGGTAGCCGCCCTCCTTCATCAGCGGGATGGTGATCGCCCCGGTCGAGGCGACGTTCGAGACGGCGCTTCCCGAAACCGAGCCGAACAGGGCCGAGCCGAGGATGGCGATCTTTGCCGATCCACCGCGCGCCCGGCCGGTCAGCGCGATCGACAGGTCGGCGAAGAAGGCCGATCCGCCGGTCATCAACAGCAGTTGCGCGAGGATCAGGAACGGCACGACGACGGCGACCGCGATATAGAGCGCCGAGCCGGCGAGCGCCGCGCTGTCGAGGATCAGGAAGGTCACCAGCCGGTCCCAGCGGATCGACCGGCTCTGCAACGGCCCCTGCAAGTCGCTCGAAAACAGCGCGTAGAGGCAGACGATGCCGAGAATGACGATCAGGCTCCAGCCGAGGCTGCGCCGGATCGATTCAAGCAGCAGGGCAAGCCCGATCAGCGAGACGGTGAGCGCCTCTGTCGGGTGATAGAAGACGTTTTCCGCCAGCACCGGAAAGCGGATGGTCAGATACAGGCCGAAGCCGAGCGCTGCGGCGGCAAGCAGGATATCGATCCGGCCGGGCGAAGGGCGGGCGGTCGTCTCGCGGCGCTTGAAGGGGACCGTCAGGAAGACGATCGCCATCGAGGCGGCGAGCACGACGATGAGCACCTGCTCCGAATAAAGCCGCCAGCCGACCCACAGCGGCAGCGAGGAGGACCAGACGATCGCGGCAAGCGCCGACACCGCCGCCAGCACAGCGACGACCGGACCGCTCCAGTGGCGCCGGTCCGGCTCAGTGACGGCGCGGCCCGCCATATCCGCTCCCCCTCGGCGACGCTAGGTGACTACTCGTTCCAGATGCCGGCATCCTTGTAGAACTGCACGGCGCCGGGATGGTAGTCGACGCCGACATCCTTCGCCATCGTGCCGGCGGCAAAGCCGTTCCAGAACGGCCCGTTGGCCAGCAGCGCTTCCTCGGAATTGAAGATCGCCTCGACGACCTTGTAGACGACGTCGTCGGGCGTCGATTCGGCGGCGAACAGGGTGTAGTCGTAGACCATGATGTTGGTCGGCTCGTCGATGCCGGGAATGCCGCTGTCCTTGTCGAGCGTCTGCATGTAGCTCTGCGGCAGCCATTCCTGCATCGCGGCGAGCGCCTCCGGGCTGTCGTCGAAGGACAGGTAGCGGATGCCGAAGGTCGCATCGAACTCGCGGCTGTTGGCCGCTCCGACCACGACGATCGTGACGTCGGTCGAGCCTTCCGAGAAGCTGTTCCACATGCGCGGGAAATTCGGCACCTGCACGCCGTTGACATCGTCGAGCGTCAGGTCCTCGGTGGCCAGATACGCCTTGGTCACGTAGTCGCCGAGCGCGCCTTCGGAAAACACCGGAACCCGGCGGTCCTTCAGGTCGGCGACGCCGCCGATATCGCTGTCCTTGCGCACGATATAGCCGGCGCGGAACGGCATCAGCGTCGCGACCATCTTGAGGCCCGGGTTCGGCCGGCCTTCCGACATGCCGGTGCCGGTCACCGCGTTGACGAGCTGCACGACGTTGGAGATGCCGAACTCCAGTTCACCGTTATTGACCAGCGGAATGTAGTCCGCCGTATTCGCAAGCTCCTGCGGGCGCATCTGCACCGGCGAGGCTTCCGAGATGGTCGCCGAAAGGGCCCGGCCGATCTGCGAGGTGCCGCCGGTCGCGGTCGAACCGAGCGCGACGACCTGAGCGGCCGCCGGCGCGGCAATGGCGAGCGACGCGACGGCGCCGATGAGGATTTGTCTGAACATCTTTCTTCTCTCCCTGTTGTATCAAAACGCTATCGGTGAAGGACGGGGGGCAGCCGAAAGGGCTTTGCAAACGCGATAGCCGCGCTACCTTTGTGCGCGGACCGGCCCGAGAGGGGCTCGGAGATGGGCGCGACTGGGGGATAGCAATGACGAAAACGGAAAACGACGCGCATGTTCTGATCGCCGGCATGGGACCGGCGGGCGTGGTGGCGGGGCTGATCCTGTGCCGCGCCGGCATCCGCGTGTCGCTGTTCGAGGCGCTGGCCGACCTGCCGATGGACCTGCGCGCCTCGACCTTCCATCCCCCGACGCTCGACTACCTGGCCGAACTCGGGCTGACCGACGATCTGGTCGCGCAGGGCCTGATCGCGCCGTCCTACCAGTGGCGTGACCGGCAGAGCGGCGAGGCGGCGACCTTCGACATGGCCTGCCTTGAGGACGTCACCGCCTTCCCGTTCCGCCTGCAATGCGAGCAGTTCAAGCTGACGCGGATCGCGGTCGACCGACTGCGCGCCGAGCCGCTCGCCGAGCTTCATTTCGGTGAAGCCGCCTGCGCGGTGACGCAGGACGAGACGGGCGTGAGCCTGACGCTGGAAGCGATCGATGGCAGCCGGCGTACGGTGCGTGGTGATTTTCTGATCGGCGCGGACGGCGCCTCGAGCGCGGTGCGCCGGGCGCTCGATATCCCCTTCGACGGTTTCACCTATCCCGAACAATGGGTGGTGGTGTCCACGTCGGTCGACTTCGCCGATCTGCTGCCGGGCCTGTCGCCGGTCAGCTACACCGCCGATCCGGAGGAATGGTACGTGCTGCTGCGCACGCCGGACCTGTGGCGCGTGCTGATCCCGGTGCCCGAGAGTGCCGATCCGGATGTCGTCTTGTCCGACGCCTTTCTTCAGGACAAGCTCCAGGGCATCGCTGCGCGCGGCGCGCCGTACGACATCGTCCACCGCACCATCTACCGCGTCCACCAGCGCATCGCCGGGACCTATCACGTCGGCCGTGTCGCGCTTGCCGGAGACGCAGCCCACATCAACAATCCGCTCGGCGGGATGGGCATGAACGGCGGCATCCACGACGCGGTCAATCTCGCGCAAAAGCTTGTGCGCGTCTTCCGCGACGGGGCGGATCGCGACGCCATGCTCGATCATTATTCCAGCCAGCGCCGGGCGGTCGCCGAGCGCTACGTGCTTGCCCATACCGATCAGAACAAGCGGGTGATCGAAGAGCGAGATCCGGAGAAACGGGCGGCGCATCTGGCAAAGCTGCGCGCGGTCGCCGCCTCGCCGGAGGCGCTGCTGGCGCATGTGAGGAAGGGCGCGATGCTCGACGCGGTGGCCGAGTCGATGGCGGTCGAGCCGGCCTGACGGCGGCCCCGCCGGGCGCCGTGAGGGAGCGCTACAGACGACGGTGTGTGCGGCTTTGTCCGGCACCGTCCCGCCCCCCTCAGTGCTCGGCAAACAGCGGGCCGTGCCCGTCGAACCGGTCGGTAATGCCGGCCTGGCGCAGCGCCTGCCAGTAGGTCGCCGCGTTGATGGCGATCACCGGCTTGCCGAGTTCAGCCTCCATCTCGCGGGCCAGCGCCACCATCGACAGATTGGTGCCGACCTGCACCCAGGCCTCGATCCGGTCGTCGTCAAGCGCGCGCAGATGTGCCCGCAGCGTCTCCGGCTGGACATGGGCGATCGCGACGGGGCTCGGGCAGCGCAGGCCCTTGAAGGCGAGCACCTCGAAACCGCAATCCTGAAAGAACCGGGTCACTTCACGGTCGGACACCGGCTGGTAGGGCGAGATCACGCCGATCCGGCGCGCCCCGCTGAGCTTCAGCGCCGCCTCGCAGGCGAATGACCCGGCCGTGACCGGCACGCCGGCGAACTCGGCCAACTCGGCCAGCCGCGTCTCGCAGGCTGCCCGCCCGTCCCAGAACATCAGCGCCGACACCCCCATGATCAGATAGTCCGGCTCGCAGGTCATGCACCGCTCGACCGCGTTGCGAAGCTCCGCCTCGAGCGCCCGGATCAGCGCGACGAAATCATCGTCGCCGCCGATATCCATGTTGGAGACATGGATGCGGCCATAGTGATTGGTCACGCCGGGCAGGCGCAGGTCATCCATGTCCGGTTGGACGATCGTGTTGGTGGAGGGCGCGACGACGGCGAATTTGCAGCGCCAGCCAAGCGCATCCCTTGTCGTTTGCCGGTCTTCAGCCATTGTTCCCCCTCCTTGGCGGCCTCGGGGGCAGCCCGCGCCGGTGGCTCTCGCTGCGGCAACTCGTTGCCGGGCTGGGCCTGGCGCGGAGCGCATCGTCGGTGATGTCGCCTATCTGGTCCCCGATGCCGTGCATTGAACGCGCACGATCTTATTTGGTATACGAAATATAGAGATATGCGCTGACATTTCCAGAGAAAATGCGGTAAGCCTGCATATAGGATAAAAATGGGATACAAAATCGGGATGCGGCCGGAACGCTTCGCGGCCGCCCGCCGATCCGTGGCGAGGAGCATGACGTGACGCGCAGGCTGGCAATTCTCGGCGGCTGTGGTGGCATCGGCCGGGCGCTGGTGGCCGCGGCGGCGAAGCAGGGGTATCAGCCGGTCGTGCTCGACCTTGCCGCCTCGATCGCCGCCCATCCCCTCGACGGCATCGACTGCCGCCCCGTCGACGCGACGGACCCGGCAAGCCTTGCCGCGGCAGCCGATGGCCTCGGCGACCTCGCCGGTTTCGTCAATCTCTGCGGCTTCGCCGGGTCGCTTAAGCCGTTGCCGGATACAGACGAGACAGCCTTGCGGGAGGTGATCGACGGCAACCTCTTCGCCGCCATTCATGCCGCCCGCGCCTTCGCCGGACGGCTGGCGCCGGGCGCCGCCATCGTCAATACCGGCTCCGGTCTCGGCCATTACGCAAGGCCCGGCTTCGGGCCCTATGCGATCTCAAAGGCCGGCATCGCCGCGCTGACCCGGCAACTGGCGCTGGAGCTCGCCCCGCGCAACCGGGTCAACTGCGTGTCGCCGTCGGCGGTCGATACCGCCTTCCTGCAGGGCGGCACAGGCCGTTCGGAGGCGGGTGTTGCCCAGGGGCTCGACTTCGACGCCTATGCCAAGGCCATTCCGCTTGGCCGGATCGCCGTGCCCGCGGATGTGGTCGGGCCGGTCCTGTTCCTGTTGTCGGATGCGGCGGGCTACATGACCGGCCAGGTGCTGCACGTCAATGGCGGCGGCTACATGCCGTAGCCCCAAGATCACCGGAGCACGAGCACCGCAGCCAGGGGCTCCGCACCGGTCCGGGGGGCTAGTCGTCCGCGCCGTCCGGTTTGGGAATGGACTTCAGCGGCGCGCGGCCCTGTTCGTTGTTTGCGATCAGCAGCTTCGTCATCAGGTCCATCAGCCGGTCGTGATCGGCGTCGTCGAGCGAGCGCATGAATTGCTCCTGTGCCCGGATCATCGCCGGCTGCAAGGCTTCGACGAAAGCCTTGCCCTCGTCGGTGATCTTCGCCAGCTTCGCCCGCCGGTCCGCCGTGCTCTTGGGCCGGGTCAGCAGGCCGCGCCGTTCCAGGCGCCGGACGACGTCGGCGGCCGTATTCCGGTCGACCCCGATCTGGCTGGCGATGCTGACCTGGTCAAGCGTGTCGCCGTCATACAGCACCGTCAGGACACCGAACTGCACCGGCGTCATGTTGAAGTCGCTGCATTCGTTGAGGAAGATCGCCACGTGAATCTGATGGAGGCGCCGGATCAGGAAGCCGGGCCGGTTCCACAGATCGGTAAAGTCCCGCGACGGTTTTCCGCTGCCGCTCTCCGCGTTCGCCCTGGCCAATTGCTGCTGCCTCGTCCCGACTGCCCGTGAGGACCTCTGTCCGTCCGGGATCCTTGTCCGCATGGGATCTTTATCCGATTGCCTGCCACCTGATCAATGTGCGGGCGCAGGTCGGGCCGCTACGGCGGGATAGATGCGCCGGCCCCGAAATCCACCAGCGATTTCGAGGGTCCGCGCATTGACGGATCAAAATTAGTAGTATACTACCTATTTACGAAGTCACCGGCGTTTCGTGACCCGCGAAAGGCCGGTGCGGCAGAAGGGCGGGGTCTGGGACACACCGAACGCTACCAGCGTCGAGGTCCCGATTTCGTTGGAGGAAACAGATGACCTGGACGATCGGCGTGGATGTCGGCGGCACCTTTACGGACTTCTACGCCAAGAACAACGAAACCGGGGCCTATCACGTCGGCAAGACGTCCTCGACCCCGGCAAATCCCGCCAACGCCATCCTGAACGGCCTCGTCGCGCTGTGCGAGACGCACGGCATCGCGCTCGACCGGATCGACCGGCTGTCGCACGGCACGACGGTGGGCACCAACGCGCTGATCCAGCGGCGCGGCAGCCGTGTCGCCCTGATCACCACGCGCGGGTTCCGCGACCTCCTGGAGATCGGCCGCCAGACCCGGCCGCACATGTACGATCTGCAGAAGGATCATCCAGCCCCGCTGGTCGACCGGGAGGACCGGGTCGAGCTGAACGAGCGTATCGGCGCCGACGGAAGGCCGGTCACGGCCCCGCTTGATGCCGATATCGAGGCCGCGATCGACGCCGTTGTCGCCTCCGGCGCGTCGGCCTGCGCGATCGGCTTCCTGTTTTCCTTCGTCAATCCGCAGCACGAACAGGCCGTCGCCGAGGCGTTGCGCCGGCGGGCGCCCGACATCGCGGTGTCGATATCCTCCGAAGTCCAGCCGGAATTCCGCGAATACGAGCGGCTGTCCACCACCGTGCTGAACGCCTATCTGCAGCCGGTGATGGGCGACTATCTGCGCACGCTCGAGGACGGTGTCGCAGAGCGCGCGCCGAACGCCACCCTGGGGATCAACCAGTCCAGCGGCGGGCTGATGTCGCCGAAAAAGGCGCGCGAATTCCCCGTCCGCACGGCCCTGTCGGGACCGGCCGCCGGCGCCGTCGGCGCGGCCCATGTCGCCCGCCAGACGGGCCGGCGCAACATCATCACCCTGGACATGGGCGGCACCAGCGCCGACGTCGCCCTGATCCGGGACTACGAGATCGACCTGGCCTTCGACCGCGACGTCGCCGGCTTCCCGATCCGGATGCCCTGCGTCGATGTCGAGACGGTCGGCGCCGGCGGCGGGTCGATCGCCTGGTTCGACCGGGACGGATTGCTCAAGGTCGGGCCGATCAGCGCCGGCGCTGCGCCGGGGCCTGCCTGCTACGGCCGCGAGGGCGACAAGCCGACGGTGACCGACGCCAATCTGCTGCTTGGCCGGCTGTCGCCGCGCGGCCTGCTCGACGGCGACATGCGCCTCGATCGCGATCTGTCACGCGCCGCCTATAAGCCGCTCGCCGACCGGCTCGGGTTCCCGGTCGAGCGGACCGCGCATGGCGTTCTCGGCATCGTCGTTGCCAACATGGTCCGCACGATCCGGACGATCTCGGTCGAGCGGGGCCACGATCCGCGCGACTTCGTGCTGATGCCGTTCGGCGGTGCCGGGCCGCTGCATGCCCGCGATGTCGCGATCAGCCTGGGCATGCGGGAAATGGTGGTGCCGGCCGCGCCGGGCATCGTCTGCGCCCAGGGCCTGCTGGTCTCCGACCTGAAGGAGGAGTTCGTCACCGGCCGCCGCTTCAGGCTGGGCGACGCCGGTATCGCGGCCCTGCGCGCCGCGCTCGACGACCTGCTGGCCAGGGCCGGCCAATGGTACGCGGACGAGGACCTTCCGGAGAAGGGCCGCAACCTCCTGCTGACCGTCGATGCCCGCTATGTCGGCCAGAACTTCGAACTCGCCGTGCCCGTCGCCGCCGGCGCCTCCCTGTCGCCCGAAGACATCCCCGATGCGCCGGCAATGGCGCGGCGGTTCCACGAGGCCCACGAGACGGCCTACGGCTATGCCAGCGACGACGATCCCGTCGAGATCGTCAATGTCCGCCTGTCGGCCAGTGCCCGCCTGTTCAATGCGGTCGACGGCCACGCGCCGCCGGCGAATGCCGGCGCGCCTCAGCCGCGCGGTGAGCGCGACGTCTATTTCGAGGCGGATTTACCGCTTCGCACCGATATCTACGCCCGCGCCGATCTCCTGCCCGGCCAGGTCGTGCACGGTCCGGCGATCATCGAGCAGCTCGACACGACGACGCCCGTCTATCCCGGCGACCGCGCCGAGACGACGCGCGACGGGCATCTGATCGTCACAATCGCCGAAACCGCGGGAGGCGCGTCATGAACATTCGACAGGTGCCGGTGCTCGACCCCATCAAGCTCGAAATCATCGCAAACGGCCTACGCTCCATCGCCGACGAGTGTTTCGCGGCGCTGATGCGGTCGGCCTATTCGACCAACATCAAGGAGCGCAAGGACCACTCCATCGCCATCGTCGACCGCAACGGCCGGCTGGTGGTACAGGCGGCGCTGACGCTGCCGATCCACATCGCCTCGATGGGCGGCCTGATGCGGTGCGTCCTGGAGAAGTTCGGCGACGACATCGAGGAGGGCGACATATTCGTCGCCAACGATCCGCATACTGCTGGCGGCACCCACCTTCCCGACATCAACTACGCCATGCCGCTGTTCAGCGACGGCGAGCTGGTGGCCTTCGTCTGCAACATCGCCCATCACGCCGATATCGGCGGCATGGTGCCCGGCTCCATGGCCGGCGGCATGTCGGAGATCTACCAGGAAGGCCTGCGCATTCCGGTCGTCAGGCTGTTCCGGCGCGGCGAATTGCAGACCGACATCATGGACATCCTGCTGCTCAATGTGCGCGTGCCCGACGAGCGGCGCGGCGACCACAACGCGCAGATCGCCTCCTGCCGGCTCGGCGCCCGCCGCTTCAAGGAAGTCGTCGGCGTGCACGGGCTCGCCAATGTGCTGGCCGCCTTCGACGAGATCATCTCGCGCACCGCGGCCCGCATGCGCGCGGCGATCGCCGACATTCCCGATGGCACCTACCGGTTCGAGGACTTCATGGACGGCGACGGCATCGCCACCTTCGACATTCCCATCCGCCTGGCGCTGACGGTCTCCGGCGACCGGATCCACCTCGATTTCGGCGGCACCAGCCCGCAGGTCACCGGCAACATCAACACCACGCTGAACGCCGTGCAGGCCAGTGTCGGCTATGCGCTGATCGCGGCGCTTGATTCCGAGCTGCCGAGCAATCAGGGCATTCTCGATGTCATCGAGATCAGCATCGAGCCGGGCACCCTTCTCAATTCGGTGTTCCCCGCGCCGGTCGCCGCCCGCGCCCATGCCTGCCAGCGCGCCATCGACGTCGTTCTCGGCGCCCTGGCCGAAGCGCTGCCGGACAAGGTCATCGCCGCGGCCAACGGGGCCAACACGACGGCGGTGTTCTCGGGCAACGATCCGCGCACCGGCAAGCCCTATCTCTATCTCGAGACGCTCGGCGGCGGCATGGGCGCGCGCGCCACCAGGGACGGCAAGGACGGGGTTCAGGTCGGCATCACCAACACGTCCAACCTGCCGGTGGAATCGATCGAGCAGGAATATCCGCTGCGCGTCGAGGAATACAGCCTGGTCGCCGATTCCGGCGGGGCGGGCCGCTATCGCGGCGGCATGGGACTGCGCCGGGTCGTGACACCGGTCGGCCACGCCTGCGTCTTCAACGGTGCCGGCGAGCGGTTCCGCTATCGGCCCTGGGGCCTGTTCGGCGGCCGGCCGGGCGGATCGGGCCGGTTCCTCATAAAGGACCCCGACGGCGAGCGCCGGCTCGACGACAAGCCCAACGAGGTCACGGTCGGCGAGGGTACCCGCATCACCGTCGAGACCCCCGGCGCCGGCGGCTACGGCGATCCGCACGAGCGGGACCGGACGGCGGTGGCGCGGGACCGCGACAGCGGCAAGTTTTCCAGCGCCTACCTGACCGAGCACTACGGCCAGGCAGACTGACAGGAGCGACGAGATGCGTGTCTATTCCATGGTCAGGCCCAAGAAGCTGTCGCAGATCCCCGACGCCATGGCCCGCGCCGAGCGCCTGGGCTATGACGGTGCCACGCTGCTTGAGTTGACGGTTCCGCCCACCCTGTCGGCGGCGGCCGGCGCGATGCTGACCGACAGGATCAACATGATGTCGGGCGTCTTCGTGGCCTTTCCGCGAAGCCCGATGGCGACCGCCTATGACGCCTGGGCGCTGAACGAGCTTTCGGGCGGCCGCTTTCAGCTCGGCATCGGCTCGCAGATCAAGGCCCATCTCACTCGCCGCTTCGGCATGGACTTCCAGCCGCCCGTGCGGCGCATGAAGGACTATATCAACGCGCTGCGGGCGATCTGGACGTGCTGGCAGGACGGCACGCGGCTCGACTATGACGGCGAGTACTACAAGCACAACCTGATGATCCCCTACTACAATCCGGGTCCGCTTGAGACCGGGATGCCGGAGATCCATCTGGCCGCCATCAACAAGCTGATGTGCCGGCTGTGCGGCGACCTCGCCGACGGCCACCTGCCGGGCGATCCGATCACCTGGAAATGGCACGAGGAGGTCATGCTCCCGAACCTGGAGATCGGCCTGAAGCGCTCCGGCCGAAGCTGGGACGACATCGAGCTGGGCGGCTACGGCTTCATCGGCTGCGCGCCGACATCCGCCGGGATCGACACGGTGGTCAAGGGCCTGAAGGAGCGCGTCGCGCTCTACGCCTCGACCCCGGAATACAAGGACATGCTGGCGATGCATGGCTGGTCGGTCAGCCAGGAGGATTTCGCCGCGATGACGCGGGAGAACAAGTGGGAAGAGATGGGCAACCTGGTCTCCGACGAGATGCTGGAAGCCTATGCGGTGATCGCCGGCCCCGACGACCTGCCGGCCGCGCTTGCCAGGCGCTATGGCGGGAAGGTCGATCGCATCCAGATCGACGAGACCTGGTTCGAAGGCCTGAGCGACGATGGTGTCGCGCGCCTGGTCGCGCAGATCAAGACGATATAGGCGATCGATGCGACCCGACAGCGCTTCACACGACGGCAGCCGCGACTTCGCCCGCGAGGAATGGGCAAGGCTGTGCGCCAGGGACCCCGGCGAACTGGCCGTCGCCGAACCGGACCGGGAGGTGTCGGTCGGCGAATTGATCCGCCTGGCCCGCCTGCGCGCCGGCCAGTTCATCCACCAGGGCGTGACGCCGGGCGCCCGTGTGATCGTCGCCCTGCCAAACCGGATCGAGTTCGTCGTCGACTACCTCGCGGTGCGGCTGTGCGGCGCGGTGCTGGTCAATCTGCCGTGGCGGGCGGGAACGAGCATCACAGAACTGGCCGAGATCCTCGACGCGGCCGTGGTCGTGCTTGCCGAGGACCTGGTCGGCGACAATCCCCTGTTCGACCGGCTGGGCGATCGGCGCTTTCGCCCCGACGAGGCGGCCCCGCCCGGCCCGGCCGAGCCGGTCGCGCGGTCGGGCGAGGAGGTCGCCTGGCTGGCCTGCACCTCCGGCACGACCGGGACGCCGAAGGCTGCGATCCATACCGGCGCGACCTGGCAGCGCCAGACCGAGGTCTTCGCCGAACATTTTGATCTCGGCCGCGACGATCCGATCCTGGTGTCGTCGCCCGTCGGACATGCCGTTTCGCTGTTGTTCGGCGTGCGCTTTTCGCTGCTGCTCAACTCCCCGATGATCCTGGTGTCGCGCTGGAAGATCGAGACGGCGGTGGACCTGATCCATCGCTATGGCTGCACCTTCACCGTCGCCCCCACGCCCTTCCTGGTCGACACGGTTGCCTGGTGCGAGGCGCACGGTGACGAAAAGCTCAGGACGCTGAAATTCTTTCCCTCCGGCGGCGCCCCGGTGCCGCGAACGCTGGTGCGGCGCGGCCTGAAGGCGCTGCCGGGATGCCAGATCTGGTCCTATTTCGGCACCTCCGAGGCCGGCGCCGTGACCGCGGTCCCGCTCGACGCCGATCTTGAGAAGCGGCTGAACACGGACGGCATCGCGCTGCCGGGCACGAAGACCCGGGTCGTCGACGGCGAATTGCAGCTGCACAGCCCCGATCAGATGATGCTCGGCTACTGGAGCGGCGATCCGAACGGCCGCCTGCACGACGACGGCTGGTACCAGACGGGCGATGCCTGCGAACAGCGCGACGACGGCTATATCCGGATGATCGGGCGCGCGCGCGACATCATCCTGCGCGGCGGCGAGAACATTTCGCCGCTGGAGATCGAGAACGTACTGCTGCAGCACCCCGCCGTCACCGACGTGACCATCGTCGGCTATCCCGACGACAGGCTCGGCTCGCGGCTTGCCGCCGTCGTCGTCGCCGCCGCGCCGGTGACGCTGGACGACCTGCGCGGGCATTGCGAGCGCATCGGCCTCGACAAGGCGAAGTGGCCGGAATTCCTGACTAAAATCGACGAAATTCCGCTTTCCACCATCGGCAAGGTCCGCCGCGATCTGCTGGAGGACATGGTGGAGCGGCTCGTACCCGAACCGGCCGGCTAAGGGAGACAGACATGAACCGGCTTCAAATCGGCTTCCACATCGACGGCGACGTCTGGGAACCGGATCAGATCGCCGCCGTCGAGGCGCATGGCTTCGACATCCTGACAACCGGCGAGCACATCGTCTTCTTCCGGCCGATCCTGGACACGATCACGGTACTGTCCTACGCCGCCGCGGTCACCAGCCGGATCAAGCTGGTTCCCTCCACCCTGATCCTGCCGCTGCGCCCGCCGGCGATCCTCGCCAAGGAACTGACCTCGATCGATATCCTGTCGAAGGGGCGCCTGATCGCCTCCGTCGGCATCGGCGGCGACTATCCGCGCGAATTCGAGGCCTGCGGCGTGCCGATCAAGGAGCGCGGCGTTCGCGCCAACGAGGGCATCGAGATCATGCGCAAGTTCTGGTCCGGCGAGCGCTTCGACTATCACGGCAGGATCTTCAAGATGGAAGACATGGACATGCTGCCGGGCCCCTATCAGCCGGGCGGTCCGCCGCTGTGGATCTGCGGGCGCAGCGATCCGGCGATGAAGCGGGCGGCCAAATACGGCGACGGCTGGCAGCCCTACATGTACACCGCCGCGCAACTGGCCGAATCGGTGGAGAAGATCCACGGCTTTGCCGACGATATCGGACGCACGCTGCCGGCGGACTTCGCCTTCACGACCTTCATGTACGTGTCGATGCATGACGATGTCGAGGAGGGCCGCAACCGGGCGATCGAGCAACTGTCCTATCGCTTCAACATGCCGTTCGAGAAGGTCGTCGACAAATACTGCACCTACGGGCCGCCGGACCGGATCATCGCGGACCTGCAGCGCTATGTCGACGCCGGCACGAACCACGTCATCGTTGGCCTGATCATGCCGCCCGAGGAGCGGATGGACTATGTCGAGCGGTTCGCCACGCAGATCCTGCCGGAGCTGCAGAAGATGAAGCCGGCGTGAGGGCAGGCCGGTGTCCGCGATCCTGTCCGTGCCGCAGCTTCAGGAGATGATCGGCCGCTCCCGGTTTCACCAGCTGTTTCGGCCGGACGTGCTGAACCTCGATGCCGACGGGCGCCGTCTGGCGATCCGCTTCGCGATGGCCCCCGATCTGGAGCGGCAGCCGGACACCAAGCAGTGGCACGGCGGGGCGGTTTCGGCGGTTGTGGATACCGCGGGCTGCTACGGGCTTGCCGTCCTGACCGGCGAACCGCTGCCGACCATCGACCTGCGGGTCGACTATCTGCGGCCGGCCATCGAGACCGACCTGACCGCCGTGGCGACGGTCCGGAAGGCCGGACGCTCGGTCGGCGTGGTGGATGTGGAGGTTTCAGACGACGGCGACAATCTCGTCGCGCTTGGCCGGGTCGCCTATTCGGCCAGCGGCTGGCAACAACGGAGTGATGGCTCATGAGTGACAGGTCTTGCAATATCGCCATTGTCGGCGGCACCGGCGCGCTTGGATCGGGATTGGCGATGCGCTGGGCACGGGCCGGGCATGCCGTCACCATCGGCTCGCGCGACGCGGCGCGGGCAGCCGAAGTTGCCGCGGAGCTGAGCGCGAAATCCGGTGCCCGGATCGGCGGCGCGGGCAACGCGGAGGCCGCCGGGCTCGGCGATATCGTCGTCCTGACGGTTCCCTATGCCAATCACCCCGCGACGCTGGAAACGGTCCGCGACGCGGTGCAGGGCAAGGTGGTCATTGACGTGACGGTCCCGCTGATGCCACCGAAGGTGCGCACCGTTCAACTGCCGCCGGAAGGGTCGGCGGCGAAGGCCGCGCAAGGCGTGCTCGGGGCCGATGTGCGGGTCGTCTCGGCGTTTCAGAATGTCGCGGCCGCGCATCTGGCCGATCTCGATCACGCAATTGACTGCGACGTGCTCGTCTGCGGCAATGACCGGGAGGCGCGCGACCTCGTGATCGGGCTTGCCGCGGATGCGGGCATGACGGCCTGGCATGCCGGGCGCATCGACAATTCGGCGGTCGCCGAGGCGCTGACCTCGGCGCTGATCTTCATGAACGCGCATTACAAGATCCCCGGCGCCGGCATCCGGATAACCGGCACGCCGCAGGCGGGATCGTGACCGTGCCGGCAGCGCGCCCATGACCCGGTCCCTCTCGCTCCACGCCCTTGACCATGTCCCGCTGATCGAGGCGGGCGACGATCTGGCCGGGATCGTCATGGCCGGGATCAAGCGAGACGGTCTCGCGCTGGAAGACGGCGACATCCTGGTCCTCGCCCAGAAGATCGTGTCAAAGGCCGAGGGCCGCCTCGTCGACCTGAAGACCGTCACGCCGGGCCCCGAAGCCCTCGAACTCGCTGCCGACACCGACAAGGATCCGCGCCTGGTCGAACTGATACTGTCCGAGAGCCGCGGCATCGTCAGGCGGGTTCCGGGCGTTCTGATCACCGAGCATCGGCGCGGCTGGATCATGGCCAATGCCGGTATCGATGCCTCCAATGTCGGCGGCGAGGGGGAGCATGTCCTGCTGCTGCCCGTCGATCCCGACCGCTCCGCCGCCGATATCCGCGCCGCGATCGCAGAGCGGCTCGGCATCCGCGCCGGGGTGGCGATCAGTGACAGTTTCGGGCGGCCCTGGCGGATCGGCACGGCGGGCGTCGCGATCGGCGCGGCCGGCGTTCCAAGCCTCTGGGACCAGCGCGGCCAGACGGATCTGTTCGGTCGCGACCTGAAGGTCAGCCAGCAGGCCATCGCCGACGAACTGGCCGCCGCCGCCTCGCTGCTGCAGGGCCAGGGCGGGGAGGGCAGGCCGGTCGTCCTCGTTCGCGGTTTCGCGGCCCTGCCTGCTGCGAGTGCCCCGGCGCGTCCGGCCGCTGCCCTGCTGCGCGCCGTTGAAGAGGATCTGTTCCGATGAGTGGCCGCATCGTCGTCCTGTCGGGGGGTGTGGGCGGAGCGAAGCTCGCGCTCGGCCTTGCCCATGCGGTCGATCCGAAGGATCTGATGATCGTCACCAATACCGGCGACGACTTCGACCATTACGGCTTGCGCGTCTGTCCCGATACCGACACCGTCCTCTACACGCTCGGCGATGTCGCGGACCGGGAGCGCGGCTGGGGGCGGGCGGATGAAAGCTGGCGGTTCATGGAGACCTTTCGCGCGCTCGGCGGCGCGGACTGGTTCAATCTCGGCGACCGGGACCTCGCGCTGCATGTCCTGCGCACGGCGCGGCTCAGGGGCGGCGAGACGCTCAGCGCCATCACCGCCGATATCGCCCGGACACTGGGCATCGCGGCGGCCGTCATACCGATGAGCGACCAGCCCGTATCCACCCATGTCGAGACCACCGGCGGGCCGATCCCGTTCCAGCACTATTTCGTGCGCGAGCAATGCGCACCGGTCGCCACCGGGTTTGCCTTCGAGGGAATTGCCGAGGCCGCGCCTAACCCGGCCCTGCTGGAGGCGCTGGAGGCGGGGCCGAGGGCCGTCCTCCTCGCGCCGTCCAACCCCTTTGTCAGCATCGACCCGATCCTTGCTTTGCCCGGCCTGCGCGACAGGCTGCGTGCCTGCGGCGCACCGGTCGTCGCGGTCTCGCCGATCATCGGCGGCCGGTCGATCAAGGGGCCGGCGGCGAAGATGATGGCGGAACTTCGCATGCCGGTCAGCCCCGCCGGGATCGCCCGCCACTATCGCGGCCTGATCGACGGCCTGGTGATCGACGAGGCCGATCGCGCCCTTGCCGAAGAGGTGCGGGCGATCGAGCCCGAGGTCACGGTGGCGCAGAGCGTGATGCGGTCGCTCGATGATCGTATCGCGCTGGCACGGTGTATGATCGATTTCGCCGACGGCTTGTCCGCAAAGGGGTCGCCATGACCAGCGTCATCATCCCGGTAAAGCACCTCGCGAGCGCGAAGACGCGGCTGTCGCCCGCCCTTACCGCACAGAACCGCGCCGGCCTCGTTCTGGCCATGCTGGAAGACGTCCTGCGCGCGGCCGGCGGAACAGGCGGGCACGCGGTCCGGGTCGTCTCCGGCGATACGCGCGTCCTCGACGTCGCCCGCCGCTTCGGGGCCGGAACGGTCCATGAAGACAGGCCGGGCGGCTACAATGCAGCGGTGCGCCTCGGCCTGGCGGAGGTGGCATCGGCCGGCGCGGTCGCGATCCTGCCCGGCGACGTGCCGGCGGCGAGCGCGCGGGAGCTCGAGCGGCTGTTCGCCCCATCCCCCACCGATCCGTGCGTCAGGCTGGTGCCGGCCCATGACCGGCGCGGCACCAACGGCCTGTTCATGACATCCGCGGATCTCCTGCGTCCCGCCTTCGGGCCCGGCAGCTTCGCGGCCCATCGCGCCGCCGCGGCAAAGGCCGGCCTGCACACGCAGGTGCTCGACCTGTCCGGTCTGGCCCGCGATATCGACGAGCCGGCCGATCTCGCCGCGTTCCAGGCCGGCAGGCTGCCGGGCGCGACGTCGCGCTTTCTGGCCGGCATTACCCGGCGGCCCGGACCGGCCAATCCCCATGACGAGGGGTCTGATGACGAGGTAGCGGCATGAACACGATACCCGAACCGCTTGAAGGTCAGCGTGTCGGCGGAACGGCCGTCGAGGCGGCCGCCCTCATGAACCTGCCCTTCGACCAGCTGCTGTCGATGGCGGCCGCCCTGCGCGATGCCGGCAGCGGCTGCCATGTCAGCTATTCGCGAAAGGTGTTCATTCCGCTGACGCAGCTCTGCCGCGACGTGTGCCACTACTGCACCTTCGCCAAGGCGCCGCGCGGGCTGAAATCCGCTTATCTGCGGCCCGAGGCGGTTCTGGACATCGCCAGGGCGGGCGCGGCGGCCGGCTGCAAGGAGGCGCTGTTCACGCTCGGCGACAAGCCGGAATTGCGCTATGCGGCGGCCCGCACCGCGCTGCGCGACCTCGGCTACGAGACGACGCTCGACTATCTGCGCGCCATGGCCCGGCTGGTGTTTGAGGAAACCGGCCTGCTGCCCCATCTCAATCCCGGCGTCATGGCGGCCGACGATCTGGCGGCGCTGCGCCCGGTCTCGGCCTCCATGGGCATCATGCTGGAAAGCACCTCGCAGCGGCTGCTTCAGCGCGGCGGCTGCCACCACGGCTCGCCGGACAAGGATCCGGCGGTGCGGCTGGCGACGATCGAGGCGGCCGGCCGGCTGCGCATCCCCTTCACCAGCGGCATCCTCATCGGCATCGGCGAAACGCGGCGCGAGCGCATCGACAGCCTGTTCGCCCTGCGCGATCTGCATCGGCGCTACGGCCACATCCAGGAAATCATCATTCAGAACTTCCGGGCCAAGCCGGGCACCAGGATGGCCGACGCGCCCGAGCCCGACCTGGCCGATCTGCAATGGACCATCGCCGTCGCCCGTCTGATCTTCGGTCCGGCCATGAACATCCAGGCGCCGCCCAACCTGTCCGGGCCGCAGGCCGCCAAGCTGATCGCCGCCGGCATCAATGACTGGGGCGGCGTGTCTCCGGTGACGCCGGATCACGTCAATCCGGAAGCGCCCTGGCCGCAGTTGCAGGCGCTGGCCGGGCTCACCGCCGGCGCCGGCAAGCGGCTGGTGGAGCGGCTGTGCGTCTATCCCGAATACGCCCGCCTGTCCGAGGATGTGCTTTCCGAAGACGGCTGGTTCGATCCGGATATCCGCCGGGCGGTGCTGGGCGCCATCGACGCGGACGGCTATGCCAGACCGGACGACTGGTCGCCCGGACGCACGGATGTGCCCGTTCCGAATGCCGGTGTCGGCGTCACGACTGCCCTCGGGATTGCGGAGGATCGGCGGATCGACCGGATTCTCGCCAGGGTGGAGGCCGGCGAAGAGCTCTATACCGATGCGGTGACCAGCCTGTTCGCGGCGCGCGGGGAGGCGGTCGGGCGGATCGCCCTTGCCGCCGACGCGCTGCGCCGCCGGGTCGCCGGCGACACCGTCAGTTACGTGGTGACCCGGAACATCAACTACACCAATATCTGCTATTTCAAATGCCGCTTCTGCGCGTTTTCGAAGGGCAGGACGAGCGCGCATCTGCGCGGCAAGCCCTATGATCTCGGGCTGGAGGAGATCGTCGCGCGGGCGCGCGAGGCCTGGGCGCGCGGGGCCGTCGAAGTGTGCCTTCAGGGCGGCATTCACCCCGACTATACCGGCCGGACCTATCTGGAGATCGTCCGGGCGATCAAGGCCGAACTGCCCGACATGCATATCCACGCGTTCTCGCCGCTGGAGATCTTTCAGGGCGCCGAGACCCTTGGCCTTCCGGTCGGCCGGTTCCTGGACAGGCTGATCGCGGCGGGGCTCGGCAGCCTGCCCGGCACCGCCGCCGAGATCCTCGACGACGCGGTGCGGGCGCGCCTGTGCCCGGACAAGCTCGACACGCGGCAATGGTTCGACGTGGTCGATACCGCGCACCGTGCCGGCCTGAAGACGACGTCGACGATCATGTTCGGCCATATCGACCGGCCGGTCCACTGGGCCCGCCATCTGTTGCGCCTGCGCGATCAGCAGGCGAAGACCGGCGGCTTCACCGAACTGGTGCCGCTGCCCTTCGTTCACATGGAATCGCCGATCTACCTGAAGGGCGGGTCGCGGCGCGGGCCGACATGGCGCGAGACGCTGCTGATGCATGCGGTTGCCCGCCTGGCGCTGCATCCGCACATCACCAATATCCAGACCTCCTGGGTCAAGCTCGGCGCCGACGGAGCGGCTGCCTGCCTGAAGGCCGGCGCCAACGATCTGGGCGGGACGCTGATGAACGAGACGATCACCCGCTCCGCCGGCGCAGCGCACGGCCAGGAAATGACGCCGGAAGCGATGGAGGCGTTGCTGTTCGATCTCGGCCGCCCCTCGCGCCAGCGCACGACGCTCTATGCCGACGCCACCTCGTCGCGCCGGCAGGCCTCCTATATCCCCCTCGCTGCTGAATAAGCGCTGTTGAATAAGCCCGCCGTCCGGCCGATCTGCCGGACGGATCAGTCTGCGCCGGTCACCCGGTCAGGTTCGGCAGCCAGGTCGCGATCCCCGGAAACACGATGATAAGGCCGATCCCGGCCAGGAACAGCGCCACGAACGGCCAGATCGATCGGTAGACATCACTGATCGACATGTCCGGCACCACCGCCTTGAAGGCGAACAGCGTATAGCCGAAGGGCGGGGTGATCGCGCCCAGCGTGATGTTGATCAGAAACAACAGCCAGAACCAGACGGGATCGAACTCCAGGCTGGTGACGACCGGCTGGTAGATCGGGATCGTCAGCAGGATCACCGCGATCGTGTCGATGAACATGCACAGGATAAACGGCACCGCCAGCATGATGATCAGCATCAGGATCGGGCCGAAGCCGAGATTGGCGACGAGCTGGACCAGTTCACCGGTCGCGCCGGTAAAGGCCAGCAACTGCGTGAACATCTTCGACATCACCATGATCGCCAGGATCATCGCCGAGACGGTGATCGACGCCATCACGGACTCCCAGATCATCCTGAGCGAGAGGTTGCGGTAGATCGCGGCCGTGATCAGCGCGCCCAGAACGCCCGTCGCCGCCGATTCCGACGGCGTGGCGATGCCCAGCATGATGAAGCCCATCACCGAGAAGATGACGATGGCGAACGGCAGGACGCGAACCAGCGCGAGGACCATCTCGCCGACCGTCGTGTCGCCGCGTTCAGACGCGACATTCGCCGGCGCCTTGCCGGGATCGAGCGCGATCCGCGCGAACACATAGACCAGGAAGATGCCGCCGAGCAGCAGGCCGGGCAGGATGCCGGCGATCAGCAGCCTGGCGATCGAAACGTCGGCGATCGAGCCGACGATGATGGCGAGCAGGCTGGGCGGAATGATCGGCGCCAGGCTCGCCCCGCTTATGATCAGGCCGGCGGCGATGTCGCGATCATATCCGCGCGCCTGCATGCCGGGCATGATCGCCCGGCCGAGCATCGCGGCGACCGCCATGGCGACCCCCGACAGCGCCCCGAACACCGCCGACAGCGCGACGACGAGCACATATTGCCGGCCGCGCACCCGCCCGACCAGCTTGTCGATGGAATCGAACAGCACGTCCATCGTGCCGGACCGGAACAGCAATTCGCCCATCAGGATGAACAGCGGTATCGAGGCGAGCGAGGTGATCGACGCGGTGTCCAGGATGCTGTTGATGAACATCGGAAAGCCGGCGGGCCCGATGATCACGTAGACGCCGGCCAGGATCGCGAACAGGAAGGCCAGGAAGATCGGCGCGCCCGACAGGAACAGGGCGAACAGGATCGCGACGCCCAGCAGCAGGGTCACATACCACGCCATCAGCCGGCGCTCCCCACAAGCGCGACGCGGTCGGCCGGGCCCGGCCGGCGCACCTGGCGCAGCATGTGGAACGCGCTCAGCGCCAGGCCGAACGTGATGAAGCCCGAAACCCACCATTGCGGAATCGAGATGATCGCCAGCGTCTCGATGTTCCTGGTGTACTGGCGCATGTTTTCCTGCAGCGAGATCCAGGCGGAGAAGCCGAGGCAGCCGAAGCCGATCAGGCTGATCGCGATGTGGAAATAGCCGGCAAGCCGCGCCGGCATCATGTCGACCAGGATGGTCACCGCGACATGGCCCTTGTCGCGGGTGACCTTGGGCAGCGCCAGGAAGATCGAGGCGCACAGGAAGTAGGACACGAAGTCGCTGACCCAGGCCGTCGGCGCGTTGAAGACATAGCGTGTCACCACTTCGTAGACATAGAACGTGACGATCGAGATCAGGCCGATCGCCGCGAGGATCGCCGCGGCCGAGGTCAGCCGGTCGTGAATGGCGCAGAGCAGGGCGAGCAGGGACTTCATCGCAAGACCTGCCGGGCCGGAGCGTCTTGCCCGCGTGGTGCCGGATTGGATCGTGGGGCTGTCTTCATTTCGGAACTCCGAAACGAGCGTAAGGATACCCGGGGCGGATCGCCAGGGCCGGATCCCGCTTCGTCCCCTGTTCAGGCCGCAGGCTCGGACGGCATGCTCAGACCGGGGCAGGGGGGGACCGATTATACGATCCGGGGATCAGGATGTCCGGGGTCTCTGGTTCCCGGCCGCCGCGATCCGCCGCGGCCTACCGCGGCGGATCGGAATGACGGCGCGCGGCTACAAGCCCTTGGAGGCGACGAAATCGCGGAAGGATTCGCCGGTTTCGCCCGACTTCTCGATGGCGACTTCCATCGCCCGGTCGGCGAACAGCCTGTTGGCCTCCTCGACGGAGTAGCCGATCGAGGTGGGCTTGGCGCCGGCCTCGGCCATCTTGGCGTTTTCCTCTTCGAGCAGCGCGTTGAAGACGCCGACCGTCTGCTGTTCGAGCGCGTGGCCGGCCTCAAGCAGCGCGGCCTGCGTCTCGGCGTCGAGGCCGTTCCAGGTGTCCAGGTTCATCATGATGAGATAGGACACGGTTCCGAAGGCGGGCTCGGCCAGATAGGGCGTCACTTCGTGGAACTTGAAGCCGACCGCGCCGACCGCCGGCCAGACCAGCCCGTCGATCACGCCCTTCTCGGCGGCCGAATACAATTCCCCGAACGGAATGACGACGGCGGTGCCGCCGAGCGATCCGACGATCTTGTTGTAGGAGGGAAGCGCGCGGATCTTCATGCCGTCGAGCTTCGTGTCGGGATCCATCTCCTCCTTGAGGAAGAAGCGGAAGCCGGTCGTCGCCGTCGGGATCGACAGGACCTTCAGGTTCTGGGTTTCCTGGTAGTGGTTGTCGATCCAGTCCCACACCCCGCTCTCGCGGCGCTTTTCGATATCGCCGTCGACGGCGTCGATCGCCGCGCCGATGCCGGTCGAGCCGGTGTGGTAGAGGCCGTGGGTGTAGATCAGGTCGAAGACGCCGGAGGCGACCGGTTCGAGCTGCTTGCCGCCCGGCACGACTTCCGGACCGCTCGGCTTGATCGTGACCTTGCCGTCCGTCGCCTCCTTGACGAGGTCGATATAGCCATAGGCCATGTTCGCCGTGCCCGAATGGTTCGGGCCCCAGGCGGTCAGCATTTTCAGGTCTTCGGCAACGGCTGCGCCCGCCGCCATCGACAGGCTCATCGACAAGCCTAGGGCGATCGTGGTCGTGAGCTTGAGAGTGTCCTTCATAGTGCCTCCTCCATCTTGCAGATATCCGGGCGCCTGTTTGGTCCAAGTCCTTTCCCGGGTTTGCTGCATTAAGCGCAAATCGGACAGTGGGTGAATTATGTAGTATACTTCCTATTTTGTCGAGTCCGCTCGATCCGGATGAGCAAATTTCCGATTAAGGCAATTATGTCAGATGCTTATGACGTCGGCGGAGCCCGACCCCTCGGCGGCGCCGGCGATCGCCGAACGGGTTTTTTCCGGTCGCGGCAGTCCGGTCAGCCGGTCTCTGCCGCGCCCGCGCGGGCCTTCAGCCAGTCGGCAAACGCGATGGCCGGCGCGTAGGCGGCATATTCGTCGGGCACCATCAGATAATAGGCCGCCGTGGTGGGCACCGGCTTGTCGAAGGCGATCACGAACTCGCCGCGTTCCAGTTCCTTGCGGATCAGGAATTTCGGCAGCAGCGCCACCCCGAGCCCGGCCGCGGCAGCCTGCGCCGCCGTCGAGAACTGTTCGAACACCAGTCCCTGCGCATCGTGCGGCTCCTCGCCATGGGCGTCGAGCCAGCTCGACCAGGCATCGGGACGGCTGCTTAAATGCAAGCGCGGCAGCCGTGCCAGGTCGCCGGGGCGGCGAACCCCGTGTCCCTGCAGAAACGCCTGTGTCGCGACCGGTACCGATTGCTCGCCCATCAGGTAGATCGCCCGGCTGTGCGGCCAGTCGGGAAGGCCGTAGTGGATGGCCGCGTGTATGCCCTCGGTGCGGATGTCGAAGGGCGACAACCTGGTGGTGAAGTTCACCGTGATGTCGGGGTGGGCCTCCAGAAACGGGGGGAATCGCGGCATCAGCCAGCGCGTGCCGAAGGTCGGCAGAATGGCGATGTTGAGGACGCCGCCGCGCGGGCTCGTGACGATGGTCAGCGAAGCGGCCTGAATGCGGTTCAGCGCCGCGTTGATCTCGCGCGCATAGGCGCGGCCGGCCTCGGTCAGCAGCACCGTCTTGCCGGCGCGGCGAAACAGCGCGACGTCGAGTTGATGCTCCAGCGCCTTGATCTGCCGGCTGATCGCGCCCTGGGTGAGGCTCAGGTGTTCGCCGGCGCGCGAAAAGCTGCCGAACCGGGCGGCCGCGTCGAACGCCATCAACATGCTCGTGCTCGGCAGGAGCCGTCTTTGGAAGTGCTTATCCATTACAATTAGTCATATCAATATGATCATCTCTCGTTTGAGTCACCGCCCTGGCTTGTCCATAGTCGGCGCGATCGATGGCAGGGATTTAGCCAATTCTGCCGATATTCCGCGCGCTTTCAAGCCGATACCGAAGGCGCGGCCCGATTGAAATCGCACCGTGCAGGAGGAGCATTGGTAATATGTCGAAGCCAGGGAAATACGTGCCGTCCGACCGCGAGCGGCGATTTCTGGAAAAGGTCCGCAACGGCAAGTACAACCGCGAGATCATCACCGGCTTGCAGAAATTCGCCTCCGGTGACGTTCCCGAGGACATGAAGTCCTTCTACAGCCGGGGCGAGCTCGAGGCGCTGATGGCGCTCGATGGCGGCGCCCGCGATGTGCAGACGCGCATGCCCGTCAAGATCACCCGGCACTATTTCGAGCAGGCCCGCACCAGCGTGCCCATGCAGGTGCTGATCAAGGCCAGTCCGAAGGAGACCGTCGACCTGGACGGCGCCGAGGATCCCGGCAAGCAGATGGACTACAGCCCGGTCGAGGGGCTGATCCACAAATACGAGCTCGGACTGATCTATGTCGCCTCGACCTGCTCGGCGCATTGCCGGTTCTGCTACCGCGAGGAGCTGATCGCCAAGAAGGAGGTGACCCGTCCCGACGGCACGGTCGCGCCGAAGGGGCTCGCGCAGATCGGCGAACTGGTGCCGTATATTCGCGAGCACAATCGCCTCGTCCGCGAAAACGGCGGCCGCCATCCCGAAACGGGGCGCGAGAAGCTGCGCGAGATCCTGATGTCGGGCGGTGATCCGATGGTGCTCGGCAACCGGAACATCGCCCAGTGGCTGGCCGCCCTTGCCGAAGCCGGCATCGAATCGATCCGCATCGGCACCAAGGAACTGGCGTTCTTCCCCGACCGGTTCGACGACACCTTCATGGACATGCTCGACGCGTTCCACGAGACCTATCCGGAGACCGCGCTGCGCCTGATGGTGCATTTCAACCATCCCGACGAGTTCCTGAAGCGCGACGCGGCCGGGCGCTATGTCGAGAACCCGTCAGGCGGCCTGGCCTGGCTCGACAACACGCGGGCGGCGGTGAAGCGCCTGCGCCGGCGCGACTGGATCAACATCGACAACCAGGCGCCGATCATCAACGGCATCAACAACGACGCGGACGCGCTGCGCGTCATGCAGCGCGAGTTGCGCCGCAACGGCGTCGAGAACCACTACTTCTTCTGCGGCCGCGACATTGTCGGCCACAAGGCCTTCAACGTGCCGATCGAGGAGGCGTGGCGCATCCTCAACGACTCGCAGAAGGGGCTGTCCGGCGTCGAGGCCCATGCGCGCCTGTCGATCACGCACTACAAGGGCAAGACCGAGGTCGCGGCGGTCACCAACGAGCCGATAGCCGGGCTTCCGGGTGCCGAAAACGGTGTCGTCATCCTGAAGCTGCTGCGCTCGGCGGCCGATGCTCCCGATCGCTGCAAGGTGACGATCGTCGGGCGCAATCCGGAGGCGATCTGGTTCAGCGGCTATGACGACCGGGTGCTGTTCGACGAGGCCGGGCTGTATTCGATGTACGGGATCGGCCTGCGGCATCAGCGCCGGGACCAGGCGGCCTGATTGCGGTCCCGGCCGGCACACTGATTGAGGGAATGGCACCACGATGAGCGTATCCGAAGACCTTCGCAGGCGGGCGCGCCAGGTTCTGCCGGGCGGGGTCAGCCGCAACACGCTGCTCTATGACGGTCCGGTGCTCTATGCCGATCACGGCCGTGGCTGCCGCGTCGTCGATGTCGAGGGCCGGGAACGCATCGACTTTGCCAATAACGTCGCCTCCCATATCCACGGGCATGCCTATCCGCCGATCGTCGAGGCGGTCGTCGGGCAGGTGCGGCGCGGCACCGGTTTTACGATGGCGACCGAGGCGGAGGTCCGCTTCGCCGAGCATCTGTGCGGCCGGTCGCCGTCCTTCGACAGGGTCCGCTTCGTCAATTCCGGCTCCGAGGCGGTAATGGCCGCGGTCAAGGCGGCGCGCGCCTTTACCGGCCGGCCGAAACTGGCCAAGGTCGAGGGCGCCTATCACGGCGCCTATGACTATACCGAGATCAGCCAGGCGCCCGCTCCGTCGAACTGGGGCCTCGAAGACAGGCCGAGCGCCGTGCCGCTTGCCCATGGCACGCCGCAGCGCCTGGTCGACGACACCGTCATCCTGCCGTTCAACGACCCCGACGCCGCCATCGCCCTGCTCGACGAACACCGCGGCGAGATCGCCTGCGTGCTGGTCGATCCGCTGCCCCATCGCGTCGGCATGGTGCGGATCTCAGACGGTTTCGCCCGGGCACTGCGGCAATGGACGCGCGACAACGCGGCGCTGCTGGTCTTCGACGAGGTCATCACCTTCCGGACCGAATATGGCGGTGTTCAGCAGCGGCTCGACGTCAGCCCCGACATCACGGCGATGGGCAAGATGATCGGCGGCGGCTTCCCCGTCGGCGCGCTGGCCGGGCGGGCCGAGGTGATGGAGGTGCTCGATCCAAGCACCGATGCGGGCGGTGGGAGGAGTGGGGCGCGCCTGCCGCTGTCGGGGACGTTCTCGGCCAATCCGGTGACGATGACGGCGGGCCATGTCGCAATGACCCATTTCGACCGCGAGGCCGTCGAGCGGCTCAATGCGCTGGGCGACCGCGCCCGCGCCGGTCTTGCCCAGGCGATCGCGCGCGCCGACGCGCCGGCCTGCGTTACCGGCACCGGATCGCTCCTGCGGCTTCACCTCAAGCCGCAGGCGCCGCGCAACTATCGCGAGGCCTTCGCCGCGCCGCCGCAAAAGCGCGCGATGGGCGCCCTTGTCGCCGCGCTCTATGACGAGGGCATCATGATGATCCACACCGGCTCGGCCGCCCTGTCGACGGCGATGGGGCCGGCCGAGATCGACCGCCTGTGCGAGGCGGTCGAGCGGGCCTTGGGCCGGATCCGGCCTATGCTGGACGAGCTCTAACGCAGCACCGCCTTGAGCAGCGGATTGGGGAAGCGCCGCCGCAGGGTTATCGCGTAGAACGCCTCGACCAGGCCCGGCAGTTGCGCGAGCTCGGCAAGCGTGGCTGCGTCCAGCTCGTCCTTGACCACGATAGGCGGAATGACGGCGAGGCCCACGCCTTCGCGCGCCATCAGCCGCAGCATGGCCATGTCGTCGATTTCGGCGGCGATTTGCGGGCGCACGCCAAGGCGCTCGGCGAGCGCGTCGAACCCGGCGCGGATGCTGGTCTCGACCGTCGGCACGATGATCGGGTGCGTGGCAAGCAGATGCGCAAGGGACTGCTCGCCGCCGGCCGGGCCGTCACTCCCGATCAGGTCGGAAGCGCCGATCAGGCTGACCGGCTGGCTGTCGATCTGATGGGCGACCCACGATGTCGCCGCATCGCGCTGGGGCGCGTGATTGCTCAGGACGACATCGAACCGGTGCGCCATCAGACCGGCGATAAGGTCCGCGAACGGGCCCGAGCGCACGACGACCTCGACATCGGCGCGCGACAGCAGCGGCCGCAGAAACCCGATCTGGAAGTTGCGCGACAGGGTGGCGATCGCGCCGACCCTGAAGACGTTGCGCGCGCGGCCCTCCTGCTCGCCGAGCGTTGCCAGAAGCTCGGCGCCGGCGGCGAAGATCGTGTCGGCATAGTCGAGCGCGATCCGGCCCGCCTCGGTCAGCACCAGCCGCTTGCCCTGCCGGTCGAACAGCTTGTGGCCGACCTGGTGTTCCAGCTTGCCGATCTGGATGGAAATCGCCGACTGGGAGACGTTGAGCGTCTTCGCCACACGGGTCAGATTGCCTTCGTGGGCGACCGCCCAGAAGTACCGCAAGTGATTGAGATTCAAACGCATTGGCGGCGCCTACCGAGTTCCGGGATACAAGGCTGTGTCGAACGATACGCTCTGATAGTTCTATTTTATAAAACGAAATACACCAAACAATGAATTTTTCAATGGCTCCGCCCGTCGCCATGTTTCGGCCCATGCAAGAGACGCCCGTGCCAGAGAGGAAGGACGCCATGAACCAGATCGTGACCCAGCAACAGCTCCTGACGCCGCAGCCCATCGAGGAGCCGGCCGTGGCGCCGCTACCGGACGCAACTCCGGTAACCGTTGCCTATGGCGACGGGATCGGTCCGGAAATCATGCGCGCCAGCCTGGACGTCCTGTTCGCCGCCGGCGCCAATATCGCCATCGAGCCCGTCGAGATCGGCGAAGCCGTCTACAAGGCGGGCAATTCGGCGGGAATCTCGTCGAAGAGCTGGCAGAGCCTGCGTCGCACGGGCGTCTTCTACAAGGCGCCGATCACCACCCCGCAGGGCGGCGGCTACAAGAGCCTGAACGTGACGGTGCGCAAGACGCTCGGATTGTTCGCCAATGTCCGGCCGTGCGTCGCCTATGCACCGGTCGTCAGCACGCGGCATCCGGGCATGGACGTGGTGATCATCCGCGAGAACGAGGAGGACCTCTACGGCGGCATCGAGCACCGGCAGACGGCCGAGGTCTATCAGTGCCTGAAGCTGATCACCCGGCCCGGCACCGAGAAGATCGTCCGCCATGCGTTCGAATTCGCCCGGTCGAACGGCCGCGGGAAGGTCACCTGCCTGACCAAGGACAACATCATGAAGCTGACCGACGGTCTGTTTCACAAGGTGTTCGACGAGGTCGCCGCCGACTATCCGGAGATCGTCGCCGAGCACATGATCGTCGATATCGGCACGGCGCGGCTGGCCGACACGCCGAACGACTTCGACGTGATCGTCACGCCCAACCTCTATGGCGATATCGTCAGCGACGTCGCAGCCCAGATCACCGGCTCGGTGGGGCTTGCCCCCTCGGCGAATATCGGCCCCCGGCACGCCATGTTCGAGGCGATCCACGGCAGCGCGCCGGATATCGCCGGCCAGGGCATCGCCAATCCGTCGGGCCTGCTGCTGGCCGGCGTCATGATGCTGGTCCATCTCGGCCAGACGGAGGTGGCCGAAAGGATCCACAACGCCTGGCTGCGCACGATCGAGGAGGGCATCCATACCGCCGATATTTTCAAGCCAGGGATTTCCGCCAAGAAGGTCGGAACGCAGGCTTTTGCCGAAGCGGTGATCGCGCGGCTGGGGGAAAAGCCGGCCAGGCTCGCGACCATCGATTATTCGGCGGCGGAGCGCATGGTTCCCGCCCCTGAAGCCTCTCCGGCGGAACCGGTGACCAAGGCGCTTGTCGGCATCGACGTCTTCGTCGACAGCACCCGCCCGGTCGAGGAGTTGGCCGGCAGGCTGCAAGCGGCGGCAAACGGAGCGTTCGAATTGCAGATGATCACCAATCGCGGCGTGAAGGTGTGGCCTAACGGCGTCCCGGAAACCTTCTGCACCGATCACTGGCGGTGCCGCTACATGGCAAAGCCCGACAAGCAGTTCAACCGGGCCATGATCGTCGAACTGCTCGGCAAGCTTTCCGCTGAGGGAACGGAGTTCATCAAGACCGAGCACCTGTTCACCTTCGACGGCGAACCGGGCTTCTCGCTTGGCCAGGGACAGTGATGTGTCGCCATAACATATTGAAAGTTATCATTTAATTGACTACGCTTCGGTGCGCTGCGGGTGCCGGACGTCCACTGCACGGGACGAGCCGGCACCCGCGCTAAATCCCACCCCAAATCGCACCGGGGCGCCATGACGACATCGGATCAATCCTGGGCTGCGCACTATGCCGGAACGTCGCCGCAGCTTGTCGCGCGCATCGCCCAGTCCTGGTCCGCCAACAATATCGACCTTGAACGGCTGATGCGCCTGGCCGCGTTCCCGCCGGTGTCCGCCTCCAGGCCCGCGGTTCCGATGCGGGACAGCCGGCCCGTCGACCGGCTGATGGTATTCGATCAGGCCTGCCTGTGGGTCGACTGCCTGCATGCGGCGGCCCTGGCCGGGCACGACCGGTCGAAGGCGCGGGGCGATCTGGCGATGTCCGGCGAGCAGTGGCTCAGTCTGGGTATCATCCTTGGCCGCATTCTCGAGGAAGCCGCCGCCATCCGTTTGCTGGTCCGCTCCGGCCTGGCGATGCCGGCGACGCAGATTGCCCGCTCGATGTCGGAGGATGTCGACATGGCGCTGATCGTGCTGATCCGCCGCAAGCTCGCCAAGTCGTTCCTGTCCTGCCAGACGACGGAGGAGGCCAACGGCTTCTGGCGCCGCCATATCGCCGGCGGCCGCGCCGTTCGCACGGTGACCGAAGCGCTCTACCGAAGCGGACTGGACTACCCGGAAGACGGAGACTACGCCCAATGGCGCCGCGACATGCTGGCCTTCCTGGGAACGGCGGTCCACACCACGCGGCTCTATCCGACCGCAGACCGGAGGGCGGGCGCCCTTTCAGCGGATGGCCCATCAGCGGAAAGCCCGACCGGCCAGCCGGGACCGTTCTCGCTCCAGGCGCAGTCCTGTCTCTACTTCGCGACCCTGCGCCTGCAGGAGCTTTGCGCCTATCTGGCGGTTCTGGGCGGCGACCTCGATGCCGATCTGCGCGCGCTTCTGTCGGAGGCGGCCGATCAGGCGGGCGATACTGCGGACGAGGACACCGTCCTGCGCCTGCGGTTCGCGCTTACCGGCCGGGCGATCCTGTTCGGCCAGATGCGCTGGCTGATCGACAATGCCGACGACATTCACGCCGCATGACCGCTGCTGTCCGGGTTAAGTCCGGTGACGTTGGTTAACCGGACAGGAGTGGGACAAGCCCGGCAATGACAACGTGGTGGGGCACCTGGGTGGGGGACGGCAGGCACAATCCTCTCCTTCGTCATCCCGGAAATCGCGATAGCGATTATCCGGGATCGGGGAACCCGGACGGTGCGGTATTCGCTCGGCCTCGACATCCAGCGGCGACACGGGCTCTCCGATCCCGGCTCGGCCTTACGGCCGTCCGGGATGACGAGGGAAAGGTGGTGGTCCATACGCTCACCCCTGCCATTGCCCGACCAAGTCCGGGATGACGTCCGAGGGGCGCACTCTTTCTTCGATTGTCATGCCCGGAACACGTCCACTACTGTCCGGTTTAATTCCGGCTATGCCGATTAACCGATTGCCTGACATGGCGTTTCGAGCAATCGGCGGCTGAGAGAGGCGTGACGTCCCGCCCCCTAAGACGTCATCATCCGCGAAGGCGGATGATCCAGTACGCCGTGTGCTGGCATCTGGAGCACGGCCGAAAACATAAGCAAGCGCATGGGGTTACTGGATCCCCGCCTGCGCGGGGATGACGCCTGAGGGGGTGGCCGGGCCGAAAACCAAAGCACATCCCCGCTGAATCGGACAGCCGTGCCGGGTGACCGGCCGGTTCATCGCCGATCGCGCGGCTAAACGCCCGCAGCGGCTTCAGTTCGACTTCCCGGCGTTCAGCTTGCCCTCGGCGATCCAGCGCGCGGCCAGCACCAGGGCGCCCATCGAGAAATCCTTGCCGTGGGCCGCGACCATCTCTTCCGACAGTTCCGCGATCCGGCGGAAGAACATGTCCTTGCTTTCCTCTTCCTGGGTCAGTTGTGGTTCCGGCATCTGCTCCTCCTGCCCGCGCAGCCAGGCGGGTTCATTTGAACATGTGTGGGGGAAAGGAAACGATGGCGGCGAAGCCGTCGGTGGCGCCGATCGCCAGATGGCCGCCGTCCCGCGACCAGGCAAGCGCGTTGATCGCGCCGTGCCCGTTTTCCAGGATCATCAACTCGTCGGGCGCGCCGATTTGCGCGACGTTTACAAGCCCGTTCGCATAGCCGGCGGCGACCAGCCCCTTGGCCGGATGCGCCGCGATCCGGTCGACGATCGTAAGGCCCGGCTTGCCGGTGGCCACGGCATCGTCGTGCTGATCGGCGCGCTCCAGCGCATCGGCGGACCACGCCGCGACGCGATAGGCCCCCGACGCGATAACGGCATCGGCGGTATCGCTCCAGTCGATCGACTGGACCAGGGTGGGAAAGCCCGAGATGGTCCTGCCGCGGGCCGGCCCGCCGTCGTCGGCTGCCGCGACGGGGACGATGCGGAAGCCACCCTTGCGCAGCGAGCAGGCAATCAGGCCTTCCGAGGCATGCCAGGAAGCCCGGATCGGCCCGTCCGGACAGGCGATGTGCGCGCATATTTCGATCGCCTCGTCGACCTGCCAGATCGACACGCTGTCGGGATGAACGACGGCCAGCAGGTCACCGCTGCCGGAAAAGGCAAGCGACGCGCAGGGCTGCGCCAGACGGGCCCGCTCCGCGCCGCCGATAGCCCCGTCGCGCGCAAGCGACAGCGTGTCCGGTCCCGCCCAGGCGGTTCGGCTGGTTCCCGGATGATGGACCAGGGCCGTTATCCGCTCCGTCTTGTCCGGTGTGACCTGCGAGTGATCGCCATGGCTGCTGATCGTATGGATGCGCCCGTCCCGTGTGCCGGCGATGAAGCGCCCGTCCCGATAGGCCGAAAGCATGATCGGCGGCTGCGCGAAGGGCTCGATCCGCACCAGCGGCTTCACCGCGCGGCTGCGTTCGCGGATGGTGGCGCGGCCTGAATCGGCGCTCAGGCGCAGGCGCTGTTCGGGCGGTTCGGGATCGTCCATCGCCGCAAGCGCCAGGCTGCCGTCGACGCCGGTGAACGCAACGGTGCTGTCATCGGCGCTGAAGGTGGCGTCGACGATCGCCATCGGCATCTCCCAGTTGCGTCCCAGCAGTGAAAACAGATTGGGTGCGTTCATCGCGTGCTATCCCGTTTCGGGTCCGGTGTGTCCCGGGTCATTGCGCCGGGCCGCCGGCAATCTGCCGGTTGATGGCGTCGATCTTCCGGGCGAGGTCCGCCTGGCGTCGGTCGCAGTCCTGTAGCGCGTTATGGGCGATCTCCGCCTGGGACCTTGCGAAGGTCAGTTCCTGCGTTCGCTGCGGGGTCGGTCCCTCGATGTCGATTTCCCGTTCCATGCGCAGGACATCGATTTCGGCTGCGCTGGCAATCTGCCGGGCCCTGAGCAGCTCGGCATTTATATCCGTCAGTTCCGCGACAAGATTTGCCTGCTCCTCCAGAATAGAGCTCATGCTTCGGTTTGATTTCTCCATTGACATCTCGCATATCCCACGCATGTTTATGGAAGAAAGCGAGGCAATATTGATGATTGCTTGTGGGGATCTGAATTATGTTTGATGCATACGGGCCGCGGATATTCGAAGCGCTCCGGCAGGCCGCCGAGGCGGAGCTGGGCGCGGACCATCCTGTCGCGGTCGCGGCCAAAGCCGCTGCCGATGCGCCCGCTGCCGATGCGTCCAGTGCCGATGCGACCCGTCAGGTGCAGACCACCCTTCAGGCCCTTGGCGCGGATCAAACCGAACGGCTCATGAGGACGGTGCACCGCGCGTTGCAGGAGGACGCGCTGTCCAGCGCCAAGGCGCCAAGCCGTCTCCACTGACGCCTCAGGGAGAGCCTTGGAGGCTGTCTGTCCACCAATTCGTACCGCTGCCGACGTCGCGCCTGTGAGGGCGCGATGCCGCTCGAGGTGAAGACGATCCGCTGGCCGAGTCGTTTTACATGAAAATTGCCTCATGGTCGTATTATAGGTTCGTGACCACTAATTTAGAACCGTCTTTTTGAAATAAAAATTAGATTATTATGATGTATTACTTCGTTACATCATTGCTTTACAAGTGTAAAAATCTGTCACGAAGACGTGGGATATACGATTTTATTCGTGTGCGAAGCATCTAAATAGTGTGGCACGGGGCAAAATTTTTCGCCTTCCCGAATTTTCCACTCTGGCGTGTGACTCCCGTCCGGTTTGGCCGGTTCTGTATCGATTGTAACGGGCATCCGTTCAGCAATTTGCCGATTTGTGTCTGCAATCCGGCCGGGCGCGCGGTTCCGCCCCCGGACGGTCCGCCTCCCGCCACCGGCGCCGGCGGGACTGGCATGACCGTTGCAATGCTCCTCGCCAAAAGAAGCTCACCACGCCGGCTGGTCGTGACCCGGTCCGTTTCAGATCCGGGGATCGAACAGGCGGTGGGGTGTCGGAAGAACGAAGGAGGGAGGAGACCGCCGGTACCGCTATCGGCTGCGCGTCGAGCCGCCGATGGGGACGTGCCGGTTCTCCCTGACAACCTTTGCCGCGGTCAAACGCGTCGGGCGGTGTGTGCCCCGCGCGCTTCCGGCCGCTCATCGAACTCTCGCTGGCGGCGCCTGCGCCGCCGATCGGAGCCGCGTGCGTCAAGCCCGCGGGAACCATGAGTGGAGCTGAAATTATGTCGTCTTTGACGCTCAACAAAATTACCTCGCAGCGTGGAATATCCGTTGGCGAGGCGACCAGGAAGATTGCCGATCTGGGCTGGAACCCCTCCTATGTTCAGGAAGCGGCCACCTTCCCGACCGACTACAAGATCACCAAGGCGCCGCGCGATCCGATGAAGCAGGTGCTGCGGTCCTACTTCCCGATGCAGGAGGAGAAGGACAACCGGGTCTACGGCGCGCTCGATGCCGCCCTGCGCGGCGACATGTTCCGCAATGTCGAGCCGCGCTGGGTGGAATGGATGAAGCTGTTCCTGGCGATCATCCCGTTCCCGGAGATTTCGGCGGCCCGCTCGATGGCCATGGTCAGCCGCCTGGCGCCGGGCGAGGATCTGCGCACCGGCTTCACCATGCAGATGGTCGACGAGTTCCGGCACTCGACGATCCAGATGAACCTGAAGAAATGGTACATGGAGAACTATATCGACCCGGCCGGGTTCGATATCACCGAGGAAGCCTTCGGCAAGTGCTACGCCACCACCATCGGCCGCCAGTTCGGTGAGGGTTTCATCACCGGCGACACGATGACGGCGGCCTGCATGTACCTGACCGTCGTCGCCGAGACGGCCTTCACCAACACGCTGTTCGTCGCGATGCCCTCGGAGGCCGCCCGCAACGGCGACTATGCCCTGCCGACCGTCTTCCTGTCGGTCCAGTCGGACGAAAGCCGCCATATCGGCAACGGCCATTCGCTGTTGATGGCAGCCCTCAAGGAGCCGGAGAACCACCTGCTGCTCGAGCGCGACCTGCGCTACGCCTTCTGGCAGAACCACGCCATCGTCGACGCGGCGATCGGCACGTTCATCGAATACGGCACCACCAACCGCGACAAGGACAAGGAGTCCTACGCGGAGATGTGGCATCGCTGGATCTTCGAGGACTATTACCGCACCTACATGCTGCCGCTCGAGAAATACGGCATCAAGATCCATCACGACGACGTCCAGGAAGCCTGGAAGCGGCTGACCGAGAAGTTCTACGTCCACAAGACGGCGCAGTTCTTCGCCGTCGGCTGGCCGGTCAACTTCTGGCGGATCGAGGCGCAGAACGAAAAGGACTTCGAGTGGTTCGAGCGCAAGTATCCGGGCTGGTACGCCGAGTTCGGCGAGTTCTGGAAATGGTATGACAAGCTCAGCCATCGCGGCCAGAAGGTCATCACCTTCAACGAGGATACCGGCTACGTCTATCCGCACCGCTGCTGGAGCTGCCTGGTTCCCTGCCTGATCCGCGAGGACATGGTCACCGACGAGATCGACGGCAAGCTGCATACCTTCGCCCACGAACTCGACCGCTGGACGGCCGTCGAGGCGTTCGCCGACGAGTACCAGGGCCGGCCGACGCCCGCCATGGGCCGGTTCTCCGGCAAGCGGGAATGGGAGACCTGCTATCACGGCTGGGATCTCGCCGACGCGATCGTCGACCTGAACTTCGTGCGGCCCGACGGCAAGACGCTGATCCCGCAGCCGCATCTGCGCTTCGACGACAAGGAACTGTGGACGCTCGACGACGTGCGCGGCCACACGCTCCAGTCGCCGCTGACGCTGCTCAGGGACATGACGCCGGAGGCGCGCGAGGCGCATATCGCCGAATACCGCGCAGGCTTCACCATCAATCCGTGCAACTGACCTGAAACGCCAACGCGCGCCGGGGGGCGATCCCGCCCCCCGGCCCTCAAGACAGACTGCCGACCGGCGAAAACGCGGCGGCAAACAGGGGACGTCCCACGCAATGAGTGAAATCTATAGCGTTCGATTGCATCCGGTCGGCGTTGAATTCGAAGTCGAGGACGGCGAGACGATCCTGGATGCGGCGTTCCGCCAGGGCATCGCCCTGCCGCATGGATGCAAGGAGGGCCAGTGCTCGGCCTGCAAGTGCATTCTCGCCGACGGCGAGGTCGACCTGCGCAACTACTCGACCTTCGCGCTCAACGACATGGAACGCGACAGCGGGCACATCCTGATGTGCCGGTCGACGGCCGATACGGATCTGGAAATCGAGCTCCTGAATTACGACGAGGAGCTGCTTTCCAAATCCATCGCCGTGCGCGAATTCGACGGCCGGATCGTCGATTTCAGGCAACTCACCCACGATATACGCGGCGTCGACATCGAACTCGACGCGCCGTTGAAATTCTGGGCGGGTCAGTATGTCGACATCACGGTCTCCACGGAAGAAGGGGAGACGATTACGCGCTCGTTTTCCATGGCAAATCCGCCGAGCGAAACCCAAAAACTCTCCTTCATCATCAAAAAATACCCGGACGGGAAGTTCTCCAGCGAACTCGACACCGGCGGCATCAAGGCCGGCGCCAAAGTCAAGGTCGTCGGACCCTACGGCACCTGCTTCCGGCGGGACGGACGAGACGGACCGATAATCCTGGTCGGCGCGGGTTCCGGCATGTCGCCGGTCTGGTCGATCCTGCACGATCACCTGGCGAGCGGCGAGGACCGGCCGGTCCATTTCTTCTATGGCGCCCGCACCCGCGAGGATCTGTTTCACCTCGACGAGATCGATGCGATCGTCGCCGAGCACCCGCAAGTCACCTTCACACCCGTTCTCTCGCACGCCAATGGTGATGCGACCTGGTCCGGCGCGCGCGGCTTCGTCCACGAGGTCGTCGACCAGCACCTGAAGGACCTGGCGATCGACGGGGAGGGCGACGTCTATGCCTGCGGCCCGCCGCCGATGATCGATGCGCTGACGCCCGTCCTGTTCATGAACGACTTCGAACTGGAGCGCATCTTCTACGACAAGTTCACGCCGACTTCCGGTTCGTCGGGCCACGCCTGATGGCCCGACCGCTAGCGATGTGAACCTGTACTGCAACAAGGGAGAAATCGAATGCCCGCAACATCAAGCTCGGTAGGGTCAGGGGCCGCCGGTTCGGCCACGTTTGTCGGCTCCGACAGCCGCAAGTTCAACTACTTCACCCCCCGCGGCAAGCGCGCCAGCCACTACGAGGACGTCACCGTCGACGTGCAGCCCGATCCGGAACGCTATCTGCTGCAGGACTGGATCATCTCCTTTTCCGACGGCGACGGCGCCTACGAAAAGAACGCCACGCGGGCGCTGAGCTCCGACTGGCATGCCTATCGCGCGCCCGACCAGGAATGGGAGCGCACGCACTATCAGCGCCAGTCGAAGATCGAGACCATGGTGCAGAGCGTCATTGCCAATGCGCGCAAGTCCGGCGCGCCGGCGGCCTTCGACGCGGCGTGGACGAAGATCCTGCAGACCCATCTGGGCGCCTGGAAACACGCCGAATTCGGCCTCGGCACCTCGCTCATGCAGGCCCAGCGCTACGGCTACACCCAGATGATCAACAACGCCACGCTGACCAACTCCTCCTACAAGCTGCGCCTGTCCCAGGACATCACGCTGTATCTGGCCGAGATCGGCATGGATATCGACGGCTGGGACGACGATCTGGGCAAGCGGGCCTGGCTGGAGGATCCGATCTGGCAGCCGACCCGCGAAGCCGTCGAGACGATCATGGGCACGACGGACTACCTGGAGCAGTATTTCGCCATCAACATCGTCTTCGAGCCGCTGGTCGGTGAATTGTTCCGCTCCGGCTTCCTGATGCAGGTCGCCGCCGCCAACAACGACTTCGTCACGCCGCCGGTGATCTCGGCTGCCGAGGCCGATTACGAGCGCAATCTCGCCAACACGATCGACCTCATGTACCTGCTCGTCAACGACGAGAAACACGGCGCGCACAATCGCAAGCTGATGCAGGGCTGGATCAAGGTCCACGGCGCGCTCGCCGACAAGGCGGCCGCCGGCCTGCAGCCGATCTGGTCGCAACCGCACTCCAAGCCCGTCTCATTCGAGGATGTCCGCGCCGTGTCGCATGAGCGGCTCGGCAAGATCCTGAGTGAACTCGGCCTGTCGCGCTAAACCCTGTCGCGCTAAACAAGGAGAAGACGATGTCAACAGCAGCACGCGATGCCTCGAAGGCGAATATCTTCAAGTCGATGAACGATATCACCTTCGAGCAGACGATTTCGCACCAGTGCGGGGTCACCATGAACGATTCCGTCGAGGCGCGCGCGATCGCCGAGTTCATGGACCAGGATCCGGATGTCACGGTCACCTACAACCCGGCGCTGATCCGGATCGACGGCGAGGGCAAGCTGATCTTCAAGATGGACGAGATCAGCGAATTCCTCGGCAAGGAGATGACCGCGGAGATCTTCGAGGTCAACACGTCGACCCATTACGGCCGGATGGTCCGTGTCGACGACAACACGGTGATCCTGTTCGGCAACATGGATGAAGTGATGGACTTCATCTGACGTAGCGCCGGGCGCTGCCACCGGCGGCGCGGCGACGCGCCGCCGCTTCGACACAGTCAGGTCTTCGCGCGTGCCGGTCACGCCACGGGGACGGTTTGCCAAAACGTCAGAACCGGAAGGGAAGCACGATGTACACGACGCCAGAGGGCAAGGACATTTTCATCGTTGATGGACACACCCATTTCTGGGACGGCAGTCCCGAAAACCAGGCCAATATTCACGGCAAGCAGTTCATCGAGTGTTTCTATGCCTATCACACCGCGCTGAGCCCGCAGGAGCAGCTGTGGGAGAAGGCGAAATTCGAGAAATACTCCGCCGACGACCTCTATCGCGACCTGTTCATCGACGGGCCCGACGATGTCGCCATCGTCCAGTCGACCTATCTGCTCGATTTCTACAAGAACGGCTTCAACACGATCGAGCGCAACGCGACCGTCGCCGAGCGCTTTCCCGAGCGGTTCATCGTCAACGGCTCGTTCGACCCGCGCGACGGCGAGAAGGCGCTCGAATACATCCACTACATGAAGGAAACCTACGACATTCAGGGCGTGAAGATGTACACGGCCGAATGGAACGGCGCCTCCAGGGGCTGGCGCCTGAACGACCCGGACGCCTACAAGTGCTTCGAACTGTGCGACAAGCTCGGCATCCGCAACATCCACGTCCACAAGGGGCCGACGATCATCCCCCTGAGCAAGGACGCCTTCGACGTTCACGACGTCGACTACGCGGCGACCGACTTCCAGAACCTGAACTGGGTCATCGAACATTGCGGCCTGCCGCGGCTTGATGATTTCTGCTGGATCGCGGTGCAGGAGACCAATGTCTATGGCGGTCTGGCGGTCGCCCTGCCGTTCATCCATTCACGGCCGCGCTACTTCGCCGAGATGATCGCCGAGCTGCTGTTCTGGGTCGGCGAGGACAACATCCTGTTCGGCTCCGACTACGCGATCTGGACGCCGCAATGGCTGGTCGAGAAGTTCTGGGCCTTCGAACTGCCCGAAGACGTCAAGCAGGAGCGCGGTGTCGACCTGACGCCCGAGATCAAGGAGAAGATCCTCGGCCTGAACGCCGCCAGGCTCTATGGCATCGACATCGAGGCGAAGAAGAAGGCGCTCGCCCAGTCGCCGATCTCGATCGCGGCGGAGTAACGGCCATGACCACAGCGAAACCGCGGTCGCGCCTGGAAGGCAGGGTCTGGCAGGCACTCGACAACGTCATGGATCCCGAGCTCGACGAGCCGATCACCGAACTGGGCTTCGTCGAGGCGGTGGCCGTATCGGAGGAGGGCATCGCTAGCGTGCAGTTCCGGCTGCCGACCTACTGGTGTGCCCCGAACTTCGCCTTCCTGATGGCCGAGGGCATCCGCAACGAGGCGCTGTCGGTGCCCGGTGTCGGCGAGGTCAGGATCAATCTGTGCGACCATCTCCTCGCCGAGGAAATGAACACCGGCCTCAGCCAGGGGCGCGGTTTCGCCGAGATTTTCGGCGCCGTGTCCGGCGGCGGCAATCTGGAGGAGGTGCGCGAGACCTTCGAGCGCAAGGCCTTCAAGCGGCGCCAGGAGGTGCTGCTGCGCGCCCTCATTGCGGCGGGATCGGACGCCAAGGCGATCGCGACCATGACGCTTGGCGCGTTCGACCGTCTGGACTTCGCCGATCCTGACGCGCGCCACCAGAAGCCGCGCTACCGCCAGCTTCTGACCAAGCGCGGACTGGCCGGCCGGCCACAGGACCTGGCGTTCCGGACCTTCGATGCAAACCCGCTGCCGCAGGATGCGCTCGACGACTATCTCGACGAATTGCGGCGGGTTCGCATCAACATGGAGTTCAACGGCTCGCTGTGCCGGGGGCTCGCCAAGACCCGCTACAAGGAGGTCGACCTCTCGCGCGACGAGCCGACCCTGATCGACTTCATGCTCGATCGCGTGCCGCCGCCTGAGCCTCAGCCTGACAGATCGGCGCCCTGACGAAACCACCGGCCGGCCAGGCAACGGGCCACCGGGCCGGTGGTCAATTCATCACGATACGCACCGTCCAAGCGGACGCAGGAGGATAGTATGCCCAAGTCACTGCTTCACCATTCCGACGCCCGACGGGCGCTTGCCCGCGGCGTCGAGCGGCTTGCCGCCGCCGTCGAGCCGACGCTCGGACCGAAGGGCCTGAACGCGATGATCGACCGGCCGATCGGCACGCCGCTGATCACCCGCGACGGCGTCTCGATCGCCTCCGAGATCGAGCTTCACGACCGGTTCGAGAACATGGGCGCCCAGGTCGCCCGCGAGGTCTCGATCCAGACCAACGACGTCGCCGGCGACGGCACGACGACGGCGATCGTGCTGGCCAACGCGATGATCCAGAACGGCGTCAAGGCGACCGAGCGCGGCGTCAAGGCGGTCGATCTTTGCAAGGGCATCGAAACGGCCGTGCGCGTCGTGGTCGATGAATTGAAGAGGACGGCGCGTCCGGCCCGCGCGGATCAGGACCTGCTCGGCGCAGTCGCCCGGATCGCTGCGACCGACAACGAGATCGGCGCGATGGTCGCCGAGGCGCATACCCGTGTCGGCGACAAGGGCATCATCACCACCGACTACTCCGTGACGACGGATACGACGCTCGACGTCGTCGAGGGCATGTCCTTCGATCGCGGCTACCTGTCCCACCACATGGTGACCGACCAGGAAAAGATGGAAGTGGTGCTGGACAAGCCGCTGATCCTGCTGACCGATCACAAGATCCTCGATCCCAAGGCGCTGAACGCCGCCCGCGCGATCGCCGAGGAGGAGGGGCGCCCGCTGCTGATCGTCGCCGAGGAGATCTCGCCCGATGTTGTGGTGACGCTGCTCGGCAACGGCTCGGCCGGCAAGTATCTTGTCGTCCACCCGCCCGAATACGGCCACTGGCGCAAGGCGATGATGGACGACCTGGCGATCCTGACCGGCGGGTCGGTGATCGCGCGCGATCTCGGCGGCCGGCTCGAGGACGTCACCCGCGCCGAACTCGGCGCCGCCGAGACCGTCCGCACCACGGCCTCGCACACCAGCGTCATTCGCGGCGCGGGCTCGCCCGCCGCCATCGAGGCCCGGCGCGCGCAGGTACAGCGGCAATACGATGTCGCCCCGCCCAATATCGAAGCCGACAAGCTGCAGGAGCGGCTGGCCAAGCTCTCCGGCGGCACGGCGATCATCTATGCCGGCGGCGTCACCCCGGTCGAGCAGAAGCGGACGATCCAGTTGATCGAGGATTCGCTCAATGCGGTGCGCGCGGCCTCGGAGGAGGGCGTCGTCGCCGGCGGCGGTGCGGCGCTCACCCATGTCGCCCCGGTGCTCGATGCCGTGCTCCAGGAGGCGGACGGCGATGTCGCCGAGGGCATCGCGCTCGTCCGGGCGATCCTCACCCAGCCGCTGACGCAGATCGCCACCAATGCCGGCGGCGATGCCGCCAAGGTCGTCGCCGAGGTCGCCAAGGTCAATAGCGGCCATGGCTATGACGCGGCGACCGGCGCGTATGGCGACATGTTCGAGGCCGGCATCATCGACCCGGTCCGCGTCACCTACAGCGCGCTTTTGAACGCGGCCTCCGTGGCGGTCCTCATCCTGACCACCGAAACGCTCGTCGGCGACCTGGAGGAAGACGAGGATCCGACCGAGGGCCCGTGCCGCGGTGGCGGATCGGAACGGCTCGGCCGCGCCTGAAGCCGGGCCATCCGGAACGCTGGACCCCAATCCCTCGACAGGAGCTGTCATCGGGTCAGCCGGCGGAACAGCGACATGAATTCGAAAACCAGGAGAGACTTATGACCATACAAAAGCTAGCTGGCAAAAACGCCATCGTTTCCGGCGGTTCGCGCGGAATCGGGCGCGGGATCGCATTGGCCTTGGCCAGCGAGGGCGTAAACATCGCGTTCTGCCATTTCCGCGACGAGGATCGCGCCAAGGATACCAAAGCGGCGATAGAAGCCCTGGGGCAAAAAGCCTACGCGGCGGAGTGCGATGTGTCGTCCGTTCCTGCGATCCGGGACTTCTATGCTACCGCAAAGGCGGAATTGGGCGACATCGACATCCTCGTCAACAATGCCGGGCACAACGTCTCCGAACCGTTCGAGGAGATTACCGAGGAGAGCTTTGACCGGATGCTGAACGTGCATGTAAAGGGCACGTTCTTCATGACCCAGACCGTCTATCGCGACATGGTCAAGCGCGGGAGCGGCCGGATCATCAACATTACCTCGCAACTGGCCTACAAAGGTGCGCCGATGCTTGCGCACTACAGTGCCGCCAAGGGGGCGAATGCCACGTTTACCCGTGCGCTCGCGCTTGAATGCGCGGGGACCGGTGTGCTGGTCAATGCGGTCGCACCGGGCGTGACGAACACCGATCTCCTGACGCCGCTATCGGACGATCTTCTGGACACGTTGAAAGCGTCGATCCCGCTGGACCGGTTTGCTGAAGTGGATGAGATCGCTCCCGCAGTGATGCTTCTTGCCTCGCCGCAAGGCAGTTTCTTTCACGGCAGCTGCATTTCGCCGAATGGCGGTGAGGTGATGTTCTAGGCGCCTGGAAATAGCAGAGCTCCGTGAGCATTGCGGCAGGTGGAAGACATCACGTCGACGGTGCTGTCTGGCGAAATGCCAGGCTGCACCGTCGAGCAGCTTCAGAGTCTGCCGACGACATCCCCGAAAGACCCTGATTTTTGAGCCTCTGCCGGCCTACTCGTAGACCCGGCGGATATCGTAGAGCTGCATCTTGCGATAGAGCGTCGGCCGCGAGATCCCCAGCGACTTGGCGACCCGGGTCAGATTGCCGTTCTTGGCGACAAGCGCCTGCTTGATCGCGTCGCGCTCGGCCACCTCCAGCCGGGTGAGCCCGCTATCCTCGCCCGCCTCGCCGTCGCCCGCATCGGTTTCGGTGCCGGTCTTGCCTGTGACATGGAATTCCGGCGGAAGATCGCCGGGACGGACATGCCGGTCCTTCGACAGAAGGTTGAGCTGCTCGATCAGGTTGCGCAGTTCGCGGACATTGCCGGGCCAGGGATAGGTGCGAAGCACCTCCCGTGTCGCCTCGGGAAACTGCATCGGCGTTTCGCCGCTGGCCTGGCTCGTGGTCTCGTTGAAATAGTCGATCAGCAGGTCGATATCCCCGCCGCGCTCGCGCAATGGCGGAACATGGATCGTCACCGTGCCGATGCGATAGAACAGGTCGCGCCGGAACTTGCCGACCTCGATATCGGTCTTCAGATCGCGATTGGTCAGCGATATCAGGCGCACATCGACCTTGCGCCGCTTGTTGTCGCCGACCCGGTAGACCGCCCGTTCCTCCAGCACGCGCAGGAGGTAGGGCTGCAGGTCGAGCGGCATCTCGCCGATTTCGTCCAGGCAGAGAATGCCGCCATCGGCGAGTTCGAACTTGCCGGGCTTGCCTTCCCGGACCGCGCCGGTAAAGGCGCCCGCGACATGCCCGAACAGTTCCGCGCCGAACAGCTCCTTGGCGACCGCGCCGCAATTGACGTCGATATAGGGCGCGTCCGCGCCGTTGGTGGAGAGCGAATGGATCAGCCGCGCGAACAGTTCCTTGCCGACGCCGGTCTCACCCGTCACGAGGACGGACACCGTCGTGTCGGCGACCCGCTTTGCCAGTTCGATCGCCTCCAGGAAGGCCTTGCTGCGGCCGACCATCGACGTCGTCGCATCGCCGTAGTCCAGCGTCGCGGCGAATGTCTGCGGGCGGCTGACCGGGCTCGAACCGGTTTCGCGGCCGCGCAGAATGACGGCCGCGCCACAGAACCGGTTTTCGAAGCGAAGCGGACGGACGTCGCGAATATCGAGCCCGTCCGACAGGGTGTCGGCGATGTCCGACTGCGCCGTGGTCTCCGACATCTCGACCAGTTGCATCCCGATCTCGAATTCGATGTCGGGCCCGTTCGTCAGACCGGTCGAATCGGTGTTGCGGGTATAGACGACCCGCCCGCTTCGATCGAGGATGACGACGCCGTCCTCCGGGCCCCAGGTATGGACGGAATTGAGGAAGGCCTCCATCAGGCGGGAGTTTTCCTTGCGTTGCCGCTTGGCCAGCGTTTCCTGGATCTCCCGTGCCGCCGCGGCGACGAGGGCGGTGTTGTGGCGCTGGAAGATCGACGGCCGGCCGGACAGGTCGATGAGGCCGATGACCCTGCGGTCGAGCGGATCGCGGATCGGCGCGCCGGCGCAGGTCCAGGACTTGAGCCCGGAACAGAAATGCTCCCCGGCATGGACGAAAATCGGTTCGCCGGTCCACAGGGCCGTCCCGATACCGTTCGTGCCGACGATGGACTCGTTCCACAATCCGCCGACCTCCAGGTTGATCCTGCGGCCGTCTTTGAGCGTCTGCGGATCGCCGATCGTGTCGATGATCAACCCGTCTGCATCGGTCAGGATCAGCATCGCCCCGCAATCGAAGAGCAGGCTTCCCAGCTGGGCAAACGGTGTCCTTGCCGCCTCGACGAGATTGTGATTGGAGTGGCGGACGACGTCGAGTTCGTAACTATCCTGCAGCAGGGGGGCTTCCCGGGTTTCGGCGTTGATGCCGGCGCTGCTGCTGCGCTGCCAGGACGCCTGGATCAGGGTGCGTACATCGGTGGACGTTCCCGGCGAGAAGCGTCCGCGGCTCAGAAACCCCTCCCACGCGACCATGGTCGCGCGATCCGAGTAGTTGATCTCGGGACTGTCGCCGGTCAGTCCCTGTCTCGGGTTCGGTCTTTGCGGTGGTACCAGCATTGCCGGCCTCCCGGTTCGCGGTCGCAGACGGATCCGTTGCAGCCGGTGGCGGTGTGGTTCCGAACGCGCGGAGCACAGCCGGTCGCGGTCGCAGGCGTAACGGGTCCGCTACGAAAGGCCCAGTCGCTGTGAGATTGCCTCGGCGAGCGCGTCTTCGTCGAAGGACGCGTCGACGGCCTGGGCATCGAGGTCGGCCAGTCGGTCCTGAAGCGCGTCATCCATTGGATGCCGAAAGCCGTTTTCGGCGCGCGCGAGCAGAAACCGGTCGACCCCCTCCCGCCGCCGGATCTCGCCGAGGAAATGCATCTGCTTTCCACTGGCCAGATCCATCACGACGACCCGGTTGTTCGGGCTGATGCGCACATAGGGGCGGGATACGGCACCGGCCGGCCCGCCCAGGATATGAAACGTCGAACCGCCGGGCGGGCCGTCCGGTTGCGGCTGCGTCTGGCGTTTGCGCATCGCCGCATAGCCGCCATTGCTCAGGCGGTTTGCCAGCGTCTCGATCGTTCCCCAATTGTCGCGGATGTGACGCCGGGCTTCGACGTCCTCGCGTCGCGGCCCGTCGCGCTTGCTTATGATCTCGACCATGTCTCCTCCCACTTTCTTTATTCGTATCGCCGCGCCGGGCGGTGTTTTCGTGTTGCCGTTCGACCAGACCGGTTTTCATGTGTTTCGGGGGCGGTGCGGTCTTCGGCATCAAACCGGTTTCGTCGACCTGCCGTGATCGGCGTCCGGTGTTGGCGCGTCTGCAACGCTTTCACGTCAATCAGCCGTAACGGCCATGCTTTTGCAGTACCTCGATCTTATAGCCATCGGGGTCCTCCATAAAGAAGAACCGGGCAAGCAGCTTTCCCTCGCGTTCGAATGCGACGATATCACGGGGATTGAGGCCGGATTGCGTCAGGTGCCGGTGGGTGGAATCGAGATCGTCCACGGCAACGGCCAGATGCCCGTATCCATCGCCGGGCACATAGGGCTCGGTGCGCCCCTTGTTGATCGTCAACTCGAGCTCGAAATCGCTTTCCGCGCTGCGCATGTAGATCAGAACGAAGTCGTCGAACTCCAGCCGTTCGGCCACCTCGAACTGGAGCGCGCGCCTGTAGAATGCGACGGACCGGTCCTCATCCAGGGCCCGAAGCATCATGTGTATCGCCTTTGCCATGCGGTTCCGTCCCACCCTTCCGCGGTTCCGTCTGCCTTCGCGTCAGGTAAAAAGCAAGCATCATGCCAATGCCTGTTTCCTGTTGAGGTGCCAGACGATTTGTCGCGACCGGGTCGACGGGAGCCTTCGCGGGTGTAAAATTGCTTTACGATCGTAAAGGGCGATTGTCATATAAATCGGCAGCGACTCGAGCAGCCCGCCCGGACCATCGAACCTGTTGATTTGCAGCCGCCCGGCTTGCGCTTATTTCACAACCGCACCCAGCCGTCGACGGCGATCACGCCGCGGCCTTCGGCCCCGACGATCAACGGGTTGATCTCCGCTTCGGCCACGCCGCCGTCAGGGGCCGCGGCCAGCCCGGACAGGCAGGCGATCGACCGGGCCAGGGCGTCCACATCGCCCCTGGGCGCGCCGCGTGCGCCGAACAGCGGCGCCAGGCCCTTGACCTCGCCGATCATCGCCAGCGCCTCATCCGGATCGACCGGGGCCAGCCGGATGGCCAGGTCCTGATAGACCTCCGCCAGCACGCCGCCGACGCCGACCATGATGATCGGGCCGGCCAGCGGATCGACATGGAAGCCGACAATGGCTTCCGCGACGCCTTCGGCCATCGGTTGGACGAGAATGCCGTCCAGCCGCGCCTCCGGCCGGGCTGTCGCGACCGAATCGTGGATGCGCCGCGCCGCGTCCAGAAGCGCTGCGGCGTCCGGGATGTTGACGGCGACGCCGCCCAGGTCGCTTTTGTGGGCGACCTCCGGCGACAGGATCTTGGCGACCACGGGATAGGCGATATCGCTCGGCGCAGGGCCGTCCGGGGCCATCACCCGGCAGTCCACGGTCGGGATGCCGAGGCTCGAGAACAGGGCCAGGGCGTCGCGTTCGTTGAGCGTGGCCGCCCCGCCGTGGCGCGCAAGCTCCCGGCGGATGGCGGCATCCGGGGGACCGCTCGCGCGGTGGCGCGGCGGCGTCCAGCGCAGATAGGCATTCAGCGCGTCGGCGCAGGCCTCGGGCGTGCGGAAGGCGGCGATGCCGGCGTCCGCCAGCAGGGAAAGCGACCGTTCGGCATTGGGCAGGAGGAACGCGGCGACGGGTTTGGCGGCCCCGGCCCATTTGGTGAGCGGCTTGACCGCCAGCTCCGGGTGAAATTCCGAAGAGGAGCCGACCACCATGACCACCGCGTCGACATCCGGTGAAGCGATCAGCGCGCCAAGGCAGGTGTCCACGGTGTCTTCGCGTGTGCCGGCCATGGTCAGGTCGACGATCCGGGACGCGCCGATCTCAAGGCCCTGATCGGCAAGCGCCTGCCGCAATTCGGCTGGCGGCGAAACGACCTCGAGCCCTTTTTCGCCGAGATGGTCGGCGACCACGGCACCGCCGCCGCCGGTGGTGGTGACCACCGCGACGCGCCTGGCGCCCGGTGCCCGCCGGCCGGCCAGCAGCGGCGGCGCCTCGATCAGGCTTTCGAACATATTGACGCGCGCGATGCCGACGTCGCGAAGGAAGGCGTCCATGGCCCGGCTCCTGCCCGCCAGCGCGCCGGTATGCGACTGGGCAAGGCTCTGGCCGACTTCGGAGCGGCCGAGCACATAGGCCATCACCGGCTTGCCGGCGGCATGGGCCTTGACGGCGGCGGCTTCCAGGGCGGCACGGTCGCGCAGGGTCTCCAGAAACAGGATGACGACGTCGGTCAGGGGATCGTCGACCAGCATGCCGGCCACGTCGCCGACCGAGAGATCGGCCTCGTTGCCCACCGACACCAGCGTCGAGAAGTGAATGCCGCGCGCCTGGCCGCGCGAGACGAGCGCCCCGATCAGGCTGCCGGACTGGGAGACCAGCCCGAAGCGGCCGGCCGGCAGGGCCTCGCGTTCGAGCACGGCATTGGCGCTCAACGTCATCGGCAGGTGCGTGTTGACGACCCCCAGGCTGTTCGGGCCGAGCAGGCGCACGCCGCCCGCCCGCGCCCGCGCGACCAGATCCCGCTGCCGCGCCATCCCCGCCGCGCCGGCCTCGGCGAAGCCACCGGTGAAGATCGTCGCGCAGGGGATGCCCGCCTCGATGCAATCGTCGATCACCGCTTCGACCGCCTGGCCGGGCACCATGACGAGGGCATGGTCGATCGGGCGCCCGACGGCGGTCAGCTTCGGATAGCAGGGGACATCGCCCAGCGTCTCGTAGGCGGGATTGATCGGATAGACCGGACCGGGATAGCCGTGTTTCGCAAGGTAACGCTGCGGCCGGCCGTTGTTCTTCTCGGGCGCCCCGGAGGCGCCGACGATCGCCACGCTGCGCGGGCGCAGCAGGCAATCGGCAAGCGGCCTGGCCGCCGGCGTGGTCATTCGGACACCCCGGCCGCCTTCGGCGGTCTTTGCGGGAAACGGCGCTCGAAGATGCCCTCGGCGATGCGGTTGCGCATCATCTCCATGGAGCCGCCGGCGATCATCCAGCCGCGGGTCTTGCGGAAGCAGTATTC
>JANQKY010000060.1 GCA_028280885.1 Tepidamorphus sp.
AGCCGCCGGGGGCGGCGCCCAGGTCGACGATCCGGCCGCCGGGCTTGAGCAGGGTGTATTTATCGTCGATCTCGACAAGCTTGTAGGCGGCGCGGGAGCGATAGCCCGCCGCCCGCGCCTTCTCCACATAAGGGTCGTTGAGCTGGCGCTGGAGCCAGCGCGTCGAGGAGGCCGAGCGGCGCCGCGCGGTCTTCACGCGGGTCTTCAGCCGCCCCTGGCGACCGCCTTCCCGGCTCATCAGTGGCCCGCCCCGTTGCCGTTCGCTCCCCTTCCGTTCGCCCCCCTGCCGTTCGCCCCCCTTCCGGGCCCGCGGTGCCGGAAGCCGTTGCGCGACCGGCCGCCACGACGCCAGACGCCGTCATCGGCCATCAACGTCAGCAGCATGCCCTCGCGCAGGCCGCGATCGGCGACGCGGACGCGGTCGCACGGCCACAGTCTGCGGATGCCCTCGAGAATGGCGCAGCCCGACAGGACGAGATCGGCCCGGTCGGTGCCGATGCAGGGGTTGCCGACCCGTTCGGCATGGCTCATGGCGAGCAGGTCGTCGGTGACGCGGATGACGTCGTCATGGCCCATCCAGGTGCCGTCGACGCGGCGACGGTCATAGCGATCGAGCCCCAGATGAACGCCGCAGATCGTCGTCACCGTGCCAGACGTGCCGAGCAGATGGACGTTCTGCGCGTGAAAGGCGGTCCGCGCCGCGACCTTCCGGGCAAACGAGTCGAGGCACTCGATGACATGGGCGACCATCGCCTCGAACATCGGCCGGTCGATCTCGCCGCCGCCGAAGCGCTCCGACAGCGTCACGACGCCGATCGGCAGCGAGGTCCAGGCCGAGACGTGCTTCTGTACCGAAAAGGTGTTGCGGAAGCCGCGCTCGCCGGGCGTCAGCAGGACAAGTTCCGTCGAGCCGCCGCCGATATCGAAGACGATGACGCCGCTTGCGGCCTGATCGACCAGCGTCGCGCAGCCGGCGACCGCGAGGCGGGCCTCTGTCTCGCGATTGACGATTTCCAGATCAAGCCCGGTCGCCTCCCGGACCCTGGTCAGGAAGGCGTCGCCGTTCTCGGCGATCCGGCAGGCCTCGGTGGCGATCAGCCGCTGCCGGGTGACGCCGCGCGCGCGCATCTTGTCGCGGCAGACGCCAAGCGCCTCGACGGCCCGCTCGATGGCGCCGTCCGACAGGCGGCGGCTGTGCGTCACCCCCTCGCCGAGCCGGACGATGCGCGAAAAGGCATCGACGACGCGGAAGGCGCGGCGGGTCGGCTGGGCGACGAGGAGGCGGCAGTTGTTGGTGCCCAGATCGAGGGCGGCATAGACATCGCCGTTCGGCCGCTGCCCGTCGGCGGGCCGGCGGCGCGGCCGGCGCGATCCGTTTGCCGCCGGGCGCCCGGAAGTGGAAAGGCCGGTGGAAAGGCCGGTGGAAAGGCCGGTGGAGGGGCCGGGCGACGGACTGCGCTCGGGCTCGGCAGCGCGAGCGCAGGGTCTTCGGCCGCCTTCCCCAGACCCCGATACCGATCCGGTTGCCGGCGCTGTCGCCGGGTCGCCCCGCCGATCGGGTCGAGGCCCGGGCTCCGGCCGCCCCGGCAGGCCCGCGCCGTCGTGCTTTTCACCGGGGTTTTGACCGGGCGGTCGAGCATGCACGCGCATGTCGGGACCGCCTTCGCCGTTCTCCAAGATCCCAATTCCCTGACCGCGGAAGATCGCGCCGCTCAAGGCCGGTTTGACCGGCCGCGTCGCGCCGCCGCGCAATGTTGATTTCGATCAGGTTATCAAGGCAGCGAAAAATGGCAAATCCTGAATATGTAATTTTTTAAATACCGCGCGAGACTTAAGCGCGATGGTGACGGCCCGGCGCTGCCTTGGCGACGATGTTGACGCCCCCTCACCCCGGCCCTTCGGGCCGACCCTCTCCCCCAGTCTGAACATATTGGAGGGAGAGGGTCCGTGCCGTAGCGCCCGGTTCCCGTAAACTGTATCTCTTTCCCACAAGGAGAGAGGGGAGAACGAGGGCGCCGCAGGACTCTTACCCTCTCCCCCTTAGCGGGAGAGGGTGGCCCGAAGGGCCGGGTGAGGGCCCGTCAGCGGCTGCTGCCCCCAAAAGCCCTCTCGCCTTTGCACCCCTCCTCGCCAGCGATCGATTGCCGGCATTCGGACAAGCATCCGGCGACTAGTGCTCGTGCATCCCGCACAGGATATGCGACGACATTCCGCCGTCGACGGGAATGTTGGCGCCGCGGATCCAGCCCGACCCTTCAGACAGCAGGAACGCAACGATGGGGGCGATATCGTCCGGCATGCCGGGCCGGTCCATCACCCGCATGTCCTCCTCGGCGCGCGCGCCGAGCGTTTCGATGAAATCCGGCAGGATCGGCGTGTCGACCGGGCCGGGGCTGACCGCATTCATCCGGATGCCGCGCTCCCGCCAGGTCCAGCGGTTCTGCATCGTCCAGACGACGAGCGCCTCCTTGGACAGGAAATAGGAGCGGCCGCCGGGCTGGTCGAGACCGTTGGCCTCGACGAAACCGGCGGCGTCATCGTCGAGCGACAGCGCCAGCAGGGCGCGGATCTGGTCGGGCGCCTCGGGCCAGCCGAAGCCCGCCAGCGAGGCGAGATTGACGATCGACGCGCCGTCGGCGAGCTTGGGAACAAGTGCGTCGGTCAGGTGGCGCAGGCCGAGCATGTTGACCTTGAGCACCTGCTCGGCCGGCCGGGTCGGCGGCAGGCCGGCGATATTGGCAAGGCCGTGGGCGCCGGCCGGCAATTGCGCGACCAGCGCCTCGATCGCCGCGCGGTCGGACAGGTCGGCCTTGAACACCGTCTCGCAGTGATCGGCATCGTTGCGGTCGACCCCGATCACACGCGCGCCCTGCTCCGACAGCAGGCGGGCGGTCCTGGCGCCGATCCCGGATGCGGCCCCGGTCACGATTATCGTGCGTCCCTCGTTCATCGTCTCCTCCGTTTCCCTCATGTCGCGGCTGCCGCGCCGCCAAGATAGGCCGCCTGCACGGCGGGATCGTTCAGCATCGCCTCGGCCTCGGCCTCGCCGGTGATCTCGCCGTTTTCGAGGAGATAGCCCCGGTCGGCGATCGCCAGGCTCTGGCGGGCGTTCTGCTCGACCAGCAGCACGCCCATGCCGGTGCCGCGGATATGCGACAGGGTCTGGAACAATTCCTTGCACAACAGCGGCGACAGGCCGAGCGAGGGCTCGTCCAGCATCAGGATGTCCGGATTGGCCATCATCGCCCGGCCGATCGCCACCATCTGCTGCTCGCCGCCGGACATGGTCCGCGCCGTCTGGCGCTTGCGCTCGGCAAGCTTGGGAAACAGGTCGAACACCCGGGCGAGGTTTTCCGCCCGCCTGGCCCGGCCGCGCTCAGAATAGGCGCCGAGCGTCAGGTTCTCCCAGACGGTGAGATCGCCGAATATGCCGCGCCCCTCCGGCACGAAGGCGACGCCCGCCTCGACGATCCGGTCCGACGTTCGCGCCAGAAGATCGGTGCCGCCAAGCGAGACCGAGCCGGTCGCCTGGCCCTCGCAGATCCCGGCGATCGCGCGCAGCAGCGTGCTCTTGCCCGCCCCGTTGGCGCCGAGAATGACGACGATCTCGCCGGGCGCGACGGCGAGGCTGACATCGTCGAGGGCGCGATGCAGGCCGTAGGAGACGGACAGGCCGGTCACGCCGAGCATCAGCCGTCTCCCAGATAGGCGCGGATCACCTCGCGGTCGGACAGCACGGCGGCGGGCGTGCCCTCGGCGATCTTGCGGCCGGAATTCATGACGACGCAGCGGTCGCACAGCGAGCGGATCGCATCCATCACATGCTCCACCAGGATGACCGTGCGGCCCTCGTCGCGCAGGCTGGCGATCAGGTCGATGCCGATCTTCAATTCGCTCGGGTTGAGGCCGGCGAGCCATTCATCGAGCAGCAGCACCTCCGGTTCGGAGGCGAGCGCGCGGGCAAGCTCCAGGCGCTTCTGGTCGATATAGGTGAGCGAGCCGACGGGAAGGTCCTGCTTGCCGCCGAGATCGAGCCGCTCCAGCAGGGCGACCGCGAAGGCCCGCGCCTCCGCGCCCCAGCGCGGCTTGTGGGCGAAGGCCGCGCCGGCGACGACATTCTCGATCGCCGTCAGATCCGGCAGCACGCGGACGAGCTGGAAGGTGCGGGCGATGCCGAGCCGGGCGATTTTGTGGGCCGGCATCGCGGTCAGTTCGCGCTCCTTCAGCCGGATCGTGCCGGAGGTGGCTTTCAGCGCGCCGGAGATCAGGTTCATGGTCGTCGACTTGCCCGAGCCGTTCGGCCCGATGATGCCCATCACCTCGTGCTCGCGCACGTCAAAGCTCATCTGGTCGACGGCGATAAGCCCGCCGAAGCGCTTGGTGAGGGTCTCGACGATCAGGATCGGTACGCTTTGCGACGTCATCTGCCGACCCTCCGGACAAGCGACTGCATGAGGCCGACGACGCCGTGCGGCAGGAAATAGACGATCAGCAGGAAGGAGAAGCCAAGGAACAGCGTCGTGTAGTTGGGAAACGAGATGGTGATCCCCTCCCAGATCAGCGTGAAGGGGATGACGCCGACGAGCGGGCCCCAGAGCCGGTGGATGCCGCCGAGCAGCGCCATCACCACGACGATGAAGCTGAGTTCCGGCGAGAACACGACATTGGGCTCGATATAGGAGTAGCGCGGGGCGACCAGCGCGCCGATCAGGGCGGCGAAGAAGCCGGTGACCATGAACAGCACCACCTTCGACCAGGCCGTGTCGATGCCGACATGCTTGGCGACTTCTTCGTCGGAACCGATGATGCGCAGGGCAAAGCCGAGGCGCGAGCGGTTGATCCACCAGCCGAGCGCGAAGATCGCAACCGAGACGGCGAGCAGCATCCAGTAGATGTCGGCGTCGGTGAAATCGGTGAGCACATAGAGGCCGCGCGAGCCGAGGAAGTTGTTCTGGATCCAGGACACGAGATTGCGGATCATCTCGGCAAGGCCGAGCGTGAAGATGACGAAATAGACGCCGGACAGGCGCAGGGTGGCAAGGCCGATCAGCAGGGCGAGCGCGGTGGCGACGACCGGCGCGATCGCCGCCATCAGCCAGAAACTTAAGCCGTAGTCGCTCATGCCCAGCCCGACGAGATAGCCGCCGATGCCGAAGAAGGCGCCGGTCGCAAGCGACAGATAGCGGGTCGGGCCGGAGAACAGGGTCCAGCTTGTGGCCAGCGCGACATACATCATCGCGGTGAGCGCGACCGACAGCCAGTAGCCGTCGAGGATCAGCGGCAGAACGGCTGCGACCGCGACGACGATAATCGCCAGCATCAGACCGATGGCTTCGCCACGGCTCATGAGGCGCGCCTCCCGAACAGGCCCTGCGGCCGGAACAGCAAGACGCTTAAGAAAATCACGTAGGCCGCGACCAGGGTCAGGCCGGGATCGATGATGGTGGCGACCGCCGTCTCGACGAGGCCGAGCAGGAGGGCTGCGATAATCGCGCCACGAATGTCGCCGACGCCGCCCATGATGACGATGATCAGCGCCTTCATGGTGAAGATGACGCCCATCGAGGCATCGAGCGTGATGAAGGTCGAGATCAGCGTGCCGCCGACGGCGGTGACCGCGCCGCCGATCGCGAAGGCGAAGGCGGAGACCCGCTCGACATTGATGCCGACCAGGCCGGCCGCCTCGGTGCTGACCGAAACGGCGCGCACCGCCGTGCCGGACTGGGTGCGGTAGAGCCAGAAGCAGATCGCGGCGCCGATCGCGACGGCGGCGATAAAGGCGACCAGCCGGTTGACGGCGACCGTTGTTCCCAGGATGGAAAACGGATCAGCCAGATAGGAATAGGTGAAATATTCGCCGTGGATGGTGACCATCAGGCCGACGAAGATGAAGCTCATGCCGAAGGTCGACAGGATCGAATCGACGTCGAGCTGGCCTTGCGTCTTCGCGCGGCGCACCAGCGGCCGGATCAGAAGGCGGTAGATCAGCCAGTTGCCGGCAAAGGCGAGCGGAGCGACCAGGAACACCGTCGCGATCGGGCTTAACCCGTCAGCGACGAACAGCCAGAAGGCCGCCAGTCCGCCGAGCACCAGCATCTCGCCATTGGCGAGATTCATGATCCGGGCAACGCCGTATTGCAGGTTCAGGCCCATCGCGATCAGCGCATAGGTGCCGCCGAGCAGCAGGCCGGAGATCAGGATGTCCATCGATCGACACGCTTCGCCGCTTTTAAGGAACACCCGGCGGGCCCAGGTCGGGCCCGCCGGCAAGCGCCCGTCAGTTCCAGCCGTCCTTGGCGACCGGCTTAACCGAATCGCCCATGCCGGTATCGGCGACGGCCCGGAAGACGCCGTCGCGCCATTGGCCGACCGACCAGTAGCGCTCCGAATTGTTGTTCTCGTCGAAGGAGACCGGGCCGATGACCGTGTCGAAGGTGTGGGTCTTGATGTAGTCGATCACCGCCTGGCGATCGAGCGTGCCGACGCCCTCGATCGCCTGTTCGAGGATCTGCAGGCTGGCATAGTAGGTCGCCGACGCCCAGTAGTCGGGCTCCTTGCCGGTCACCGCCTTGTGCTCCTCGCGATAGGCCTGCATGGCCGGCGTATCCGGATTGACGCCGCCGGCGCCGAGATTGCCTTCGATCTTCGAGCCGAACTTAGCCGAGAAGGCTGGAAAGGCGGTCGCGACGGCGGTGTAATAGGCGTTGACGTCGAGATCCTCGATGATCGCCTGTTCGGTCAGCCCGAAGGTGTCGGGCGGATAGGACCAGGCGACGAAGGCATCGGGCTCGGCCGCCTTGGCGCCCTTGATGATCGGCGAGAGATCGGGCGTGCCGAGCGGATAGGACTTGTCGTAGACGATCTCGAAACCGGCTTCCGTCAGCATCGGACGGGCCACGTCGGCAAGCTCGATGCCGAAGGCGTCGGCGACGTTCACCATGGCGATCCTGTTGCCGATGACGCCGGCATCGCGCAGGCCGACGAGCGTGTCGCGCGCGCCCTCGACGAAGCCGGTGGTGCTGCCCAGCGTGAAGAACATGTTCGGGAAACGCGACGCCAGTTCGGGAATCTTGTCGGTAATCGCGCTGACCGCGATCAGCGGATAGCCGTATTTGGCATAGATCGGCGCGGCCGCGACGTTGAAGCCTGTGCCGTAGGGCGACAGCATGAAATCGACCTTGTCCTGGGTCGCCAGCCGCTGCACCGCCTTGATGTGCTCGGCCGGATTGGTCTTGTCGTCATAGTCGATCAGCTCGATCTTCTTCTGGCCGCCATCGACCTTCAGGCCGCCGCGATCATTGACCTGCTTGACCCACATCTCGATGTTGGGCGTATGCGTCACCGCCTCGCCGCCGGCAAGCGGTCCGGTCTTGTGCGATACCACGCCGATCTTCACCGTATCCTCGGCAAGCGCCGACGTTACGGCAAGGGCGCCGATCCCGGCGGCGGCCGCCCATGTGCAGGCGGCTCTCAAGACGCTGCGACGATCCATCATAGTCCTCCCAATGTTGATCCCATTGTCCGCCAGCCCTAGCGGAATGGCTGCCGTTGCGCCGCCCCGCCAAGGCTGAAACGCTTGTCGTTGTGGATCCCAGAGTAGAGGCAGGATGTGCGGCGGCAGAATAGACAATTTCAGCAAAAAATTGCACTTTTACGCGGCGCTTGCTTGCCACCGTTTCGGCAAGCGAGACGGCCCCCAGGGTTGCCGGATGGGGCGCGACCGGTTCGCGGCCCGGTCGGGCGCCAGTCACGGCCAGGCGGCAAACGAATCCGCCTCAACCGCGACCGGCTTGCGCCACTCGCGGCGGAAGCGGGCCGGTGTCGTGCCGACATGGCGCTGGAAGAAGCGGTTGAAATAGGCCGGATCGTTGTAGCCGAGCAGGAAGGCGATCTCGGAGACCTGAAGGCCTGAGGAGGTCAGCAGCGTCTTCGCCTCGGCGATCATCCGGGCATGGATCAGCGCCAGCGGCGGCTCGCCGGTCGCCCGCCGCAGCACCGAGGTCAGCCGGTCGCGCGAGATGCCCATATGCGCGGCGTATTGCGCGACCGACCAGTGGTCGCGCAGGTGGACGTCGAGCAGCGACACGAAAGTGTGGACGATATTGACCGGCAGCGACAGCGGCTGGATCGTCTCCGCGCCGGACAGGCGCCACAGTTCGACCAGCAGGCAGGACACGGAATTTTGCAGGATTACGTCCATGCCCGGCCGGTTGGCCGCCAGTTCGCGCTCGATCAGCAGCATTTGCTGGAGGATCGACTGAAAGATCTCCGGCTCCGTCTGCGGCACGTGGTGCACCAGGCCGACGATGTGGCGCACCTGATGGCCGAGGATCTCGCCGGGGATCGACCGGCCGAGCCCGGCATCGGGGATGGAGAGCATCAGCGCCTGCGACCCCGCTTCCAGCGCGACGCGGCGTCCGGCCCCGTTGGGCAGCCAGGACAGGCCGCGCGCCGACAGGCGGTGCTCGCCGTCCCCGGCGACCACGGTGGCCGCCCCGCCGCGCAGCAGGAACAGATGGTACCGCCCGCCACGCAGGACGAATTCGGTGCGCGTCAGGGCGCTCGAAACGCTGCGGGCCTCGAACAGGTCCTCGATCGTCATCGGCGCGCTCCTCGAAGATCATGGCGCCGGCCTGCCGGGTTGCCGGCTTGCCGCATTCAGAAGACCGGCGCGGGTGCCTTGCGAGCATATTCCGTAAATGTGCAATTTTTCCCGCGTATTGTCTATTTCCCAATGATGGCCGGTCTCTATTCTCCTTGATCAAAGCATCACGAAACGAACGTCGGCGCACCGGATACGGGCGGGGCCCGCAGGGCCTCGCGGAGGCATCGTGTCCCCCAAGCCGGGAACCGGGGCGTGCGAGGACACAGGAGGTCAATCGTCATGGAACAGGCCACCCTTTTGATCGGCGGCGAAAGCTGCCCGGCGAGCACGCAACAGACATTCAAGCGGCACAACCCGATTTCCGGCGATGTCGCGACCGTTGCCGCCGCCGCCGCGACGGACGACGCGCTTGAGGCCGTCAATGCGGCGGCGCGGGCGTTTCCCGACTGGGCCGCGGTCACCCCGATCGCGCGGCGGCGCATCCTGATCCGGGCAAGCGAGGCGCTTCAGGCGCGCGCCGATCAGTTCGTCGAGGCGATGGCCGGCGAGATCGGCGCGACCGAGAGCTGGGCGCGCTTCAACGTCATGCTGGCCGCCGACATGCTGCTCGAGGCCGCCGCGCTGACGACCCAGATCAACGGCGAGATCATTCCCTCCAACCGGCCCGGCAGCCTGGCGATGGCGATCCGCCAACCGGCCGGCGTGGTGTTCTCGATCGCGCCGTGGAACGCGCCGGTGATCCTGGGCACGCGGTCGCTGGCGCTGCCGCTCGCCTGCGGCAACACGGTGGTGTTCAAGTCCTCCGAGATCTGCCCGCGCACCCACCGGCTGATCGTCGAGGCGCTGGTGGAGGGCGGCGTCGCCGAGGGAGCGGTCAACCTGATTTCGAATGCGCCCGAGGATGCCGCCGAGATCGTCGAGGCGGTGATCGCCCATCCCGCCGTGCGCCGCGTCAACTTCACCGGTTCGACCCGGGTCGGCCGGATCATCGCGGAAGTCGCCGGGCGGCACCTGAAGCCGGCGCTGCTCGAACTCGGCGGCAAGGCGCCGATGGTCGTACTGGCCGACGCGGATATCAGCGAGGCGGTCGCTGCGGCCGCCTTCGGCGCCTTCATGAACCAGGGCCAGATCTGCATGTCGACGGAGCGGCTCGTCGTCCATCACGAGATCGCCGATGCGTTCGTCGCGGCCTTCGGCGAGAAGGCGCGCTCGCTCAAGGCGGGCATTCCCGGCGTCGAGACGGCCCAGCTCGGCTCCGTCGTCGATCAGGCCGCCGCCGACCGGCTGGCCGGTCTGCTCGCCGATGCCGTCGACAAGGGCGCGGACCTGATCACCGGCGGACGCATCGACGGCACGATCATGCAGGCGACCGTGCTCGACCACGTGACGCCGGCGATGCGGATCTACCGGGAGGAAAGCTTCGGCCCGATGGTCAGCATCATTCGCGCCGGCAGCGACGACGAGGCCGTGCGGATCGCCAACGACACCGAATACGGCCTTGCCGCGTCCGTCTTCGGCAGGGACGTCAACCACGCCCTGTCGATCGCCCGGCGGATCGATTCCGGTATCTGCCATGTCAACGGCCCGACGGTGCATGACGAGGCGCAGATGCCGTTCGGCGGCGTCAAGGCCTCCGGCTATGGCCGCTTCGGCAGCCGGGCGGGGATCGAGGAATTCACCGAACTCCGGTGGATCACCATCCAAGACGGCCCCCTGCACTATCCGATCTGACGGCGTGACGTGCGGCCTGATCGCTAGATCACGTTGATCGGGATCTTCAGGAAGACATGGCCGTCCGCGTCGGCATCAGGCAGCCGGCCGCCACGGATATTGACCTGAAGGGCGTGCAGGATCAGCGCCGGCATCGGCAATTGCGCATCGCGCGCGCTGCGGCGGGCAACGAAGGTCGCCTCGTCGGGATCGTCGCGGAAATGGACGTTGTCGCGCCTCTGCCCGGCGACCGTCGATTGAAAGGCGACCGGACGGCCGCCGGGCCGGTAGTCGTGACCGGTGAACAGGCGCGTCTCGTCGGGCAGGCTGAGGATCGTCCGGATCGAACGATAGAGCGCCGCCGGATCGCCGCCGGGAAAATCGCAACGCGCGGTGCCGAAATCGGGCTGGAACAGCGTGTCGTGGACGAAGGCGGCATCGCCGACGACATAGGTGATCGAGGCCAGCGTATGGCCCGGCGAGTGCAGCACGCGCGTCTCGATGTTACCGATCCTGAACGTATCGCCGTCCTCGAACAGCCGGTCCCACTGCGACCCGTCGGTGGGGAAATCCGGCAGCCGGTAGTGCTCTTTCCAGATTGCCTGAACGTCGACGATACGGGCGCCGATCGCCATCGGCGCATCCAGTTTCGTCTTCAGATAGGCGGCGGCCGAGAAATGGTCGGCGTGGGGGTGGGTGTCGAGGATCCACTCAACGGTCAATCCGCGCCGCTCGACCTCGGCCAGCATCTGATCGGCTGATACCGTCGAGGTGCGCCCGCTGGCAGCCTCGTAGTCGAGCACCGGATCGATGATCGCCGCGGCCCTGGTGTCCGGATCGATCGCCAGATAGGCAACCGATCCCGTCGGCTCATGGTGGAATCCGACCACCTCCGGGCGCTGCGCCGTCATCGCCTGTCCCTTCCCTGCTCGCCCCGCAAAGATAGGGTCAGCGCGGCAGGTTCGCCAGAACTTCCGGCGGCGGCTCCAGGTGCCGCGCCAGGACGGAGCGCGCCGCGTCGCTGTCGCCGGCGTCGAGCGCCTCGATCAGCGCCAGGTGCTCGGCCTGGATCTGCGACTTGCGCGCCCAGTCGATCGCCAGGGCGGAGACGGCGACACGCGCCATCGTCGCGTGCAGGCCGGTATAGAGCCGCGACAGCACCGTGTTGCCACCGCTTTGCATCAGGGCATGATGAAACCGCCGGTTCAGGTCCTCATGCGCGAGGATGTCGCTGTCCGTCTGCTGCTCCATCGCCTGATAGATGCGGCGCATGGCATCGGGCGCCCCGGCGCCGCGCCGGCAGATTTCGGTGACCGCATGGCCCTCGATCAGCTTGCGGGTCTCGTAGAGCTCGACCAGTTCGCGGCCGGTGACATGCCGGACCATCGCGCCGCGACGCGGCAACTGCTCGATGAAGCCCTCGGCGGCGAGACGGCTGAAGGCCTCGCGCACCGGCGTGCGCGACAGGCCGACGAGTTTGCAAACCTGCTGCTCCTCGACAAAGGTCCCGGCCAGGAATTCACGCGACAGGATACCGAGGCGGATCCGCTCATAGGCGCGGTCGCGGGCGCTGCGCTTGGCGCCGTTCGCCGACACGCCTTCCGCGTCTCCTGTACCAGCGGCCTGGTCGCCCCGCATCGGTTCCAGCTCTTGGATTTCGTCCACGGTCCTAGCTCTCGAGACTCAAGGTCTCAACACCGTCTAACCAATTCGATCCACATCGCAAGCGCCACGTCAGGCTTGTCCTTCCGTCAGCCCCTGTGTACTCTTCAAGTATACACCGAGTGTGTACGGGATTGAACCGTGGGATTTTCGGTTCGGTTTTCTCTCGATTTTGTGGGGTTTTGGGGGCGTTGGGGAACTCGGACATGCGCAACTGGCGCGTTGGCGTGGACAGCGGCGGGACGTTCACCGATATCTGCCTGATCGGTGAGGAGGACCGTGCCGTCCAGGTCTGGAAGGTCGCCTCAACGCCGGACGATCCCTCGCGCGGCATCGCCGAAGGGGTCCGGGAGGCGATGGGCCTCTATGCGGATGCTGAGGACGCGCCGCTTACCCCCGTCCGCTTTCTCGGCCATGGCACGACGGTCGCGACCAATGCGCTGATCCAGCATCGCGGCGCCAGGGTCGGCCTGATCACGACGGAGGGCTTTCGCGACCTCCTGGAGATCGGCCGGCAGAAACGGCCGAGCCTCTACGACATCTTCGCCGAAAAGCCGCTGACCCTGGTTCCAAGGGCGCTGCGCTTCGGGGTGCCCGAGCGCCTCCTGCATGACGGCTCGGTCGAGACGCCGCTTGACGAGGACGCGGTGCGCGAGGCGGCGCTCGCGATGAAAGCGGACGGCGTCGAGGCCGTCGCGATCTGCTTCCTCTACGCCTTCGTCGACCCGCGCCACGAGCAGCGCGCCAGGGAGATCGTCGCAGGCCTCCTGCCCGACGCCTTCGTCTGCGCGAGCCACGAGATCGCGCCGGAATTCCGCGAATTCGAACGGCTGATGACGGCGACCGTCAACGCCTATCTCGGCCCCACCATGCAGCGCTACATCTCCCGGCTCCAGGACCGGCTCACCGGGCTGGGGCTCGCGGCAGCGCCGCATCTGACCCTGTCGAATGGCGGCGTCTCGAGCTTCGACGGCGCGGCGCAGGCGCCGGTGCGCACCGTGTTGTCGGGCCCGTCGACCGGTGTCGTCGCGGCCGAGGCGATCGGCAAGCAGGCCGGCTTTGCCGACCTGATCACCTTCGACATGGGCGGCACCTCCTCCGACGTCGCGCTGATGCATGGCGGCAAGACGCGCCAGGCAAACGAGGCGACCGTCCATGGCTATCCGATCAAGGCGCCGATGCTCGACATCCACACCGTCGGCGCCGGTGGCGGCTCGATCGCCCGGATCGACGCGGGCGGGTTCTTGAAGGTCGGTCCCGAAAGCGCCGGCGCCGATCCGGGTCCCGTCTGCTACGGCAAGGGCAATCGCGAGCCGACCGTGACCGACGCCAATATCGTGCTGCAGGCGCTCAATCCGACGCATATCCTCGGCGGGCGCATGGAAATCCGCCGCGATCTCGCCGAAGCCGCGATCCGTGACATGGCGGAGCGGCTCGGCCTCGGCGTCATGGAGACCGCGCAGGGGATCATCTCCGTCGTCACCGCCAACATGGCCCGGGCGATCCGGGTCGTCTCGGTGCAGCGCGGCTACGATCCGCGCGACTATGTGCTGATGGCCTTCGGCGGCGCGGGGCCCTTGCATGCGGTGCGGCTTGCCCGCGAGCTTGAGATCGGCACGGTTCTGGTGCCCCGCTCGCCCGGCACGCTGTGCGCGCTCGGGCTGTTGCTGACCGACCTGCAATCGAGCTTCGCGACGACGCAACTGATGCCGATGCATGCGGCCTCGTTACCGGCGATCGAAACGGCGCTCGCCACCGTCGCCGCGCAGGCCGAGGACTGGTTCAAGGCGGAGGGAATTGGGCCCGACACGCGACGGGTCCGGCTGATGGTCGACATGCGCTACGAGGGCCAGAACTACGAATTGTCGGTGCCGGTCCCGCCCGGTCCGGTCGACGCGGACATGATCGCCGCGCTGATTGCCGGCTTCGAGGCCGAGCACACGCGGATGTACGGCTTTACCGCCGAGGGCGAGCAGATCAACGCCGTGACGTTCCGCGCCGAGGCCGTCGGCCTGATCGAGAAGGCCAGCCTGCCGGACGCCGAGCCCGGCGATGCCACATCCGAAACCGCGATCACCGGCAGCCGCGAGATCTGGTTTCCCGAAACCGGACGCTTCACCGCAAGTCCGATCTACGACCGGGACGCCCTGAAGCCCGGAATGAGCTTCTCAGGCCCCGCTGTCGTCGAGCAGATGGACGCGACCACCCTCGTCCCGCCAGGCGTCGATGCGCGCATCGACCGGGCCGGCAATATCGTGATGGGCCTCAAATGAACGAGCTTGCGACACCGGCCCGCGCCGTTCCCGCCCAGGCTAAACCCACGCCACTTGATCCGATCACCGTAGAGGTGATCGGTTCCGCGCTCGCCTCGATCGTCGACGAGACCGGCGAAACCCTGGTGCGCGCCTCCTATTCGACCAATATCAAGGAGCGGCGCGACTGCTCGACCGCCCTATTCGACCGCGAAGGCCGCACGCTCTGCCAGGCCGAGCATATTCCGATCCATCTGGGCTCCTTCATCGAGTTCGTGCCCAGGCTGCTTGCCCAGCACGCCCTTGCCGACATCGCGCCCGGCGACGTCTTCATCGGCAACGACGCCTATGAGGGCGGCGGCACGCATCTGCCCGACATCGTGCTGGCCGAGCCGATCTTCGTCGATGGCGCGCTTGCCGCCTGGACGGTCAATCTCGCCCACCATTCCGACTTCGCCGATCGCGGCCACGCCCATATCTACCAGGAGGGCCTGCGCATCCCGCCGATCCGGCTCTACCGGGCCGGCACGCTGAACCAGGACGTGCAGGACCTGATCCTCCTGAACTGCCAGGTGCCACGCGAGCGGCTCTCCGACCTGCGCGCCCAGATGGCGGCGAACCGGGTCGGCGTCCAGCGTTTCCAGGCGCTGTGCGCGCGCTACGGCGTCGATGTGGTGCTGGCGGCCGGCGAGGCGCTGCTCGACTATGCCGAGCGCAAGATGCGCGCCGGTATCGCCGCCCTGCCCGACGGGCGCTATGCCTTCGAGGATGTCTTCGACGGGCTGGAGACCACCGAACCGCTGCCGCTGAAGGTGACGGTAACGATTGCCGGCGAGACGATGGCGCTCGACTTCGAGTCGCCGGACCAGGTCCGCTCGCCGATCAACATGACGATGACGGCGCTGCAGGCGACGACCTATTACATGGTCAAGTCGGTGGTCGATCCGACGGTGTTGCCGAATGCCGGGCTGGCGCGGCCGCTGACGATCCGCGCGCGGACGGGCTCGGTGCTCAACTGCGCCCATCCCGCAGCCGTCGACGGACGCGTCCAGACCTGCCAGCGGGTCGCCGACCTGATCCTCGGCGCGCTCGCCCAGGCGGTGCCGGACAGGGTGATGGCCTGCACCAATTCCGCCTGCACGGTCGCCGTCTTCGCCGGCAGCCGCGAGAGCGGCCCGCAGCAGGGTAAACTTTGGATCTACCTTGAGACGATCGGCGGCGGCGGCGGCGCGCGGGCGGGTGCCGACGGCCTCGACGGCATCCATGTGCACACCACCAACACCTCGAACCTGCCGGTCGAGGCGCTTGAACTGGAATATCCGCTGATCCTGGCCCGCTATGAACTGGTCGACGGATCGGCCGGCGCCGGCCAATATCGCGGCGGCATGGGATTGCGGCGGGTCTACCGGGCGACCGAGGACTGCTGGGTCAAGGTCGATACGTCGCGGGTCAAGTCGCGAAGCTGGGGCCTTCAGGGCGGCCAGGCTGGCGGCGGCGGCTATTTCCGGCTGAGCCCGGACACACCGCCGTTTGACGGCAGCCGGGGCTTCCTGAAGCGCGGCGACTGGCTTGAAGTGGTCTCGCCGGGCGGCGGCGGCTTCGGAGCCCCGGGCGAGCGCTCGCCCGACCTCGATGCACAGGATGTCCGCGACGGGATAACATTCGCGGACAGGTAGGACATTCAACCAAAGGAAATCCGAACAAGAGCCCGCGAAGGGTCCGGCAACCCAACAGAGGAGACTGCAATGACCTTCAGGATTGATCGCCGCGGCTTCGTCGCGGGCTCGCTTGCAACGGGAACGATGGCGGGAACGATGGCGCTGTTCGGGCCCGGCGCGCTCCGGGCCGACGAAAACAAGATGCTGCGCTTCGGCCTGTCCGCCTATCCGCCGAGCTTCGACATGTGGGCGTCGACCGGAACGGCGGCGGGCACCGTCAAGCTGATGATCCATCGCGGCCTGCTGAGCTACGGCAAGGACGGCCTGCTGCGCGGCGAACTGGCGGAAAGCTGGGACGTCGACGAGAACGGCGTGTGGACCTTCAAGCTGCGCGACGCCCGCTTCCACGACGGCAAGCCGGTGACGGCGGCCGACGTCAAATACACGATCGAACAGGTCGCAGCACCCGATTCCACCGCCTTCCGGCGCAGCCAGATGGCCCTGATCACCAAGATCGAGACGCCCGACGACAAGACGGTCAGGCTGACGACGGCCGAGCCGATCGCGACGGTTCCGCACTGGTTCGCCAACTTCAACATGGCGATCCTGCAGGAAGGTGCCGACAAGACCTCGACGGTCGGCGCCGGCCCGTTCAAGTTCGACAGCACCGAGCGCGGCGTCAAGGTGGTCGTCACCAGGAACGATGATTACTACAAGCCCGGCCTGCCGAAGGTCGCCGGCATCGAGGTGATCGTCTATTCGGACGAAAACCTGCGCGTCGCAGCGCTGGAGGCCGGCGATGTCGACATCATCGAATACGTGCCGTGGGCGGCGATGAGCCGGGTCGAGGAGGACCCGAACCTGAAGCTCGACACGGTTCCCGGCCCCTTCATGTACCTGACCTTCAACGGCTCGCGGAAACCCTTCGACAATCCGCTGGTGCGCAAGGCGGTCGGCCATGCGATCAAGCGCGAGGACGTCGTCGAGGCGGCCTTCTACGGGCGCGGCGCGCCGCTCCATCACCTGCCGCTCGACCCCTCGAGCCCGTTCTACAACGAGGACCTGGCGATGGGCTGGGACTTCGACCCGGAAAAGGCCAAGGCGCTGCTGGCCGAGGCCGGCCATGGCGACGGCTTCGACTGCACCATGCTGTCGACGGCGCAATACGGCATGCATCAGTCGACGGCGGAGGTCTCCCAGGCCTATCTGTCGATGATCGGCATCAACGTGACACTCGACCTGCCGGACTGGTCGACCCGGGTGCAGAAGGGCAACGAGGGCCAGTACGACATCGCGGTGATGGGCACGGCGGCCGAAAGCAACGATCCCGACGGCATGACCAACGTCCTCGACGGCAGCCAGAAGGCCTCCTTCGTGCGCAGCTTCGACATCTCGATCCCGGCGATCAACGAGGCGCTGGCCAAGGGCCGGCAGAGCTTCGATCCGGCCGAGCGCAAGAAGATCTATCACGGCATGGAATCCACCGTCATCGACCAGTCGCCGATGGTGTTCCTGTGCTCGCGGGCGCAAGGCTACGGCACCGCGGCGAATGTCTCGGGCTTCAAGAACCTGCCGGGTCAGCTGACCTTCCAGTCGGGCGTCACGCTCGAGGACGCGATGTTCGGTTAGTCTGGTCCGACCGAATCGGGCTTGACTGACCGATGCTGCGCTACATCGCCTTCCGCGTCCTGATCGCCCTGGTGCTGGTCTGGCTGGTCTCGACGCTGGTCTTTCTGGTCCTGCACCTGGTGCCGGGCGATCCGGCCGAGTTGTTGCTGGCGAGCGGCAACACGGCGCCGGACCCGGAGGCGGTGGCGGCGCTGCGTGAACAGATGGGGCTCAACCGCCCCATCTACGAACAGTACCTGACCTTCCTGTGGGACCTTCTGCATCTTGATTTCGGCACCTCGCTGCGCGACGGCGCGAGCATCGGGCCGGAACTGGCGCTCCGGCTGCCGCGGACGCTGGAACTGATCGTCGCGGCGAGCATCATCGCCGCGCTGATCGGGGTGCCGCTCGGCACGCTGGCTGCGATGCGGGCCGGCGGCATCGCCGACAAGATCACCTCGGCGTCCGCCTCGCTTGCCCTGTCGACGCCGGTCTTCGTGGTCGGCACGGCGGCGATCCTGGTTTTCGCGCAATGGCTCGGCTGGGTCTCGGCGGGCGGCTACGTGCCGTTCGCCGAGGACCCGGTGCGCCATATCAAGCTTTTGCTGATGCCCGCCTGCACCATCGCGCTGGGCCTGTCGGCCGTGCTGATGCGGATGACGCGGGCCTCCGTGCTCGAAGTGCTCGAACGCGATTATGTCCGCACCGCGCGCGCCAAGGGCGTGAGCCGCCGCCGAATCATCTGGCGCCATGTGGTGCGCACCGCGCTGGTGCCGGTGGTGACGATCCTCGGGCTCGAAATGGGCACGCTGATCGGCTCGACGGTGCTGATCGAATATGTCTTCAACTGGCCGGGCATCTCCGGCTATCTGGTCCGCGCGGTCGAGGCGCGCGACTATCCCGAAGTGGTCGGGATCGTCCTGATCATCTCCTTCATCTTCGTCTTCCTCAACCTGCTCGTCGACATCACCTATGCGCTGCTCGACCCGCGCGTGAAGCTTGCCAAATGACCCGGGCGCAGCGCTCCCTCACGCTCTGGCTCGCGGTCGCGCTGATCCTGGTGGCGTTTCCGATAGCCGCGCCCATCCTGCCGTTGCAGAGCACGGTCGCGATCGACATTCCCGGCCGCTTCGACGGTCCGTCGGCCGAACACTGGCTCGGCCAGGACGAACTCGGCCGCGATGTGCTGTCGCGCATCATCTGGGGCGCGCGGGCCTCGCTGATCGTCGCCTTCGGCTCGGCCTTCTTCGCCGCCGTCATCGGCACGATCCTCGGCCTCGTCGGCGGCTATTTCCGCGGGCTTGCCGAGATCCTCGCGGTGCGCTCCACCGAGATCATCATCTGCCTGCCGCCGCTCCTGCTGGCGCTCCTGGTGATCACCATCCTCGGCGCCGGCATCGACACGCTCATCATGGCGCTGACCATCCTGTTCGTGCCGAAATACACCCGCGTCGTCTACGCCGCGACCTTGCAGACCGGCGCGCTCGATTTCGTCACCGCGCAGGAGAGCATGGGCACGCACCCGATGCGCATCCTCGCCCGCACGGTGCTGCCGAACATCTTTCCGCCGCTGCTGGTGCAGTTTTCGCTGACGGTGGCCTCGGGCATCCTGCTTGAGAGCGGGCTGAGTTTCCTGGGCCTCGGCGTCGTGCCGCCGGCGCCCTCCTGGGGGCTGATGATCCGGGCGGCGCGGGCCGCGCTCGACGTGCAGCCGCTGCTGCTGCTGTGGCCGTCGCTGGCGCTTGCGGGAACCGTGCTGCTGCTCAACGTCATCTGCGACCGGTTGCAGGAAGTGATCACGCCACGCACCGCCGAACGCGGCGGCGCCGCCTGGCTGCGGCGGCAACTGGGCCTTACGAAACCGGAGCCGGTTGCCGACGACACGCCGCTGCTTGCCATCCGCGACCTTTCGGTCGCCGTTTCGACCGAACGCGGCACGATCGGCCTCACCGACACCGTCGGCTTCACGCTGAAGCCCGGCGAGACCATGGCGCTCGTCGGCGAGAGCGGTTCGGGCAAAACGCTGACCGGGCTCGCAACGACCGGGCTTCTGCCGAACGCGCTGAAGATCACCAACGGTTCGGCCCTGTTCCGGGACTGCTCCGGCACCGTGCTCGATCTTGCCAAGCTGACGGAGGACCAGTTCCGGCCCTTGCGCGGCAACGACATCTCGATGGTGTTCCAGGATGCCTCGGCAAGCCTCAATCCGGTCCATCGGATCGGCGACCAGCTCGCCGAGGTGATCGCCGAGCATCGCAAGCTGCCACGCGCGGAAATCGACACCCTCGTGGTCGACCTCCTGCGCCGCGTCGGCATCCCCGATCCCGAGCAGCGCCGGCGGGCCTATCCCTTCGAACTGTCCGGCGGGCAGCGCCAGCGGGCGATGATCGCGATGGCGATCGCCAACAGCCCGCGCCTGCTGATCGCCGATGAACCGACCACCGCGCTCGATCCGACGATCCAGGCGCAGATCCTGAGGCTGCTCGACGGCCTGAAGGACGAAAACCGCGACATGGGGATGATCTTCGTCACCCACAATCTGGCGGTCGTGAAGGAAATCGCCGATACGGTGTCGGTGATGTATGCCGGCGAGGTCGTCGAGCAGGGCTCGGTCGCCGAGATCTTCGAGAGGCCGCGCCACCCCTATACCGCCGCCCTGCTCGCCTCGGTGCCGGAAAGCGAGAGCACGCGGCTTGAGAGCATCCCCGGCACGGTGCCGCGCGCCGGCGAGATGCCTGAGGGCTGCCGCTTCGCGCCGCGCTGCAAGCACGCGGCCGATATCTGCGCGAGCGTCGACGGCCTGCAGACGCTTGCCGACGGGCGCCGCACCGCCTGCATCCGCTGGGAGACGGTGACATGAGCGACCAGGCCACCGCCATGGAACAGACTTCCGCCGGCACCGTCATCGTCGAGGCGCGCGGCGTCAGCCGCAACTTCCCACAGCGCCAGGGGCTGTTCGGCGAAAAGCGCGACGTCTGGGCCCTGCGCAAGATCGATATCGACATCCGGCGCGGCGAGGCACTCGGCGTCGTCGGCGAATCGGGTTGCGGCAAGTCGACGCTCGGCCGCCTGCTGCTCGCGCTCGACGACCCGACCGAGGGGACGGTCACCTTCGAGGGCCAGGCGCTGAACGAGATGCGCGGGGCGCCGCTCCGGGCGCTGCGCCAGCGTATGCAGATGATCTTCCAGGACCCGTTCGGCAGCCTCGACCCGCGCCGCTCGATCGGCGCCCAGATCGCCGACGGCCTGCGCAACCACCAGACGGTTCCGCCAGCCGAGATCAATGCGGAAGTCGCCCGGCTCATGGACCTCGTCGGCCTCGATCCGGTAACGGCGACACGCCGGCCGCACGAGTTTTCCGGCGGCCAGCGCCAGCGCATCGCGGTGGCGCGGGCACTCGCGCCGCGCCCCGATTTCATCGTCGCCGACGAGCCGGTCTCCGCCCTCGACGTGTCGATCGCAGCCCAGATCGTCAACCTGCTCGCCGACCTGCGCGACGACCTGAACCTCGCCATGCTGTTCATCAGCCACGACCTGCATGTCGTCCGGCACCTGAGTTCCCGGCTCGTCGTCATGTATCTCGGCCGGATCGTCGAGGAAGGGCCGACCGAGGCGATCTTTGCCGCACCCCGCCATCCCTATACGCGCGCGCTTTTATCGGCGACGCCCTCGGTGCGCCGGCCGGCGGGCTATCGCGGCGCGATCCTGGAGGGCGAATTGCCAAGCCCCGCCGATCCGCCGTCGGGCTGCGCCTTCCGCACCCGCTGTCCGCTCGCGGTCGCGGCCTGCGCGGGCGCGGTGCCGGAGCTCGAGGATATAGGCGACAAGCGCCGGGTTGCCTGCATCCGCCATGCCGATATGGTGGCGCCATGAAAGTCGCGATGATATCGGGCGCCAATCGCGGGATCGGCCTTGCGATCGCCGAGGCCCTGGCTGAGGCAGGCTTTTCGCTGTCGCTCGGCGTGCGACGGCCCGAGGCCGTGTCGGACGACGTCGCGGAGCGGGCGGTGGCGGTCTTTCCCTATGACGCCACCGACGTCGCCTCGGGCCGCGCCTGGGTCGAGGCCACGCTGTCAGCCGCCGGCCGCATCGACGTTCTCGTCAACAATGCCGGGATCGCCGAAACGCTGGCGCTGATGGAGGACCCGCCGCTCGCCGATGATGAAGCCGAGGCGATCCTCGACCGGCTGCTCAGCGTCAACGTCAAGGCGCCGTTCCTGCTGACCCGAGCGGCATTGCCGCATCTGTGTGAGGCTGGCGATGGCCGGGTCCTGACGGTCGCCTCGATGTCGGGCAAGCGCGTGCTGGGCCTGAATGCCGGCTATCAGATGTCGAAACATGCCGTCGTCGCGATCTCCAACGCGGTCCGGCGCACCGGCTGGGCGCACGGCGTGCGCGCCACCGCGATCTGCCCCGCCTATGTCGCAACCGACATGACCGCCGGGTATGATCACGTCGACGCCCACGAGATCACCCAGCCGGAGGACCTCGCCCGCCTCGCCGTCGAGGTCATCCAGCTGCCGAACACGGCCTCGGTCGCCGAACTTCTGGTCAACTGGCGCTACGAGCCCGGATTCTGATGCACCCGCAACTCGATATCGTCACTCCCTCAGACCGGCTGCCCGACGCCGTCGACACGGTCGTGATCGGCGGCGGCATCGCCGGCGTCACCGCCGCGCTGGAACTCGTCGAACGCGGCCAGTCGGTCTGCGTCGTCGAGAAGGGCGAGATCGCCGCCGAACAGTCCTGCCGCAACTGGGGCTGGGTGCGGCGCATGGGCCGGGAGCCGGCCGACCTGCCGCTGTCGATGCTGAGCCTGGAGATCTGGGCGGGGATGGGCGAGCGCATCGGCGCCGAGACCGGCTTCTGCCGGCCGGGCATCGTCTATGCCGCCGAGACCGAACGCTCGGTCGAGGGCCTTAAAGTCCACCACGCCAACGCGCAGGCTGCCGGCCTTAATACCAAATTGCTGACGCCGGAGGCCTTCGCCGCCCTGATGCCCGGCCATCGCACGCCGGTGCTCGCCGCCCTCTACACCGAGGATGACGGCCGCGCCGAGCCGGCGATCGCGGTGCCGGCGATGGCGCGGGCTTTGAAGGCGCGCGGCGGCCATGTCCTGACCAACTGCGCGGCGCGCGGGATCGAGACCGAGGGCGGACGGGTCGCGGGTGTCATCACCGAACGCGGCGCGGTCCGCTGCTCGGCTGCCGTGCTGGCCGGCGGCGCCTGGTCGCGGCTGTTTGCCGGCAATGTCGGCATCGGGATCCCCGCGCTTACCGTGCGCAGCACCGCGATGCGCACGAAGCCGGTCGAAAACGGCCCGACGATCGCGCTCGGCGACGACCGGATCGGCGTGCGCGCCCGCCAGGACGGCGGCCTGACGCTTGCCTATCGCGGCGGCGCGCTCGCCCAGATCACGCCCGACGGCATCCTGCTGTTCCACCGCTTCGCGGCAAAGGCGATCGCCAACCGGCAGGACTTCCGGTTCGAGCTCGGCGCGGAATTCCTGAAAAGCCTGCGCCGGCCGCGGCAATGGTCGCCGGAGGAGGAAAGCCCGTTCGAGCGGGAGCGGATCCTCAATCCCAGGCCCTGGGCGAAGTCGCTTGAGCGGGCCCGCCGCGAACTGGTGCGCCGCTTTCCCGCGCTCACCGCCTTCGAGGAGGCCGACCGCTGGGCCGGGATGATCGACATCACACCGGACTTCGTGCCGATCATCTCCGAAAGCCCCCTGCCCGGCCTCGTCATATCGACGGGCTATTCGGGCTACGGCTTCGGCCTTGGTCCGGGCGCCGGACGGCTCACCGCCGACCTCGTCACCGGCGACACGCCGTGCGTCGACCCCGCGCCGTTCCGGCTGTCGCGTTTCGGCCGGGTCTGGAGCCCGAAGGGCAAGCGCGGGTTGCGGCCGGCCGCCGTCGGGATGCGCGAGGCGGCCTGACCGTCAAAAGTAGCCCGCGCTCAGCCCGGGAAGCCCTTGGCGATATGGTCGCGGATCAGGCCGGCGCCGATTTCCGACAGCCGTTGCGACAGGGCCTTGCCGGTTTCGGCGGCGGCGAATTTGGGATGGCCGCCGCGAATGCCGTGAGGCGCGGCTTCCACCGCATCGATCGGCATCTGGATCGGCGCGCCGTCATAGGAGACCTCGTTGAAGCTCGCGACGGGCAGGCCCATGAAAGCGAGATCGTCAGAGGCGGGATCGGTGATCAGGTCGGGTCGCAGGATTTCCGGGTAGTAGTGCAGGCCGATCGAGGTCAGCGGATCGCCGCCATGGCCCGAGCGCTCGGCCGCCCCTTCAGGCCCGAACATGTCGATCAGCAGACCATAGGCAGCCTTCCACAGATAGAAGGACGGGATGATCACACCGGCCTCCTGACGCCAGCGCGCGGTGACCTGATCGATCGCGGTGACGTTGCCGCCATGGCCGTTGATGATCAGGATCTTCTTCAACCCGTGCCGGGTCAGCGACCAGACCATGTCGTCGATGACGGCGGCGAGCGTTGACTGCGACAGGGTGATGCCGCCCAGGCTCGACTGGAAACAATCGCGGCCACCGAACGGAACGGGGGGCGCGACGAAGGTCGGCACGCCGTACTCCCGCGCCTTCCGCGCGATATCGAGCGCGACGCATTCGGCGCCGAGATAGTCGCCCATCGGCGCGTGCACGCCCTGGTCCTCGAGCGAGCCCATCGGCAGCAGCACGACGGCCGCCTCGGTCAGGTTTTCCTTCGCCTCCGCCGAGGTCATCTCGGCAATGCGCAGCTTGTCCGTCATCTCGCTCCCCAAAACTGTTGATCTTGCACCACCGGGCCAATCGCCCCGCGCCCTCCCCGTTCTAGCCGACCGGGGAGTGGTCTGCAAAGGCAAATCCGGCTTGAATTTCAATTCTCTAGATCAAACGCGCAGGCGGACGCCGAGATCGGGCCGAATACCGGCTGCCGGGCCCTTGCCGTGACGCAGCGAGCGGACGGGCGAGACCGGGCGGTCGCTATCGAGGCGCAGGCGGACGGGGCCTGAAAACTTTCGCCGGAGGGATTGAAAACCGGCCGGCGGCAATGATATGTGCTGCGGATCGCTCTACTGGGGAATAGTTTAACGGTAGAACAACGGACTCTGACTCCGTCGGTCCTGGTTCGAATCCAGGTTCCCCAGCCAGCGTTTCTGCCTCCCACATCACCTCTTTGATGACCTTGAGGCCTGCAGCCCCGCTGCGGTTTATGGCGCATCGTGCTGCGCGCTGGTTTCCTCGATTTTCAATGGGTTCCGATGAAGTGCGGCGAGGCCGTTCGACATCATGTGCTATCCGCAATCGTAGGGGCGAAGAGTTCCCGCCAGCCGCGACCGCCGCGCAGGCAAGGCAATACAGCTACCAGCTCTCAGCAGGGATAGATCGGCGGCTCCCCCTCGCGATTATTTTCCGTACACGCATATTCTTGACCCTCCCCTATTTTCGGTGTACGAATAATTTGTGCAGATTATGTGGGACGAACCGAAGCGGATATCGAATCTGGCCAAGCATGGGCTGGACTTCGCTGATCTGACGCCTGCGTTCTTCGAAGCCGCGAACATCGAGGCTGCCAGGCAGGGACGGTATCTCGCCATCGGGGAACTGGACGGCACTGCCGTCATCGCCGTCGTGTTCCGCCCGCTCGGCTCGGAAGCTCTGTCGGTGATCTCCATGCGTCGTGCCAGCACGAACGAAAGGAACCCGCAATGACAAGCAAATGGCCTTCCTTCGTCACCAAGGACCTTGGCCCGGATGATGACGCCGAACTGATGCGTCGTTGGGAAGCCTATGACCGCGACATGAAGGCCATCATCGCCAAGGGTGGGGTACATCAGGATGATGATGGATGGTGGGTAGAGACGGCCACCGGCGAGTTGATTGGCCCGGACCCGGAGATTGAGCGGCCAAGGACCGAAGAGGAAATTGCGTCCGCCAAGCCGCTTGCCGATGCGCTCCCGGACCTGGCTGAGAGCATCAAACGGTCTCGTGGCCGACCGAGGAAGGCGTACGCGAAAGAGGCGGTAACGCTTCGGCTGGACCCGCGCACTATCGAGCGGTTCAAGGCCCAGGGCGACGACTGGCGCGCCCGGATGGTTGAGGCGATCGAGAAGGCGGGATAGCCTGAAGCGCGCGGATTGTGCTAGGGCCACCTCCACGCGTAGGCTCGGGGGCTCCAATGTTGCAGGCGCTAAAAGACGACACACGTTTCCTGTTGCGGATAGTTTTATTATTATATGTGATATTTTTCTGCGTTTGCGCAGGTTTTATACTTCTCCTTGTAATGGACCATGAGAGCACTTCTGTTTCTGAGCATATTTGGGTGATTTTAATTTTCGCAGCATTTGCGCCATGGGCAGGCCGGTTTGTCGGCTGGTTACTTCATTTCGGAACAACAGAGCTACGGTGCGCCCTTGTAATTATGTTGGTAGTCCCTTGGATTGAAATCAGCTGGGAAATCACCGGGTTTCTACCGCACAATCAGCTTCGCGCCGCTATCGAACTTAGCGATTTCAGGCAGGCAATTACTTACTTATCTATTTATTCTAAGGCCCTGTACTTCATCTCAGCAACGATCGTATACATCACCCTAAAGCCGAATTGGAGATAAAATATCAATTATGTTTCGGCAAAACAGCAGCTGACGTTTGCTTGAAGCATCCGCCCCCCTCACGCGTTGTTCGGAAACGAAGCGCAAAGTCCGCAATCAACAAAACGCTCAAGGACGCGGGGCTTGCGAAGCAATTCTGACTCCCGAAGTGCTCCCTGTGCCGACTCACCCCGCCTCCGTCGCCCCCAGCGGCAGTGCCGTCTTGTATTTGACCTGCTTCAGCGCGAAGCTCGACTGGATATTCGCGACGCCCTCGATCTTGGTCAGCTTCTGGACGATGAAATCCTGCAACTCGGCGATATCCTTGACGACGACGCGGATCAGATAGTCGGAATCGCCCGACATCAGATAGCACTCCATCACGTTGGGATAGTCGCGCACCGTCGCCTCGAAGCGCTCCAGATTGGCCTCCTGCTGCTTTTCCAGCGCAATCCGGATGAACACCGAAATCGGCAGGCCGACGACGTCGGGATCGAGGATCGCGACATAGCGGTCGATCACGCCGGCCTTCTCCAGCGCCCGCACGCGGGCAAGGCAGGGCGACGGCGACAGGTTGACCCGTTCGGCAAGCTGCACGTTGGAAATCCGGCCGTCGCCCTGAAGCGCCCGGAGAATCCGCACATCTGTGGCATCGAGCTTGACCTGCGACATTTCCTGCTGCCCACCCAATATAAAGCGGCATAAAGCACCGCTATCTTACACCGATCCCCTATGACATCAGCACCCTATTTCATCCGCCGGGCGGTATAAGCCGCGCAAGCCTTAACGCCGGGAGGAGATCGCATGCAGAGCAATGGCCGGATGGGCGATGTCGACCCTGAGGAAACCCGCGAGTGGATCGACGCCTTCAAGGGCGTGAATACCGCCGATGGCGGCGCGCGCGCGCTGTTTCTTCTCAAGAATCTCGAGGAAATCGCCCGCCAGGAGGGCATCTTCTCCGGCGAGCAGCCGTTCTCGGCCTATCGCAACACGATCAGCCTGGAACAGCAGGGCGCCTATCCCGGCAATCTGGAAATCGAGAACCGGCTGACCGCGATCATGCGCTGGAACGCGCTCGCCATGGTGATCCGCGCCAACGCCGCCTATGGCGGGTTGGGCGGCCATATCGCCAGCTATGCGTCGGCAGCCGAGATCTTCGAGACCGGATTCAACCACTTCTTCCGCGCCCGGACGGATGATTTCGGCGGCGATCTCGTCTTCTACCAGCCGCATTCGGCGCCCGGCGTCTATGCGCGCGCCTATCTGGAAGGGCGGCTCAGCCGCGCCCAGCTCGACAACTACCGGCAGGAAGTGGCTGGCAACGGGTTGTGCTCCTATCCGCATCCCTGGCTGATGCCGGAGTTCTGGCAGTTTCCGACCGGCTCGATGGGGATCGGGCCGCTGAACGCGATCTATCAGGCCCGCTTCATGCGCTATCTGGCCGCGCGCGGCCTCGCCGACACGCAAGATCGGCACGTTTGGGGCGTGTTCGGCGACGGCGAGATGGACGAGCCGGAATCGATCGCCGGCCTGACGCTTGCCGCCCGCGAGGGCCTCGACAACCTGACCTTCATCGTCAACTGCAACCTGCAACGGCTCGACGGCCCGGTGCGCGGCAACGGCCAGATCATCCAAGAACTGGAGTCCCTCTTCATCGGTGCCGGCTGGAACGTCATCAAGGTGCTGTGGGGCTCGGAATGGGACGAGTTGTTCGCCCGCGACACCGAGCACGTGCTGCTGTCGCGCTTCGCCGAGACGGTCGACGGGCAATACCAGAACCTCGGCGCCAAGGACGGCGACTACAATCGCGAGAAGTTCTTCAACGCCGATCCGCGCTCCAAGGCGCTGGTGGAACATATGAGCGAGGCCGAGATCAACGATCTCAGACGCGGCGGGCATTCCTTCCGCAAGCTCTATGCGGCCTTCGCCGCCGCCAAGGCGCACGAGGGCCGGCCGACGGTTATCCTCGCCAAGACCAAGAAGGGCTACGGCATGGGCCGGGCCGGCGAGAGCCGGATGATCGCCCATCAGGCCAAGACACTCGATACCGAGGCGCTGTTCGAATTCCGCGAACGCTTCGGCCTGCCGATCTCGGATGAAGACGTCGCGGCGATGAACATCTTCACGCCCGATGCCGACAGCGCCGAGATGGTCTATCTGCGCGAGCGGCGCGAGGCGCTCGGCGGCGCGATGCCGAAACGCGAGCGCGCCGCGCCGTTGGGCAGCGTTGTGCCGGTCCCGCCGCTTGAGAAATACGCCAGGTTCGCGCTTCAGGCCGACGGCAAGGAGATGTCGTCGACCATGGCCTTCGTGCGCATGCTCGGCGGCATGCTGAAGGACAAAGCCTTCGGGCCGCGCATCGTGCCGATCGTCGCCGACGAGGCGCGCACCTTCGGCATGGACAACCTGTTCCGGCAGATCGGCATCTATTCGCCCGAGGGCCAACTTTATGAGCCGGAGGACGCCGGCTCGATGATGTTCTACAAGGAGGCGCGCGACGGCCAGCTTCTGGAGGAAGGCATCACGGAAGCCGGCGCGCTCGCCTCGTGGACGGCGGCGGCGACCGCCTATTCGATCCACGGAAAGCCGCTGCTGCCGGTCTATATCTACTATTCGATGTTCGGCTTCCAGCGCGTCGGCGACCTGATCTGGGCGGCCGCCGACCAGCGCGCCCGCGGCTTCCTGATCGGGGCTACGGCGGGCCGGACGACGCTGTCGGGCGAAGGCCTGCAGCATCAGGACGGTACCAGCCACCTGATCGCCGCGACCATCCCCAACTGCCGCAGCTACGACCCGGCCTATCCGTACGAACTCGCCGTGATCCTCGACCACGGCGCGCGGCGGATGATGGAGGAACAGGTCGACGAGTTCTACTACCTGACCGTGATGAACGAAAACCAGGCGATGCCGTCGATGCCCGACGGTGTCGAGGCGGAGATCCTCAAAGGCCTCTACGCGCTGTCGAGCCACGGCCCGGACAAGGCCCGCGCGCGGGTCCGGCTGATCGGGTCGGGCACGATCCTGCAGGAGGTGATCGCCGCAGCCGACCTCCTCGACAGCGAATTCGGCATCGCGTCCGATGTCTACAGCGCCACGAGCTTTTCCGAACTGTCGCGCGACGCGGAGGAGACCGCCCGGCTGAACCGGCTCGATCCGCGCGACACGCCGCGCCTGAGCCATGTCGAACAGTCGCTTGCCGGCGACGATCCGGTCGTGGTGGCGACCGACTATGTCCGCGCCGTGCCGCAGATGATCGCGCCCTATGTGACCGGCCGCTTCGTCGCGCTCGGCACCGACGGGTTCGGTCGCTCCGACCAGCGCGACCATCTGCGCGGCTTCTTCGAGGTCAACCGCCATCATGTCGCGCTCGCCGCGATCGAGGCCCTGGCGCGCGACGGGGCGGTGCCGCCGGAAACCCAGCGCGCGGCGATCAAGGCCTTCGGCCTGACCGCCGGGCCGGCGCCATGGACCCGATAGTTGGGGCCCCGCTAGCGAGAGTCGAAGCAATGAGCAGTGTTGTTGACATCCGCGTTCCCGATATCGGCGATTTCGCCGATGTCCCGGTGGTCGAGGTCTATGTCGCCGTCGGCGACACCGTCGAGGTCGATCAGACGCTGATCGCGTTGGAATCCGACAAGGCGACGCTCGACGTGCCGACATCGGTCGGTGGCGAAATCGTCGAATTGCTGCTCGGCGAGGGCGACCCGGCCTCGGAGGGGACGCTGATTGCGCGGATCAGGGCGGATGCGGTGGCAGCCGATGCAACGGTATTCGAACCGGCGCCCCCCGCTGAAGCGCCCTCACCCGCCCCCGAACCGAAAGAGACGCCGGCGCCCCCTCCAGCGCCACTGCCTGCGCCTGCGGCCGGCAACGTCCATGCGTCGCCATCGATCCGGAAGTTCGCGCGCGAACTCGGCGTCGACCTGTCGCAGGTCGCCGGCAGCGGCCGCAAGGGGCGGATCACCCGCGACGACGTCACCGGCTTCGTCAAGGGCGTGATGCGGGCACCAGACGGACAGTCCGGCGTACCGATCGGTGGGCTCGCCCTGCCGCCGTGGCCGGAAGTCGATTTCGAGGCCTTCGGGCCGACCGACCGGGTGCCGCTGTCGCGGATCGCCCGGATCTCCGGCCCGGCGCTTGCCCGCAACGCGATCGTCATCCCGCATGTCACCAGCTTCGAGACCGCCGACACCACGGACCTGGAGGCCTTCCGCAAGACGATCAACGCGGAGAATGCCGACGGCCCGAAACTGACGCTGCTGGCCTTCGCGGTGAAGGCGGTCGTCGCCGCGCTGAAGGCGCATCCGAAGTTCAACGCCTCGCTTGCCGGGGAAGAGCTGGTGCTCAAGCGCTATTTCCATATCGGCATCGCCGCCGACACGCCGGAGGGGCTCGTCGTGCCGGTCGTCCGGGATGCGGATCAGAAGGGCGTTCTCGAGATCGCCGCCGAAATGGCTGATCTCGCGGCGACCGCGCGGGCCGGCAGGCTGAAGCCGACCGACATGCAGGGCGGCACCTTCACGATCTCGTCGCTGGGCGGCATCGGCGGCACCAATTTCTGCCCGATCATCAACGCCCCCGAAGTGGCGATCCTCGGCATGACGCGGGCGACGATCCAGCCGGTCTGGGACGGCGCGGATTTCAAGCCGCGGCTTGTCCAGCCGCTCAGCCTGTCCTGGGACCACCGGGTGGTCGACGGCGTCGCGGCAGCCCGCTTCCTCAAGACGGTGCAGTCGGTGCTGACCGACTTCCGCCGCTATAGCCTGTGAGGGCGGGCACATGGCCGAGGACCAGACCAAACCCGATCTCACCGCCGATATCGTCGTCATCGGCGCCGGTCCCGGCGGCTACAGCGCCGCCTTCCGGGCCGCCGATCTCGGCAGGTCGGTGATCCTGATCGATCGCCGCGAAACGCTCGGCGGGGTCTGCCTCAATGTCGGCTGCATCCCGTCGAAGGCGCTCCTGCATGTCGCCAAGGTGATGGACGAGGCGGAGTCCCTCGGTGCCCACGGCGTTTCGTATGGTGCGCCTGATTTCGATATCGACAAGGTCCGCGCCTGGAAGGATGGCGTCGTGCAGCGGCTTACCGGCGGCCTTACTGGCTTGGCGAAACGGCGCAAGGTCACGGTGATGCGTGGGAGTGCGTCCTTTACGGGCCCGCACCGGATCGCCGTTTCGGACGAGGGTGGCGAAACGACGATCGGCTTCGACGGCGCGATCATCGCGGTCGGTTCGGAGCCGGTCCGCCTGCCCTTCCTGCCCGACGATCCGCGCATCATCGATTCTTCCGGCGCGCTGGCGCTCGATGATATTCCCGAACGCCTGCTGGTGATCGGCGGCGGCATCATCGGCATGGAGCTCGGCCAGGTCTATCAGCGCTTCGGCTCGGCGGTGAGCGTCGTCGAGATGATGCCGCAGATCCTGCCCGGCGCCGACCACGACATCGTCGCGCCGCTGATGAAGCGGATGAAGGGCCGTTTCGCCGAGATTATGCTTGAGACGACGGTAACGGCGGTCGCGGCCGACGCCAAGGGGCTGACCGTCACGTTCGAGCAGGGCGGAGCGAACCGCACCGCCCGATACGATAAGATCCTGGTCGCGGTCGGCCGCACCCCGAACGGGGCGAAGATCGGCGCAGAGCACGCCGGCGTTGATGTTGACGCGCGTGGCTTCATCCCGGTCGACCACCAGATGCGCACCAACGTCGCCTATATCTGCGCGATCGGCGACGTGGTCGGCCAGCCGATGCTCGCCCACAAGGCAGTACATGAGGGCCATGTCGCGGCCGAGGTCCTGTGTGGCCACAAGGCGGCGTTCGACGCCCGCGTCATTCCCTCCGTCGCCTATACCGATCCGGAGGTCGCCTGGGTCGGCCTGACCGTGACGGACGCGACGGCCAAAGGCATCGCGGTCGGCAAGGGCGTCTTCCCGTGGATGGCGTCGGGCCGGTCGCTGTCGATGGGGCGCGACGAGGGGCTCACCAAGCTTCTTTTCGATCCGGACACAAGGCGGGTGCTCGGCGCCGGCATCGTCGGCCAGGGCGCCGGCGACCTGATCGCCGAGGTGGCGCTGGCGATCGAAATGGGCGCGGATGCCGACGACATCGCGCTCACCGTGCATCCGCATCCGACCCTGTCGGAAACGATCGGCCTTGCCGGCGAGGCGTTCGCCGGGACGATTACGGATTTGTAGGGTGGTTGGCGTGTGGGCCGCAGCCTCTCCAGCGTCCTCCCGGCCGCGTGTGAGCGAGGATAGGCACCGTCCGTTGGTTCGAGATCGCCTCCGGCGCTCTCGAAGCCGCCCTTGCGGGCGGCGCCCCCTCACCCCGACCCTCTCCCGCGAGGGGAGAGGGGGCGAAAACGGCGTGGGATGCGGTTGAATTGATACGCCCTGCTGTTTGCGAGGCGCTGGAGCCACCCGGCACGGCGGTAGCACTCCCGCGAGGGGCGAGGGGAGCCATAGCTGCACGACTTTTCGCTAAAATGATGGGCCGTACTGTTTGCGAGGCGCTCAAGCCAAGCAGCACGGCCTTGGCACTCCCTCTCCCCCCGCGGGAGAGGGCTGGGGTGAGGGGGAAATCGCCTTCACCGGCTCGATGCCGGTCAAGGCGATACCGGCCACCAACACCGCAGGGCTTTGACGTCCCGAACGGCCGTGCCGCCCCCTACAACTCCGGCAGCGCAACCCCGCAGGCCGTCGTGATCTCCGCATCCGCCACCAGGCCGAATACCGTATCGAGATCCGGCGCCAGATAGCGGTCCTCGCTCAGACGGGCGACATCGGCGCGCAGGCGGGCGAGCACGGCCTGGAGCGGCGGACTGGTCACCAGCGGCGCGCGGAACTCGACGCCCTGCGCCGCGCACAGCAATTCGACGCCGAGGATCTGGTTCAGGTTCACGACCATGCGGGCAAGCCGCCGCGCCCCGTGGGCGGCCATCGAGACGTGGTCCTCCTGATTGGCCGAGGTCGGGGTGGAATCGGTGACGCAGGGGTTGGCGAGATGTTTGTTCTCGCTCATCAGCGCCGCCGTCGTCACCTCGGCGATCATCAGGCCGGAATTGAGCCCCGGCTCCGGTGTCAGGAAGGGGGGCAGGTCGAAGGACAGGGCCGGGTCGACCATCAGCGCGACGCGCCGCTGGCTGATCGCGCCGATCTCCGAGACGGCGAGCGCGATCATGTCGGCGGCGAAACCGACCGGCTCGGCATGGAAGTTGCCGCCGGAGACGATCCGGTCCGGTTCGCGCAGGACGAGCGGATTGTCGGTCGCCGCGTTTGCCTCGATCTCAAGCGTCCGGCCGGCCTGGCGCATCACGTCGATCGCGGCCCCGGTCACCTGCGGCTGGCAGCGGATGCAATAGGGATCCTGAACGCGGCTGTCGCCGTCGCGGTGGCTCTCGCGGATCTCCGAGCCCTCCAGGATCGCCCGCATGGCGGCAGCCGCCTCGATCTGGCCGGGCTGACCGCGCAGGCGGTGGATCTCGGGCTGCAGCGGCGCGGTCGATCCCATGATCGCATCCGTCGACATCGCCGAAATCACCAGCGCGTTCTGCGCCGCCCGCCAGGCCTCGAACAGGCCGGCAAGCGCGAAGGCGGTGGAGAATTGGGTGCCGTTGATGAAGGCGAGCCCCTCCTTCGGCCCGAGCGGCAGGGGGGACAGTCCGGCGCGGGCCAGCGCCTCGGCGCCGGGCAGGCTCTCGCCGCCGAACTCCGCCCTGCCCTCGCCGATCAGAACGGCCGCCATATGGGCGAGCGGGGCGAGGTCGCCCGACGCGCCGACCGAGCCCTGCGCGGGCACGACCGGGGTCACGCCACGCGCCAGCATCTCCTCGATCAGGTCGACGAACGCCCAGCGGACGCCGGAGGCGCCGCGCCCGAAGGATAAAAGCTTCAGCACCATCATCAGGCGCACAAGCCGCGCCGGCACCGGCTCGCCGACGCCGCAGCAATGGCTGAGAATCAGGTTGCGCTGCAGCTTGGCCGTGTCTTCAGACGCGATCTTGTGACTGGCGAGCTTGCCGAAGCCGGTGTTGACCCCGTAGACCGCCGCCTCGCCGGCGGCAGCGGCGTCGATCCGCCGCGCCGCCGCCTCGACGGCTTGCCGGCAGGCCGGATCGAGCCGTGCCGGCGCGTTCCCCCAATAGAGCCGCGCCAGATCGGTCAGCGCCGTTTCACCCGGAACGAGGCGATAGATGGACATCCGGTTTCCGTTCTTCCCCGCACACGCGCTCGCGATAAGCCTGGACGACGGCCGAAACGCGACCGCAATCAGCATTTCGGGCGGCATTTCAGGATAGAGGATCGCCCCTTGCCGGGGGCGCGTCCCCATGATTATGTATGCACATAATATCCTGTCAAGCGGAGACCGGGACAAGCGGAGACTGGGGATGACAACGCTTTGGGCGGAACAGGCGCTGCTCGCCGAGGGCTGGGCGCGCGATGTGCGCGTCGATATCGGCGAAGATGGCCGGATCGCGGCGATCACACCGGATGGCGAACCGGCCGGCACCCGGCTCGGCGCGCTGCTGCCGGCGCCCTGCAACGCGCACAGCCATGCCTTCCAGCGGGCGATGGCGGGGCTCACCGAACGGCGCGGCGACGATCCGACCGACACGTTCTGGACCTGGCGCCAGCTGATGTACCGGTTTCTCGATCAGATAACCCCGGACCAGGTCCAGGCGATCGCCGCGCTCGTACAGATGGAGATGCTCGAGGCCGGCTTCGCCACCAATGTCGAGTTCCACTACCTGCATCACCAGCCCGACGGCACGCCTTATGCCGATCTCGCCGAAATGGCCGAGCGCATCGCGGCGGCGGCCGCCGAGACCGGCATCGGCCTGACTTTGTTGCCCGTGCAGTACCAGTTCGGCGGCTGCGATCGCCGCCCGGTCGGCGCCGGGCAGCGGCGCTTCTATAACGATCCGGACCGCTATGCGCGTTTGCTGGAAAAGACACACGACAGCCTCACGTCGCTGCCCGCCGATACCGCACTGGGCGTCGCCCCGCATTCGCTGCGCGCCGTCGGCCCGGAAGCGCTGAGGCAAGCAGCCCGCCTGATGCCCGGCGCGCCCGTCCACATGCACATCGCCGAGCAGATCGCCGAGGTCGAGGAAGTCGAGGCCTGTTTCGGCGCCCGGCCGGTCGCGTGGGCACTTGCCAACCTGCCGATCGACAGCCGCTGGTGCCTGATCCACGCAACGCAGATGCGCCCGCACGAGACGGCGGGGCTTGCCGCGACCGGCGCTGTCGCGGGCCTCTGCCCGCTGACGGAAGCCAGCCTCGGCGATGGCACTTTCGACGGCGTGCGGTTCCTCGGCGCCGGCGGACGCATCGCGATCGGCTCGGACAGCAACATCCGGATCTCGCTTGCCGAGGAAATGCGCCAGCTCGATTGCTCGCAGCGGCTGCGCGACCACAGTCGGGCAGCGCTCGCAACCCCGGACCACTCGACCGGCCGGCGGATCTTCGAGGCAATCTGCGCAGGCGGCGCCCGGGCGGCGGGACGCGAATCCGGAACGATCGCGGTCGGCGCCTGGGCCGATCTCCTGGCGCTCGACACCGACCATATCGACCTTGCCGGCCTTTCCGGCGATACGCTGATCGACTGCTTCGCGTTCGCCGGCGACAACCGGATGGTCGGCGACGTCTGGGCGGCCGGCCGGCATGTGGTGCGCGAGGGCCGTCACATTCGCAGGGACGCCATCCGGGAGGCCTACGGAAAGGCGACAGCGCCGCTGCGCGAGGGTCTATAGCGTCAATAGCGCGCCGTCACCTTGTGACCGGGCCGCGAGATCAGCCGGACATAGGTGATCGCCTGGCCATTCCACCAGGTTGACCGTTCGGTCAGGAACAGCGCGTCGCCCGCCGCGCAGCCAAGCCTGCCGGCGGCCTCGGCATCGGCGGCGATCGCCGAGAAACTGATCTCGGCATCCGAGAACGGCACGACCGAGATCAGCCATTCGTTCGGTCCGATTTCGCTGAAATCATTATCCTCGGCATCCGGCAGCGCGGCCAGGCTGATCCAGCGGTCCTCGATCTGATAGGGTGCGCTATCGGCCAGGTGCAGGCAGACGAGATGCAGGGCGCGGATGTCCGTTTCCAGGCCGAACTGCGCCTTGAGCCAGTCCGGCGCCGGGCCGGCCGCGCGATCGATCAGCCGATAGCCATAGACACTGCCGAGCGCCTCGACCTCCTTGCGCACGAAGGGGATTTCGAAGCGTGGCCGGTGCAGCGGCGTCGAGCGGACGCGGGTGCCGGCCTTGCGGCGGCGTTCGACGAGCCCTTCCTCGGCAAGCTCACGCATCGCCCGGTTGACGGTGGCGCGCGCGCATTCGAACCGGGCGGCGAGATCGACCTCGTTGGGGACGAGCTGCCCCGGCGCCCAGTCACCCGCGACGATGCGCCGGCGGATATACTGCTTGATGTCGCGGAAGTCGGTCTTCATCGGGCGGCGTGTCGGTCCGCCGTTTGGGAGGCGATATGATCAGACATATCGCCGATATGACCGCATCGGCCGGCCGGGCGCAACTCCCTGCGGCGCGGCCCCGGCTCGGGCCCTGGCGGCACGGTATCGCCACACCTTCGTCGCGAACACCGCACCTTTCCAGAGAATTGCCGCATTGGCGCTGAAATAGAACCGGAATCCGCAATCAGGTTGCGCTCCGCAAGGCGGGGCGAGCCAACACACTGCGGAGTAATGATGACATCGATCCTTCCAGAGACGATCCGGGGAATGGTCCTTTTCTGGTATCCTGATCTCACCTGGGGCCTGGCCTATGTGGACGCGGCCCGTCTCCTTCACCTTGCCTGCGTGGCGCTCGGCCTGGGGACCGTCGCCTTCGTCGCCATGTCGGTCCAGCGGATGCTTTTCGAGGATGGTACCGAGGACGACGTCGCGCTGCTGGAGACGGCGCATCGGCGGATCTGGCTTGCAATCGTCGGGCTTTGGCTTTCCGGCCTGGCGCTCATCGGCATTCGAACCGGGTTTGCGTTCTCAGCCTTCACGCCGAAACTGATGATGAAGCTCGTCACGGTTTCGATCCTCACGGCGGACGCGGTGCTGATGGGCCGGCTGGTCACGCCGATCCTGCGGGCTGCGCGCGGCCGGGCGCTCGTTCGTCTCGACTTTCCGGCCAAGGCCATCATCGCGAGTTGTGCCGCGATTTCGGCGGCAAGCTGGTCCTTCGCGCTGCTCCTCGGCGGGTCGTCGATCCTCAAGCCCGCCGGGTTCCCGGCCCTGGTGACGCTCGGCGCGATGATCTACGCCACAGCCTTCGTCTTCACCAACGCCGTCGTGGTCCTGTCGCATCGGATGCGTCCGGCGCAATAGGAATGGCCGACATCGTTTCGGCCGGCATCGAGCCGGCCGAAACGAGACCCTAGTCGAGCGCAGGACGGCGGTTGCACCAGTACGGAACCGGCTTCGAGAACGCCGGAGGCGATCTCGAACCAACATCCGCTGCCCCTATCGTCATCCTAGACGACCGCAACGCCCTATCAATTTGCCACCGCGACCGGGATGCCGTACCGGTAAACGCTGGCAAGGGAACCGACATCATGAAATTCGGCATAGGCCAATCCGTCGTTCGCAAGGAGGACAAGCGCCTCGTCAGCGGACAGGGGGTGTTCGTGGACGACGTTGCGCCGCCCGGCGCCCTGCAGGCGGCGATCCTGCGCTCGCCGATGGCGCATGCCCGGATCGCCGGGATCGATATCGACGATGCACTGGCCGCGCCTGGCGTGCACGCCGTGCTCACCGGCCTGGACTATGCCGGCGACGGCATCGGCGGGCTCGGCTGCCACACGATCCTGCCCGGCATCCACGCCAATGCGGCCGCGCCGCAGGCCCCGGCAATCGGCGTCGACCGCGTCCGCTATGTCGGCGCGCCGGTCGCGATCGTGCTGGCCGACAGCCGCCGGGCGGCGCGCGACGCGGCCGAGCGGATCGTCGTCGACTATGAGGAACTGCCGGCGGCCATCACCCCCGCCGAGGCACTTGCGGACGGCGCGCCGGCGCTCTGGGAGGAGGCGCCCGGCAATGTCGCCTTCGACGTGAGCCTGGGTGATGAGGCCGCCGTCGAGGCGGCATTCGCGCAAGCAGCCCACATCACGCGCCTGTCGGTTCACAACAACCGGGTGTCGGCGAACGCGATGGAGACGCGCGGCGCGATCGCGACCTATGAGGCAAGCCAGGACAAGCTGACGCTGCGCACCTCGACCCAGTCGCCGCATGCGGTGCGCGGCGAGATCGCGCGCATGCTCGGCATGCCGCAGGCCGCCATCCGCGTGGTTGCCGGCGATGTCGGCGGCGGCTTCGGGATGAAGGGCTGCGTCTATGCCGAGGAGGTGCTCGTCGCCTGGGCAGCGCGGCGGCTGCGCGCCACCGTGTGCTGGCAGGCCGACCGCTCGGAATCGCTGTTGTCGGACTATCATGGCCGCGACCAGTGGGCCGACGGCGCGCTTGCACTCGACGTCGATGGCCGGATCCTCGCGCTGAAGGTGACAAGCGACTACAATACCGGCGCGCATCTGGCCTCCAGCGGCGGCGTGCCGCCGATGTTCGCCTCGGCGCTGGCGACGGGCTGCTACCGGGTGCCGGCAGCTTACGCCTATTCGCGCGCGGTCTACACCAACACCTCGCCGACCCAGCCCTATCGCGGCGCCGGCCGGCCGGAGGCCTCCTATCTGATCGAACGGCTGATCGACAAGGCGGCGCGGGAAACGGGCCGCGACCCTGTCGCGCTCAGGCGCCAGAACATCCTGACCGCCGGCGAGATGCCGCACAAGACGCCGCTGCTCTACACGATCGACAGCGGCGACTATCCGGCGATCCTCGACCGGGCGCTGGAGGCAGCCGACTGGTCCGGGTTCGCGAAACGGCGGACGGCGGCGAAGAAACGCGGCCGGCTGCGCGGCATCGGCCTGGCGCTGCACATGGAGAATGCCGGGCTTGCCAACGAGACCGCGGAAATCCGCTTCGATGCCAGCGGCAGCGTCACGGTGATCGCCGGCACCTTCAGCCATGGCCAGGGCCACGAGACGGTCTATGCGCAGATGGTCTCGGACTTCCTCGGCGTGCCGTTCGATGCCATCCGGTTCCTGCAGGGGGATACGGATGCGGTGTCGTTCGGACGCGGCACGGTCGCCTCGCGCTCGATGATCAATGGCGGCGGCGCGCTGCGGGTGGCGGCCGACCGGATCATCGACCGCGGCCGGGCGATCGCCGCCCACATGCTGGAGACGGATGCCGGCGACATCGATTTTGACGCCGGCCGCTTCGTCGTTGCCGGCACCGACAGGGCGGTCTCGATCCAGCAGGTCGCGGCGATGTCCTACATGCCGATGCTGCCGGGCGATCTCGGTCTCGGCCTGTTCGCGGAAGGCTCGTTCCAGCTCGGCGGCTTCTGCTTTCCCAATGGCTGCCAGATCGCCGAGGTGGAGGTCGATCCCGAGACCGGCGCGACCGAGGTCCTCTGCATCACCTCGGTCGACGATGTCGGCACGGTGGTCAATCCGATGCTGCTCGAAGGCCAGATGGTCGGCGGGATCGCGCAAGGGGTCGGCCAGGCGCTGCTGGAGACCGTGGTCTACGAGCCCGGCTCCGGACAGCTCGTCACCGGGTCCTTTACCGACTACGCCATGCCGCGCGCCGCCGACATGCCGCCTGTCGACTTCATCACGCACTCCACCCCGACGCCGACCAATCCGCTCGGCGTCAAGGGCGCGGGCGAAGCCGGCACGGTCGGAGCGACGCCGGCGGTGATCCTCGCCGTGCTCGACGCGCTTGGCCCGCTCGGGGTCAGCGATATCGCCCTGCCCGCCACGCCGTCGCGGGTCTGGGAGGCGATCCGGGATGCCGGCTGAGGTGCCCCGTGTCGGTGCCGGTTTTCGCGGCCGGGGAAGCATGGAAGTGTCCGGGTTCCCCGATCCCGGATAATCGCTATCGCGATTTCCGGGATGACGAGGGAGAGGTTGGTGTCCGGTTGCCCTACACTCTGATGTCATTGCCGGGCTTGTCCCGGCAATGGCAGGGATGAGCGTGTGGACCACCCCTTTTCCCTCGTCATCCCGGACGGCTGACAAGCCAAGCCGGGATCGAGGAGCCCCTGTCGGTGCCGGTTTTCACGGCCGAGGGAGCACGGAAGCGGCCGGGCTCCCCGATCCCGGATAATCGCTGTCGCGATTTCCGGGATGACGCGGGAAAGGGATACGCCCAACTGTAACCCGCAGAGCCGTCAACTCCGACTTGATCGGGTGTCCAGCGCCCCCCTGCGCCGGTAACGACGTTTGCCATTCTTAGCCGCCGCCCTGCAACATCCGGTTCCTCAACGCGGATCAATGACTTATGGTCCACCTGAGATTGCCGCCCTGGTGTACGGGCCCTTCGGCTCGAGGACTTTCAGTTTACCGGCGCTAGCCGGGACAGGTTATTTCGGAACGGTCCGCGAATTTCCGGCTTCAAGCCGGCGGTTCGCGCAAGCAGCGCATGAACAAAGCGATCGAACGCATCCAGAACCTCGGATTTCTCGGCGCCATCGCCGAGGAGGATCTCGAACAGCTCAGCCCGCCGCCGCAGCTGATAACGGTCGAGCCGGGCGAGACGATCCTCTGGGAAGGCGAGCCCGGCCAGCATTTCTACCTGCTGCTGCGCGGCAAGCTGCGCCGGTTCGTCGATAACGAGTTCGGTGTGCGGACCTTCGCCGGCGACGTGCTGCCGGGCGAAGGGGTCGGCGCCTCCGGCCTTTTGACCGAGCGCCGCAACATGGCGACCGTGCGCGCGCTCTACCGCAGCGAGGTCGCGCGGTTCTCGCGGTCGGCCTTCCTGCAGCTGATGGTGCTGTCCTGGGAATTCGCGATGAACACGTCGCGCCAGCAGGTCGACCGGGCCCGCAGTGCCACGGTGCCCGGCGGCCGGCGCCATAGTGTCAAGACGATCGCCCTCGTTCCCCTCGATACAGCGATCGACCATGGCGGCTTCGTCACCCAGCTCGCCGAAACCCTCGAAGGCATGGGGAGCGTCGCCGTCGTCGACCGGAGCGTTCTCAAGAGCGACCGGGCGGAGGATATTGACGCGGCGATCACCGCGCTCGAAGCCTTCGAGCGCGGCCACGACCTGGTGCTCTTCGAAGCCACCGGCGAAGTCGACGAGTGGAACCGGCTGGCGGTGCAGCTTGCCGACATGGTGCTGTTCGTTACCGGTTCGACATCGCCGGCGTCCCTCAGCGACATCGAGACCGAACTGCTTGCACCGGTCGAGCCGGAACTGCTGCCGCGCATCGATCTCGTCATCCTGCATGGCCGGACATGGCAGCCCGATTGCGGGACGCGGCGCTGGCTCGACATCCGCAAGATCGACGAATGGCACCACGTGCGGCACGGCAACACCGGCGACCTGCAGCGGCTGTCGCGCATCCTGACGGACAACGCGGTAACCCTGGTGCTGAGCGGCGGCGGCGTCCGGGGGTTCACCGAGGTCGGGGCGCTGAAGGCCCTGTCGGAGGTCGGCATACCGATCGACCGGGTCGCCGGCACGAGCATGGGGGCGATCATCGGGGCGTTCCTCGCCCGCGGCGGCGACGCCGAGACCGTCTACCAGAACGTTATCGACTGGCTCGACAACCTCACCATCGGAACCGACGTCACGCTGCCGATCCTCTCCTTCACGCATGGCAAGAAGAACCACGACCTGCTGCAACGCCTGTTCGGCGACGCACGGATCGAGGACCTGCCGATCAGCTTCCTGTGCCTGTCGACCGACATCTCCGCCAACCAGTCCATCGTCCACGATCGCGGGGCGCTGTGGCGGGCGATCCGCGCCAGCAGTTCGGTGCCGGGCCTCATGCCGCCGCTGTTCGACGACGGCAAGATGCTGGTCGACGGAGGCATCCTCAACAACATCCCCGCCGACGTCGTTGCGGAGCGCTATGCCGGGCGGATCATCGTCATCGACGTCTCGCTGGTGAAATCCTACGACGTCCCGCTCGAATACAACGACGTCGTCCCGTCGGGATGGCAGATCCTGTGGCGCAAGCTCAACCCGTTTGTCCCGGCGCTGCAGGTCCCGACGATCTCCGACGTGCTGGTGCGCACGGGTACGTTGACCGGCACCGCCAAACGACGCGCCGCGCGGATGCTCGCCGACCTCTACATCCTGCCGCCGATCAGCGGCGTCGGCCTGACCGACTTCAAGAAGGCGCATCGGATGATCGACCTGGGCTATCAGCACACCTCGAAACAGCTGCGGTCGATGGGCAGCGAGGCATTGCGCGCGATCTTCACCGGCATTTCCGGTATCGGCATAAACGCGGAGGCGGTCGACGAGGGCCAGGCCGCGCCGATCGACCGGACGCTGTTCAACGAAATCGTCGGTGTCGACGACGATCAGATCTTCGACGACCTGGTCCGCGACTTCATCGCGACACTGCCGGACACCATGCGCGACATCGAACGTGCGGTCGCCCAGGCGGACTGGTCGGAGGCCCGGCAACTGTCGCATCGCGCCAAATCGTCGGCGACGAGCATCGCGGCGCTGTCGCTGAAGCAGCTGTTCCAGGCCATCGAGAACGATGCCAAGGCCGGCGGGAGCGATGCCCTGGCGGAGCGGATCGACGCGGCGTGGCGGGAGTTCAAGCGGCTCGAAAGGGCCTATACGTAACCCCTTCCACCGGTTTTGCGCGCGGCGGGATCGACGACCGCAAGGCCAATGCCCGACCGGGCCCTACCAGCCGTAGCGGCAGCCCCGACCCGCGTCGCGGGCCAGCATGGGGCGGCCAGCTTCCCGCTGCCGCGCCGATAGACTTCACCGGCGTAACCCTTTATGTTGGGCGGTGTTTTTCAGGTTATCGGCAGACCGCAACCCACCGTTTCGGGGCGTGCGGGCCCGCCGGATCGGCACTTTTGGAAACGGCCTCATAGTTTCATGTCTTACGCTCTTTCAGACCCGATGATCAGGAGCACCGCAACGCAACCGTCGACCTATCCGGCGCCGACCTATCCGGCGCCGACCTGTCCGGCGCAACAGCGATCGCCATTGCGGCGGGGCGACACGATGCCCGCCGGATAGTCGAACGATCGGGGCCGGACTTTCCCATGTTCTGGACGCTGCGCCGTATTCTGATCGTCATCGTGGTCATGTCCGCGCTGGCGATTGTGGCGGCGCTCTACTGGACGACGGCGACCTATCAGAATTTCGCGATCAAGGCCCAGGAGGAGTTCACCGCCTCGACCCTTGCCCATCTCGTCCGCCGGCAGGTGCAGGAGGAGCACCAGCGAAAGGTCAATCCGTTTATCGACGAATGGTCGAGGCTGTCGACGCTTCGCCAGGCGATGAGCGAGAACGATGCGGTCAAGGCGCGGATCGCCGCGGACCGCATGATGCTGACGCTGGAGGTCGCGGAAGGGCGTGTGCAGCTTCGCAATGTCGTGATCTACGACAAGGCTTTCGATCCGGTCGCGGAAGCCGGGCGCGGCTCGGCGGAGAGCGTTTCCGGCGAACCGGCCATCGTCGACATCCTCAAGCGCCGCCCCAAGGCCGAACAACGCCGCATCACCTCCTTCATGTGGCGCAGCCCGGACGGGCGCCCCCTCTACAGCACGATTGCCCCAATCGGCGGCTTCCGCGTCGACGGCTTCGTCGAATTCGTTTCCGATCCGATTCCCGATCTGGCCGGAATAAGCGATGCGGTGATCGGCGATTTCAAGCTGCTCGATGTCAACGACCGGGTGGTGTTCGCCGGCCGGAATTCGCTGCCGGCGGAATCGGTGCCGGGCGGGCCGGACCTGACGGTTCACGAGGTCCCGATCCGCAATGCCCTCGGCCAGACCTGGGCGATCGCCTCGCTGACCCGCGACGTCTCCGAGTTCAAGGCCAAGATCGTCCAGCTTCGCGACCAGGCGCTCGGGACCCTGCTGCTCGTCGTCTTCGGCATCTGCATCTTCGGCTGGCTGCTGCTCAGGCTGTCGGTGTTCCGCCGGCTGCGCGACTTTGCCCGCGCGATGAGCATGCTGGCGAACGGGCGCACCGACGTTGAGATCCCCGCTGTCGGCAGCGACGAGTTCCAGAACATGCGGCTGTCGCTGGAATCGCTGCGCAGCGCGGTGATCGACCGGCAGAACGCAACCGCGGCGCTGCGCGAAAGCGAGGCGCGCGTCAGGGCGATCATCGATAACTCGCCCTACATCATCTATCTGAAGGACATCGAGGGGCGCTACACGCTGGTCAACACCATGATGGCGGAGATCAGCGGCCTCGATCCCGACGAGATGCGCGGCATGACCGCCTACGACCATCTGGCCAAGGCCGATGCCGACGACGTCGCCGAGATGGAACGAGAGGTGATCCGCACCGGCGAATTCCGCGAACGGGAAGCCGAAATCTCCCTGTTCGGCAGGACCCGCTTTGGCATCGTGGCGAAGTTTCCGGTCTTCGACACGGACGGAGAGCTATACGGCTTCGGCACCACGATTATCGACATCACCGAGCGCAAGAACTTCGAGAAGGACCTTCTGGCGACCCGCGAAAAGGCCGAGCAGCAGGCGCGGCTGCAGCGGGTCATCCTCGACAATGTCGGTCAGGGCATCCTGGTGTTCCAGGAGGGGTCGAAACTGCTGTTGTGGAACGATCTCGCCACCAAGTTCACCGGCTTCTCCGTCGACATGATGAAGGACGGCATGACGATGCAGTCGGGATCCGAATTCCAGCTCAAGATCTTCGAAACCGACGAGCGGGTTCAGAGCCTGGTGGAGGATTTCGACCGCCGCCTGGCGGCCGGCGAGCGCGGCTTCGTCGTGACCTATCAGCGGCCCGGCATCGACAAGACCTCCTGGGTGCAGGCCAGCCTGCGCTGCCTGCCCGACGGCATGGTGGTGCAGACCTTTCAGGACATATCCGACCTGCATCACGCGATCGACACCGCCCTGCAGGCGCAGCGGCAGGCGGAGGCGGCGAGCCGGGCCAAGTCCGACTTCCTGTCCAATATGAGCCATGAGCTGCGGACCCCGCTCAACGCCATTATCGGCTTTACCGAGTTCGTCATCGAGAATGACGAGGAGCCGATCACGGAGGAACAGGAGGAATCGCTGTCGCAGGTGCTGAAGGCCGGGCGGCATCTGCTTTTGCTCATCAACGACGTCCTCGACCTGTCGAAGATCGAAGCCGGCGCGGTCACGCTGTCGATCGAGCCGATCGACGCGGGACTGGCGGTGGACGAGTGCCTGTCGTTGACCTTGTCCTTTGCCGCCGGCCGCAATGTCACGATCAAGAACCTGCTGCCGAACGAGACGCTGCCGGCGATCGAGGCCGACCGGATCCGCTTCAAACAGGTGTTCCTCAACCTCCTGTCCAACGCGATCAAATACAACAACGATCCCGGTACGGTCACGATCGAGCGCGGCCAGTCGAAACCGGGGCTGCTCAGGATCGGCGTGCGCGACAGCGGACCGGGCATCCCGCCGGAGCTGATCAAGAACATCTTCGATCCGTTCGACCGGCTCGGCGCGGAAAACAGCGCCATCGAGGGGACCGGGATCGGACTGACCATCACCCGGAGCCTGATGGAGCAGATGGGCGGCACCGTGACCGTCGACAGCAAGCTGGGCGAAGGGGCGACCTTCTGGATCGACGTTCCCGTCTCCGACCGTCCGGCGGATGCGCCGCTTGGTCCGGCGGAAGCGGAGACGGGCCCCGCGATCGAAGGCCTTGTGCTGTATATCGAAGACAACCCGGCCAATCTCGAGCTGGTTCGGAAGATCCTCAACCGACAGCCCGGCCTCGACTTCCTGGAGGCGCATACGGGTGAAATCGGCATCGAACGGGCGGTCGCCGAGACGCCCGACGTGATCCTGCTCGACATCAACCTGCCGGGGATGGATGGCTTTCAGGTTCTGGAAGTGCTTCAGACCCACCGCGAAACGCGGCACATTCCCGTCATCGCGCTGACGGCGGCGGCGACCCAGTCCGATATCCGCAGAGGCCATGCGGCCGGCTTCTACAGCTATCTGACCAAGCCGATCGCAGCCCGGGAGTTGCTGGATACCATCCGCTACGCCCTGTCGCCGCCGGTCCCGCCAAGCCGCGGCGCGACGGCGGGGACCACCGGCAAGGTGGTGGTCGTCGACGACATGCCGATCAATCTGGCGATTACCCAGAAGCAGCTCGCCAAGCTCGGCATCGCCTGCGAACTCGTCGAGGACCCGCTGCAGGCGCTGGAGATGCTGAAGACCGGCGCCTTCCGTCTGGCGCTCGTCGATATCGGCATGCCGACCATGTCCGGTATCGAGCTGACCAAACGCCTCAGGGAGGCCGAAAAGGGGACGGGATCCTATACGCCGGTAGTGGCGCTCACCGCCTCCTACGGCACCGAGGAGGACACCGCCCGGATGTTGCGCGCCGGGATGGACGGGCAACTGACCAAGCCGGTCAACCTGAAGGACCTCGTCGCCACCCTGAACCGCTGGGTTCCGGACGACCCCGAGCCGCACGGGACAGGCGAGAGGGATAACGGGGCGACGGGCGCGGCAACGCCACCGGCACCCGCCGACGATATCGGTCCGCCTGTCGATCTCGAGGCGTTTCGGGAGATCATCGGCACCGACGACACCCAGACCATCCAGGACATGTTCGCAGTGTTCATCGATACGATCCCCACCGAACTGAAGGCGATTTCCGATGCGGTCGCCGCGCAGGAACTGTCGCGGACGCGGGAAGCCGCGCATCGGTTCAAATCGGCAGCCCTCAACACGGCGGCGGGCCGGCTGTCGGACATTCTGCTCAGGATCGAGACCGAAGCCCGCAACGGATCGTGGAACGGCATCGATATCGACCTCAAGCGGGCGGCCGAGGAGTGTGACCGCCTGGTCGACTATGTCAGAGACAAGATCGGCGGGCCTTCTATCGATTGACAGGGCGCCGATTGACTGGGCGCCGATTGACAGGTGCCGCCGAAAGATGTGGCCGTCTCGGCCCGACAGCGGGCATAAACGCGCGCCTATTGCGCGATCTGACGTTCGGTTTCGACCTCGTGGATCCAGAGCCGCGCCAGGCTTTCGTCGATTTCCGCGTAGCTCATCAGCACCGCCTTGAGGCCGGCGGTGATCTCCTCGCCGGCCCGAACCAGCGTGGCGCCGGCGCTGTTGACGGCGTCGCGGGCAAGCGTCGCGCCATCCGGCACGGCCTCGAGCGCCACGAGCCCGGGCTGCATGACACCCGATACGAGGGGCCGCTCGGCCGGCACGGGTTTCGGCGGCGCCAGCACCGAAGCGGCCGCCATGTCGTCCGGCATCGTCGCGGAGGCAACATCGATATCGGCATAGGCCTGCTCGGCCTCGAGCGCGCTCTTCGGCACGCGCCGCTCCGCGCAGGTGCGGAAAATATGCCGCTGCAGGGCCCGCTTCTTGACCGGCCGCGCCAGGAAGGCATCGACATCGAGACCGAGCGCCAAGCCGGCCAGCGAGCGTTCGGCGAAGCCGGTAACGACGAAGAAGGGAATGCATTGCGGCGCGCTGGTCCGGGCCATTCGGACCTCGCGCAGCAATTCGAGGCCGTTCATGTTGGGCATGCGAAAATCCGAGATGATCGCGTCGATGCCCTCGCCGACTGAGGCCAGCTTCCCGATCGCCTCGCGGCCGTCAACGGCTTGCGTGACCTCGCAGGGCCCGATCGACCGCAGCACCTGATTCAGCAGTTTCAAGTTGAACGACGAGTCATCGACAATCAAATACGATAGACCGTGGGTTTTCTCGTGAAACATTTCCGATCCCGACCAATCAAACGCAAATATCGAATAGTGCCGTCGGCCGACGCGGACACCCGGTTTCCCCGCCGCTCAACCTGTCAACGCGGCCTCAGGAAGATCACTCCGATCACAACTTGGCGGCGGCAAAGCCGAAACAAACCGATTTCAATAGTATTTTATATCTCAATTATCTTCTTGGCCGGTCACGCCGGAACTGGTTTTGCCGAACCAACACACTGACCTTCCTTGTTTTCAGCTTAACCGGTTATCGCAGGCCGGATCAATGCTGCGCCTATCAATCCTCCGCGAGACGATGCGCCCGTCCGGGCACCCACTACGGTCCGGTTTAGCCGGGACGCGGCTTTTGTTTTCAGCCTGGCCACCCCCTCGGCTGCCACCAACTCTGTTTTCCTCCACGGAGGCGGTGTCTTGGTATCGCCTGCCAACTCCCCTCCCCGTCATTGCCGGGCTTGTCCCACCGCTGTCCGGTTTGGTAGAGTTCGGGCTTGGTATTGCCAGGGCGTGGGACACATCTGTGCGCGGGATTCCTTGCCCGGCCGCGGCTCCCCCACCCGGCCCTGCGGGCCGCCCTCTCCCGCCAAGGGGGAGAGGGAAAGAGCGCGCTGGACGGACGGGCAACTTGGCACCGACATCATTTGCGGTATCGACGTTTTCTGTCCGGGAGCGGTCCCGACCACCGCACGGCCTCTCAGATGGACTCGCACCCTCTCCCCTTAAGCGGGAGAGGGTCGGCCAGCAGGGCCGGGGTGAGGGCCCGTGGCACGGCCGCTCGTCGTGCCAGTTCTCCGGGATGGCGAGGGAGACGTGGTGGTCCAAACGCTCATTCCTGCCGTTGCCCGACCAGGTCGGAGACGGCAGCCGAGGGGGTGGCCAGGCTGAACACCAAAGCCCCGTCCATGCTGAACCGGACAGCAGTGGCGGGCCCCCGGACAGGTAGAATCCTCCAGGCGGGCTCTTGCAGGCGGGACCCGGCGGGCGGCCCGCTACAGCGCGCGCAGCGGCGAGACGCGGACGCCGCCGCCCGGGGAGACTTCCACATCCGCGTCGATTTCGTAGATGCGGCGCATCCGGTCGCGGGTCAGGACGTATTCGGGCGGGCCTTCGACATCGACCCGGCGGCCTCCGAGGCAGACGATGTGATCGGCGAAATGGCCGGCAAGCGTCAGATCATGCATGGCGGCGATCGCCGGCACGTTGCGCGCGGCGGCATCGGCCCTGACGGCTTCCAGCACGGTGAGCTGCCGGCGCAGGTCGAGCGCTGCCGTCGGCTCGTCGAGCAACAGCACCGAGGGCTCGCGAAACAGCGCCTGGGCGAGGAAGGCAAGCTGCCGCTGACCGCCGCTCACCCGGTCGATCGTGCGGTGGGCGAGGTCAGCAAGGCCGAGACGGTCCAGCAGAGCGGCGGCGCGGGAGACCTCGGCTGCGGGGATGGCCCAGCCCAGCGCCCGCAGGCGGCCGAGCAGCACCACCTCCAGAATGGTCAGCGAGACCATCGCGCCGGTATCCTGCGGCATGTAGGAAAATTCCGCGCGCCGGCGCGCCCGCTCGAGATCCGTTTCATCGACGCGCACCGATCCCGCCGCCGGCAGCAGGCCGGCGACCGCCTTCAGAAGGGTCGACTTGCCCGACCCGTTGGGGCCGATAAGCGCCGTCAGCCGGCCGCGCGGCGCGGTGAAACAGGCCCGCTCCAGCACCGGCGCGCTGCCATAGGAAACGATCAGGTCCGAAACGACGAGTGTCACCAGTACCGCCTCCGTCCGCGCAGCAACAGGAAGAACAGGAAGGGCACGCCGATCACCGCCGTGACGATGCCGATCGGCACGACGCCGCCGGGCGAGATCAGCTTCGACAGGATCGAGGCGCCGGCCATGATCAGAGCGCCGGCGAGCGCCGACATCGGCAGCAGGAAGCGCTGGTCCTCGCCGACCAGCATGCGGGCCAGATGCGGCGCGACGAGGCCGACGAAGCCGATCGTGCCGACAAAGGCGACCGCGCCGGCCGTCAGCATGGCGACGAGAGCGAAGACCTTGACCCGCAGCCTGGTTACGTCGACCCCGACGGCCGCGGCGCGCTGATCCCCCAGCCTGAGGGCGGTCAGGCGCCAGAGATCGGGCAGGACGAGCAGGATGCCGACCGCCGTGATGGCCGCGACGATCGGAACATTGGTCGCGTTCGCCTTGAGCATCGAGCCGAACAGCCAGAACACGATCTGCTGGAGCACTTCCGGGTCGGCGAGATACTGCACCATCGACAGGAGCGACTGGAACAGGAACAGCGTGGCGATGCCGGCCAGCACCATCACCTCCGCGCTCATGCCGCGGATGGTCGAGAAGCCGTAGACGAGCGCGGCGGCCATCGCGGCGCCGACAAAGGCGGCAAGCGGCGTCGTCAGGTCCGGCAGGAGGGGCAGCGTGAGACCGGTCAGGATCGCCACGGCCGCGCCGAAGCCCGCGCCGGCGGAAAAGCCGAGCGTATAGGGACTGGCCAGCGGATTGCCCAGGATCGTCTGCATCAGCGCGCCGGAAACGCCGAGCGCGATGCCCACGAGCATCGCCATCAGCGCCATCGGCAGCCGGATCGCGTGGACGATCGCGACCGTCGTGCGATCAGCCCCCTCCGCGCCGAACAGGACGTCGAGCACGGTGGCGACCGGCAGCATTGCCGGCCCGGTCAGGATATCGGCGACGAAGACGGCGGCCAGCAGCACCACCGCCGCCGCGATCAGTCCGATCCGTCGCGCGGTCAGCGACCTGTACCGCGCGACGGCTCCTGCCGGTTTTCCGCTGAGAGCGGCAACCGAACGGTCCATGATGTTATTTCGGCATCTGCATCATGTAGGCGCCCGACGCCTCGATCGGCATGTAGGCGTCGAAGAAATCCTCAAGCGAGCGCTGCGGATCGACATCCTGGAAGGCGTCGGGATAGAGGATCTTGGCGATGTACTGGAGATAGGCGAAGTCATAGAGCGTCCGCGTGCCGCCATGATAGACGCCGTAGACCTCGCCGTCCTTAACCGCGCTCAGGTCCTGCCAGCCGGGCCGATCGAGATAGGGCGCGATGCGCTCGGCCGTCAGCTCCGTGTCGATGCCGGGGCCCATGACGACAGCGACGTCGTTGCTCACCCAGGCCGCGCCGGGAATGAGAATGACCTGCGGATCCGAGGCCAGGACATATTCGGGATTGAGCGGTGCCCATTTGGCGATCTGACCGTCCGCGATGTTCTCGCCGCCGGCCATAGTGACGATGTTGCCCCACATCGACTTCGACCAGGAATTGCCGTGTTCGTCCGGTCCCTTGTTGCCGAGTTCCATATAGACGCGCTTCGGGGTTCCGCCGGCCTTGGCGACCCGCTCCTGAACGTCGGCGACCGACGTCGCATAGAGGTCGGCCAGTTCGGCTGCCCGCTCCTCAGCGCCCATCACCGCACCGATCAATTTGGTCGAGGCGACGTGCTTGTCGACCGTCTGGGCATTGTAATCGGCGACGACGACGGGAACGCCGGCCGCCTCGAGCTTGTCGATGACGTCTTCCAGGGCGGTGAACTGCCACTCGGCCAGGATCGCGACATCGGGCTTTGCGGCGAGCGCCGTCTCGATCGAGAAGGTGCCGGCATAAATCTCACCGATATCGGCGATATCCTCGATTTCGGGAACAGCCTTGGTATAGGCCTGCCATTGCAGGTTTCGCCAGCCCTCCCAGGCGTCCCTGGAAATCGCCACGACACGGTCATAGGCATCCGGTCCGACGATGGCGAAGAAGTCCTCGAAATAGAAGCCGAGCAGCACGCGCTGCGGATCGTCTGGAACGTCGACCTCGCGTCCGAGAACGTCGGTGACCGTCTTGGCCTGTACGGCGGGGACGGCGACGGCAAGGGCAAGCGCGGCGACGGCTGCCCGGGTGAGCGTTTTGAACATGCGGATTTGTCCTGTTGGTCACGCAAAGGGGAAACGCGCGGCGCACAGACGCCACGACGCAGTCGTTTTCGAACGGTTGCGTGATCAGACGGGCGGGGCGCGGCTCAAATAGAGGCCGGCCAGGCCGGCGTCGCCTGCCCGGCCGGACACCGGGATATCGATCCGGGTATCGGCGAAGCGGACGGGCGGCGCGGGCACCGGACAAGGCTCCGGCGCGGCCGCCGACCCGGCGACCTGGCACCAGGAACAGCCGAACCGTTCTGGCGATTCGACGGGTTCGCCATCGGGCCCGACAACGACAATGCCGTTGCTGGTACAGATAACGAAGATGCCGGCGGGATTGCTCGCGACACCGTCGACAAGCCGGACCCGCAGGCTCTCCGCATCGGGCGCGAACAGACCGGTCATGACCAGTTGCGCGAACAGCCAGCTCGTCAACGCGATCAATCCCACCCACGATCTGAACGTCGAAAGGGCCATGTTATAACGTTACCTATTCGTGGGCGCAACGCGATCGGGGGAATCGGTGGCGCGGGATCCGGTGGCGCGACCGGCTATGCATAACCTTAGAGGCGGGACCGCCTGCGGGTAACTGAGACAAAAGCGCGCTGTGGCCACACTCGCCGGCACGCGGACGCGCCGGTCCGGTGCCCTACCCGTAATTCCCCTTCACCCGCTCCTTGCCCGGATCGAAATGCGGAAAGGCGGTCACCGTCGCCTTCAGGCGCTTCTGCTGACCGTCGAGCTGGCCGATCTCAAGCGCCGTGCCGGGCTCGGCATGGACGACGTCAAGCCGGGCAAGGGCGATGGTCTTGCCGAGCATCGGCGATTTCATCGCAGACGTCACCGTGCCGACCTGGGCCTTGCCGATGCGGATGCAGTCGCCAGACGAGGGGACGAGGCCGGCCTCGATCTCCAGGCCGACGAGCTTGCGGTGGGGATGGGCCTTGCGCTCTTCCAGCGCCGCGCGGCCGATGAAGTCCTCCTGCTTGGTCTTCAGCGGCACCGTGAAGCCGATGCCGGCCTCGAAGGGGTCGGTCTCGTCGGAGAACTCATAGCCCGCGAAGATCAGCCCCGCCTCGATGCGCAGCATGTCGAGGGCGGCGAGGCCGAGCGGGGTCATCCCCTTCGGCGCGCCGGCCGCCCAGACCGCGTCGAACACGGCTTCGGCGTCCTTGGGATGGCAGAACACCTCGTAGCCCAGTTCGCCGGAATAGCCGGTGCGCGAGATCACCACGGGCTTGCCGTCGAAACCGCCGATGCGGGCGATGGTGAAGCGGAACCAGCCGAGTTCGTCGATCGTCGGCTGTTTCGGCGGCGTCCAGAAGACGTCCGCCAAAATCTCGCGGCTGAGCGGGCCCTGTACGGCGATGTTGTGGAGCTGATCGGTGGAGTTGCGCACCCATGCGTTCAAGCGACGCTTGTCGGCCTGTTCGCGCAGCCACAGGCCGGACGTGTCGTTGCCGCCGATCCAGCGGAAGTTGGTGTCGGCCAGCCGGAACACGGTGCCGTCGTCGATCATGCCGCCATGTTCGTAGCACATCGCGGTATAGACCACCTGCCCGACCGCCAGCCGGCGCATGTTGCGGGTGACGCAAAGATGCATCAGTTCCTCGGCGTCCGGCCCGGTCACCTCGTATTTGCGCAAGGGCGACAGGTCCATCACCGCGGCCTTCTCGCGGCAGGCCCAGTATTCGGCGACGGCACCATGGTTCGTCATCTGATTGGCGAGCCAATAGCCGTTATATTCGACGAAATCGCGGGTATGCCGGGCAAAACAGTCATGAAACCCGGTCTTCCTGGTGTCTTCCAATTCTGCCTCCGCGGATTTCCGGTAGCCGATCGAACGCTTGAAGTCCTCGTTCGCGTGATAGGTGCGCACCTGGATGTCGGTGGGGTTCCAGCCATTGGCCGGATCGATGTCGCAGGGACAGGCCGACGACACGCAGACAAGGTCGGACAGCGCCCTGAGCAAAACGTAGTCGCCCGGCCGCGACCAGGGATCGTCCATGCCGATCGCGTTGGTCGCGTCCAGCATGGTGTTGAAGAAGAAGTTGATCGCCGGCCAGCCGCCGCGCGGGCGGATGTCGAATCGGGCGAGGTCCCGGTTCATGTTGTCGGAACAGTTGACGTGGCCGGGATAGCCGAGGTCGTCGTAGTAGCGCGCCGTGCAGGCGAGCCCGAACGTGTCGTGCCGGCCGCAGGTGTCCTGGACGATCTCGACCAGCGGCTCGTGGTCGACGGACCAGTATTTCGACGGGATGCCGGGTTCGGGATAGAGCTGGCCGGTCAGGCTGCGCGTCGTCGTCGGATCGATCTCGCGCTCAAGCCCGTTGTCGAGCGCGCGGCGCGAGAAGGCCTGGAAATCGGAACATTCGCGGCCCTTGACGTCGAGGATCTGGATGTATTCGCCCTGTTTCACCTCATAGGCCCGGGCGTTGCCGGGCTGGATGTTGGTGTCGATCAGCGGATCGGCGAGCGGGTCGGGCGGGCCGAGATCGGCCTTCACCGGTCCCGGGTCGGCGCGGTGGATATAGAGGATCAGCTCGCTCGGCGCGTCCTGCGCGTCCGGCACCATAGGACCGCCGGGGGCGGCGATGACCAGGAGGCCGTCGCATTCGGCGGTGAATTCGGCGGTGTCGCCGGGCCGCGAGCCTTCCGCGAAGATGCTGACGGCGTCACCGGCGGCAAGGTCGAAGCCCGCGGCGGCGAGCGCGTCCAGCACCGCCCGGCCCGACGGGTCGCCGCTGGCGAGCGTTTCGATGATCCGGTTGGGCCTGCCCCTACCCGTCGCGCCAAGCATCGCGGCATCCGACGTCCGGTCCGGGGCGAAGGCAACCAGTTCGCCGGGCTGCAGGCCCTCCCGGTCGAGCACGATCACCTCGTCGCCCTTGCGGATTTCCACGGCGCGCGAGCCGCCGCCGGGCACGGGATGGCGCTCCACCCCATGCGGCAGGATCGGCAGGCCGGGCGTCACGATGCCCCCCCGCTCGAAGGGACGTTCCCAGGGTATGTCGAAGACGGGTTTCACGGTCATTTCGTCAGTCCCAATGCGCGTTCGCGGCGGTTCGCCCAGGCCAGGATCGCCATGTCGAAGGTCAACGCCATCAGCGACACGTTCATGCCGAGCACGATGTTCTTGCCGATATCCGATCCCGCCAGCGTGCGCTGCAATTCCTGGCCGAGATCCTGGGTGCCGATGAAGGCGGCGACGATCACCATGAAGAAGGCGAACATGATCGCCTGGTTGAAGCCCACCGCCATGGTCGGCAGCGCCAGCGGAATTTGCACGCTCATGAGTTTCTGCCGGCGCGTCGCGCCCGACATGTCGGCGGCCTCGGTCATCTCCGGCGGCACCGTGCGCAGGCCCTCGATCGTATAGCGCATCAGCGGCACCATGGCGAAGATCAGGATCGAGAAGATCACCGCGACGTCGTTGACGCCGAACAGCATGATCGCCGGGATCAGGTAGATGAAGCTCGGGAAGGTCTGGGCGGAATCGCAGACGAGCAGCATGCGCCGCGACCATTTTTCGGTGCGGGCAGCCGCGATCGCCACGGGGATGCCGATCAGGGTCGCCAGGATCACCGCCGAGATCACGGTGTAGAGCGTGATCACCGAGCGATCCCACCAGCCCGACAGCGCGACGATCGAAAAGAACACCGCCGCATAGATCGCCGGCCGCCGCCCGCCGACCCAGTAGGACAAGGCGGTCACCAGCAGGATGAAGGCCGGCGTCGGGATCCACAGGAGCGAGTTGCGGAACGGAATGAGGATCTGGACGTTCAGGAACCAGCGCAGCCACTGGGTCACCGCCTGAACCGCGTCGATGTCGAGGACCGATTTGATCAGGGCATCGATCTCGCGGCCCTGCGACAGGTTCTGGCGGATGCCGACCTCGTTCAGGATCTCGACGAACTGGGCAAGTACGTAGAACAGGACAAAGGCGCCGGCGCCCGCCAGCAGGAAGACATGGCGCTGCCACCAGGGCGTGCCGCGCTCGAAATGGACCGGCTGGCGGACGACCCAGGCCTTGGACAGCCGGTCAAGCGTGATCGCCAGCAGCACGATCGTCACGCCGATCTCAAACGACCGGCCGAGCTTGAACGAACCCATCATCGCAAGCAGCTTGGCGCCGAGGCCCGGCATGCCGATGAAGGCGGTGAGGACGACCATCGCCAGGCACAGCATGATGACCTGGTTGACGCCGACGAGGAGCTCGGTGCGGGCGGCCGGCAGGTAGACGCGCGTCAGCATCTGCCAGCGCGTGCAGCCCGACATCTTGCCGGCCTCGACGACCTCGGGCGGCACCTTCTTCAGGCCCAGCGTCGTCATCAGGATCATCGGCGGCAGCGCGTAGACGATGGTCGCGACCGCGCCCGCCGTCGGCCCGACCTTGAAGAAGATCACGGCCGGCAGCAGGTAGGTGAAGAACGGCAGGGTCTGCAGCACGCTCAGGATCGGCCGCAGCGCCATGTCGAAGGCACGGTACTTCCAGGCCGCGATCCCGAGCAGCAGGCCGATCAGGAAGGCGAAGGGGGCCGCGACGACCAGCACCGACATGGTCTGCATCGCGATTTCCCACTGGCCGATCAGCGCCGTCCACACGAAGGTGCCGCCGGCAAGGGCAGCCATCCGCCAGCCGCCGAGGAAATAGCCGAGCACGGCGGCGACGGCTGCGATCGCCGACCAGGGGATCGGGCCGAGATAGGGCCAGCGGCGCTTGCCGTAGAGCAGGTTGGCGGTCGCATCGAGCAGATATTCGAGGCCGCCGGCAATGGCGCGGGTGACCTGAAGCAAGCCGAGATCGTTCTGCACGAAGGCGAAGATCGCGTCGAGCCACTCCGCCGTCGGCGGGATCATCCAGTCGGGCAGACGGATCAGCCAGTCCGGTAAGAGGCCGAGCGCGCGGCCGAGCATCAGCGCAACCGCGATGCCGAGCAGGATCCACAGGGTGCGGTTTGGCGGCGCCTCGGCGGCCTTGCCCGAGCCGACCTCCGCGCCCGCGATCGTCACGCTTCCGCCCCGAGCAGGATCTCGAGCGCCTCGCGGCGATCGAGCGCGCCGATGACGGTTCCGCCCTTGTCTGCGACCGGCAGGCTCGCGCGGTTGTCGTTGACAAGCTGTCGGGCGAGATCGCGGACCGTCGCGCCGGCCTCGACCGGTTCGCCATCCGGGACGGAGCCGTTCAGCGGACGCGCCAGGACGGCGGCATGGACGACGCGGGCCTTGTCGATATCCTCGGTGAACTTGCGGACATAGTCGGTCTGCGGATCAAGCACGATGCGGTCGGGCGTGTCGCATTGCTCGATCGCGCCTTCCTTCATGATGGCGATCCGGTCGGCGAGCCGCAGCGCCTCGTCGAAATCATGGGTGATGAAGACGATGGTCTTGCCCAGCATGTCCTGGAGCCGCAGAAACTCGTCCTGCATCTCGCGGCGGATCAGCGGGTCGAGCGCGGAGAACGGCTCGTCGAGGAACCAGATATCCGGCTCGATGGCGAGCGAGCGGGCGATGCCGACGCGCTGCTGCTGGCCGCCGGAGAGTTCGCGCGGGAAATAATCCTCGCGGCCTTCCAGACCGACCAGCTTGATCACCTCCAGCGCCCGTTCGCGGCGGGCGTGCCGGTCCTGGCCGCGCATCTCCAGGGGAAAGGCGACGTTTTCGAGCACGGTGCGGTGGGGAAGCAAGCCGAAGGACTGGAACACCATGCCCATCTTGCGCCGTCGCAATTCGATCAACTCATTCTCGGACAGGGACATGATGTCCTGGCCTTCAACGGCAATGGTGCCGCCGGTGATGTCGTGCAGGCGGGAAAAGCAGCGCACCAGCGTCGACTTGCCGGAGCCCGACAGGCCCATGATGACGAGCATCTCGCCGCGGCCGACATCGATATCAACATTCTTGACCCCGGCGATATAGCCGTCGGCGCGGATTTCGTCATAGCTCCGGCCGGCCGGCATCGCGGCAAGATATTTCCGCGGCTCCGCGCCGAACAGCTTCCAGACGTTGCGCGCGGAAATGACGGGTGTCTGCTCGCTCATATCGTGCCCTGTAACGTATGCGGGCGCGCCGCCCCGTCCATCAGCACTGGCGTTGGCACGGGACGGCGCAACCGCGTCAGCTTAGCCTCAGCTTTCGCAGGCGGCGACCCAAGGGTCGACGATATCGCGGTTTTCGTCGAGCCAGACGGCCGCGGCCTCCTCGGGCTCCATGTCGTCGGTGTCGACAAACTTCGCCATCTCGGCGATCTGCGCGTTGGTGAAGGAGATCTTCTCAAGCACGCAATAGGCCGACGGCCACTTGTCGGGCATGCCGTCCCAGGCCGCCTTCTTCAGGTAGCCCTTGGCCGGATTGCCGCAGTCATAGAGCGCGTCCGGATTGGGGCCCTTGGCCGGATCGGTGTCGCAGCCGTCTTCCCAGACCGGGAATTCGACGAACTCGCCAGGCCAGACGGCTTCGGCGAAGTTCGGTGTCCAGTTGAACACCAGGACCGGCTTCTTGTCCTTTTCGGCCGCGCCGATTTCCGCCCACAGGGCCGCGGCGGAGCCGGCATTGATGACGACATAGTTGAGGCCGAGCGCCTCGGCCCGCTCCTTGCCGTGCTTCAGCCAGTCGACCGGCCCGTCGAGATAGCGGCCCTTGTCGCCGGTCTCGGGCGTCGCGAACAGGTGGGCGCAGTCGTTCAGCGCCTGCCAGTCCGGAAGACCGGGGCAGGCCTCCTTAGTCCACATCGGATACCACCAGTCCTCGCGGGTCACCGCATCGTGGTCGCCAGCATCGTGCAACCCGCCCTTTTCGAGTGCTTCGCGGAAGGACGCCCCGAAGGCGCCTTCCCAGACCTCGAGCTCGAGCGCCACGTCGCCCAGCCGGACCGATTCGTAGACCGCCTGGCTGTCGGTGGTGACGTATTCGACGTTCAGGCCCATCTCCTCGAACATCTGGCCGACCACGTTCGACATGACGATCTGGCTCGACCAGTTGTGGATCGGGATGATGATCGGGTCGTCGCTGTCCTCCGCCTGCGCCAGTGCCGGCAGGACCAGGATCGATCCCGCCAGCAGGGCGCTCTTTATCGTTTTCATACTTTCCTCCCTAAAACGCTTGGGTTGGCTGTCACTCACTCCTTGACGCTTTGAAACCCGCGGGTTGCTCCCGGTTCTTGTTCCGGCTTTCTTAGTATTCAGGCCTTCAGGTAGCTCGCCATGCTGTCGTCGAGTTCCTCCACCCATGGGGTGTGGTGGGCCGGGGATTTGGCGCCGGTCATCGGCGAGACGTAGTCGGCGTGGTCGCGGAAGGTCATGATGTTTTCCTTCTTGTGCTTCTTCCACTGGTAGAACGCTTCGTTCGCCGCCTGGATGTCGAAGGAGGGATAGTCGGTCTCGTCGATCAGCTCCTGGACATAGGCGCCCTGGTATTCGATGCAGCCGTAATCGTCCTCGATCTTGTCTTCCTCGGCCTCGCGCTGCTTGGGGTCGGCGTCCATCGTCGCCTGATCGGGCAGCGCAATGCGGCCGAGAATGACGTCGCGCACCCACCAGGCCTGGGCGTCGAACATGTTGAACGTGTACCACTGGTCCTGCATGCCCAGATAAAACAGCTTCGGGTTCTTGGTGTAGACGACGCCCTTGTAGAGGTCGGCGGTCGCCAGCCGGTTGGCGGTGCGCAGCCTCAGGTCGTCGGGCAGGAACGGGAAGTGGTGCTTGTAGCCGGTGCACAGGATGATCGCGTCGACCTGCTTCGAGGTGCCGTCACCGAAATAGGCGGTCTTGCCCTCGACCTTCTCCAGCTTGTGGACTTCGCGCCAGTTGTCGGGCCATTTGAAGCCCATCGGCGCGGTGCGGTGGGCGACCGTCACCGACTTGCAGCCGTATTTCCAGCATTGCGAGCCGATGTCCTCGGCCGAATAGGACGTGCCGAGGATCAGGATGTCCTTGTCGATGAACTCGCGCGCGTCGCGGAAATCATGAGCGTGCAGGATGCGGCCGTTGAAGCCCTCGAAGCCCGGATAATACGGCACGTTCGGCGTGGAGAAGTGGCCGGAGGCGACGATGACGTGGTCGAAGACCTCGACCGACTCGGTGTCTTCCTTGTTGTTGCGGGTCGTGACGACGAAGCGGCCGTCCTCGTAGCGCACGTCGCGCACCAGCGTTGAGAACCGGATCCAGTCGCGCACGCCGGCCCTGTTCACCCGCCCCTCGATATAGTCGTACATCACCTCGCGCGGCGGATAGCTGGCGATCGACCGGCCGAAATGCTCGTCGAACGTATAGTCGGCGAATTCCAGGCCCTCCTTGGGCCCGTTCGTCCACAGATAGCGATACATCGAGGCGTGGTTGGGATAGCCGTATTTGTCGACCCCGGTCCGCCAGGAATAGTTCCACAGGCCGCCCCAGTTGTCCTGCATCTCGTAGCAGACGATGTCCGGAATGTCGGCGCCTTTCTCGGCGGCCGACTGGAAGGCTCTGAGCTGGGCAAGGCCCGACGGTCCGGCCCCGATAATGCAGATACGCTTGGTCATTCGTTTCCCTCACTGAAAATCGATGTCCGGATGCCCGGCCTTGGCCACGCATCCCCCGTTTTTCACTCCTCTTGCCGGTGCCTCTGTTTCATCCAAGTCGGGCACTCGGGCTCGCCGCTTCGGCGCGGCTCAACCGCGGGGCGCCTCAAGGCTGCGCCCGCGAAACGCTCCAATCCGGTGTAAAGGCAAGGACCTGCGTTCCCGGCGGCATCGCCGGGTTGAACAGGCGGTTATGCGCCATGGTGGCGCGGTTCAGCGGATGCATCGGGTCGAGCCGCGCGGCCCGGCAGGCGATGTCGAAACGCTGCGAATAGGCCTCGAAGGTCAGCGTGCAATCCCCGGCGGCGAGGATCGTCTCCGCGCCGGGCGAAGCCGGCGGCAGGGTCGCCGTCAGCACGTCGGTGAACTCGCGCGCCTTCTGATAGTAGGTCGCCGAGAGGAACTTCACGCCACCCTCGCGGCGCTGCGCCGGGTCCATGGTCTTGGCGGCGATGTGTTCGAGCTCGGCGGTCACCTCGTAAGCGGGCGCCTTGTTGAGGACCGTGATGATATGGCCCATCGGCCCGGTCTCGCCGGCAAGCGTCAGGGCCGGCGTGATCGCGTCGTCGGGCTCGCCACCGCGCTCGCGCGCGGCGATCTGGCGGACCCGGCACTGCCACTTCAAAAACCGCTCGCGCAGCGCCCGCTGCGCCTCCGTGCCGGCCAAGGCTGGTTCGGCGACCCTCATGCCGGCCTCCGCAGCCGCAACGGCGGTGCCGGGCAGGTCATATCGATCACCGAACAGCGCATGGGCACACCCGTCCACGACCTAGAACTTCGTATAGGCCTTCCTCAGCGCGACCAGCGGGTGCCGGTCCGACATCTGGAACTTCAGCAAGAGCTCGCGCGCGATCATGTCGCGATCCTGCTGGTTGTCGGGCAGCGCAATCGAATCAGGCACGCGCACCCAGCCGTTGATGTTGCGATCGAACACCGCCGGCTTGCCCTCCTCGTAGCCCATATGGATGTCCTCGAGCCAGTTCAGGTCGTCCCAGCCCATGTACTCCATATAGTCCTTCAGGAACGGCGTGATCCGCCCGTAGTCGGGAACCAGATTGACGTCGTAGCGATAGCCGATGTGCTGGCCGATTTCCTTTTCGCGCTCGCTTTCAAGACCCGCCGCGTCCTTGATGAACTGATCGACGTCGGTGATCTCGGAACCGCGATATTGCGTTCCTGCCATGTCGCCGTCTCCCCCTTAGAAGTGATGGTAATCTTCGACACCGACCGTGTGGTTGGTGCCGGCGAGCGGAACGCCGGCCATGGCCGAGGCTTCCATGGTCAGGGCTGCCAGATCCTCCGGCTCGAGGCTGTGCAGATGGGTCTTGCCGCAGGCACGCGCGAACATCTGCGCCTCGATCGTCAGCGTGTGCAGGAAGTTGTAGACCCGCTCGGCCGCCTCATCGGGATCGAGGCGGGCACGCAGCGCGGGATCCTGCGTTGCCACGCCGACCGGGCAGCGACCGGTGTGGCAATGGTAGCAGTAGCCCGGCTCGGCGCCGATCTCTTCCGGGTAATTGGCTTCCGGGATGTCCTTGTTGCAGTTCAGGGCCATCATCGCCGAGTGGCCGATGGCGATCGCGTCGGCTCCCAGCGCAATTGCTTTTGCTATGTCGGCGCCGTTGCGGATGCCGCCGGCATAGATCAGCGTGATCTCGCCGCGCTTGCCCAGATCGTCGATCGCCTTGCGGGCCTGGCGGATCGCGGCGATGCCCGGAACGCCGGTATCCTCCGTGGCCAGATGCGGGCCGGCGCCGGTCGAGCCTTCCATGCCGTCGATATAGATCGAATCGGGATCGCACTTCACCGCCATGCGCACGTCGTCATAGACGCGCGCGGCGCCGAGTTTCAGCTGGATCGGGATCTGCCAGTCGGTCGCCTCGCGGATCTCCTCGATCTTCAGCGCCAGGTCGTCCGGTCCCAGCCAGTCGGGATGGCGGGCCGGCGAGCGCTGGTCGATGCCGGCGGGAAGCGAGCGCATCTCCGCGACCTGGTCGGTGACCTTCTGGCCCATCAGATGGCCGCCCAGGCCGACCTTGCAGCCCTGGCCGATGAAGAACTCGCAGCCATCGGCGAGCATCAGGTGATGCGGGTTGAAGCCGTAGCGCGACTGGATGCACTGGTAGAACCATTTCGACGAGTAGCGCCGCTCGTCGGGGATCATGCCGCCCTCGCCCGAACAGGTGGCGGAGCCGGCCATGGTGGCGCCGCGCGCCAGCGCCGTCTTCGCCTCGTAGCTCAGCGCGCCGAAGCTCATGCCGGTGATATAGACCGGGATATCGAGATCGATCGGCTTCTTGGCGCGCGGGCCGATCACCGTGCGGGTCTCGCATTTCTCGCGGTAGCCCTCGATGACGAAGCGCGTCAGCGTACCGGGCAGGAAGGTCAGGTCGTCCCAGTGCGGGATCTTCTTGAACAGCGAGAACCCGCGCATCCGGTAGCGTCCGAGTTCGGACTTGATGTGGATGTCGTCGATGACGCGGGGCGGGAAGACGAAGGAATCCCCGATGCGGTTCACATCGCGCCCGAGCGGGGGTTTGGTCGGCGTCGTACCGTCAGCCATGAGTATGATCCCCTGAAAATCCTACAGAATGAGTTTCTTTTCGTTCGGCTCGAGATTGTCGTAGTTCCAGAGCTGCTTGCCCGCGACAACCTTGGTGAAGTGGTCGACGCCCTTCTCGGGCATAAGCTCGTACTGGGTGAGCTTGCGGGTCAGCCACTTCTTGTCGAGATCGGTCAGGTCCGCCGTGACGGCGTCGACACCGAGCGAGGCGATCTCGCCGCCGATGAAGATCGTGCCGTCATACATGGAATCGCCGAGGTTCTTGCCGGCATTGCCGCACACGACCATGCGGCCGCGCTGCATCATGAAGCCCGACAAGGCGCCGGTGTCGCCACCCACAATGATGGTGCCGCCCTTCATGTCGATGCCGGTGCGCGAGCCGACCGAGCCCCGGCAGACGAGATCGCCGCCGCGGATCGCCGCCCCGAAGGTCGAGCCGGCGTTCTTCTGAATGACGACCGTGCCGGCCATCATGTTCTCGGCGCAGGACCAGCCGACCCGGCCGTTGATGCGGACATTCGGGCCGTCGATCAGGCCGACGCCGAAATAGCCGATCGAGCCCTCGATGATCAGGTTCAAGCGGTTGAGGATGCCCACGGCGAGCGAATGCTTGCCGCGCGGATTGTGCAGGACCACGGTGCCGTAGCCCTCGCGCATCAACTCGCGGATCCTGGCGTTGACCTCCTTGGTCGACATCTCGGCGGCGTCGATCTCGGCGCGCTTGTTGAAGTCGACATCGGGGGCCCAGGGATAGGCGAACCGCTCGGTCGCTTCCGGGTCGAACTCGATATACATCGACTTGCCCGTAAGCTGCTCGGTCATCATGCCGAGCGCTGCGGCGCGCTCTTCCTGGGTCATGCCCTGGAGTTCGGCATCGCTCACGCCTGCCATACCCGGACCTCCTCATCGTAAGGGTCGTAAGTGTCGATTTCCTGCGGCAGGATCGCGCGGATGGCGACCTCCTCGGACGCCATGGCGATCAGGTCGTCGCTTTCGTAGAGAACCAGCGGCTTGGCGGCCATGGTGTCCTTGGCCATGCCGAGCTGGTCCTTGGTGGCGACGAGATAGGTGAAGACGCCGTCGATCTCGTCGATCGACTTGCGCAAGGAGTCTTCCAGGCTCACCCCGTTGGCGAGATCATGGGCGACATAGACGGCGAGCAGCTCGCTGTCGCAGTTCGACATGAACCGGTGGCCCTTGCGCTCCATCTCGCGGCGCGTGATCCAGTAGTTGGTGATCTGGCCGTTATGGACAACGGAGACGTCGTTATAGGGGAAGGCCCAGTAAGGATGGGCCGACTTGATGTCGACGTCGGATTCGGTCGCCATGCGGGTGTGGCCGATGCCGTGGGTGCCGGTGAAGTCGGCAAGCCCATAGGCTTCGGCAACGACCGAGGCGTCGCCCAGATCCTTGATCAGTTCGAGGCCGTTGCCCATCGACAGGATCTCGACGCCGTCGGCCTCCTCGATATGCTCGGCCATGGCGCCGGTATCGCCGTCATGGGACAAGACATAGCGCAGCGCGTAGTCGGTGGCGTGTTCCTTCGCCTTGACCTTGGCGCCGTGTTCGGCGAGCACCGCGTCGACGGCGGCGATCCGGTCGGCCAGCATGCCGGCGACCTTCGAGCCGCGGGCCATGTCGTCGGCCTCGGCGACCTTGACGCGCATCACGTAGTCGCCCTCCGAGGGCACGCCGTAGACGGCATAGCCCGTCGAATCCGGACCGCGGTGCTTCAGCGCCTGCAGCATCGCGGTCATCTCGCTGCCGACATTAGAGCTCCTGCCCTTGTGTATAAGTCCTGCGATTCCGCACATTGAGGGAGCGCCTCCTAAAGAGAGTCGTTAAGAATCCTTGGGTTTTCGAACGCGGGTGGTGCCTGCGCCTAAGGCAGGCACTCCATGTAGGTGTCCGCGTCCCAGTCGGTGACGGTCGCCATGAAGCGGGCCCATTCATCCGACTTGTACTCGTGATAGAGCCGGTACATCTCGCCGGGCAGGCCGCGCTTGACGACCTCGTCGTTCTCGAGTGCCTGAAGCGCCTCGCCGAGCGACATCGGCAGCTTCTTGACCTGCTTGCCGGCCTCCATCGCCTCGTAGATGTTGCGCTCCTCCGGCTCGCCGGGGTCGAGGCTGTTGTCCAGCCCGTCATCGGCAGCCGCCAGGATGACCGAGCCCATCAGATAGGGGTTCACCATCGAATCGACCGAGCGGTACTCGAAGCGGCCGGGCGCGGAGACGCGCAGGCCGGTGGTGCGGTTCTGGAAGCCCCAGTCGGCGAAGACCGGCGCCCAGAAGCCGGTATCCCACAGCCGGCGGTAGGAATTGACCGTCGAGCAGCCGATGGCGGTCAGCGCGCGCAGGTGATGGACGATGCCGCCGATCGCCTTCAGGCCGGTGGCGCCGGGCATCTGCGGGTCGTCGCCATCGGGCATGAAGGTGTTGTCGCCGCCCTTCACATACATGTAGTTCTCGCGCATGCCCGGCAGCGCGTCGGGATCGTTGCCGGTGCGGATGAAATGGTCCTCGCCGCCGCTCCACAGCGACATGTTGTGGTGGCAGCCGGACGCCGAGACACCCATGAAGGGCTTGGTCATGAAGCAGGCGAAGATGCCGTGCTCGCGGGCGACCTGGGCGCAGATCTGGCGATAGGTGGTCAGGCGATCGGCGTTGCGAAGGACGTCGTCGAAGGTCCAGTTCAGCTCGAGCTGGCCAGGCGCGTCCTCGTGGTCGCCCTGGATCATGTCGAGGCCCATCTTGCGGGTGTATTCCATGACCTTCATGGTCACGGGCCTGAGGCTCTCGAACTGGTCGATGTGGTAGCAATAGGGCTTGGAGAAACCGTCGCGCGGCTTGCCGTTCTCGTCGAATTTCAGCCACATCATCTCGGGCTCGGTGCCCATGCGCAACTGCAGGCCGTGCTTTTCCTGGAACTGCTCGTGCAGCCGGCGCAGGTTGCCGCGGCAATCGGCCGTCAGATAGCCGCCCGGATCCTCCTTCTCCTCGCGGTTGCGGAACAGCGTGCAGTAGAAGCGGGCGATCTTCGGCGCCCAGGGCAGCTGCATGAAGGTCTCGGGCTCGGGGATGCCGACCAGTTCGGCGGCTTCCGGCCCGTAGCCCAGATAATCGCCGGCCCGGTTCGTGAACAGGTTCATGGTGGCGCCGTAGACGAGCTGGAAGCCCTTCTTGGCGGCGCTTTCCCAGTGATCGGCGGGCATGCCCTTGCCCATGATCTTGCCGGTTACGGAGACGAACTGGAGATAGATGTACTCGACCCCGAGCCGGTCGATCATCTCGCGGACTTCCTTGACTTTCTCCGCGCGCCCGGGCGCATCGACAAATCGTTCGAGATCGGTGGCCAAGTTACTCCTCCTCAAGCCTTTTTGTCCCCACAACGACGATCCCGCATCGTGGGTTGCGATGCGACACCGAACGGGACGAAGCCTCAAGGCCTCGCCGCAATCGGGCTTAGGAGAGAAACGGAACCGGTCCACCCGGCTTGCCTGATCCGGCACGGCTCGCTCACGGGCCAGTCCGGCCGCGACGCGATCCTCAACCGGGCACGCGCGGTGACCCGGTCCTCAAGGCCGAAACCGCGATCGCCCGGCAGATGCGGCGGGCGTTGACCGGGATATCGGTACAATCTGGCTGGCTACGGGCCGGTTCCAGACTTCTGACCCTGGCAGCGCTGGCAAAGCGTGCTCGGGGCGATATGTACCGTTCGATTGCCGGTCGGCGTATTCGACAGTTCGTTTTCTCCTACCCATAGCCAGTTTGACCAATCCGATCCGAAAAGCAACCTCTTTTGATCCAATATAGGTATAATTGTTTTCCTGCCGATTATATTGGTATATAATTGGATCAAGACCTCCGAAAAGGACTCGCAACTGGTCTCATGTCGAAACGCGGCTCTTCAGAAATCGCCACGCAGATCCGGTTCGAGATCGCCAAGGGCAATCTCGCGCTGAACGACCGGCTGCCGTCCGAACGCAGCCTGGCGGCGGATTACGGCGTTGCCCGCAACACCATCCGCGTCGCGCTCAACCAGCTCGAGGCCGAGAACTATGTCGAGATCCGGCCTGGCAGCGGCACCTATGTGGTCTACAAACGCGAGGACCCGGCGCCGCAGGCGATCGAGCGGGCCAAGCCGCTCGAACTGATCGACGCCCGCTTCGCGCTGGAGCCGCATATCTGCCGGCTCTGCGTGCTGCATGGCGACCAGGACGATTTCGACCGGCTCGAAACCCTGTGCACCCGCATGGAGCAGGCGGTCGACGATCCCGTCGCCTTCGCCGAGATCGACACCGACTTCCACCGCCTGCTCGCCCGCACGACGGGCAACGGCCTGCTGATCTGGATCATCGGCCAGATCAACTCGGTGCGCGCGACCGACGAATGGACGCTGATGCGCCACCTGACGCTGAACCGGGCGATGATCACGCAATACAACGCCCAGCACCGCGAAATCCTCAACGCCATCCGCAGCCGCGAACCCGAACGCGCGGCGGCCGCCATGAAGGAGCACCTGGAAGCCGCCCGGCTGTCGCTGACGCGGGCGGCGGAATAGCCGCCAACAGGCTTGACCGCGCCGACGCGATCGGCGATCGTCCCCGCACGGCGCTTGAGCGGGGGCGCCGCCCGGTCCACGGAGAGAGTTGAACTCACCCCGGCATCGCAGATCCTCATCAGGCCTTTTTCCGCAGCCCACCGGTGGACCATGGGAGCGATACGGAGAAAGCGCCATGAGCGACGCACCATCCGGCCATCAGGCCGGAAACCCCAATCTCGACTTCCTGAAGAAATCCGCCAAGGACCTGAAACGCGCCCTGCAGCGCGGCGAGCCGGAAGCACGGGCGCGGTTTGCTGCTGTGTTCGCAGCCGATCGTGAGGCGCCCGAAAACCTCGCCAATTGCCTGCATGTGATCGCCCGTGAACAGGGCCATCAAAGCTGGCCGCAGCTCAAGCTCGATGTCGCGCTGCGCCGCGCCGACACCGACGCGCTTGCCGCCCGACTGGGCGGCGCGCTCTACTATGGCCGGCTTGCCCAGGCCGAACGGATCCTCGCCCTTCGTCCCGATATCGCGGAGGGGCGCTTTGCCCTGCAGGTCGCGCTGTTCGACGAGGCGGCGGTCACCACCGCGCTTGACGCCGATCCGGGCCGCCTGTTCCGCTCCGAGAAGATCATTCCCGACAGCAGGGTCGCGCTCGATGCCTTTTCGCGGCTCGGCACGTCGCACTATGCCCGGCTGCGGCCGGATCTCGCAGACGCCCAGATGCGGCTCGGCCGCATGATGCTCGAGCGGGGCGCCGATGCGAACACTCGGCACGGTTGGCCTGAGGACCCGTCGCAGACGCTCTCGATCCTCTATGGCGCCTTGTGCGCGGCCGGCAACCTGCCGTTCGGCGCGATGCTGCTGGAGGCCGGCGCCGATCCCAACGACAATGAATGCGCCTATCACGCCTGCGAGCAGGAGACGCTCGATGCGATGCGCCTGCTGCTCGACCACGGTGTCACCTTTCCCGGCACCAACGCGCTTCTGCGCATGCTCGACTTCGACAAATACGAGGGCGCGGAACTGCTGCTTGAAAACGGCGCGGACCCGAACGAGCGTCCGGTTCCCTTCGACGGGGACGCCTGGCACCGCCACGACAACGCCCTGCATCACGCGATCCGCCGGGGCCGCGACGGGCGGTTCGCCGATCTGCTGATCGCCCATGGCGCCGACCCGCAAGCGACCTCGAACGGGCGGTCCTATTACGCGCTTGCGGCGATCTGCGGTAACGAACCGATGAAAGCGACGCTGCGCGATCGCGGGCTTGCGACCGGATTGTCGCCGTCCGACGCGCTGCTGGCGGCCGCCGCCTCCGGCAACCGGGGCGAGGCGCTGCGGCTGTGGGCTGAGGACAAGGATGCGGTGTCGCGGCTGTCAGACGCCGACCAGCGGCTGCCTATCGAGTTCGCCGCTCAACGGGGGCGGCTTGCCGCGCTGGAGGCGATGCAGGCCGTCGGCTTCAATCCCGACCTCACCAATGCCGAGGACATGACGGCGCTGCATGTGGCGGCCTGGTTCGGCCATGCCGACTATGTGCGGTTCTATCTGACGCTCAATCCCGACAAGACGCTGCGCAATGCCTATGGCGCGACGGCGCTTGGCAACGCGGTGCACGGGTCGGAGAACTGCCCGGAGAAGGCGTCCGGCGACTATGTCGCGACCGCGCAGGCCCTAGTCGAGGCCGGCTATGCGATCGAGCCGGAGCATGGCCATCTCGACATGGGCAGCGACGCGGTCACGGCCTTGCTGGAAGAGCGGCTGGAGCAGACCTGATCAGGCCGCTGATCCGGCGAGCCCCGGGAACAGCTTGAGCAGGCTGCCCGTCATCATCTCCATCGCGATTGCCGCCAGGATCATGCCCATCAGGCGGCTCATGACGGCGATCGCGGTGGCGCTCAGGCGTTTGGAGATGTGCGGGGCGGCGAGAAAGACGCCGCCGAGCAGCGCGATGTTCGCCGCAATCGCCAGGCCGAGCGCGGCCTGCGTCGCCGTTGCGGTGGCTTCGTGGGCGTAGATGATCATCGTCGAGATCGCGCCCGGGCCGAGCAGGATCGGCACCGTCATCGGATAGATGCCGGGATTGTCCTGATCGTCGTAGCGCTCCCGCTCCTTTTCGTTGCCGGCATGCGAGCGCGGCTGCTGTCCGCGCAGGAGCGTCAGCGCGATCAGCAGGATAAGCAGCCCGCCGGCGAGCCGGAACGACTGGATGCCGATGCCGAAGAGTTTGAGGATCTCCGTGCCGGCAAGGACCGTGATGGTGCAGCCGATCACCAGTCCGATAACGACCGTCCGCGCCACCCGGCGCTGGCGTGGCTGGTCCATGTCGGCCGTCAGCGACAGGAACACCGGCAGATTGGCGAGCGGGCTCATGATCGCGAACAGCGCCGCAAACACCTTGGCAAAGAACACCACGTCCATTGTTGAACCGACCCGCTCATCCGCTAAGTCTCGATTGCGATGACTATCGCGATGCGTCCTGCCGGTAAACAGGCCGGATTACCGAGCGCACCTACACCGAACTGACATGCGTTCGTGATAGAGGCCTCGTTTCGCTGCCGGACGGTGGCATTTTCACGGGAATTCAGGGGATCATCATGCATTCGATCAAACGGATCGCACTGGCAACCGCAGCGGCGATCGCGCTGTCCTCGCAGGCCTTCGCCGAAGACGTCTCGGGCAAGCTCGTCGTCTATACCTCGCAGCCCAACACCGACGCGCAGGAGACCGTCGACGCCTTCAAGGCGAAATATCCGAATGTCGAGGTCGACTGGATCCGCGACGGCACGACCAAGGTGATGGCCAAGCTGCGCGCCGAGTTCGAGGCCGGCGCCCCGCAGCCCGACGTGCTGCTGATCGCCGACACGGTGACGATGGAGGGCCTCAAGACGGAAGGCCGGCTGATGGCGCATGAGGGCGCCGACGTCTCCGCCTACGATCCGGCCATCATGGACGCCGACAAGCACTATTTCTCGACCAAGCTGATCACCACCGGCATCGTCTACAACACCGCCGCGGAGATGAAGCCGACCTCCTACAAGGATCTGCTCAAGCCCGAAGCCAAGGGCAAGATCGCCATGCCCTCGCCGCTCACCTCGGGTGCCGCGACCATCCACATGGCGACGCTGACCGGCAATCCGGATCTCGGCTGGGAGCTCTACGAGGGCCTCGCCGAACAGGGCGCGATCCCCGAGGGCGGCAATGGCGGCACCTACAAGGCGGTCGCCGGCGGCGAGAAGCTCTATGGCTTCGTCGTCGACTTCCTGCCGATCCGCTCCAAGCAGGACGGCGCGCCGGTCGAGTTCGTGTTCCCGGTCGAGGGCGTCTCGGCGGTGACCGAGCCGGTGGCGATCCTCAACACCGCCAGGAACGTGCCGGCCGCCAAGGCCTTCGTCGATTTCCTGTTGTCGGAGGAAGGCCAGCAGCTTGCCGCAAGCCAGGGCTATCTGGCAGCCCATCCCGATATCGCGCCGCCGGAAGGCTTCCCCGCGCGCGAGGAGATCAAGCTGATGCCGTTCGATCCGGCCAAGGCGCTGGCCGAGGACGAGGCCAACAAGAACCGGTTCCTGGAGACCTTCGGCGGCTGACCGGCTCTTGGCCCTGACCGGTTTCAAGACACTCCCGCGCGGCGAGGGCCTGTCCCTCGCCGCGCTTGCCTTCGTCATCTTCCTGTTCTGCGGCTATCCGCTGCTGCTCTTGTTCCAGGTCGGCCTGACGGCGGAGGGGCAGTTCGCGGTCGCACCGCTCATCGAGGCGGGCCTTAGCCGCTCGGTGCGCATCGCACTTTGGAACAGCCTGGAAAGCAGCCTCTTATCGGCGGCGCTGGCGACCCTGGTCGGCCTCCTGCTGGCGCTGGTGATCGGGCTCACCGATATCCGCGCCAAGGGGCCGCTGGTCTTCCTGGTGCTGCTTCCGATGATGATCCCGCCGCATGTGACGGCGATTGCCTGGATCCAGGCGCTCGGGCCGGCAAGTCCGCTCCTGCAATGGCTCGGGATCGCGCCGGAGCCGGGCTCCGACCATCCGATCTATTCGCGCGGCGGCATCATCACGCTGCTATCGATCCAGCATGCGCCGCTGGTCTTCCTGGTCGTGCGCTCGGCGCTGCGCGGCTTTCCGCGCGAGTTGAGCGACGCGGCGCGGGTCAGCGGTGCCCGGCCGTTCAGGCTGTTGCGCAGGATCATCATTCCAATGCTCGCGCCGACCCTGCTTGCCGGCTTCGCGCTGTCCTTCATCGCCGCGCTCGGCAATTTCGGCATCAACGCGCTGCTCGGCATCCCGGCGCGCTACACCACCCTGCCGGTGCTGATCTGGCGGCGGCTCGCCAGCTTCGGACCCGATGTCCTGCCGAAGGTCGCCGTGCTGTCGATCCTCCTGGCGCTGATCGCGCTGATCGCGCTCGGTCTTCAGCTCCTGTTGCAAAGGCGCATCCGGCGCGAACTGGTCGGCCTGCCGCAGGCGCCGCTGGCGATCGCGCTGGGAACCCGCAAGCCGTTCGTCGAAGCGGCGATCTGGGCCTATCTGATCGCCGTGCTCGGCCTGCCGATCATCTCGCTGGTGGCGACCGCGCTGGTGCCGACCTATGGCGTGCCGCTCGATTTCTCGACGCTCACCTTCAAGAACTTCATCGAGGTGATCGCCCGCCAGGCGGTGACCGGGCGGGCTTTCGTCAATTCGACCTTCGCGGCGGCGAGTGCGGCGACCGTGATCGCCTGCCTGTCGATCGTGCTCGGCTATTTCCTGGCAACCGGCAAGGGCGCGAGCCGGCGGCTTGCGGCGGTCTCCGCCGGCCAGGCGGAAATCGGCTTTGCGGTACCCGGCCTGGTGATCTCGATCGCCTTCATCCTCGCCTTCATCCGGCCGCTGCCGGTCCTCAACGTCTCGCTTTACGGCACGATCTGGATCATCCTGATCGCCTATGTCGCCGCCTTCCTCGTCGTCGGGCTGAAACCGGTGGCGGCGGCCTATAACCAGCTCGACCACAGCCTCGACGACGCAGCCCGCGTGGCCGGCGCGGGCTTTACCCGGCGGATGCGGCGGATCTTCGCCCCGCTGATGGCCCCGGCAGCCGCCTCCGGGGCGATCCTGGTGTTCCTGACGGCCTATAACGAGGTCACCGTCTCCGCCCTGCTCTGGTCGACCGGCAACGAGACGATCGGCACGGTGATCTTCAACTACGAGGACGGCGGCTACACGACGCTGGCCGCCGCCATGTCGGCGGTGACGGTGGTGGCGACGGTGCTGATCATGCTGGCGATGAACGCGTTCGCAAGGCACCTGCCCGCGGGCGTCATTCCGTGGCGGGCGTAGGGTGGGTCATCCCTCAGGCAACACCCAGGCCGAGCGGATCGAGAGCGGCAGCGCTTCGTCTTTCGCCACCCGCCGATCGAGACTGACCTCGACGGGTTCAGGCAGGCCATCGACCGTGACCGAGGCTTCCCAGAGGCCGCCGCGATAGACGGCGCGGTCGACCCGGCCCTGCAACGCGCCCTCCCCCTCGGCGACGAGATCGTCGGGGCGGATGACGACGGTCGCCGGTCCTGAACGGCTTTCACCATCGCAAGCCGCCGTGACCTCTACGCCGGCAAGCGCGACCGAGGCTTCCTTGCCATCGACGGAAGCGACCTCCGCGGGCAGCACCGCGGCGCGGCCGATGAAACGGGCGACCCGCTCGTTTGCCGGGCGGCGATAGATCTCGTCGGGGGCCGCGACCTGCAACAGCCGGCCCTGCCACATCACGGCCAGCCGATCAGCCAGCGCCATCGCCTCGCGCTGGTCGTGGGTGATGTAGAGGACGGTCGCGCCGGCGCGCTCGTGGAACCGCGACAACTCGACCTCCATCGCAGCGCGCAGATGCGGATCGAGATTGGCGAGCGGCTCGTCCATCAGCACGGTCGCGGCGTTCTGCGCAAGACACCGGGCAAGCGCGACGCGCTGGCGCTGGCCGCCGGAGAGTTCGGCCGGCCGGCGCGCGGCATAGCGGTCCAGTTCGACGGTGCGAAGATGGTCCCGCGCCTGATCCCGCGCGGCGGCCCCGCTCTCGCCGGCGCTCTCGATCGGAAAGGCGACATTGGCCTCGACGCTCATATGCGGCCACAGCGCGTAGGACTGGAAGACGACGCCGACATCGCGTTTCTCCGGCGGCGCGTGGCGGCCGGCATCGGCAACCGTGCGCCCGGCGATCCGGATCGCGCCGCCATCGGCCCGCTCCAGTCCGGCGATCAGCCGCAACAGGGTCGACTTGCCGCAACCCGACGGCCCCAGCACCGCGAAGAACTCGCCCGGCGCGATCTCCAGCGAGACCTCCCGGACGGCGCGTTCGGCCCCGAACGCCTTGGAGACTTCAGACAACCCGATCGACATAGCCGCTCCGAACCAAAACCGTGCCCTTCCCCCCGAAACACGCGTCGGGAATGCCGCAATTCGATGACAAAACGATAAAATAATCCTCCGTCTTCGCGTTTGCACAGGCCTGTCGTCGCAGCGCGGGAAGGCGGTCAAGCCGCACCCTGTGCACCCCTTGCAAGTTACTGCGATAGCGCGCGTTCCGGCCAAGGGCCCAGCCCGCTTTCACCTTCGCAGCGCTTCGCGCACGGCCCGTATCACGCTGCACCGCACCCTGCCAGACTCGCACTGAGTGCATTTTCAGGCTTCCCAGAATCGCATTTCCGGCCGATCATGACAGGCAGATGACAGAGGTGCGATTTGAACAAATTTCTTTCGATGGCGGTTTTGTTCGGTGTCACCGCCCTGTTGGCCGCGCCCGCATCGGCCGGGCCCCAGCCGACCCGAAACGCCGGACTTGTCCCGCAGACCTATGTCGACGTGGAGCTCGTCATCGCGGTCGACGTTTCGCTCAGCATGGACGAAGAGGAGCAGGCCCTGCAGCGCGAGGGCTATGTCCGCGCCTTCCTCGACCCGCTGGTGGTCCGGGCGATCGAACAGGGCAATCACGGCAAGATCGCCGTTGCGTATGTCGAATGGGCCGGACTGGGGCGCCAGTCGGTCGTGGTCGACTGGCTGCTTATCGACGGCAGGGACAGCGCGGCCATCCTGTCCGGCATGCTCGCCGAGGCGCCGATCACCCGGCAGCGGCGCACATCGATCAGCAGCGCCATGGGCTTTGCCGGCGCGCTGTTCGACGATAACGGCTACAAGGGCCTCCGGCGGGTCATCGACGTGTCCGGCGACGGGCCCAACAATCAGGGCATACGGGTCGATATCGCCCGCGACGACGTGATCGCGCGCGGCATCACGATCAACGGCCTGCCCTTCGTGCCCGATCCGTCTGCGCCGATGTCGCTGTTCGACCTGCCCGAACTCGATGCCTATTACGAGACCTGCGTGATCGGCGGACCAGGCGCGTTCTCGCTGCCCGTCTATTCGGCCCGGGAGTTCGGCGAGGCGATCCGCAACAAGCTGGTGCTGGAGATCGCCGGGATCACGCCGCCGTCACGCTTTGCCGCATCGGGGCCCATCCCCATAGCGGGGGCCGCGCCGACGCTGTGCAATGTCGGGGAACGGCAGTGGGAGATGTATATGGGCACCGGTCCCTGAGGGCTGACTAGGGCTGACTACATGCCCCCCATTCCGTGACGGCGCAGCAGGTCGACCAGCATGGCGCCGCTGCGGCCCAGATGGTCGCTGTGATGGCGGCTCGCCGCGGCCCGGTCGCGATCGCGAATCGCGTCGATGACATTGCGGTGGTCGACATTCGAGGCCGTCGGCACGGGGCGCAAGGTCAGTGTCGCCATCCGCGCCCGGTGCGCCTGGTCGCGGATAGTGCCGACGATATCCATCAGCCGCCGGTTTCCGGACGCCTCGACGAGAAGATCGTGAAAGCGCTGGTCGGCAAGCGCCCAGCGCGGCAGGTCGCCGGCCTCAAGCGCTGCATCCATGTCGGACACGGCCGCGTTGAGATCGCCAAGCTCCGCCTCGGAGATGCCGCGATCGGCCGCAAGCCCCGCCGCCGTCGCCTCCAGGCTCTGGAGCACGTCGTAGATCTCGCGCATGTCGTCGGGCGAGACCGGTTTCACCCGCATGCCGTGGCGCGGCCTGATCTCGACGAGCCCCTCCTCGCCAAGACGAATGAGCGCCTCGCGGACCGGCGTGCGGCTCATGCCCAGCATGTCCGCGACCTCGGTCTCCAGCATCTGGGTTCCCGGCGTCAGTTCATTGAGCAGGATGCGCCGGCGGATTTCCGCATAGGCCCGATCCCGCTGTGACCTGTCGGCAGGCATTCTATATCCGCCCGCGGCGGTCGCCGCTGCGGATCCGTCCCGATGCGAGCCGGCGTTGCGTTCCATTCCCATCCCCAAGCGTGTCACCCGCCCTGGCGAGCGCCAGAGCGCCGGCCGCGCCGGCCGGACAGGCAGCGTCCGAAAAACGGGTCGCCTGCCTTGCGAAGCATATATGGCGGAGCGAAAATGCCGAAACAAGTTCAGGGTTTTTGTGCATCCACCGATTATGTATGCATTGTGTGGATTTCGACAATCCCCTAAACTGATCCTGCAACTGGGGGATGATCCGGCGGAGCGTCGCGTTTTTCGAAACGGGACGCTCGGGCGGGCCTGACGTCCAGCGGCGTCCATACCCCTGTCTCCCCGGACAGACACCGACGATCGGCAGCAACGCGGCAACCGTGACGGCGGAGCGGCTTGCTGCGGCCAGACGGAGCGCGACATGCCGGATTTCCGCACCCTCCTGCCCCGGCTGTCGCCGGAGCCCGGACCCTACGGCCCGGCCATGCGGCATCGTCCCGGCTGCCCGGAAACCCAGGCAACTGAAATCCGCGTTGTTGAAAGCCGCCGGCCGTGACGACGCTTTCAGCGGTCGACGATCCCTCCCTGCGGCTGCGCGGCATCGCGTTCATGATCCTGACGGGCTTGTGCTTTTCGGCGCTGGATGCCTGCGCCAAGCTGCTGATTTTCGAATTCGCCGCCCTCCAGGTGGTGTTCGTGCGCTATCTCGGCCACCTGGTGCTGACCATGGCGAGCGCCGGGCCGCGACGGCTGCCCAGCCTGTGGCGGACCCGCCATCCGGTGCTGCTGACCGTGCGCGGCGTGTTCCTTTTGATGTCGACCCTGTTCAACTTCCTGGCGCTGCGCTACCTCGCCCTGTCGGAAACGGTCTCGATCAGCTTCTCCACGCCGTTCCTGGTGGCGATCCTGGCCGGTCCGATGCTGGGCGAGTGGATCGGACCGCGCCGCTGGCTTGCCATCCTGGTCGGTTTCGCCGGCGTTCTGGTGGTCACACAGCCGGGCATGGAGGGGTTCAACTGGGCGGTGCTGTTCTCGGTAGCAGCGGCGATCGGCTATGCGTTCTATGCAATCGTCACCCGCATCCTCGGCGCGACCGAATCCAACACGACCCAGCAGTTCTACGCCTCGCTGATCCCCGTCCTCGCCTTCCTGCCGACCATGCCCTTCGTCTGGGAATGGCCGACCACGCTCTCGGCCGTGCTGATCATGTGCGGGGCGGGCTTCTTCGGGTTTCTCGGCCACAATTTCTTCATCAGCGCCCACCGCTACGCGCCCGCGCCGATCCTGGCGCCGTTCCTCTATGCCCAGATCATCTGGGCGACGCTGCTCGGCCTTCTGGTGTTCGGCCATGTTCCGACCCTGGCCAACATCGTCGGCGCGCTGATCGTCGTCGCCTCCGGGCTCTACCTGCTGTTCAGGGAGAACCGGGTAAAAACCGCCTCCTGAACGCGGGAAGACGCGAATGCCGATTGCGAACGGGAAGCGAAGTTTCTAAACCCTGTGCGGGTCGCCAACGAACGGCCATCACAGCACCTGTCGACCACCTGCCACCAAGGACTTTCGTGAATGTCAAAACGGCATGTTCTCGCCACCGGCCCGCTGATGCGGCTGGTCATGCAGCAGCTCGATACCGCCTATACGGTCCATCGCCTCTGGGAAACGGATGACCCCGATGCCCTCCTCGCCGATGTCGGCGACAAGATCGAGGCGATCGCGGTCGGCCCGCATACGCCGGTCGACGAAGCGCTGATGAGCCGTCTGCCGAACCTGAAGATCGTTTCGAATTTCGGCGTCGGCTACGACACCGTGGACGCGGCCTGGGCCGGGCGGAACGGCATCTATGTGAGCAACACGCCGGATGTGCTGACCGAGGAGGTCGCCGACACCACGCTTGGGCTGCTATTGATGACCGTGCGGCGCTTGAGCGAGAGCGAGCGCTATCTGCGCGCCGGGCGCTGGGCAAGCGAAGGGCCGTTCCCGCTGACGCCGGCCTCGCTGCGCGACCGGCGGGTCGGCATCATCGGGCTCGGGCGGATCGGCAAGGCGATCGCCCGCCGGCTCGACGCCTTCCGCGTGCCCATCGTCTATCACGGCCGCAGCGAGCAGGCCGACGTCGCCTATGGCTACTACCCCAACCTCGTCGAGATGGCCCGCGACGTCGATATCCTTGTCGCCGTCATTCCCGGCAGCGCCGACACACAGGGCCTGGTCGATGCGACCGTGTTCGACGCGCTCGGACCGGACGGGATCTTCATCAATATCGGGCGCGGCTCGATCGTCGACGAGCCGGCGATGATCGCGGCGCTGAAGGACGGCCGCATTCACTCCGCCGGCCTCGACGTCTTCGCCGACGAGCCCAATGTGCCGCAGAAGCTGATCGACATGGAACACGTCGTGCTGCTGCCGCATGTCGGATCGGCCTCGATCCATACCCGCAACCAGATGGGGCAGTTGGTGGTCGACAACATCCATTCCTATTTCGAGACCGGCCGGCCGATCACGCCGGTCGCCGAAACACCGATCCGAGAGTGAAGCCGATGCGCGCAAGCTTGCTGTTCGCCGCCATGCTGCTGATGCCGCTTGCCGCCGCGCAGGCAGACGAGGACACGGCGCTGATGGACCTGTCGCAGGGGCCGTGGCGGCTCAGCGAGGGCGGGGCGGCAAGCTGCGCGCTGACGCTCGGCGACCGGCCGGTCGACAAGGGCCGCTTCCTCGACGGCGGCGGCGACTGCCGGGCGCTGGAGGAGAAGATGGTCGACGCGACCGGCTGGCGCATCGACACGCCCGGGACCCTGTCGTTTCTCGACGATCGGGGCCACACCCTGCTGCGGATGACCTTCAACCGCGAGGCCGGCACGTTTCACACCGCGCCGGAGCGGATCCCCGAACTGACGCTGGTGCCGGCCGAATAGGCAATCCGGGCGCCAACTCAATCGGCGATGACGCCGCCCAACTCGTCCTCGATATGGCTGCGGATGATCGCGTCGAAATCGCTGTCGGCGGTGAAGCCCAGGTCCGGCGCGCGGGTCGCCTCGAAGTTCTGCGGCCAGCCCGAGACGATCTTGACGATGAACGGATCGGGCTCGAAGCGGACCCGGTCGGCCACCGTGTCGCCGGCGACGCGGCGCAGGCTGTCGAGCATGTCGCGGATCGACACGCACAGGCCCGGCATGGTCAGGTTGCGGCGCGGGCCGACCGTTTCGCCGTCGAGCTCGGCGGCATGCACCAGGAAGCCGGTCGCCGCCCGCGGGCTTGCGACCCAGTGGCGCACGGTCTCGTCGACCGGGCAGACCGCTTCGATGCCGGCCAGCGGCTCGCGCAGGATGCCTGAGAAGAAGCCCGACGCGGCCTTGTTGGGCTTACCCGGACGGATGCAGATCGTCGGCAGGCGGATGCCGATCCCGTCGACGAAGCCCTTGCGGGTGTAGTCGGCCATCAGAAGCTCGCCGCAGGCCTTCTGGGCGCCGTAGGAGGTCAGCGGCTGATGGAAGAACGCATCGTCAATGGGCTCGGGAAACGGCGCACCGTAGACGGCGATCGAACTGGTGAAGACCAGGCGCGGCACGTTGCCGGCCGCCCGGATCGCCTCGAGCAGGTTCCAGGTGCCGGTCATGTTGACCCGGTAGCCCTTGTCGAAATCGGTTTCCGCCTCGCCGGAGACGATCGCGGCAAGGTGGAAGATGACCTGCGGCCGGTTCTCGACCAGCGCCTCCGCCTCGCCGGCATCGGCGAGATCCGTGGTGCGGGTCTGGACGGTGAACGGCACGTCCTGCGGCACCTGCGGCTCGACGACATCCTGCAGGATGACGCGGGTGACCGGTTCGCCGTTGAGCGTGCCGTCGCGGGCGAGCCTTTCGACAAGCTTGCGGCCGATCATGCCGCCGCCGCCGGTGATCAGGATATCCATTGCCGTCCCCTTGAATGGTCTTCGTTTCCACCTTCGGCCACACCTGCGAAGCGGCCGTCTGGCTGTCTTCAAGGCGAATCGACCGCTCACCGGACAGCGCGCTAAAAAACCGTGCCGTCAGCCGTCGGTCAACCGGATTTGGCGACAAGCCGCGCGCCGGACATCGCGGGGCGGGTTCCGGCAGACCGAACGAAGCGGAAACTCAGCCCGCGAAGCCGCCGTCGACCATGTGGATCTGGCCGGTGGTGAAGGCGGACTCATCGCAGGCCAGGTAGACGGCCAGCATCGCAACTTCCCGGGTCGTGCCGATGCGGCCCATCGGCTGGCGGTCGACGAAGGCCTGGCGGACGGCTTCGAGGTCCTGGCCGGTCTCCTCGGCCAGCGTCGCGATGCGCTCGCCCAGCGACGGCGACTCGATCGTGCCGGGACAGATCGCGTTGCAGCGGATGTTCTGGCGGATGTAGTCGATCGCGACCGCCTTGCTGAGCCCGATCACGGCCGCCTTGGTGGCGCCGTAGACGTAGCGGTTGGCGACCCCGCGCACCGAGCCCGCGACCGAGGCGACGTTGACGATCGAGCCGCCGCCGGCCTCCAGCATGCCGGGCAGGAAGGCCCGGATCGTGCGGTGCATCGACTTCACGTTGAGATTGAAGGAAAAGTCCCAGTCGTCCTCGGAGCAGTCCAGCACCGTGCCGTGATGAACGAAGCCGGCGGCATTGAACAGGACGTCGACCGGACCGATTTCGCCGGCAAGCGCGTTGACGGCCGCGGTATCCAGCACGTCGAGCCGCATCGTCCGGGCAATGCCGTGTCCGGCGAGCGTGGCGACGCCGGCCTCGTCGATATCGGTGGCGATGACGTTGGCGCCTTCCTCGGCGAAGGCAATCGCCGTTTCCCGGCCGATCCCGTTCGCAGCCGCCGTCACCAGCGCGGTTTTGCCCTCAAGACGTGCCACCATCCTTGCAATCCCCTTCAAAGTTCGGTCTTCCTGCTGTCGCGCTGAAAGCGTTAGTGTGTTGGCGCGCGATGCGCAACCGCGCGTGCGCGCGGGTCCATGACCGACAATCTGAAATTCGTGTTGCAATTCCCAGGGAGCCCACAGCCGTGACGCAGGATCTCGACCCGCTCGATCAGGAGCCGGCGCCGCCGGGCATGGCCAGCGAAGACCTGCTGTCGCCGGTGACCAGCGAACAGGAGGGCGCGCTCAAGCAGGCGGCGCTGATGAGCCTGGCGCTCGCCGCCTTCGAGGCCGCCGCCGCGCTGATGATGGGCTCGGTCGCGGTGATGGCGATCGCCATCGATTCGCTGCACGACGCGCTGACGGCGGGAACGACATTGCTGCTTGCCGGCCGCAGCCAGCGGCTTTACCGGATCGCGGCGGTGGTCGTATCGGTGGTGATCGGCCTTGCCTTCCTGTGGATCGTGTGGATCGGCCTGACCGGGTTCGGCGCCAACCGGGTGCCCAATCCCTGGCTGATGATCGCCGTGGCGCTGATCTCGCTTGCCGTCAACCTGATCGCCGCCTGGCGGCTCAAGGCGTTTGCCAGCGAGGATGGCGACATCCGCTGGGTCTGGCGCCAGACGCGGTGGGACTTCGTCGCCGACATCGCCGTCATCATCGCCGCCCTCGCCATCTCCGATTTCGGCCAGCGCTGGCCCGATCTCGGCGCCGGCCTGCTGATCGCGGCCTTCAACATCTGGGGCATCTACAAGCTGGTGCGGGCGATGTGGCTGGCCGAGACCGCTAAGATCCGGTCCGGCTAGGGCAGATCAGGCAACGGGCAGACGCATGTGGACGACGCGGCGGTCTTCCAGGGCCTCGATTTCGACGGTTTCGAAGCCGCGGCGGCGATACCAGTTGACGTTGTCGACAAGCGGCTCGCCGGTCAGAAGCCGCAGTTCCGGCAGTCCCAGCGCGCGGGCCCGGGCGATGGCGGCATCGAGCAGGTGGTTGCCGATGCCGTAGCCGGCGTGTTTCGGGGCGACGCCGATGCTGTCGACATAGAGATGGGCGCCGACGTATTCGCCGGTCACGGGCGTCAGGATGAGCACGCCGGCCAGTTCGGACTCCGCTTGCCTCAGCCAGACCTCCTGCTCGGCCAGGACGGTCTTATAATCCCATTGCAGCGGGATCGGCTCGGCGCCGAGGATCTCGCGATTGGCCGCGTAGGCTGCCCGCTGCAGGGCCACGACCGGCTCTAGATCGGCCATGTCGGCGCGCCGCAGGGTGGTCTTGCCGGCGGTGAGGTCGGCTGCGTTGAGCGCGCTCAGCGTCAGGCGCTGCGTGCCGTCGGCGGTGAAATTCTCCGGGTCAAGCCAGCGCCCATGGGCGGCCTTCACGCGCGGCCATTCGTCGTCGGTGATCGCAAACCAGGCCGTGTCGCGATTGCGGCCCTTGATCACCATGTGCTTGCGGAACAGCCCCTCGTAGCGGAAGCCGAGCCGGAGGGCGGCGCGTTTCGACGGCGCGTTGTTATTGTCGCATTTCCACTCGTAGCGCCGGTAGCCCAGTTCGTCGAAGGCGCGGCGAGCGAACAGATACATCGTCTCCGTCGCGCCCGGCGTGCGCTGCAGGAGCGGCGAATAGCAGATCGACCCGGTCTCGATCACGCCATGCGCCGGGTTGATCCGCATGAAGCTCGCAACCCCGACCGGCCGGTCCGCCGCCTTGTCGAGGACGGTGAAGAACAGCGGGTCGTCACCCGTCATCACCGCCTTGCAATGGGCCTCGTAGGCGTCGAAATCGGCGAAAGGGCCGTAGGGCATGTAGGTCCACAGGTCCCCGTCGCGATCGCGCTGATAGGCCTCGAACAGGCCGCGGGCATGGGCTGCGACGTCGAAGGGCTCGAGCCGGACGAGGCGGCCCTCCATCGGCGTGCGCGGCGGCGGCAGGCGCGGTGTCCAGCCGGAGAGGTCTTCGATCGTCCGTGTCATCGTCGTGTCCGGTATCGCGGGCGGGTCTGGGGTTCCGTTATCGGCGATTGGTCGGAGAGGACAAAGCACAATCGCCGCAGGCCAGCCATGCCGGGTTGAGACCGCAGTTGCTGATATTACGCAAGGTTACCCTTGTTAACCGATTGTCTGGTAGGGGTTTTCCTGCAAATTGCACCGCGGAGCAGGCACGCCCCCTCACCCGGCCCTTCGGGCCACCCTCTCCCGCGGGGGGAGAGGGAAAGTGCCGGTGGCGCGCCCCTTCCCCACCTGCGGAAACCAAGCCGCGTGGCACGGACCCTCTCCCCTCCGCGGGAGAGGGTGGCGAGCGTCAGCGAGCCGGGTGAGGGCCCGTCAGCGGCTGCTATTGTTCACTGCCCGCAAAGCTGGACCGTACAGCGATGCTTGAGACGCGAAATCAAGTCGATCCATTACGTAAGAACAGGCGAAATACCGACTATCCCGCAAATAGTTATGCAAATCTCATCACGGATCGAGTCAACTCGTTAACGCATCGATTCAGCAAGTTGAAGCGCTGATTCAATCCATATGGCCCCGCACCCGTCCGGCGCGACATCGGCGCGGGTGCCAATCGGTGGCGAAATAGGGTACGCAAGGGGAGGTCAGCACCGAACGCCAGGGATCACAGGCATGGACAAGAAGCATCAGATCAATATCTGGTACGCCTTCATCGCGGTCGGCCTGCTCTTGATGTTCCAGAGCTGGTACACGACCTGGCGGACCGTCGAGCCGATCCCCTACTCGCAGTTCGAGCAGCTCTTGAAGGACGGCAAGATCAGCGAGGTCGAGGTGCGCGAGCAGCGCCTGGTCGGCAAGTTCAAGGAGCCGCAGGACGGCGGGCGCACGCAGTTCACCACCAACCGCGTGCCATCGGAGCTTGCCACCGAACTGAGCAAATACGGCGTCACGTTCAACGGCACGGTCCAGAACACCTTCATCTCGAACCTGCTGTCCTGGGTGATCCCGCTCGCCTTCTTCTTCTTCCTGTGGATGTTCGTCGTCCGGCGCTTCGCCGAGAAGCAGGGCTTTGGCGGACTGATGTCGGTGGGCAAGTCGCGCGCCAAGGTCTATGTGGAGCGCGACACCAAGGTGACCTTTGCCGATGTCGCCGGCGTCGAGGAGGCCAAGGACGAGCTCAAGGAGATCGTCGCCTTCCTGCGCCAGCCAGACGACTACAGCCGGCTCGGCGCGCGAATCCCCAAGGGCATCCTGCTGGTCGGCCCGCCCGGCACCGGCAAGACGCTGCTCGCCCGCGCGGTCGCCGGCGAGGCGGGCGTGCCGTTCTTCTCGATCTCCGGCTCCGAATTCGTCGAGATGTTCGTCGGCGTCGGCGCGGCGCGGGTGCGCGACCTGTTCGAGCAGGCCCGCCAGGCCAAGCCCTGCATCATCTTCATCGACGAACTCGACGCGCTCGGCCGCGCCCGCGGCCAGGGCATGATGGGCGGGCATGACGAGAAGGAACAGACGCTCAACCAGCTCCTGACCGAGTTGGACGGCTTCGACCCGTCAGAGGGCATCGTGCTTTTGTCGGCGACCAACCGGCCCGAGATCCTCGATCCCGCCCTGCTCCGCGCCGGCCGCTTCGACCGCCAGGTGCTGGTCGACCGGCCCGACAAGCCGGGGCGGCTGAAGATCCTGGAAGTGCATATCCGCAAGATCAGCGAGCTGGCCGATGACGTGTCGCTTGAGCATGTCGCAGCGCTGACCCCCGGCTTCACCGGCGCCGATCTCGCCAACCTGGTCAACGAGGCGGCCCTGCTCGCCACCCGGCGCGGCGGCGACGCCGTGACGATGGAGGATTTCAACAACGCCATCGAGCGGATCGTCGCGGGGCTGGAAAAGAAGAGCCGCCTGCTCAATCCGCACGAGCGCAAGGTGGTCGCCCATCACGAGATGGGCCATGCGCTGGTCGCCGCGATCCTGCCGGGAATGGACCCGGTCCACAAGATCTCGATCATCCCGCGCGGCGTCGGCGCGCTCGGCTACACGATCCAGCGGCCGACCGAGGACCGCTTCCTGCAATCGACGGCGGATCTGGAAAACCGCATGGCGGTGCTGATGGGCGGCCGCGCCGCCGAGCAGATCGTCTATGGCGAGATCTCGACGGGCGCCGCCGACGACCTCGCCAAGGTCAGCGACATCGCCCGGCGCATGGTGACCCGCTTCGGCATGGCCAAGACGGTCGGCCAGGTCGTCTACGAGGAGGACCGGCAGGCGTTTCTGGGCAATGCCTTCGGAACGACCAAGCCGAAGGACTATTCGGAGGAGACGGCCCGCGAGATCGACATCGCCATGCGCGACCTGGTCGACAAAGCCTTCGAAAAGGCGATCGCGGTGCTGACCGAGAACCGGACCGATCTCGACGAAGGCGCAACGCTGCTGCTTGAACGCGAAACGATCACCTCGGACGACTTTCCGCCGATCCGCGGCAGCGTGCCGGCCGGCGAGGCGGCGCTCGAGGAGACGCCGAAAGTCGGCATGGACGGAAGCGCGCATGTGGAATAGCTGGTCTGCTCCCGCCCCGATTGCCGAAGCCGGGGCCGCCCTGTAAACCGGGCGCCATGCCGCCCACCGCTTCCCCGCCGTTCCGCTCGCCCTGACCATGGGCGCCCTTGCGATCGCGACACTCAAGACGCTTGCCACCATCCTTCTGGGCGGGGCCGGCGGCTTTGCCTGGTACAGCCTCGGCCTGCCGCTGCCCTGGATGCTCGGCTCGATGATCGCCGTCAGCCTGGTGGCGATTTCCGGCCTCAAGCTCGGTGGCCAGCAGGTCTATGTGCCGATGTGGCTGCGCACGCTGGTGGTGCCGGTGATCGGGGTGATGCTCGGCACGGCGTTCACGCCCGAGATCGTCGCCGGCATGTGGCACTGGTGGATCACCGTGCTGGCGCTGGTCGGCTATATCCTGATTACGACCGCCATCGTCTATCCCTATTACCGCTACGTGGTGCGCTTCGATCCGGTCACCTCCTATTTCAGCGCCATTCCCGGCGGCCTCATCGACATGGCGATCATCGGTGAAGAGGCCGGCGGCAACGGCCGGACGATCTCGCTCGTCCATTTCGCCCGCATCCTGTTCTCGGTGATGTCGATCCCGTTCTTCATGGAATGGCTCTACGGGCCGCTCACCGGCCAGTCGATCAGTGCGGTTGCGCGCGGCTGGGACCTGAGCCCCGCCGATATCGCCGTGCTCCTGGCCTGCGCGGTCGTCGGCTATCTCGTCGGCCGCTACAGCCGGATGCCGGGCGGGCAGATCGGCGGGCCGCTGATCGCAAGCGCGATCGCCCACGGCACCGGCTTCACCACGGCCGCCCTGCCCGACCTCCTGGTGATCCTGGCCCAGATCATCGTCGGCGCATCGCTCGGCGCCCGCTTCGTCGGCGTGTCGTTTCGCTCCGCCAGCAGCGTGCTCGGCGCCTCGCTCGGCGGGACGCTGCTGATGTTTGCCGTGACGCTGATCACCGCCTATGGCGTGTCCGGCCTGATCGACGAGCCGCTGCCGGCGCTGATCCTCGCCTATGCGCCGGGCGGGGTGATGGAGATCAGCCTGATCGCGCTGTCGATGTCGATCGCGGTGCCCTTCGTCACCGCCCATCACATGGCGCGGATCATCCTGGCAATCGCGATCATGCCGACCGTGTGGCGGCACGTGCTGGAGGGGCGGCTGAAACGGGGAAGCGCGATCAGAACCCGCCGCCCGTCTTGAAGCCGCCGCCGCCGAAGCCGCCGCCGCCCCGAAACCCGCCGCCGCCGAATCCCCCGCGCCCGAACCCGCCGCGTGACCTGCCCCCGGACCGAAAAATCGATCCGCCACCCGGCGGCATGCGCATACCCCTGCGCGGCCTCGAAGGTCCGGGCCGATAGCGGCCGCGCCGGCGCAGCATGGCCCAGACGGTCGCCGCGTTGACGGCGCCGCGTAAAAGGCCTTTCAGCGCATCCTCGATCATGTCGTCGTCGAATTCCCAGCGGTCGTCATCCATTCGCTCGCCGATGAACCGGCCGCGCACGTCTTCCAGTTCGGTCCGCTTCAACTCGACATCGCGCTCGACGCGGCGCAGCCGTTCGAGGTCCTCGTCGAGATCCTCGATATCGTCGCGCAGGTCGTCGATCTCCTCGACCAGATGATCATCGCGCTTGTCGGGGGTGAGCCGCGCCGCCCGGTGCAGGGTCTTCAGGCGCGTGTCCTGCAGCGCCTGGGCGACGGTGTCGATCGCCGAGCGGGTGATATCGTCGTCGCCGCGATTGAAGGCCGCCCGCTTTGCTTCCAGCGCGGTGCGCTCGGCCGTCTTCTCCATCAGCGCCTGCGCGCGTTCGCCGAGACGGGCAGCCTCGGCGTCCGCCTGTTTGACCGTGGCGAGGATGCCGGCCTTGTCGCGTTCGGCGTCCTCGAAGGCTTCGAGCGCCTCTGTCTCAGCGATGGCGGCGGCGGCGGCACGCTCTGCGTGCTCGCCGAGCCGCCGTGGCAGCTCCAGCAGCATGTGATAGTTCGGACGGGCTTGCCTGTATCGGATCAGCCGGGCGACCCAGCCATCGAGCGAGCGGATCAGGCCACGCGAGCGGTAGTCCGGTGTGCCGTAGTGGCGGTTCCACAGATACATGAAGAGCGAATCGGCCTCATAGGGCCTGCCCTTCTCGACCCGGTCCTCGTTTGCCAGTTCGGCCTTGCGCTCCGCCTCCAGGGCGATCGCCTCGGCCGCATCGACCGCCTCCAGCCGCGCCTGATAATCGGGATTGCCGGCGAGTTCGGCGATCAGGGCCTCGTCACGTGCGTCAATATCGGCCTGTAGCGCCGACAGGCGTTCGGCAAGCGCCGACCGGTCGGCCTCCAGGTGGCCGATTTCGGTATTGGTGTTTTCCAGGTCGCCGACCACTTCGGCAAGCGCGGCATCGCGCCTGGCGCGCAGGCGCTGCAACTGCTTGTCGGCGCTGTCGAGCGGGCCGCCGACCCGGTCTGCCCCGTCCTGGCCCAAGCGGAAGACCGCCAGTTCGCGGAAGGCCTCGATCTCGCGGGCCTGCAACCGCTCCAGGCGACCGGCGAGAGCGGCGATCTTGCCCTCGAGCTCCGCCTCCTCCTCGCGCAGTTCGCCGATCTCCCTGTCGATCCGGCTCAGCGTCTTTCGGCCCTTCGACATCGTCCCTCCCCCTACCAGGACGTGATGGCGCCGCCGGAGACGGGCATCGTGTAATCCGGCTGCAACGTGCCGGGCTTTTTCACCGCAAGCGTGTCGTTCTGGATGATGCCGTCATCCTCCTTGTCGCGGCGGACCGTCGAGAAGGTCGCCTCCGGCACCCGTACCCCCCATTCGCTCACCCGCTGCGTCTCGCCGGTCTCCTCGCTGGTCACCGGCACCTCGACCGGCTTGCCGTTACGATCGAGCGCTTCGACGATCAGATAGTAGTTGCGTGCGGCCTGGTTTGAATCAGGTATGCGCCAGACGCCCGAGGTCGCGCCCGGACGCGAGACGATGCGCAGGGTGTAGGCCTGCTCGAGGCGCTGGCGAAGGTCTTGCAGGCCGGCAACGGCGGCCCGGGCGTCGCCGACTTGGCCCTCCTCGACCGCCTTCCGGCCGTCGTCATAAAGCCGGTCCGCGTCGTGGAGCGCCGCCTTCACCTCGGTATCCTTGGCGATCGCGGTTTTCAGGTCCTCAAGCTGTCCCGGCAGCGTCTCGGTGAGTTCGATCCGGATCGCCTCGGCCCGGCGCTCGGCCGGCGCGGTGATCAGGAAATACCAGCCCGCCCAGGCAATCAGGATGGCGGCGAGCACGCCCAGCACCGCCTTGCCCCAGGCCGTTCGCCGGATATAGAGCCTTGCAAGCGTCAGCGAGACGCCGCCCTCGGGCGGGGTGTAGACGAAGCGCTGTTCTTTCAGCGCCTTAACGCCCTCGGCCAGGATCGCGTCCGTGACCTCGATGCCCTGGGCGGAATAGATCCCGCGCAGCCGCGCGATCAGCTGGCGGTCGCGCTCATCCTCGTTCAGCTCCCGCGAGACGAGGCTTTCGCGATGGCGCAGCGTGTCGACCACGTCCATCGCCAGCATGACCTCTTCCATCGGAGATTTAAGCGGTTGTGCGGTGTCCGTCATCGCGCCTCGCCTTGTCCGAACAGGCCAGGACCCTTAGCCGACGGTCAGCGCCTTGCCCTCGGCGGCCAGGCGGGCCAGACGGCGCTTGCCGTCCTCGACCGCGTCGCGGATCTCGTTGGAATTCTCGGTCGAGAGCTTGCGCATCTCGGCGATGATCTCGTGCGAGCGCTCCTGGAAGTTGACCACCGAGTCGACCAGCATCTTGACCGCGTCGGCGCGCACCGTCGGGCCGTAGCCGGCCTTGAGCGCGGCGTCCTGGACCTGATCGCCGATCTCGGCGAGCGTCTCCAGGCTCTTCGAGACGCCCTCCTTCATGGCATCGAGCGTCTTCGTCGATTCGTGCAGGCCGAACATGCCGGTGAACGAGGCCTTCAGCGCCGTCAGTACTGTCTCGTTGGTGGAAAAGAAGCTGATCGCCTGGGCATAGACCCGCTCCTTGGCGCTGGTCGTCTGCATCAGCCGGGCCATCACCACTTCCGACGTGTTGTAGCCGATGGTCAGGTTGTCGGAGAGGTCCTTGGCGATCTGGTAGCGCTTGTCGGCGACCTGCATGGCGCGCATCAGTTCGTCGCGGGCCATCTCCAGGCGCGCGCGGGCGGCGGGCTCCATATCGGCCGCCGCGATCACCGCGTCGGAGGCCTCCTTGAGAACGGCCTTGGCCTCATCGAGCCTGCCTTCGGCAGTTTTCAGCACTTCGAGCGCCATCACCTCGGCATTCTTCAGGGCGCCGCGGAAATCGCGGTAGCTTTCCAGGATGATGTGCTCGCGCTCGATCTGGTCCCTGGTGTCGCGGGCGACGTCCAGATAGGTCTCGCGGATCTTGTCGAAGCGGTCGGCGACGTCGCCGCGGCTTGCCTTCATCCAGATGTTCTGCATCCGCTCGAATGTCGAGATCGACCCGTCGGAAAGCTGGTCGACCATCGCCTTGGCGTCGTCGCGGATCGAATCGAAGGATTTGGTGATCTCGTCATAGCGCTCGCCGATCGACATGGCCGAGATCTGCTCGCGCACCACATCGTTGAAGAACGAGGCCTGTTGCAGCGTCCGCGCGATGATGATGGTCTTGTCGGGGGCGAGATCGGAGATCTTCTCAAGCAGCGCGACGATCGGCGCCTCTTCGCCCTCCTTCGGCGTCAGGCCGATATCGCGCAGCATGGTCATGGCGCGATCGAGATACTGCATCGGAGTCATTGCGGTCGGTTCGCTCATGTCCTGCTCCCTTGGGCGGCTTGCCCGTTGGCCTACGTGCCGTTGAGCCCCGGCCCCGATCCCCCAATCAGATCACGCTCAAACCGGTTACACTCCAGCCAGCCGGTTACGCCATTAATACGACAGTCCTGTTCGCTGTCACGGCGAATGGATAAAAAATTATGAATTTCAGCCGATACTGAGACGATGCTCGATATTCCGCTCGCCCTGATCCTGATCAGTTCCGGCCTCCTGGTGCTGGCGGTGCTGACGAGCCTGATCGCCTTCCGCATCGGCGCGCCGCTGCTGCTGCTGTTTCTGGGGATCGGCCTGCTTGTCGGCGAGGACGGACTCGGGCTCGATTTCGACAACGCCCCGATCGCCTATTTCATCGGCGCGATCGCGCTTGCGGTGATCCTGTTCGATTCCGGCTTCAACACGCGCTTCGAAACGGCGACGCGGGCCGCCTGGCCGTCGCTGACGCTTGCAACCGTCGGCGTGTTGCTGACCACCGGGCTTGTCGGCGCGGCCGTCCACTATCTCTCCGGCCTGTCCTGGCTTGCCTCGCTCCTGCTCGGCGCGATCGTCAGCTCGACGGACGCGGCCGCCGTGTTCTTCCTGCTCCGGGTCGGCGGCATCAATATCCGCGACCGGGTGCGGGCGACGCTGGAAGTCGAATCCGGCTCCAACGACCCGATGGCGGTGTTCCTGACGGCGACCTTCGTCGACATGATCGTCGCCGGCCCGGAGATCGGCGCGCCGGTGATGACCTTCCTGCAGGCCTTCGCGCTGCAGATCGGGCTCGGCGCGGCGCTCGGGGTCGCCGGCGGCTATGTCATCGCCCGGTCGGTCAACCAGCTCAAGCTGGAGCCCGGGCTCTATCCCGTCATCGTGCTCGGCCTGGCGCTATTGTTGTTCTCGATCGTCAGCCTGATCGGCGGCTCGGGGTTCCTGGCGGTTTATCTCGCCGGCATGATCGCCGGCAATCTCGGCCGCCAGGGCATGCCGCTCCTGCGGCGCTTCAACGACGGGCTGACCTGGCTTGCCCAGATCGGCATGTTCCTGATCCTCGGCCTGCTCGCGACCCCGTCGGACTTCGGGCGGATCGCGCTGTATGGCGTGGTGGTCGCGCTGTTCCTGATCTTCATCGCCCGGCCGCTGGCGGTCTGGCTGTGCCTGTTGCCGTTCCGGTTCAGCCGCGAGGAGACCGCCTTCATCTCCTGGGTCGGCCTGCGCGGCGCCGTCTCGATCCTGCTCGCCATCCTGCCGATGACGGCGGGCATTCCGGCCGGACAGGCCTTCTTCAACGTCGCCTTCATCATCGTGCTGATCTCGATGGTCGTGCAGGGCTGGACGATCCGGCCGGTGGCGCGCTGGCTCGGGCTGGTGGTGCCGCCGGAGATCGGCCCGGTCGAGAAGGTCGAGCTGGAACTGCCCGGCCAGGCGACCCATGAGCTCGTCGTCTATCACATCGCCAGGGACAGCCCGGTCACCCGCGGCGAGCGCATCCCGCGCTGGGCGCGGCCCTCGCTGATCGTCCGCGACGGCCAGTCGATGAAACTGCAGGAGGCGGGGCCGCTGCAGGTCGGCGACTTCGTCTATATCTTCGCCGCGCCGCGCTATATCAGCCTGCTCGACCGGCTGTTCGCCGAGACGATCGCGCTTGAAGCCGACGACCGCGACTATTTCGGCGATTTTTCGCTCGGCGGCGAGGCGAAGCTTGCCGATGTCGCCCGCGAATACGGCATTGAGCCGGAGGATGGCGACCAGAGCCTGTCGGACTTCCTTCTGGCGGAGATCGGCGGCGAGCCGCATCGCGGCGACCGGGTGATCCTCGGCCCGGTCGAACTGATCGTCCGCGACGTCGAGGACGACAGGATCCGCTCGGTCGGCCTCAACCTCGTGCCCGACGAAACCCGCAGCAGGCTGCCGCTGTTCCAGAATCTCGACGAGATCATAACGGCGGTGCGCCGGCGGATCCGGGTGATGCGGAAAAGACGGGCGCGGAAACGGGTGGCTGGGAGGAGGAAGACCGGGAAGACGGCCGATCAGGCGGATTGACGTTTCGCAAGGCAAGGCATCGCCCAAGTCTTAGGATTCGGGTTTCCCGTTATCCGCAAGGCTGCCGTCTTCATGAAACATCAAAGCCTGTTTGCCCGCGTATCGATCGCCGCCTGCCTTTTCGGCGCCTTGACCATCCTGCCCGTCTTCGCCCCGTCCGCCGGCGCGCAACCGGCCGATCCGAAGCGCGGCCGGGCGCTGGCCGAAATCTGGTGCATCACCTGCCATGTGATCGACCGCGAGCAGACGCGCGCCGTGCCGGCCAGTCCGCCGCCCTTTCCAGCGCTCGCCGACGATCCGGCCGTGACGCCCGAGCGCATATCGGGCTTCCTGCGCCAGCCGCATCCGCCGATGCCCGACATGTCGCTGACGAACCAGGAGGTCGCCGACCTCGTCGCCTATATCCAGAGCCTGAAACAGTAGCGGTTCCGGTCCGCGCTAACCGACATTGGCGAAGGCCGGGAAGGTCTCCAGCAACCAGTAGGAAAAGCTCGCCATCTGGCCGGTCAGGAACAGGACGCCGGTGACGACGAGCAGCGCGCCCATGGTCTTCTCGACCTTGCCCATGTGGTGGCGGAAGCGCTTCATCATCCGCATGAACGGACCGGCGAACAGGGAGGCGGCCAGGAACGGCAGGCCGATGCCGAGCGAATAGACCGCCAGCAGCACCGCGCCGGAGCCGACCGTGTCCTCGGTGCCGGCAACGAACAGGATGGCTGCCAGAACAGGACCGACGCAGGGCGTCCAGCCGAACGCGAAGGCGATGCCGATCAGATAGGCGCCGCCGAGGCCGGCCGGCCGGCGCTCGACATGCATCCGCGCCTCGCGATAGAGCAGCCCGATGCGGAACACGCCGAGGAAATGCAGGCCCATGATGATGATGATCGCGCCGGCGATATAGCCGAACAGGTCCAGATACTGCATGACGACGCGGCCGAGCGCCGAGGCGCTGGCGCCCAGCAATACGAAGACGGTGGTGAAGCCGAGCACGAAGGCGAGCGCGGAAAAGAAGACCTTGCGCCGCGGTACGGCGCCGCCCTCGTTGCCGGTCAACTCGTCGAGCGAGACGCCGGCCAGGAAGCACAGATAGGGCGGCACCAGAGGCAGGACACAGGGCGAGACGAACGACAGGACGCCGGCCAGAAACGCACCCCACAGTGTTACATCAATGCCCAAGCGGCTTCTCCACCTCAAGCGATCGCAAACGACATCGCCCGCGCGCGCGGGTCCGACCGCTCAATCGAATAGCGAAGACCGGCCGGCACCACAACGCCGGTCCGTGCTACCAATCGTCACTTTCGCTCGCGGCTTCGTGAAACCCGCTCCCTGCGAGCGCCACAATTGCGGGCGAAACGCTTCCACGGGCGAAACGCTTCGGTCCGACCGTGTTATTTTCGCCCCATACGCATTTTTGTATGGTTACTTGCGGGTTGCCAAGTATCATGATGAGCCGATGCAATTGTCAGGCTGCGGAACACCGGTAGCGGGGATCCTGCGGCGATCGGGGGCGGCCCGATTTGCCCGGATCTATCAGGCCCGGATCTATTGGGCCCGGATCTATTGGGGATGACACGGAACCGAACCGAAAGGCAGCGGCCCGCTGCGGCATTACCGCATGATCTCGACGACATGTTCGAGAACGCGAAATCGGCCTGCGCGCTCCTGAAGGCGCTTGCGCACGAGAACCGGCTGTTGATCCTGTGCCTGCTTGCCGAGGGCGAGAAATCCGTCACCGAACTCGAAGACCTTCTCGGCCTCAGGCAGCCGTCGGTCTCCCAGCAGCTGGCCCGGCTGCGCATCGACCGGATGGTCGATACCCGCCGGGACGGCAAGACGATCTACTACCGGCTGTCCGATAAAAACGTCGAGCGGGTGATCGACGCCCTCTACGATATCTACTGCACGACACGGCGGACGAATTCCGGATAGGGCGCGCCGCTGAGACAAGGGTCCCTGGGGCCGGCGGGAATGCGCCTATTTGCCCTATTTCCCCGGCAGGCTTTCCCCATTAGGGTCAGCATCGGTCCCGTTCGCCGGGTCATTCCACTGGGTCATTCCACTGGGCCCTCTCGCCAGGCAGCCTTTGCGTCAATCAGACTGAATGTGACCTTTGTCCAGCTAATCCTCCCCTCCCCCGAAACCGTTCCGAGGAGATCGACATGAAATCGCGCGCCCTGTTCGCCGCCCTGACCGTTTCCGCCCTTTGCCTGTCAGCTTCGGGTCTGTCAGCGCCGGCATTTGCCGAAGGCGATCCGGAAAAGGGAGAATCCGTATTCAAGAAATGCCGCGCCTGTCATGCCGTGGGCGACGGTGCGAAGAACAAGGTCGGGCCCCATCTGAACGACGTGATCGGCCGCCAGGCGGGAACCGGCGAAGGGTTCAAATACTCCTCCTCGATGATCGAAGCCGGCGAAAACGGCCTGGTCTGGACGGAGGACAATATCGAGGCCTATCTGCGCGACCCGCGCGGCTTCATTCCGAAGAACCGCATGGCCTTCGCCGGCCTGAAGAAGGACGACGAGGTGGACAACGTCATCGCCTATATCAAGCAGTTCAGCGACGGCGGCGACACGTCCAACTAGCGGGCGAACGACCGGACCGCGCCCGCGCGGCATCCCGACCTATCGGACCGGCCTTCGCGGAAGGCCGGTCTCAGCACTGATCAACGATTGCCCGTCGGTCCGGCAACCGCCCGGACCGGAGCCTTTGCGGTGGTAAAGAAACGCGCCGCCGATTTCCTGCTGCCACGATCTGACCCGCCGCCATCGTAGGGCAGCGCCATGATCGCCGTTCCCATCGCAACGCTGCCGAACGTAATCACGAAGCCGAAGGCCAACAGGCCAATCGACAGGACCGGATTGCGGTCGGCCAGAATGAGCCGGCCGATCGCCTGGGTATCCGTCCAGATCAACACGCCGACGAGGATCAGGGCGACGGCCGTGCCGATCGCCGCGTTGATGGCCAGAAAACGGATCAGTCGCCATTGGCGCGGGTTGGTCTGGCCTGCGTCTTCGCGCAAGCCGGCTGTGCTGTCAGGCATCGCTCGTCTCTCTTCGGGGTCGGGTCAATGAGATATCAGATCCATGATGCCGCGATTTTCGTAAATCGGTCAGGCGGCATCGCGTCGCACGGTATGGAACCGGCGAACTATGCTGCCACGCACAAAATCCTGCTGCACTGCCGCAATCTTGACACTCTATGCCCATCGATTATATGTTTGGCCTACATATTCACATCGAGAATATGACGACCATATATATCACTGTCGGCCGACAGCCGGAAAGCAGATCGTGAACCGCAAGGCGGCCGCCGGGAGGCAAACAGATGAATGCGCGTACGCTGTGCCTGGCGATTCTCTTCGTGAAGGAGGCCACGGGCTATGAAATCCGCAAGCAGTCGGTGGAAGGCAATTTCAGCTATTTCGTCGATGTCAGCTTCGGCGCCATCTATCCCGCCCTCAACCGCCTGACCGAGGACGGGCTCGTCGAGTGCCGCGACGAAGTCAATCCGGGCAAACCCGCGCGCAAAGTCTATTCGATCACGCCGGCCGGCCGTATCGCCTTCGTTAAGGCCCTGCACGAACCGGTCGAACATGACGTGTTCAAGTCGCAGTTTCTGCTGGTTTCGAAGTTCTCCGACCTGGTGGATACAAGCCGGATGGCGCGGCTCCTGGACGACCGGATCGCCGACCTCAGCGAAAAGCTGGAGATGATGTATGATATGCGCCAGGCCTGCACGGAGCCGGCGCCGCTTTGGACAATCAACTACGGCATCACCGTTCACGAAGCCAGCCTCGACTACCTGAGAAACAACCGCGACGCGCTGCTTGCGATCTCCGCCGGCGCGCATGCGAGCGAGGCGGCCGAATAGGCCGGCCGACACACGCCGGACCGGTACCCGGCGGGGAGCAAGAGTATGCGAGCATCATATCTTTGGGCGATCCTGATCACGCTTGCGATCGGCGGGTGGCTGGCATCGGGCCAGGTGATCATCAGCGGCCAGGGCGACACGGAAGCCGTCGCGGCCACGTCGCCGGAGGCAACCGACACGTCGCAGGCGGACCCGGCGGTCGTCGAGGACGTGCCCTTCAAGGTGCGGGTGCGGACGATCTCGGCGATCGACCGGGAGGCCGAACTGAAGATCCGCGGCCGCACCGAAGCCGAACAGCGCGTCAACCTGCGCGCGCAGACGCCGGGACTGGTCGAGGAGATCGCCGTCGAGAAGGGCGACAAGGTCGCCGCCGGCGACGTGGTCTGCAAGCTCGAAGCCGGAAGCCGCCAGGCGCATATCCTGCGCGCGCGCGCAGGCCTGGCCCAGGCCGAGCTCGATCACGACGCGCTGAGCAAGCTGAGCGAAAAGGGCTATGCGGCGCAGACGCGGGTCCGGTCGGCGAAGGCTGCGCTGGACGCGGCGCGGGCCGAGCTCCATGAAGCCGAACTCGACCTCGACCGGACGACGCTCAGGGCGCCGTTCGACGGCATCATCGATACGCTGCCCGCCGAGATCGGCACATTGCTCAATGTCGGCGACGTCTGCGCGGAGATCGTCGCCGGCGATCCGATGCTGGTCGTCGCCCAGGTATCGGAACGCGATGTCGGCAAGCTCAAGACCGGCATGTCCGGCACGGCCCGGCTCGTCACCGGCGACACCGTCGAGGGCAGGCTGAGCTTCATCGCCCCGTCGGCCGATCAGGAAACCCGCACCTTCCGCATCGAGCTTGCCGTGCCGAATGCCGACGACCGGCTGCGCGACGGGGTGACCGCGGAGATCACCATCCCGCTTGAGACGACCCGGGCACATCGCTTTTCACCGGCGATCCTGACGCTCAACGACAGCGGCGCGATCGGCGTGCGCGTCGTCGAGGCCGGCAACACGGTCGCCTGGAACGAAGTCCAGATCCTCGGCAACGAGGACGGCGCGGTCTGGGTCGCCGGCCTTCCCGAAACCGTCACCATCATCACGGTCGGCCAGGAATATGTCGAAGCCGGCGAGACGGTCGCACCCGTCGTCGAAACGGGAACACCTGCGCCCGCGATCGACACCGCCGACAGCGATGCTGCGGGAGTACCGACCCAATGATGAACGCACTCGCCGGCATCCTGTCGCATCGCCGGACCGTTCTGACGCTGCTGGTCGCCATGGTCGGCGCCGGCATCATGTCCTATATCGGCCTGCCCAAGGACGCCAATCCGGACATCGACGTGCCGGTCTTCTACGTCTCCGTCTCCCAGCAGGGCATCTCGCCGGAGGACGCGGAGCGCCTGCTGGTGCGCCCGCTGGAAACGCAGTTGCGCGGGCTCGACGGGCTGAAGGAACTGACCGGCATCGCCAGCGAAGGCCATGCCGCGGTCCTGATGGAGTTCAATATCGACTTCGACAAGGACGCAGCCCTTGCCGATGTCCGCGCCAAGGTCGACCAGGCCAAGGCCGAGTTGCCGGCCGAGGCCGACGAGCCGCAGGTGTTCGAAACCAATTTCTCGCTGACGCCGACGATCATCGTGACGCTGTCGGGCAATGTGCCCGAGCGCACGCTGCTCAGGCATGCGCGCCGGCTGCAGGACGAGATCGAGGGCATTCCCACCGTTCTGGAGGCCAATCTGGTCGGCCACCGGGACGAACTGCTGGAAATCGTCATCGACGCAACGCAGCTTGAATCCTACGGGATCAGCCAGGACCAGCTGATCCGCGCGGTCACGGCCAACAACCAGCTCGTCGCCGCCGGCTTCATCGATGACGGCGCGGGCCGGTTCAACGTCAAGGTGCCCGGCCTGTTCGAGACCGCCTCGGATGTCTACGGCCTGCCGATCAAGGTGGTCGGCGACGGCGTGGTGACCCTGTCCGACATCGCCGACATCCGCCGCACCTTCGTCGACCCCACATCGTTCACGCGGATCAACGGCAAGCCGGCGATATCGATCCAGGTGGTCAAGCGGATCGGCACCAACATCATCGACAACAACGCCCAGGTGCGCGAGGTCGTCGCCGAGGAGACGGCAAACTGGCCCGATACGATCGCGATCGGTTATTCGCTCGACCAGTCGAAATTCATCAACGAGGTGCAGGGCTCGCTGCAATCCTCGATCATGACGGCGATCGCGCTGGTGATGATCGTCGTCGTTGCCGCGCTTGGCCTGCGCTCGGCGCTGCTGATCGGACTTGCCATCCCGACATCGTTCCTGATCGGGTTCCTGATCCTGGCGCTGGTCGGCATGACCGTGAACATGATGGTGATGTTCGGGCTGGTGCTGACCGTCGGCATGCTGGTCGACGGGGCGATCGTCATCGTCGAATATGCCGACCGCAAGATGGCCGAGGGCGTCGAGCGGCAGAAGGCCTATACGATGGCCGCGCAACGCATGTTCTGGCCGATCTTCTCCTCGACCGCGACGACGCTCGCAGCCTTCCTGCCGATGCTGTTGTGGCCCGGCGTGCCCGGCGAGTTCATGAGCTACCTGCCGATCATGGTGATCATCGTCTTGTCGGCGGCCCTGATCACCGCGATGGTGTTCCTGCCCGTGCTCGGCAGCATCATCGGCCGCACGGCGGCGACGCCGCAGCAGCTCGAGGAGGCCAAGAAGCTGTCGGGCGACAGCCATGTCGACTATTCGGAGATCCGTGGCTTCACCGGCGTCTATGTCCGCTTCCTGAAGGTGGTCGCCGGCCATCCGCTCGGCCATATCGCCGTCATCGCCGCGGCGATCGGCGTCGCCTTCTCCGTGTTCTCCTATTTCGGCCAGCACAATGCCGGCGTCGAATTCTTCGTCGACGAGGAGCCCGAACAGGTCATCGTCTTCGTGCGCGGCCGCGGCAACCTGTCGGCCTTCGAGCAGCGCGACCTCGTCGCCGAGGTCGAGGACGAGGTGATGAAGGTCTCCGGCATCAAGACGGTCATCACCACGGTCAACGGCGAAAGCTCCGGCACCGGCCCGGGCGGCGTGCAGGACCGGCCGAACGATTCGATCGGCGAGTTGATGATCGAACTGAAGGACTATTGCTGCCGGCGCAAGGCGGAGGAGATCTTCGCCGAGATCCGCGAGCGAACCGCGCCGATCGCCGGCACCATCATCCAGATCACCAAGATCGAGGGCGGCCCGCCGACCGGCAAGGACGTGCAGCTCGAGGTCTCCGGCAGCGACTATGACGAGGTCAAGCGGGTCGCGGGCCTGGTGCGCGACCACATGGAAACGCAGATGACCGGCCTGCGCGACATCGAGGACAGCCGCTCGCTGCCCGGTATCGAGTGGGAACTGGAGGTCGACCGGCGCGAGGCCGGGCGCTTCGGCGCCGACGTGCAGTCGGTCGGGGCGATGATCCAGCTCGTCACCAACGGCATCCTGGTCGGCACCTACCGGCCGAACGATTCCGACGACGAGATCGACATCCGCGTGCGCCTGCCCGAGGACGAGCGCAATATCGACCGGCTCGACACGCTGCGCATCTCGACGCCGGACGGGATGATGCCGATCCGCAACTTCGTGGAACGCACCGCCAAGCCGAAGGTCTCCGAGATCGAGCGCAAGAACGGCCGCTTCGCCATCGACGTCAAGGCAAACGTGCTGTCTGAACAGGGTATCCTGGCCGACGACAAGGTGCGCGAGCTTGGCGCCTGGCTGGAGACGCAGACCTTCCCGACCGGGATCTACACCCGCTTCCGCGGCGCCGACGAGGAACAGCAGGAATCGCAGGCCTTCCTGGGCAAGGCGGCGATGGCGGCGATGTTCATCATGTTCATCATCCTGGTGACGCAGTTCAACTCGTTCTACCAGACGATCCTGACTCTCTCGACCGTGGTGATGTCGGTCGTCGGCGTGCTGATCGGCATGCTGGTGACGGGCCAGAAATTCTCGGTGATCATGACGGGGACGGGCATCGTCGCGCTCGCCGGCATCGTGGTGAACAACGCGATCGTGCTGATCGATACCTATAACCGGATGCGCCAGAACGGCTTGCCGGGGCTGGAAGCGGTGCTGCGCACCTGCGCCCAGCGGCTGCGGCCGATCCTCCTGACCACCATCACCACGATCATGGGCCTCGTGCCGATGGCGCTGCAGATCAACTTCAACTTCTTCGACCGCGTCATCCAGGTCGGCGGCATCACCTCGGTGTGGTGGGTGCAGCTGTCGACGGCGGTGATCTCCGGGCTTGCCTTCTCGACGCTACTGACGCTGATCGTCATCCCGACCATGCTGGCGATGCCGTCGGTGTGGAAGGAGCGCTGGATCAACTGGCGCGAACGCCGCCGCGCCGGCGGCCCTGTCCGCCAGGACGATTCCGCGCCGCGCAGCGGCACGGCAAAGCCGTCCCTGCCGCAGGCGGCGGAGTAGGCCCTGGGGAGTAGGCCCTGGAGGGCCCCGCCACGATCGCTCGAGCCACCCGCCGGCTCGGGCGAGCGTCTCAGCGATCCTCGGGGATTGAATCCAGCCCCGCGTCGCGATCCGGATCCGCTTCCACCTCATGTGCCGGATCCAGCGCCGCGACGATGCGGCCCTGCTTCTCGCGGTTGAGATCGAGATAGCCTTCCCGGTCGCCCTCGACGGTTTCCTTGAGCCGCTCGGCGGCCTCGGCGGCCTCGCGCTGGCGGTTCCACATGCCGGCATAGACGCCGGCCTTCTCGAGCAGGTCGGGATGGGTGCCCCGCTCGACGATCTGTCCCTTTTCCAGCACGATGATCTCGTCGGCGTCGATGATGGTCGACAGCCGGTGCGCGATGACCAGCGTCGTGCGGCCCGACGAGACGACGCCGAGCGCGGTCTGGATTTCCTTTTCCGTATGGGTGTCGAGCGCCGAGGTCGCCTCGTCGAGGATCAGGATCGGCGGGCTCTTCAGGATCGTGCGGGCGATCGCGACGCGCTGCTTTTCGCCGCCCGACAGTTTCAGGCCGCGTTCGCCGACCTCGGTCTCGTAGCCCTGCGGCAGGGTCTCGATGAACCGGTCGATCTGGGCGAGCTTCGCCGCCTCGACGATCTCCTCACCGGCCGCGTCCGGCCGGCCGTAGCCAATATTGTAGCGGATCGTGTCGTTGAACAGCACGGTGTCCTGCGGAACCATGCCGATCGCGGCACGCAGCGAGGCCTGGGTCACGTCGCGGATATCCTGGCCGTCGATCGTCACCGCGCCGCCGGCGATGTCGTAGAAGCGGAACAGGATGCGCGAGATGGTCGACTTGCCCGCCCCGCTCGGGCCGACGATCGCGACCATCCTGCCCGCCGGCACGGTGAAACTCACGCCCTTCAGGATCGGCCGGTCGGGCTCGTAGCAGAAGGAGACGGCGTTAAAGCGGATCGTCCCGTCGGCGACGGCAAGCGGCTTGGCGTCCGGCTTGTCGGCGATCTCGGGGTTCTGGTCGAGCAGGTCGAACATCGCCTCGATGTCGACGAGCCCCTGCTTCAGCTCCCGGTACATGGTGCCGAGGAAGTTGAGCGGGATATAGAGCTGGATCAACAGCGCGTTGATCATCACGAAGTCGCCCGGCGTCTGCGCGCCGGAGACGACCGCGCGGGCCGACATCACCATGCAGACGATCATGCCGGTGGTGAAGATCAGCGCCTGGCCGAAATTCAGGGAGGCGAGCGACGTGCGCGTCTTGATCGCGGCGACCTCGTAGCCCGCCATCGCGCCGTCGAAGCGGTCGGCCTCCATGCGCTCGTTGCCGAAATACTTGACCGTCTCGTAGTTCAACAGGCTGTCGATCGCCTTGAAGCTCGCGTCGTTGTCGGATTCGTTCATCTCGCGGCGGATCGCGATGCGGCGGTTGCTGGCGATGACCGTGAAGGCCAGATAGACCGCGATCATGACGAGCAGCACGGCCAGATAGGTCAGATCGAACTGTAGCGCGACGACGACGGCGACCAGCGCGAATTCCAGGATGGTGGGCACCAGCGCCATCAGCGCCAGGCGGACGATCTCCTCGATGCCCTTGGTGCCGCGCTCGATGACGCGGCTCATGCCGCCGGTGCGCCGCTCCAGATGGAAGCGCAGCGACAGGGCGTGCATGTGCTCGAAGGTCTTGTAGGCGAGCGTGCGCACCGCGTGCTGGGCGACCCGGGCAAACAGCGCGTCGCGCAGTTGCGTGAAGCCGGCCATGGCGATGCGGGCGACGCCATAGGCGATGACCAGCGCGGCCGGCACGGCCATGAACATGAGCCACGGCGGAACCTGCGCGTCGAATTCGCCTGGAACCGTCAGTTCGTCGACGGCCCATTTGTAGGTATAGGGAATGAGGACGGTGACGACCTTGGCTACCACCAGGCAGAGCAGCGCGTAGAAGGCGCGCCACTTCAGGTCCGCGCGCCCGTCCGGCCAGATATAGGGCCAGAGGTCACGCAGGACGGCGAGTGTCGAGGCATCGGCCCGGATACGCAGGCCGCGGGCCGGGGGTGATAACGTGTCGTCCGTAATCGTGCTGTTCCGCTTGTCGGGGGTTAGGGACAGAGGCTTGACAGGTCGGTCCCTAAGCGGTCCGGCTATTTCGATATTTATAGAATATAGGCTTTGAAAGCGGCTTCGTCAGCCGCTTTGATCGTTTTCGCCTTCCAGCACGGGAATCGTGAAGACCTGGCCGGGATAGATCCGGTGCGGATTGCGGATCTGGTTGCGGTTGGCCTCGTAGATCACCGAGTGGCGGACGCCGCGGCCATAGATCTTGCGGGCGATGCGCCACAGATTGTCGCCGCGCGCGATCACCACGACGGCGGTGCCGACACCCGCGCCGCCCGCGCCTCCGCTTGCCGACCCCGCGCCGGCGCCGCCGGCCCGCGAGACGATATTGACCGTCCGGGCGCCATCCGCACCGCCCGCCTCCTCCTCGGCGATCGTCATCACCCGGTCGAACCTGACCTCGGCGCGCGAGGTCACGTCGCCCTCCTCGTCGACGACATCGGCACGCACCGTGTAGCGCCCCGGCGGCATCTCACGCGTCTCCGACAGGGTCCAGCGGCCATCCTCGTCGGTCTCGACGTCGTCGAGACGCTCGTTGTTCATGTAGACACGGACCGCATCGCCCGGCTCGGCCTGGCCGCCGAGCATGAGACTGCCGGGATCCTCGATCTCCACCGTCTCGATCGTCACGGCGCCCTGCGGCACCGGCCGGTCGTCCTGTTGGGCCGCCGGGCTCTCATCGTCTTCCGCGGGCTCGGTGCGGGCCGGCGGACTGTCGTCCTGCGTGTCCTGCGTTGCCCCGTCGTCCCGCGAGGCGGCCGGTTCGTCGCGATCACCGCCATCCGACCCGTCCGAAAGGGCGGCCTGTTCCTGCCGACCGGAGGGGGCCGGCTCGGTGCCGGCCGTTGTCGACGTCTCCTGCCGAGAGGCATCATCGTCCCGGGCTGTAGCGGCGGATTGCGATGAGGCGGGCTGAGATAGGGCCTGGTCCGTCTGTTCCTCACCCGCCTGGTCCGTGCCTGCTGCTGGCTCATCGCGCTGCTCGCCGGCCTGTGCGGCGGTGCGGGCGGTATCCGTCGTGTCGGATTCCGTTGCGCCAGTATCTGCCGCCCCGGTATCCGTGGCCGCGGCGCGGGTCTCGCCCGAACCATCCGCCTCGCGCGTCGCGTCGCCGCCCTGCCGCGCATCCGTGTCCGCAGCCCCATTGGCCTGCCGCGATGCCGGCGGCTCGGCCTTATCGCCAAGGTCCTGCTTGTCTTCCGATCCCGCATCCGGCGCGACGGCGGCGACCACCGTCTGCGATGGCGCTTCGGCCTCCGGTTCCGGCTTCTGCAACACCTGGGTCGGCTCGCCGGGACGGGTCACCGCGACGAGCGGTGTTTCATCCGGCGCCTCGATGATGATCGTCGCCCGGTCGCCCTCCACCGGTGTACCATCGCCGTTCTCGCCGGTTGCCTTGAGCGCCAGGTCGTAGCTGCCCGGCGGCAGGGCCTGGTCGGCGACCATCGCCCACTCGCCGTCGATATTGGCATCGGCCTCGGCAAGCGCCTCGGCCTCGTTCATCAGCCAGACACGCGCGCCGGCGGATGACTGGCCCGCCGCGACGATCTCGCCGGTCGGCTCGACCCGGACGATGTCGAAGGTCGGCGGGATCGCGGCTGCCGTCCCGTCTTGCGCGCCCTCTCCGGACGCCCCGGCGGTCCGCGCTTCGTCGGTGGACGGCGTTTCCGTACCCTGGTCGGCGGTCTCGGCCGGGGCCGGCCCCCGCGTTGCCTGGTGCAGGCCATAGCCGGCCGCGCCGACGACCGCCAGGATCGCGACGATGATCAGAATTGGTTTCAGTTGACTGCTCATATGTCCCCGGCTGATCCTGCAGGTATCGGGGGCATGCGGCGCCCGACAAAGATGAGTGGCCCGGCGCTCACGCCGTGGCCTTCACGCCGAACACCACGCCCTGGTAGCCACGCTTCGGGCGCCATGCCTCGATTGCTATTGCGTGGCCCATGGCCGCGCGTTCGGTCAAGCCGCATCCTGCCGTTTCTCGTTATATCGTGACGAAAGAAAGAACAAGACCGTTCACGCTTGACGGATTTGGCCCGGGTGTGGCTGATGGCGCTATGAGTGAGATTAGGAACATCTGCGTTTATTGCGGCTCGAGTGACGGCCGCGATCCCGCGTTCAGGGCGGCGGCCGACGATTTCGGCCGCCTGCTTGCCGAGAGCGGTGTCGGCCTCGTCTATGGCGGCGGCAGCCTCGGCCTGATGGGAACGACGGCCCGCGCCGTCCTGCGCCATGGCGGCCAAGTCACTGGCATCATACCGGAATTCCTGACCGAGCGCGAACGCATGCTGCGCGACGTCCAGGAGCTGATCGTTACCGAGGACATGCATGAGCGCAAGCGGCTGATGTTCGACCGCTCCGACGCCTTCGTCGCCCTGCCCGGCGGCATCGGCACGCTGGAGGAGACGGTCGAGATGCTGACCTGGGGCCAGCTCGGCCGCCATGCCAAGCCGGTCGTTCTCGCCAATGTGAACGGCTACTGGGACCCGCTCTGCCAACTCTTCGGCCACATGCGCGACGAGGTCTTCATCCGCGCCGATCTCGATATCGGCTATCTCGTCGTTGATTCGGTCGACGAGATCATCCCGCGCGCGCGTGCGGCGGTGGCGGGGCTTCAGCCCGGCGAGATCGCCGACGAGGGGCTGGCGGAGCGGATGTAGGGGCGTTGCGGGGCCGGTATCGCTACACCGCGATCGGCGCAGCAACCGCACGCGCCGGTTCCGCACCCGACCGCAGCAGCTTCCACGTAATCGAATCGACCAGCGCCTGGAACGAGGCATCGACGATGTTGGGCGACACGCCGACCGTCGACCAGCGGTTGCCGTCCTTATCGCGGCTTTCGATCAGAACGCGGGTCGTGGCGCCGGTACCACCGTTCAGGATGCGCACCTTGTAGTCGGCAAGCTCGAGATCGGCGATGAAACCCTGGAAGCGACCGAGATCCTTGCGCAGCGCCTGATCGAGCGCGTTGACGGGGCCGTTGCCCTCGCCGACCGACATCAGCGTCTCACCGTCGACCGTGATCTTGACGGTCGCCTCGGAGACCGTGACCAGCTCACCGATGGCGTTGTAGCGCCGCTCGACCAGCACGCGGAAACTCTCGATGCGGAAATAGTCCGGCACCGCGCCGAGCCGGCGCCGCGCCAGCAGTTCGAACGAGGCATCGGCGGCCTCATAGGCCCAGCCGTCGGCCTCGCGGCGCTTGACCTCGTCGAGCAGGGCGCCGACGCGCGGATCGTCGCGGTCGACCGCGACACCCAGCCGGTTCAACTCGGCAAGCAGGTTGGACCGCCCGGCCTGATCGGAGACCAGGACATGGCGCGTGTTGCCGACCGTTTCGGGCGCGACATGCTCGTAGGTCGCCGGGTCCTTGAGGATCGCGGAGGCGTGCAGGCCGGCCTTGGTGGCGAACGCCGCCTCGCCGACATAGGGCGCCTGGCGGGCCGGGGCGCGGTTCAGGAGCTCGTCGAAGGCGCGCGAGACCTGGGTGACCTGGGCAAGGGCGGCGTCATCGACGCCGGTTTCAAAGGCGCTCGCATAGGCGGATTTGAGCTTCAGGGTCGGGATCAGCGAGATCAGATTGGCATTGCCGCAGCGCTCGCCGATGCCGTTCAGCGTTCCCTGGATCTGGCGGACGCCGGCGCGCACGGCGGCGAGCGAATTGGCGACCGCGTTGCCGGTATCGTCATGGGCGTGAATGCCGAGCCGGTCGCCCGGCACGTGTTCGGCGACATCGGCGACGATCCGTTCGATCTCGTCGGGCAGTGTGCCGCCATTGGTGTCGCACAGCACGACCCAGCGGGCGCCGGCTTCATGCGCCGCCGTTGCGCAGGCAAGCGCATAGTCGCGATTGGCCTTGTAGCCGTCGAAAAAATGTTCGCAATCGATCATCGCCTCCTTGTCGCGGGCAAGGATCGCGGCGACCGACTCGGAGATGCCCTCGAGATTTTCCTCAAGCGTGGTGCCCAGCGCGACGGTGACGTGAAAGTCCCAGGTCTTGGCGACCAGGCAGATCGCGTCGGCGGCGGAGTCGAGCACCGAGACGAGGCCCGGATCGTTCGACAGCGACCGCCCTGCCCGCTTGGTCATGCCGAAGGCGGTAAACTTGGCGGTTTGCGTCCGTTTCTTAGCGAAGAAATCCGTGTCGGTCGGATTGGCGCCGGGCCAGCCGCCCTCGACATAGTCGATCCCGAGGCGCTCGCAGAGGCTGGCGATCAGGATCTTGTCCTCGACGGAAAAGTCGATGCCCGGCGTCTGCTGGCCGTCGCGCAGGGTCGTGTCGAAGAGATAGAGGCGGTCTTGCGTCATCGGGTTTCCTTCGCGGCTTCCGCGTCCGGCCCGGCTTCGGTGTCCGGCCCTGCCGGCGGCCAGGCTTGCGTGTCGTGATCCGGGTGCTGGTGGCTGGTCGCCCGGATCGCGGCGATTTCATCGGGATTTCCGGCCTGTTCGCTCGTCGCGGCGGGCAATCCGTCGAGCGTGGCGAACCAGGGCATGCGGCTTTCGGTTCCGATCTGCCGTTCGGGCGCGAGCGTGCCCGGATCATCGAAGCTGCAGATCGCGACGGAGAGGTGATCGCTATCGTCATCCTCGCAGGTGAGCGGCGTGCCGCAATCCGCGCAGAACCCGCGCTGCACCGTCTGCGAGCTGCGGAACCGGGCAATGCGCCCGCGCGTCACCGCGAAATCCGCGTGCCGTACGTTCGCCAGCGCCGCGAACGGGCCGCCGAACGCCTTCTGGCACATCCGGCAATGGCAGATATGGGGATAGACCGGATCGGCCTGGACGGCGAAGCGCACGGCGCCGCACTGGCACCCGCCGGTCATGCGTGGATTGCCGTGGACCATGCCGCGTCCCTCACACCAGCCCGTACCACCACAGCGCGACCAGCACCGCGAGGACGATGATCGCGACCTTCAGCACGATGTAGCCGATCCAGCGGCGCGGAAACGGCGTGTCGTCGTGCCAGCTGTGTTTGGGGTCGTCGGTCATTTGATCATCTTCCCTCGGAAGTCGTGCGGCTTTGCGTTTTCGTCGACGTCACCGCTTCGAAGAGCGCATCGGTGACGCTCTCGGACCTGGCCAGGATGTCGTTGTTCCAGAAGCGCAGGACCCGGAAGCCGTTTTCGGCGAACCAGCGGTCCCGTCGCCGGTCGGCCGGATTGTCGGCATGCTGCGATCCGTCCGCCTCGATGACCAGCCGGTGGCTCAGCGAAACGAAATCGGCGATGTAGGGGCCCAGCGGCACCTGACGCCGGAATTTTGCGGCGGCGAAACGCCGGCCCCGCAGCATCGTCCACAGTTTTCGCTCCGCGTCGGTCATCGCGCGGCGCAGCGCCCGGGCGTTCTTCCTGGCGGTGGAAGACGGATAGGCCGCGGCTCCCTCACCCGGCCCGCGCCTGCGACGCGGACCGCCCTCTCCCGCGGGGGGAGAGGGAGAGAGCGCGACGGACGGATCGGGCAAATCTGTAGCGCTATCGCTTGCTGCGATAGAGGTTTTCGGTTCCGGGCGGCCCCGACCACCACCCGGCCTATCAGAGGCGCACGCACCCTCTCCCCCCGCGGGAGAGGGTCGGCCCGCAGGGCCGGGGTGAGGGGGCGTGGCACGGCCGCTCAT
>JANQKY010000091.1 GCA_028280885.1 Tepidamorphus sp.
TCGACCGTATCGACGGATACGCCCTTCGCGACTAAGCTTGGCCCTGACGCAAATCCACTCCGTCAGAATGCACCTGATGTATCGACCGATGCTCTAGCCTGCGACGGCGCGGCTATCCGGCCGGCGCGAGGCCGTGCTTGCGAGCCCGGACGGGTGCGTGGGGACATCGTCCAGGCGAGCCCCTTCCGATCGGCCGCATCAATCCTACTTGTCGAAACTCGGCGGCGGGGCGAAGCTCAGGCCTGCGAATCGCATCGACCACACGGTCAGGAGCGCGGTCGCCACAATCGTCAGCAATTGCGCCGTCTCGACGGCGACATAGCCGGTGGTCCGGCTGTCGGTGATCTGGCTCGCCACATCGAGCACCATGTCATAGACAGCAAGGCCCAGTTCGGTGCCGCCGATGGTCGCCAGGACAAGCCAGGTACTGGCGGCGAAATGCAGGCTTGCCGGCATCTGGCGCAGCGCGACGATGAACAGGACCGGCATCAGCAATCCGGCGCCGAAACCGGCCACCGCCCGGGTCAGCGTTATCAGCAACACCCCGTCCGACCAGAAATACAGGAAATAGCTGGCAAGCCCGAGGATCGAACAGGCGAAGCCGGCCGTCACCGCCAGCCACGCCTGCCGGCGCAGCAACAGCGCGGCGGCGACCGCGGTGCCGGCCACCTGCGCGGCGTTGCCAAACGAAGTCCGGTTGCCGATCGCGATATCGGAGGTGTCCTTGAGGCCTGTCAGCAGCAGCACCTCGAACTCCGCCGTCGTTGGCAGCTGATAGACCAGCAGGATCGTGAAGGCGGCGGCGAAACCGGTGACGGCGAACGGCTTCATCGATATCGCCGGATGCTCGGTGCGGCGGGCATGGCCGATCGTCACCAGCGTAACCACGATCGTGACCAGCATCATCGCCAGGACGGCGGGATCGAGCCATGAGGCGAGGCTGCCCCAGGTCGACCAGACCTCGAAGGCGACAAGGGCGACGACGATGAGCAGGATCTCCGAGGCCGGCGGCCTGGACTCCGCCATTTCGTCGCGATCGGGATGGTCGGTCGCGGGGTGGATCAGCGACAGCGCCAGGATGATCGACACCGTCAGCGGAATGGCAAGCGCGGCCCACCACCCATAGGTCTCCACGAGGATCCCGCCGACGAAGGCGGCCGCGATGAAGCCGATCGGCTGGCCGGCCGACCAAACCGACTGCAGCGCGGAGCGTTGCTTGCGGTCGCTCGTCGTCGCGTCGTTGAGCATCGACTGCGACACCGGCGCGGGGATGGCGACGAAGATCCCCAGAAGCATGGCCGACAGAAACAGGAGTATCGTGGCGCCCGCCCCCGATTGCAGCGTCGGACCGAACACCATGGCGACGATCAGCAACACGGCGGCAAGGCAGGCCGAGACGATGCTCAGGCCGCGGGAGCCGATCGCCCTGATCAGCGGCGGCAGCACGAAGATGGCAAGAAGACCGCCGAAGACCAGGCATTCCAGCAGGATCGCCAACTGACCCGGATTGAGGTCGAAGGCCTTGCCGATCGCCTCCTCGGCAACCAGAACCCCGCCGATCATGCTGGTGCGCAGCGCCGGGCCGGTCGTCACCAGCATCCAGAGGGATCGCGGTGTTCTGCGCCCCTCCACGGCGACGGCGGGCTGATCCGGCTCGACCGTCATCGCGACCCGCTGCGCGGGTCGGCAGCAGACGCCGGCGGCTGGCGACATGCAGCGGACGGAACCTCAACAGAATGGCCCGATGCGAAACACCGCCCCGCTGCGATCACGCCGTCCTCCTCGCTGCCATCCCGAAATCTTCCGCTTCCATCTGCATAGGCCAACAGCCGGCGATCCGCAAACATGCGCCGCCTAACCATTTGGGTCGCAACGGTTGTCCCGGTCAAGGCGTCGTGTATTATTCGACTTGGTTGATCCGGTCCGGCCCGTTGCCGGTCCGGCAACCGTTTGAAGACAAGGCGGATACGCTCCATGCCGTTGCATCCGGGTTCCCCCGACCCTCGTCCGGATTCGCGCGATCTTGCGCCTGGTGATACCGACATGACGGTCGATCGCCGCGCGCTCATTGCCGGTTTCGCAGCATTGCTTGCCGCGACCGTGGCCGTGCCAAAGGCCGGGCTGGCAGCCGGATCGAACTGGACGCTGGCCACGCAGATCATCGCCGGCACCCGCATGACCGACCCCAACGTCTTGTCGCTGGCGATCGACGCCCTGGACCGGGAGGTCGGCGCCGATACCGTCGACCGGCTCTACCGGGCGATCGTCAAGCGCGACGCGGCCAGCATCACCGATCCGTTCGAGGATGAAGACGTGGAGAACGCGGCCCGGCGCTTCGTCGAGATGGTCTATACCGGCGAACTGAACAAGGGCGACACCGTCGCGTTCCATCAGGCGCTGGCCTGGAAGGTCCTCCGCTTCACCAAGGCACCGAGCGTCTGCGGTCCCGGCATGGGCTGGTGGACGAACCCGCCGGAAGACGTGTGAGGGCCCGGCGATGAGCGACCAGACGGACTTCTCCGCCGATGTGGTGATCGTCGGCTCAGGGATTGCCGGCGGCCACTCGGCCTTCAAGCTGGCCGGGCGCGGCGTCAAGACCCTGGTGCTGGAAGCCGGACCGCACCTGACCCGCTTCGAGGCGGTGTCCAACTTCGTCGCCAATCCCGAAAAGGGGCCGAACGCGCCCTACCCCCCGGTCGCCTATGCGCCGCATCCCGTCGACGGCAAGGAAGACGACTTTTATGTCCAGGGCGGGCCGGACCAGTTCGTCGGCTCCTATACCCGCATCCTCGGCGGCACGACCTGGCACTGGACCGGCTTCGCCGACCGGCTGCGGCCGGCCGATTTCCGCATGCGCACCGATTACGGCGTCGCCGAGGACTGGCCGATTTCCTACGAGGATCTCGTTCCCCACTACGAGGTGGCCGAGAAGATGTGGGGGGTTGCCGGCGATCCGGACTACGACTGGGGCTCGCCGCGCAAGGTGCCCTATCCGCAGCCGCCGATCCCGTCGAGCTACATGGACCAGCAGGTCGATATCGGCCTGAAGAAGGTCGGGCTGCAGTCGCGGATCTTCTCGCATGCCCGCAACTCCGTGCCGTTCGACGGGCGGCCGCCCTGCTGCGGCAACAATACCTGCGTGCCGATCTGCCCGATCCAGGCGAAATATGACGGCTCGGTCCATACGCTCAAGGCCCAGGCGCTCGGCGCCCGCATCGAGACCAAGGCGCTGGCGACGAAGATCCTGGTCGGCGCCGACAACAAGATCACCGGCATCGAATTCCAGCGGCCCGACGGCAGCAAGGCAACGGCGACCGGAAAGATCTATATCGTCGCCTGCCATGCCATCGAGACACCCCGCCTGCTGCTCAACTCAAAAAGCGAGCAGACACCCAACGGCGTCGCCAATTCCAGCGGCACGGTCGGGCGCTATCTCCTGAGCCAGGCCAACCAGGATGTCTGGGGCCTGACCAAGGACCCGGTCTATCCCTATCGCGGGCCGCAGCAGACCTCGGGCATCATCGAGTTCCGCGACGGTGCGTTCCGCTCCAAGCGCGCCGCCGTCGGCACGTCCTTCATGAATGACGGCTGGTCGGGCAACGAGGATGCGGTCAAGCTTGCCGGCGACCTCGCCAGGCAGGGCTATCGCGGCCATAAGATGATCTCGGCCCTGCGCGAGCAGATGGCCCGGCATCTCAGGCTCAATTCCTCGGCGGAAACGCTGGGCAACCCCGACAACCGCATCGAACTCGACGAGACCAAGCTCGACAGCGCCGGCATTCCCCGGCCGAAGGTCTATTTCAAGATGGACGACTACACGCTGACCGGGCTGGCCTATGCCGTCGATGCCTCCAAGAAGGTGTTCGAGGCGCTCGGCGTCGCCGACATCAAGACCAACACGCCCTATCTGTCGAGCGCCATCATATGCGGCACGACGCGGATGGGGACGGATCCGAAGACGTCGGTCGTCGATATTCATCTGCGCTCGCACGATCATCCGAACCTGTTCGTTCTGGGCACCGGCGCCCATCTCACCGCGCCCGTCAACGCGCCGACCCTGACCGTGGCCGCCAACGCGCTGCGGGCGTCGGAGAAGATCCTGGAGGACCTCGACAAGATATGAGCGGCAGCGGCAAGATCGCACGCGGCGTCGCCCTTCTCGGGAGCGCGGTTCTCACAGCGACGCTTTGGCTGAGCGGCGCGCAGGCGCAGGACTTCGAGCCGGACGCGCCGATCGAAATGTCGCCGGTCATTCCCGCCGATGTCGATCCGGCGATCCGCAACCGGCTGCTCGCCGATGGTGATCTGCTGCTTGCGCACCGCCTGTTCGAGCGCCAGCAATGGACGGCCTTCATCGCACTCAACTGGCCGATCGGCGCGGATGACAAGCCGCTTGCGAACGTTGGCGACAAGGGCGATCCCTACTGGTCGAGCTGGATCGAGATCTATCAGGTGTTCAAGCCCGGCGGCGCGGAGCCGGACCCGTGGGGCGCCAGGACCCGCTCGCTGCCGCATGCCGATCTGGTGCAGAAGCCGCTGCCAGGCGACGTCGCGCCGGCCGGCTATCCGGCGCTCGACAGCGGCGATGCCCGCGTGCTGCACAATCTCAGTTCGACCCTTCAGCGCGCCGACGTGGCGCGCGAGAGCGATCAGGCGTTTTCCTTCACCGTCTATGATCAATACGGCAAGCCGGCCTATTACGAGAGCCTGATCAACAAGGTCGAATACGATCTGATCGTCGACAACGGCCTCTATCATGCCGGCGGCCTGGCGACTTATATCGCCGAGAACGGCCCGCTGACCTTCCCGTCCGGCAAATTCGACGGCAATCAGTACGGCGCGATCGAATTGAAGGTCGCCTGGCGGGTGCTCGATCCGGCCAAGGACGATTTTTCCCGATATCTGACCCAGCCCGCCTACCTGCCCAGCGGCGACAATCCGCCGGTCTGGGAACCGGTGACCGTCGGCATGGTCGGCTTTCACATCGCCCAGAAGACCGAGACGTCACCGCAGTGGATCTGGTCGACCTTCGAGCATGTCGACAATGTCAACGTCAACCGGCTCAAGGAGATCACCACGCAGGACGGCAGCAAGCGCCGCCTGCAGGCAAGCTTCAACGATGCCGATTGCGAGTGGTGCCCCGTCAATGTGCCCGTCGAGCCCGACGAATACGGCGTGAGGCGCACCCAGGTGACCCGGCTCGTCGAGATCCCGCGGGAGACGGCCGATCTCAACGCCATGGTGCGGGCGCAGCTCGCCAAGGCCGGCTCGCCGCTGCGGTATTACGAGATGATCGGCGTGCAGTGGCCGACGCAGCCGGACGCCCCCAAGCAGGTCGGCGCGGCCTTTCCCGGCGCCGTCGTCAACCTGTCGGGCGGCGTGCCGCTGATGAAATATCTCGCCAATTCCGTGATGGAGACCTTCTCCCAGACCGGCAACGCGCCGGCCAACCGGCAGCAGCGATCGGTCTCGACGAGCGAGCGCATGGTGTTCGGCACGGGCAGTTGCATCGGCTGCCATTCAAGCTCGCCCTACGACTTCTCGTGGATCATCACCAAGGCAGAGCCGAAGACGTCGGAACTGGCGGAGTAATGGCGCGCGTTCCGTGTCGGTGCCGGGTTCACGGTCGGGGGACCTCCGAACCGTCGGGGCTCTCCGATCCCGGATCAGCCTTTGGCTGTCCGGGATGACGCGGGAGAGGGTCGTGTTCTGCCTTCCCCCTCCGGGAGCATTGCCGGGCTTGCCCCACTGCTGTCCGGTTTAAGTCCGACGGTTTCGCGTAACCGGTTGCGTTATATGGTTTTTCAAACAATCGGTGGCTAAGAGACACGTGGCATCCCACCCCCCCTCAGACGTCAGGCTGAAAACCAAACCCACATCCCTGCTTAACCGGACAGTAGTGGGCTTGTCCCGGCGACCCATGAACACCCACGCTACCGGCTGTGTTCATGCGTGCCCGGAATACGTCCGGGCAGGGTACCCTTTGCGGCGGTTGCGTAACGGGATTCCCTTTCCCTCGTCATCCCGGCCGCAGGCGAAGCCGGAGAGCCGGGATCGGGGAGCCCCTGTCGATGCCGGGGGGACACTGAACCGTCAGGGCCCTCCGATCCTGGATATTCGCTTCAAGCGAATTCCGGGGTGACGCTGGAGAGAGCGGGGCTCTGTCCGCCCCCTCCCTGTCATTGCCGGGCTTGTCCCGGCAATCCATGAACACAGTCGCTTGCGCTCATTCTGGCGGCGGTGTTCATGGATGCCCGGAACACGTCCGGGCATGACATCCGAGGGGGTGGCCAGGATGAAACTCAAAGCCCCATCCCGGCTTAACCGGACAGCAGTGGGCTTGTCCCGGCAATTCATGAACACCTTCGCTGGCGACTGTGGTCATGGATCCCGGAACACATCCGGGGATGACCGCTGAAGCGAGAGGACGCCAACCCCTCCCTTGTCATCCCGGCCGCAGGCGATCCCGGATAGCCGCAAGCGGCTTCCGGGATGACGAGGGAGAGGGTATGGTCACATACTCTCCGCCGCCATTGCCCGTCTTGTCCCGATACTGTCCGGTCCCGCTGAACCATACAGCCGTTTCCCTGCCCCGGGATTGCGGCCGTCGCCGGCGCGGATCATAGTCGCCGATGATGATGAGAGACGCCGACGAAGACCCGATCGCCCGGGCGCTCGACTATCCCTATCCGCGCGAACCGCACGCGGTGCTGTTCGACCCCGGATCAGACCCGCATGCCGCCGAAATCGTCGATATCGGCCCCGAGCGCGAACAGGCCGTCGCCGGGATCGGCCGGCCGCTTGCCGTCAGGGCGGTCGCCGTTTCGGTCGAGCGGCAGGTGATCGAGATAGAGCATGCGGTGGCGCTGATCGCCGCCGGCTCGAACGGCTCGGCGACACAGCTTGCGCGCAAATGGCGGCAGCGACGCGGCGCGCCGCCGACCCTGATCGCGCCGGCGGAGATCGGCGGCGCCGTCAGCGTCTATTCGGCGCATCTGGCCCGCTACGGCTCGGTGCCCGCGACCATGCACCGGCCGGACGGCCCGGCTCAGGGGCCTGCGACCGCCGACCTGCCTGTCCTGTTCATGCCGGCGGAGGAACTCGGCCACATGAACGCGACGGAGTCGCTTGGGGTCAACTATGTGCTCGCCGCACCGGGTGGCGTCACCGCGACTATCGGCGCGATCACGATCGACCGGCCGCTTGCCTATGTCTCCAGACGCGGCGCGCTGGCGCTCGACGGCAACCCGGTGCTGCTGCCGCAAACGGGCGGCCAGACGACCGGCTATCGCCCGGCCGGCCAGCGCGAGATGATCGCCCGCGTCAAGCGCCATGCCGGCGACACGGGACAGCTTGAGGACTTCATCGCCCGGATCATCGCCGATGAGACAGCCCGCAAGGCGATCGTCGAGACCCTGCCCGACCCCCGCCACCGCTGGCGGCTTGACCGGCACGAGATCGTCGCCGACGGGTCCTGATCGTCCCTATCCGCGCGCAAGCGAAACGGCGATCTCGGCAGCGAGCCGCGCGTTGTTGCCGATCAGCGCGATATTGGTCTCCAGGCTGCGCCCACCGGTCAGGTCGAGGATGCGGGCGAGCATGTAGGGCGTCACGGCCTTACCCGAAACGCCGTCGCGAATCGCATCGGCATGGGCCTGCTCGATCACGCCGGCCATCTCGCCCGCCGGGATCTCGGCCTCCTCCGGCACCGGATTGGCGACGAGCACGCCGCCGCCAAGGCCGAGCGCTTCGCGGGCCTGAAGGAACGCGACGATCTCGCCGGGCGCATCGAGCCGGATCGGCGCGGCAAGGCCGCTGTCGCGCGACCAGAAGGCGGGGAAGGCATCCGCGCCGTAGCCGATAACCGGAACGCCGAGCGTTTCCAGCATCTCCAGGGTCTTCGGCAGATCGAGCAGCGCCTTGGCGCCGGCGGCGACCACGGTGACGCCGGTGCGCGCGAGTTCGGAGAGGTCGGCGGAGATATCGAAGCTGTCCGCCGCGCCGCGATGCACGCCGCCGATGCCGCCGGTGGCGAAGACGGCGATGCCGGCCCGTTCGGCGAGGATCATCGTGGCGGCAACCGTCGTCGCGCCGAGCCGGCCGGATGACAGGCCATAGGCGAGATCGGCGCGCGAGAGCTTAAGCACCTCGTCGGCCCTGGCGAGTTGCTCAAGCGCGGCGTCGGTGAGGCCGATATGCGCCTTGCCGTCGATCACGGCGATCGAGGCAGGCACGGCGCCGGCCGCGCGCACGATCTGCTCGACCGAACGCGCGGTCTCAAGATTGCGCGGCCACGGCATGCCATGGCTGACGATGGTCGATTCGAGCGCGACGACCGGCCGGCCGGTCGCAAGCGCCTCGGCGACATCGTCCTTGATGTGAAGCGGTTCCATCGCAGCTCCGATCCCGGCGCCTGTCTACGTTGAAGCCAGGCTGAGCCGGACAGCAATCGCCTCGCCGGTCAGGTCCGCCGGTATGGTGCCTTCTCTCTCAACCGTCAATGCCGCCGCCGCCAGGCCGAGCGGAATGGCTTCCGTAAGCGATCGGCCAATCGCCAGGCCATGGAGCACGGCGCCGGCAAAGGCATCGCCGGCGCCGTTGACGCTTAGCGTAGCGGCGGGCAGCGGCGTGAATTCCCGAACGCCGGTCGCGACGCTGAGCGCCAACGGACTGCCCGCATCGGTGACGATCGCCGCAGCGTCCTGTCGCAACCGCGCGCGGAGATCTTTCGCAAGATCGGACGGCGCGGGTTTAGCGGACGGTTCGCCCAGCAGCATCGCCGCCTCGCGGCGATTGGCGATCAGCAGGTCGATATCGGCGAGGACCCCATCCAGCCGCATCGCCTTGGCGGGCGAGACCGGCAGGGCGACGAGATGTTTATCGAGACGACGCGCCCGCGCCGCGATCGCAGTGACGCTTTCCGCCGACAGGTTGGCGTCGACGATCCAGATTGCATCGCCGGCTGCGTGCGGCAGCGCCGGTTCGAGGATGTCCGGCGTGATGTCCTCATGGATCGCCATGTCGGCGACCCCGACGACCAGATCGCGCCTGTCGTCGAGCACGGCGAGATAGGTCGCGGTCGGGGATGTCGCCGAACGCGTGATGGCGTCGGTCGCGATGCCGGCCTGTCCGGCCGCGCTCAGGACGATGTCCCCGTCCGGGTCGTTGCCGATACGGGCGATGAGCCGCACTCGCGTGCCCAGGCGGGCAAGAACGCAGGCAACGTTGAAGCCGACACCGCCGGGCGCGGTGGCCAGGTGTCCGGGATTGGAGGCGCCGTGAACCGGCCTGCTATCCGTCAGCGCAACGCGATCGATGCCGGCGCCGCCGAATATCGCGATGGAAACGGACATGTCCCTATCCAGCCCCGCATCACACGCTCGCGCCGAGGCCGCGCCGGATGCTCAGCGCACGCCGAGAATACCGCCGCCGGGCACCTTGCCGCGCAGGCGGGCAAGCCCCTCGCGGGCCGGCTGATAGCCTTCGTTGATCGACAGGGCGCGGTTATAGGCGGCGATCGCCTGGGCATAGTCGCCCTGCTGCTCGAGCGCCAGGCCGCGGCTCACCCAGGCCTCGTAGTAGCGCACATTGATTTCCAGCGCCCGGTTGAAATCCTCGAGCGCGGCGTCCGTATTGCCCAGCGAGACGTTCGAGATGCCGCGGCCGTGATAGGGCTCCGGCGCGGTCGGGTCGAGGCCGATCGCGGTGGTGAAGTCCTCGATGGCGAAATTGTGCAGGCCCCGGTTCTGATAGATCAGCGCCCGGTTGTGGAAGCCCTGCGGATCGTCGGACTGCAGGCGGATCGCCCGGTCGAAATCGGACAGCGCCAGCGAGATCTGGCCCTTCTGGCGATAGACGTTGCCGCGGCCGATATAGGCCGGCGCATAGCGCGGCTCGTTGGCGATCGCCTTGTCGTAATCCTTCAGCGCCTTGTCCATGTCGCCGAGCTGGCGATAGACCAGCGCCCGATTGGCATAGGCCTGATGGAACTGCGGGTCGAGCTCGACCGCCTTGTTGAAATCCGCCAGCGCCTCGTCATAGCGGCCGGACGCGCCATAGGCGGTGCCGCGCACATTGTAGGCGCTGGGATTGTTCGGGTCGCGCTTGATGACATCGCTCAGCGAGGCAATGTTGACCGAGGCACCGGCAAACGTGCCCGAATCGGCGGACGCGAAGGTCTCGCCGGGCATCGTCTGGCAGGCTGTGGTCATGAGACCGGCCACAACAATCGCGCCCGCTGTGATCAGCAGGCGCCTGATACGGGCAGGTCGTGCGCTAGCAGGGTCTCTCATGCGCTCCAGGGCCGGCACGGTTGACGGACAATGCGCTGGCATACGCGCCCACTTAGGCAATTTTTGGAGGGCTGATCACGGAGCGCGCACGATCTTGCGGGACATGGCATCGCTCGGGCGCGCCCGGATTTCGGTCAGGCTCTGGACGACCGGGCTTATTTTACGAACCCGGTCCTGTCTTGAAACCCGGCCGGCCGTCAGCGCTTGCGCTTGCCGGGGATCAGGCCTTCGCGCTGCGCCCGCTTGCGGGCGAGCTTGCGAGCCCGGCGAATCGCCTCGGCCTTTTCGCGCGCCCGCTTCTCGGACGGCTTTTCATAGAAGTTGCGGAGCTTCATCTCCCGGAACACGCCTTCGCGCTGCAGTTTCTTCTTCAGCGCACGAAGAGCCTGATCCACATTATTTTCGCGAACGATAACCTGCACGCACTCACCTTTCCCGTGGTCGTCGAATGGTCTGTCAAAGTCTTAAAGATGTCCGCCGGATCGATCCAAACGGCGGCCAACGCTACGCGGCCGGAAACCGGCCGGCAGCAAGTCGAGGGTGGCCATAGCAGAGAATCCCGGCAAAGTCCACTTGGCACCGGCCATATTGCCGAGAAGCTGCCATGCCCTGGTTATCATATAGTATTCACCTCGCGGAATATAACGGGTGAAACCATATCCGGCCTGTTTTCTCGACACGGATTGCAAAGGGATCGGCAGGACCATGGCAATCACACGGCGAACCGCGCTGGCGCTGACGGGCGGCGCCGCACTGGCAGGCGGATTGAGCATCGCGGGAGGAACCGGCATGGCATCGCAACAGACCCCCGAAAGCGCCGGATTCGCAGCCGATATCGACGAGCGGCTGACGCTGGGCGTACGCTCGGGCCTCTTGTCGAACCTGCATGCCGTGCTCGCCCTTCGCAACGGCGACATCGTCCTGGAACGCTACTTCTCCGGGCAGGACGAGGATTGGGGACGGCCGCTCGGCAGCGTCGATTTCGACGCGGCGACGCTGCACGACCTGCGTTCGGTCACCAAGAGCATCACCAGCCTCGTCTATGGCATCGCGCTCGATCAGGGCCGCGTCGCGGCACCCGGCGACCGGCTGCTCGATTCGTTTCCGCAATACCCCGACCTCGCCGAGGACCCGCAGCGCAGCGCCTGGACGGTTTCGGACGCGCTCAACATGACGCTCGGCACCGAGTGGAACGAGCAGCTTCCCTATACCGATCCCAGAAACAGCGAAATCGCGATGGAGCAGGCCGACGACCGCTACCGCTTCATCCTCGACCGGCCGATCGTTTCCGAGCCCGGCACGCAGTGGAGCTACAATGGCGGCTGCTCGGCGCTGCTCGGCTATCTGGTCGAGCGCGGAACCGGCCAACGGCTCGACGACTTCGCAAACGAGGCGCTGTTTGCGCCTCTGGGAATCGAGACCTTCGACTGGAACCGGGGCAACGACGGCGTGGTGGCGACCGCGTCCGGCCTGCGGCTTAACGCCCGCGATCTTGCCCGCATCGGCGAGATGATGCGCGCCGACGGGCGCCATGACGGCAGGCAGGTCGTCTCATCGCAGTGGCTCAAGCGCTGCCGCACGCCACAGGTGCAGGCCTCCTACGGCAACAAATACAGCAACCAGTGGTATCTGTCCGGTCAGCCGGTGCCGGCGGCGAACGGTTTCCGCGAGGCGATCTTCGCGATGGGCAATGGCGGCCAGCGGCTCTTTGTGATGCCCTCGCTCAACCTCACCGTCGTCACCTATTCGGGCAACTACAACCGGATGGACCAGTGGATCAATCCGACCCTGATCCTGCAGAAGATCGTCCTGGCCAACATCACAGAGATCTAAGGCAACTGCGCCTCACGCGCCAAACGGCCTGACGCGGGTGACGTGACCCATCTTGCGGCCGGGCCGTATGGCATGCTTGCCGTAGAGATGCAGCGCCGCCCCCGGTTCGGCCGCGAGCGCCTGCCAGTCGAGCGCCTCGTCGCCAATCAGGTTGGTCATGGTCGCATCGCCGATCCGGGCGGTTGAGGGAACGGGCCAGCCGGCGATCGCCCGGATATGGGCCTCGAACTGGCTTGCCGGACAGGCCTCGATCGTCCAGTGGCCGGAATTGTGGACGCGCGGGGCAAGCTCGTTGACGAGCAGGCGCTCGCCGCTGTCGTCATCCAGCAGGAACATTTCCACCGCCATCACGCCGACATGGCCGAGCGCCTCGGCGATCCGCCGGGCGATGTCGACGGCAACCGCGGCGCCGGCCTCCGAGATCCCGGCCGGCACCCGGCTTACCCTGAGGATCCCGGCCTCATGATGGTTCTCGGTGACGTCATAGGCGGCGAAATCCCCGGCGACGCCACGCGCGCAGACGACGGAGACCTCGCGCGAAAACGGCACGAAGGCCTCCAGGATCGCCGGCGCACCGGCAATCGCCTCCCAGGCGCGATCGGCATCGCCCGTGGATTTGAGCCGCGCCTGGCCCTTGCCGTCATAGCCGAGCCGGCGGGTCTTCAGCACGCACGGGCCGCCGAGATCGGCGACGCCGGCGCGCAGGCCGTCGAGACTGTCGATCTTTCGCCAGGGCGCTGAGCCGATGCCGAGACCTTCGAGCAGCCGCTTTTCCTCCAGCCGATCCTGGCAGACGGCAAGCGGCCGGCGGCCGGGCCGGGCCGGCACGAGGGGGCTCAGCGTATCGACGGTCAGCGCCGGCACGTTCTCGAATTCATAGGTAACGACATCGCAATCCGCCGCGAAGGCGGTCAGCGCCTCGCGATCGTCATAGGCGGCGACCGTCCTGGCGGCGGCGACGTCGAAGGCCGGGCTTTGCGGATCGGGACAATAGATGTGGCAGCGCATGCCGAGCCGGGCGGCGGCAAGCGCCAGCATCCGGCCGAGCTGGCCGCCGCCGAGAATGCCGATCGTCGCGCCGGGCTCGAGTGCCGCTGCGCCGTGATCGGTGCCGTCCTGTGCGGTTACCGTCATATCGCCGCCACTCCTCAATCCTGCGGCACCTCGGCGACCCGGTCCGATTGCGCCTGGCGCCACTGGTCGAGCCGCTCGGCAAGCGCCTCGTCGCCGAGCGCCAACACGGCGGCTGCCAGCAGCGCGGCGTTGATCGCGCCGGCCCTGCCGATCGCCAGCGTGCCGACGGGAATGCCGCCCGGCATCTGGACGATCGACAGCAGGCTGTCCTGCCCGCTCAGCGCCTTCGATTCGATGGGCACGCCGAACACCGGCAGCGGCGTCAGCGCCGCCGTCATGCCCGGCAGATGGGCCGCGCCGCCGGCCCCGGCGATGATGACCTTGAAGCCCCGCTCCCGGGCCTCGCGGGCGAATCGGTAGAGGCGCTCCGGCGTCCTGTGCGCGGAAACGATTCGCACATCGCAGTCTACTGCCAGCGCCTCAAGCGTCTCGCTTGCATGGCGCATGGTCGGCCAGTCGGACTGGCTGCCCATGATGATCGCCACCGGCGGCGTCCGTGCCATCGTCCTGAAGTCTCCCCTGATTGCAGTCGCCCCTGAAAAAGCCGGCGATTATAGGGATCGGCGGCGGACGGGCAAGCAGTCCCGGTTAACACGCGATGACGGCGGGCCTCACGCGATGATATCGGGCGTCAGCCGATCCTCGATATGGGATATGCGGTCCTTCAGGACGAGTTTCCGCTTTTTCAGCCGCTTGATTTGCAGATTGTCGCCGGATCCGGACGTTTCCAGCGCCGCGATCGCCCCGTCGAGGTCGCGATGCTCCTGGCGCAGGGCCACCAGTTCCGCGCGAAGCGCCTCTTCGTCTTCCTCACTCATCGGTTTCCTTGCGCATGGGGCGACCGGCCCTTCGAATCAGGCGCCGTCCGGACGGACGCTCAAGACAGGAAAACAGTATAGCAGATCGGGGTCGCGCACCGCGACGCGAAAGCGGTCAATCGCGTCTTGAAACGGCCTTTCTGCGGGACAATATCAATAGGGCGAGGGGGTCGAAAAATTCGACAACCTAGTGGGTCTGTGTCACACTTATCCGACACTTTCAGCGGCAGCCAAAGGAGGTAAACACATGACCTTGGCAGCGCATTTAGCCGAACTCGTTGAGAAGCACCAGGCGCTGGAGCGTTCCATCGAGGAGGAGATGTCGAGGCCGTATGCAGACAATGTCCGGGTCGCGGACATGAAGAAGAAGAAACTGCGATTGAAAGAGGAAATCGAACGAATACGCGCGGACGGACACTCTATCCACTAAAGCGATAGAGGACGGCCGGTGCCGGCAGGTCCAAAATCCTGATCCTGGCACCTTGGGTCCGGTCCGCACTTCGGATCTGATTTTCCTTCGGCGGGGGCGCCGATACTGAATGCCGTTTCTTCCCGGCGGCCGGTCAACCGGACGCCGGGATGTTTGGAGAGTTTCGAACGGATCGGATTTCCGGGCGAATCGAAATCTTCGGGTAAACCAGCCGGGGATCAGGCGCGATGCCGCGATGGCCCCGTTTCCAGGTAGCCCCAGAAGCCGACACCAGCGCCCGAGGCAGGCGCCTCAGGCGTCTTTCGCCATTTCCCGCAGCACGAATTTCTGGATCTTGCCGGTCGAGGTCTTCGGCAGCTCGGCGAAGACCACCGCACGGGGACACTTGAAGCCCGCCAGGTGCTCGCGGCACCAGGCGATGATCGCCTCGTCCGACACCGTTTCCCCCGGCTTCACCTCGATGAAGGCGCAGGGCGTCTCGCCCCATTTGTCGTCCGGCTTGGCGACCACGGCGACGGCCTGGACGGCGGGGTGCTTGTAGATGACGTCCTCGACCTCGATCGAGGAGATGTTCTCGCCGCCGGAAATGATGATGTCCTTCGAGCGGTCCTTGAGCTGGATATAGCCGTCGGGATGCATGACGCCGAGATCGCCGGAATGGAACCAGCCGCCGGCAAAGGCCTCGGCACTGGCCTGCGGGTTCTTCAGATACCCTTTCATCACCACATTGCCGCGAAACATCACCTCGCCGATGGTCTCGCCGTCGGCCGGCACTTCGGCCATCGTTTCCGGATCGCGGACGCTGAGCGCCTCCAGCGCCGCATAGCGCACCCCCTGGCGCGCCTTGCGGGCGGCGCGATGGGCGCCGTCCAGCCCGTCCCATTCGACCTTCCAGTCGTTGACGACGGCGGGTCCGTAGGTCTCGGTCAGGCCGTAGAGATGGGTCACGTTGAAGCCGTTCTCGGCCATCGCCGCCAGAACCGCCTCGGGCGGCGGGGCCGCGGCGGTGAAGAACTCGACGGTATGGTCGAGCGCCCGCTTGTCCTCCTCGGCGGCATTGAGGATCGTCGCCATGACGATCGGCGCGCCGCACAGATGGGTCACCCGGTGATCGGCGAGCGCGTCCCAGATCGGCTTCTGGCGGACCTGGCGCAGGCAGACATGGGTGCCGGCGATCACCGACAGCGTCCAGGGGAAGCACCAGCCGTTGCAATGGAACATCGGCAGGGTCCACAGATAGACCGCGTGCTTGGCCATCGAGCCGGTCAGCACGTTGCCCTGGGCAAGCAGATAGGCGCCGCGGTGGTGATAGACGACGCCCTTCGGATTGCCGGTCGTGCCGGAGGTGTAGTTGAGCGAGATCGCGTCCCATTCGTCGTCGGGCATGTGCCAGGCGTAGTCGGGGTCGCCGGTGCTCAGAAACTCCTCGTAATCGATCGAGCCGATGCGCTCGCCCGTCTGCGGGAACTCCGGGTCGGAATAGTCGATCACCAGTGGATCGGCTTCGCTGAGCGCCAGCGCCTCCTTGACGACGCCCGAAAACTCCCGGTCGACGATCAGCACCTTGGTTTCGGCGTGATCCAGCGTGAAGGCGATGACCTGGGCGTCGAGCCGGGTGTTGATGGTGTTGAGCACCGCCCTGGTCATCGGCACGCCGTAATGGGCCTCCAGCATCGGCGGGGTGTTGGCGAGCACCACCGACACCGTGTCGCCCTTGCCGATGCCGCGCTTTTCAAGCGCCGAGCCGAGCCGCCGGGCGCGAGCATAGAAATCGGCATAGGACGTACGGGCGTCGCCATGGATGATCGCGGTCCGGTCCGGGAACACGCTGGCGGCCCGTTCCAGGAAGGCGAGCGGCGTCAACTGCTGGTAGTTGGCCGGCTTCTTGTCGAGATCGAGGTCGTAGGGACCAGACATGGACATTTCCTCGTCCTTGAACGGATGCGTATTCGCCGATCCATCGGGTTGGGCTTCGTTGAGCCGGTATGACGTGTTGCGAAGCTAGTTCGGTGACGTAGCCGAGGCAATCGGCTTGTCACACCCCGACGATCGTTCAACCGCCTGATATCCGGATATATCTCATTCCCCGAACAGATCTGCATGGGTGCCGGCGCGCACGAAAACCACCTGCTCCGGTTTTCCGTCATAGATCCTGTAGATCAGCAGGAAATCCCCGCCGACATGGCACTCGCGAAAGGCGCTCCACTCGCCGCGCAACGGATGGTCGCGCCACTCCGCGCCCAAGGGGGCTTCGTTGGCGATGAGAAGGAGCATGACCGTCCTCAGACGGTTCATGTCATAGCGGCCGGAGCCCGACAGGCGCTTCCAGTCCTTGAGAAAGGCCTTGGTGTAATCGGAGCTTCGCGGCGGCGACGCCCGCTTACTTCTTGCCGTTCGCTTCAAGGTCTTCGAACAGGGTTTCGGCTTCGGCGAACCGGTTGCGGTGTTTGCCGGCGATCTCGTCAGCCTCGGTCATCGCGGCACGCGTCTGCGTATTCGGGACCTTGAGTTCCAGCGGAAAGGCCTGATCGGCGACGACGCGGTGCAGCAGCAGGCGCACGGCATCGGACATCGTCAAGCCCATCGCGTTCAGCGCCGCGTTGGCCTTGGTCTTGGTCTCATCGTCCACGCGGACGTGCAGCATCGATGTCTGGGCGGTCATGGGCAACTCTCCATGAGCACAATATGCATCTCAAATGAGAGACATTCAAGGCAGGCCTCGATCGATGCCGTCAATAAAGCATCGACAGCCCATCCCAGATCAGCTTGCAGCCGATCACCAGGAGCGCCGCGTACATCACCTTGTAGAACGGCTCGGGGCGGAGGCGCTTGACGAGCCAGACGCCGCATAGCGTCGCGACCGGCGCCAGCGGCAGCAGCACCGCCGATGTCCACAGATTGTCGGCGGAGAACTGCCCGAGCACGTAGTACGGCACCAGCTTGGAGGCGTTGACGATCGAGAAGACCAGGATCGCCGTGCCGGCATAGAGCTTGGGATCGAGCCGCAGCGGCAGCATGTACATCTGGAACGGCGGCCCGCCGGCATGGCTGACGAAGCTGGTGAAGCCGGCAAGCGTCCCCCAGATCGTCCCCTTCACCCTGTTGTGCCGCCTGGGCGTGTTGCCAGCCGATCCGGCCAGAAAATACTGCGCGGTGAACAGCACGGCGACGATGCCGACGATCAGGCGGATATGGGCTTCCGTCACATAGGCAGCCGTCGCCCAGCCGATCGCCGTGCCGGCAATCCCTGCCGGGATCAGGATGCCGATCGCGGTGCGGTCGAAGGTGCCGCGCCAGGCGATCAGGCCGACCGCGTCCATCATCATCAGGATCGGCAGCATGATCGCGGCGGCCTGCACCGGCGGGATGACCAGCGCCATCAGCGGCACCGACAGCATGCCGATCGAGCCGCCGAAGCCGCCTTTCGACAGACCGGTCAGCAGGATCGCCGGGATCGCGACGGCGTAGAAGAGCGGATCGGTGATCATCCGGTGTTCTCGGGTTCCTTGACGGCGATGCGGTGGTTTGCCGCGGCGTCAGCGCTTTCAATCGGGTCGGGGGTCAAACGAAAGGACTAGGATTTGGACTTGCGTTGGCGGCCATGACGGACACAATCGCGGCCAAGACGCAAGCCCTCCGCGCGGAGAGGGCCGCAAGAGCATCCGGGAGGGGCGCATGACGAGCCGATATCATGAAGTCTATGAAAGCTGGAAGCGCGATGCGGAGAGTTTCTGGGCGCAGGCGGCGGCCGATATCGACTGGTCGCGACCCTGGGACAAGGTATTCGACGCCGATGCCGGGGTCTACGGCCGCTGGTTCGCCGGCGCCGAATGCAACACCGCCCACAACTGCCTGGACCGCCACGTCGCCGCCGGCCGCGGCGATCAGGCAGCCCTGATCTATGACAGCCCGGTCACCGGCGCCAAGCAGACCTATACCTACAGCGAACTGACCGACGCGGTCGCGACGCTCGCCGCGGTCCTGCGCAAACACGGGGTGGAAAAGGGCGACCGGGTCATCGTCTACATGCCGATGATCCCGGAGGCGGCGATCGGCATGCTCGCCTGTGCGCGCATCGGCGCGATCCATTCGGTCGTGTTCGGCGGCTTCGCGGCCCGCGAGCTCGCCACCCGCATCGACGATTCGACCCCGAAGCTGATCCTGTCGGCCTCCTGCGGCATCGAGCCCGGCCGGATCGTCAAGTACAAGCCGCTGCTCGACGAGGCGATAGACCTGTCCGCCCACAAGCCGTCGGCCTGCATCGTCCATCAGCGCGAGATGGAAACGGCCGACCTGATCGCCGGCCGGGATTTCGACTGGGCCGATGAAACCGCAGCCGCTTCAGCCGCCGGCGACAGGGCCGATTGCGTCCCGGTCGCCGCGACCGATCCGCTCTACATCCTCTATACCTCCGGCACCACCGGCCAGCCGAAGGGTGTCGTCCGCGACACCGGCGGCCACATGGTCGCGCTGAAATGGACGATGGACGCGGTCTACGATGTCCGCCCCGGCGAGGTGTTCTGGGCAGCCTCCGACGTCGGCTGGGTCGTCGGGCATTCCTATATCGTCTACGCGCCGCTCCTGCATGGCTGCGCGACGGTGCTGTTCGAGGGCAAGCCGGTCGGCACGCCGGACGCGGGCACCTTCTGGCGGGTCATCGCCGAGCACGATGTCGCAGCCCTGTTCACCGCGCCGACCGCCTTCCGGGCGATCAAGAAGGAAGATCCCGACGGCAGCCTGATCGGCAAGTACGACCTGTCGAGCCTGCGCACCCTGTTCCTGGCCGGCGAGCGGGCCGATCCGGACACGATCCAGTGGGCCGAACGGATGCTGAATGTGCCGGTGATCGATCACTGGTGGCAGACGGAGACGGGCTGGCCGATCGCCGCCAATCCGGTCGGGCTCGGCAGCCTGCCGGTGAAATACGGCTCGCCGACCGTGCCGATGCCGGGCTACGACATGGCGATCCTCGACGAGGCGCAGGCGCCGGTTGCCGCCGGCGAGATGGGCGCGATCTGCATCAAGCTGCCGCTGCCGCCGGGCTGCTTCCCGACGCTGTGGCAGAACGACGAGCGCTTCCGCGACAGCTATCTGGCGGAGTTCCCCGGCTACTATTCCACCTCCGATGCCGGCTACCGCGACGAGGACGGCTATCTCTACATCATGGCCCGCACCGACGACATCATCAACGTCGCCGGCCACCGCCTGTCGACGGGCGGTATGGAGGAGGTGCTGGCGAGCCACCCGGATGTCGCCGAATGCGCCGTCATCGGCATCGCCGACCAGATGAAAGGCCAGGTGCCGGCCGGCTTCGTCGTGCTGAAATCGGGGGTCGGCCGCAGCATCGAGGAGGTCGAGCGCGAGATCGTCCTGCTCGTGCGCGAGAAGATCGGCCCGGTCGCCGCCTTCAAGATCGTCGTGACGGTCGGCCGGCTGCCGAAGACCCGGTCCGGCAAGATCCTGCGCAAGACCATGCGCTCGATCGCCGACGGCGAGACCTATACGGTTCCCGCCACGATCGACGACCCGGCAATCCTCGACGAGATCAGCTTGGCGCTCAGCGAGCGCGGCGTGGCGAAGGCGGGATAGCAGGACGTCGTTCGGCTACGGCCGCTCGAACACGTCGAGCCGCGACCAGGTCGGGATATAGCCGCCCTTGTCGTCCGGCACGAAGGCCGCGGCGAAGGCGGCTTCCACCGCCGGCCGGTCTTGATCGGCGAGGCTGCGGCCTGAGTCGACCGTGATCAAATTCTCCAGCATCGCCTCGAGGCTCGCGACCCTGTATTTCGCGGCATAGTGCAGGTTGCCGGCCCGCCGCAGCAATCCCGCCGCAACGGCATCGCCAAGCGCTGCCTGCGCCTCATCGTAGACGGCGCTTTCATCATCGATATGGCGCATGACCGGGAAGAACGGGTCGGGCGCCTCCGGCTCCATCACCGCAATCCGCCCGCCGGCCCGCGTGATCCGGCAGGCCTCGCGCAGGCCCGCCGCCATGTCGGGCACGTGATGCAGGCTGTTGGAAAAGAACGCCAGATCGAAGGCGCAATCGTCAAGGCCCGTCGCCTCCGCCGGTGCGGTGACATAGGCTGGACCGCCACCCTTCGCCTCGGCCATGGCGACCACATCCGCGTTCGGCTCGACCCCGACCACGTCCGCGCCGAACTGCGCAAGCCGTCGCGTGACGGGCCCTGTCCCCGAGCCGATATCGACGATCTTCAGTCCGGTCAGATCGCCGAGCATCCGCTTAACGACGGTTGCGAAATTGAGGAACGCGCGGTCGCTCACATCACCGCTCATGCCGCCGCATCCGTGTCGACGCCGGCCCGCTTCAGCGCGTCCGCCTGCCGGTCGGCCAGATGGTCAAGATCGAAGGCCTCGATCGTTTCGTTGAACAGGCGGTGGAAATTCAATTCCGCGCGCAGGTGGATGAACACCGCGCCAAGCCCGATCGCCGCCCGGTCCATGAACACGAATTCGCGCGGCACCCGCACCGGTCCCTTTTCCTTCAGCCCCTTGTGCACGGTGAAGGCCTGCTTGCGGCCGTATTCGGCAGCCGACACCCCGTCGGCGATCGCCCGCACCTTGTCCTCGATCAGCGGGCCGTAGATGAACCGCGCCCAGATGTTGAGGATCTCGATCAGGTCCTTCGACAGGCCGCGGAAGCCCCAGGTCTCGTAGGCATGGACGATCAGCGCCTCGTCCTCGGTCCGCAGTCCGTTATAGAGATCGATGACGCCGCCGACGAATTTCGCCGGGAAGATGCGGATGCAGCCATAGTCGAGCAGGTTGATGCCGCCCGGCGCACCGTCTTCGTCGTAGACCGAATAATTGCCCAGATGCGGGTCGCCGTGGATGACGCCGTAGCGCGAGAACGGATACCACCAGGCCCGGAACATGGCGGTGGCGAGCCGGTTGCGGTCTTCCAGCGCATCGCCGGTATGGTCGAGCATCGGCGTGCCTTCGAGCCAACCCATGGTGAGCAGCCGCCGCGTCGACAGGTCCTCGATCACCGCCGGCACGCGGATATGGCCCTCCTGGCGCAAAATCTCGCCATAGAGCCGCATGTGGGCTGCCTCGCGCTCGTAATCGAGCTCCTCGCGCACCCGGGCGGCGATCTCGCCGCCCATCTCGGAGGTATCGATCGCCGGGTCCATGCGCCGGTGGATGGCAAACAGGATATCGAGCTGGGCGAGGTCCGCCTCGACGGCCGACTGCATGTCGGGATATTGCAGCTTGCAGGCAAGTGGTTCGCCGTCAAGCGACACCGCCTTGTGGACCTGGCCGAGCGAGGCGGACGCCGCGGCCTCGTGTTCGAACTCGGCGAAATGCCTGCGCCAGTCCCGCCCCAGTTCGGCGGCCATGCGGCGCTTGACGAAGGCCCAGCCCATCGGCGGCGCGTTCGACTGGAGCTTGGCCAGTTCGACCGCATATTCGGCCGGGATCGCCTCGGGGATGGTCGAGATGAGCTGGGCGACCTTCATGATCGGGCCTTTCAGGCCCCCGAGCGCGGCAGCCAGTTCCAGCGCGCTCTTTTCCCGGTTGTCCTCGCGTCCCAGCAATCGCCGGCCGGCCATCTTGGCCGCCACCCCGCCGACATTGGTGCCGACCCGCGCATAGCGGCGCGCCCGCTTGTGAAACCGGTTCTGCTCGCGATCTTTCGAGGTCGGGCCGCGCTCGCTCATCGGGTCCTGCTCAATACCGCCGTCCCGGATACCGGCGCCCCGCCCGGCGCATCATCAGGGCGGCGATCAGCGCCATCGCCACGATCGCCAGGAAAATCAGCAGCACGACCATCGCGACCGCGCCGAGGATCGCCCCGAGCGTCTTCCAGAAACCGACCTGGGCGATGATCACCGCCAGGATGAGGATCAACAGGATCGGCATGGTCTCACGCCTCCATCGCCTCCAGGTCGTCGATCAACCGCTCGATCACCTTCAGCCCCATGGTCCAGAAATCCGGATCGCGGGCATCGAGGCCGAACGGGGCGAGCAGTTCGGAATGATGCTTGGTGCCGCCGGCCCGCAGCATGGCGAAATACTTCTCCGCAAACCCGTCCGAGGCGTTTTCGTAGATCGCGTAGAGCGAGTTCACCAGGCAGTCGCCGAAGGCATAGGCATAGACGTAGAACGGCGAGTGGATGAAATGCGGCACGTAGCACCAGAAGCCCTCGTAACCGTCGCCAAGCCGGATCGCCGGCCCCAGGCTCTCGCCCTGCACTTCCAGCCAGATCCGGTTGAGATCCTGAACCGTCAATTCGCCCTCCCGCCGGGCGGTATGGACGCGCCGCTCGAATACGTAGAAGGCGATCTGGCGGACCACCGTGTTGATCATGTCCTCGACCTTGGAGGCGAGCAGCGCCTTGCGCGCCTTGGCGTCGGTCGTGCGGGCAAGCAGCGCCTTGAAGGTCAGCATCTCGCCGAACACGCTGGCCGTTTCGGCAAGCGTCAGCGGCGTCGGCGCCATCAGCGCGCCCTGCGGGCCGGCCAGCACCTGATGGACGCCGTGGCCAAGCTCATGGGCAAGCGTCATCACGTCGCGCGGCCGGCCGAGATAGTTGAGCAGCACGTAGGGATGCGCGCTCGGCACGGTGGGATGCGAGAAGGCGCCGGGCGCCTTGCCGGGCTTCACCGGCGCATCGATCCAGCCGCGCTCGAAGAACGGCTCGGCGAGCTTCGCCATTTCCGGCGAGAAGGCCGAATAGGCCGACAGCACGGTGTCGCGCGCCTCCGGCCAGGCATAGGTCTTCTGCTCGACCTCCGGCAGGGGCGCGTTGCGGTCCCAGAATTCCAGCTGCTCCTTGCCGAACCATTTGGCTTTCAGCGCGTAATAGCGGTGCGACAGCACCGGATAGGCGCCGCGCACGCTTTCCACCAGCGCGTCGACCACCTCGCGCTCGACCCGGTTGGCCAGATGCCGCGAATCGGCGACGTCCTCGAACCCGCGCCAGCGATCGGAGATCTCCTTGTCCTTCGACAGCGTGTTGGTGATCAGCGCGAAGACCGGCAGATTGTCCTGGAAGGTCTCGATCAGCGCGCGGGCGCCCTTGCGGCGCTTCTCCTCGTCGGCGTCCTGCATCAGGTTGAGCGTCGGCTCGAGCGTCAGTTCCTCGCCGTCCACCTCGAACCGGAGGCCGGCCATCGTCTCGTCGAACAGCCGGTTCCAGGCCGCCCGGCCGGTGACCGACTTCTCGTGGAAGAGCTGCTCCAGCTTGTCGTCGAGCTGATAGGGCCGCTCCTTGCGCTCATCCTCGATCCACGGGCGGTAATGGCCGAGCGCCGGCTCCTCCATCGCCGCCTCGATCTTGGCGTCGTCGAGCCGATTCAGTTCCAGCGGGAAGAACAGCAGGTGGACGCTGGCATCCGTCACCTTCTCGCGCACGTCGCCGAAGAACTTGGCGCGCTGCGGATCGCTGACATCGAGGGCGTGCTGCAGGCCGGCATAGGAGATGATCCGGCCGATCAGGTCGCTCAAACCCTCATAGGCGCGGATCGCCTCGGCAAGCGTCCCCGCGCCGCCATCGGCGTCGAGATGGCCGGCAAGCGTGCCCTTCCATTTGGTCTCGAAGGCGGTCGCCTCGCGCGCCATCCGGTCGAGGTCGGCCAGCACCTCCGGGCAATCCATCGAGGGATAGAGATCGCTCAGGTTCCAGACCGGCAGCGCCCCGAGATCCTCGGTGTCAACGCCTGCGCCCGCACCTGCAACAGTGGAAACCCGCATTGTCTTGTTCACTCCTTTTGGGGAAAGCCGCCGAATTGGGCCTATCCTGAACCGGACCTATCCTGAACCGGGGCCTTGAGCACGCATCAATCCCGTGACGCCTACCGGATATTAGCCTTGCGCCTCTCCGCTTCAAGAACGCGCGTGCAGAACATCGGCGGAAATCCACCGCGAGATCTGCCGCCGCCGGTTTTTCGCGAAAAAGTTTTACCACCTTGCGATTCAGGCGGTTGTAGCGCGCCAGGGTTGTCGCGTTCCTGCTCCGTTTCGCTCTGTGTAGGATCGGCTTAAGCCCCCCTTTACCCACTATGGCCAAGATTGGCGTTCGTATTCGCACCCCCGCCGGACCATTGCGCGCCGGCAGTTTGTCTGGAGGACCGATGGTCGATCGGATCTTGATCGTCGACGACGATCCCGTGCAGCGTCGCATTCTCGAGGGAACCATCGAGCGGTTCGGCTTCGAGACGGTTTCGGCGGCGACGGGGGATGAAGCGCTGGCCGCGCTGTCGGGTCCGGAGGGGGACAAGATCGCCCTCGTCGTCCTCGACCTCGTGATGCCGGATCTCGACGGCATGGGCACGCTCGATCGCATGCGTGAGGATGGCAGGTCCGTGCCCGTCATCGTGCAGACGGCGCATGGCGGCATCGACACCGTCGTCGGCGCCATCAAGGCCGGCGCGATCGATTTCTTCGTCAAGCCGGTCAGCCCCGAGCGGCTGGAGATCTCGATCCGCAACGCGCTCAAGGTCAACGCGCTGGAAGGCGAGATCGCCCGCATCAAGCGCCGCGCCGACGGCACGCTGACCTTCAGGGACATCGTCACCCGGTCGGCGGCCATGCGCCGGGTGATCGAGCTCGGCGAACGGGCCGCCGCCTCCAACATCCCGATCATCATCGAGGGCGAATCCGGCGTCGGCAAGGAGATGATCGCCCGCGCCATCCAGGGCTCCAGCGCCCGGTCGGGCAAGCCGTTCGTCGCCGTCAATTGCGGCGCGATCCCGGAAAACCTGGTCGAATCGACCCTGTTCGGCCACGAAAAGGGCGCCTTCACCGGCGCCACCGAAAAGCGTGTCGGCAAGTTCGTCGAGGCCGACGGCGGCACGCTGTTCCTCGACGAGGTCGGCGAATTGCCGCCCGACGTCCAGGTCAAGCTGCTGCGCGCGCTGCAGGAGGGCGAGGTCGACCCGGTCGGCGCCCGCCGCCCGGTCAAGACGGATTTCCGGCTGGTCTCCGCCACCAACCGCTCGATGATCGACCTGGTCCAGCAGGGCCGGTTCCGCGAGGACCTCTATTACCGGCTCAACGTCTTCCCGATCCTGCTGCCGCCCCTGCGCGAGCGCGCCGAGGACATTCCGCTGCTCGCCAAGCACTTCATGACCCGTTTCGCCGCCGAGGAGGGCAAGCGGATCGAGACGGTGACGCCGGAGGCGATATCCCTGCTGCGCGGCCATGGCTGGCGCGGCAATGTCCGCCAGCTCGAAAACGCCGTGTTCCGCGCCGTCGTCCTGGCCGACGGCCCCGCCCTCGACGTCGACCACTTCCCGCAGGTGCCGCTGCAGGCCCGCGAGGCCGGCGCGGCGGACACGCAGATCCCGCCGATCGCCACCCCGCCGATCGCCACAGAACCGCCGGAGGCCACCGAACCGGACCTCGGCATGGCGCTGGAGCTATCGACGGACCGGTTTGCGTCCGGCCGAGTCACTATGCCAACCTCCGCCATGCCCCATCCCGCCATATCACGCCCCGCCATGCCCCACCCTGTCGGGGTCTGGCCATCGCCGGACACCGGACGCGAGGCCGTTCCGATCCTGTCGGAAGACGGCGACGTGCGGCCGCTGGAGGACATCGAGGCCGATCTCATCCGCTTCGCCCTCGACCACTATCGCGGCCGCATGAGCGAGGTGGCGCGCCGGCTCGGCATCGGCCGCTCGACGCTCTACCGGCGCTTGAAGGAACTCGAACTGGACGCTGCGGAATAAGGCACCTTTGACGCATTTGTGAGCAAAGGCCTGTCAAGGAAGATGAGAGCGGTGTCGGGTCGATCCGTTTTGTTCAATTTCGTGTTCTGAGGAGGAAGGACATGCTGTGCATATTCGACGACGAAGAGCGCGAAAGTGGGCAAAACGGATCGAATCCTTTCAGGACGAACCCCATTTCGCCGCTGGACGTTGCCGCGAACCGCTTGAAGTGATCACACTACGGCGCGCTTCGCGGCTAGCCAGCAACGAAATGGGGTACGCCGACACCACTCTCATCTTCCTTGACAGGCCCTAGCCGATTCAAGCGAATTCGGGTAGCGTCGCGCGCATGAAGGATCATCGCCGCATCGTTGCCCGCCCCATGCGCCATCCAAGGCGCCATCCAAGGCTCCGGGCCGCCCTCGTCGCCAGCGTATCGCTTGCCGCGGGCCTCGCCGCGTCTTCCGCCAGCGCCATGCCCGTGGCCTCGCCGCCGGATGGACGGGTGATCGATCCCGATGCGGTCGCAAGCGCCGCGCCGACGGCACCGGTGCCGAAGCCGGTGGCAAAGCCCTTGACGGACGCCGCGATTGAGGCCGACGAGCCCGCGCCTGCAGATACCGCTACGGGCACGGCGAAGCTTGACCCCGTCGACAGCGCGCCGCTCGATACCGGGATATCGGAAACGCCCGACATCGAAAGCGCCCGGATCGAGACGCCGCTGACGACCGGCGCGATCCCGGAGGCCGACAGCGCCACGGAACCGGCTGCCGAGACCGAGGTTCTAAAGACCGATACAGCCGAAACCCCGACCCCGCCAAGCAGCGACGCTATCGCCGCCGCGCTCGAAGCCGCGATCTTAGCCGACAAGGGCCTCGATAAGGCCGTCGCCGCGTTCTATTCAAACCGAGACTTTGCCCCGCTCTGGCTCGGCCAGGGCAAGCTGAACGCGTCCGCCCGCAGCGTCATCGACCGTCTCGGCCGCGCCGACTTCGACGGCCTGAATCCGACCCGCTACGCGACGCCGCGCCTCGATGTCGGCGAGACGGGCATCGACGTCGCCTCGCTCGGCACGCTCGATGCCGCCGGTACCGATCCGCGCAGCGCAGCGCTCGCCAAGGCCGAGCTCGACCTGACGGCTGCCACCCTGCGCTTTGCCCATGATGCCCAATACGGCACGTTCGAACCGGAATCGCTGGGCGAGTTCACGACGCCGAAGCGCGTGCGGCCACAGGCCGAGACCGTGTTGGCCGGCCTGGCCGAGGCCGACGACCGCGCCGCCTATCTCGACGGCTTCAATCCGCCGCATCCGCAGTTCAAGGCGCTGCAGGCCCTTCTGGAGGACCTGCGCAGCCGCGATCCCGCCGACGTGCCGACGCCGGTGCCGGCCGGCGCGTCGATGAAGCCCGGCAAGGCGGACGACCGCCTGCCCGCGCTACGCGCCCGGCTCGGACTGCCGGCGATCGAGGGCGAGGCGGCGCTGGTCTATGACGCGGCGACCGTCGCAGCCGTCGAGGCGTTTCAGGAGCGCGCCAGCCTCGATGTCGACGGCGTCGTCGGCCCGCAGACGCTGGCAGCCCTCAACGGCGGCACCGAGATCACGGTCGAGGATGTTCTGGTCAACATGGAGCGCTGGCGCTGGGTGCCGCGCGACATGGGCGACTTCCATGTCTGGGTGAACATTCCAGAATTCCGCCTGCGGGTCGTCGCCGACGGCGCGCCGTTCTTCGAGACCCGCGTCATCGTCGGCACCAGGAAGAACCAGACACCGGTCTTCTCCGACCAGATCGAATATGTCGACGTCAATCCCTACTGGAACGTCCCCCGATCGATCGCGGCCGAGGAGATGATGCCGCAGATCCGCCGGGATCCGAACTTCTTCGCGCGCCGCGGCCTCGAGGTCATCTATACCGGCGGCGGCAGCGAGGTGGTGATCGATCCGCGCTCCGTCGACTGGACGCTGTGGAACCCGGAGACCATGCCGTTCCGCTTCCGCCAGCCACCCGGCGGCGCCAACGCGCTCGGCCGGGTCAAGTTCATGTTCCCCAACAAGCATGCCGTCTATCTGCACGACACGCCGACCCGCAACCTGTTCGCCCGCTCGGTGCGCAGCTTCAGCCACGGCTGCGTGCGCGTCGACAAGCCGGTCGAGTTCGCCGACGCCCTGCTCGCCCGCGAGGATCAGCTCAACGGCCAGCGCATCAAGAAGCTGATCGGCGGCGGCGACAACGGCGCCCACAACCTGAAGCGGCACGTGCCGGTGCACCTGACCTACTTCACCGTCTGGGTGGACGAGGCCGGCGAGACCCAGAAGCGCGCCGACCTATACGACTATGACAGCCGCATGAAGGCAGCGATGGAACTGGGCGGCTGACGGGTAGAGTTGATCGGACGGGGCAAAAAATGCGATACGCCCCATTGGCTGCGGCAAAATGGCGCCACGATCTTGGGATAGCGCAATACGGTCAGGCTCATAATCGGTTAACCAATCACGCAGAAAATCGCCCGATCGGACGCCCCGCCGGACATAGCCCGGCATAATCGGAGTATGCAGGTAGGGGACGGCCAGACGGGGGACGGCCGCAGAAGCGTTGGGCAACGCATCGGGACGGGACATCGGGGTAGGGCGAGAACGGTAAAAGGCCGCGGACGGGACTTCTTGAGCAAGCAGCGCAAAACGGGGGTAGCGGGTCGGCACGGCCCGATATGGCGGTCGCCAGCCGGCGGCGACAGGTGCGGCCTGGGCGACAGGCGCGGCCTGTTCGCGGGTGCCATCGCGCTTGCCGGTTTCGCGCTCCTCACCGGGGTCTCCACGACCGCGCTCGCCGAAACCCGCAGCCTGTCGTTCAAGCAGCTCCACACCGGCGAGACCCTGGAGGTCACCTACAAGCGCAACGGTCGCTACGACTCCGCCGCCATGAAGAAGATCAACTACATCATGCGCGACTGGCGGCGCAACGAGGCGACCACCATGGATCCCAAGCTGGTGGATCTGATCTGGGAGGTGCGCCGACAGGCCGGCTCGAACGGGCCGATCTATATCCTGTCGGGCTACCGCTCGCCGGTCACCAACGCGATGCTGCGCTCGCGCTCGCGTGGCGTCGCCAAGACCAGCCAGCATACGGTCGGCAAGGCGCTCGACTTCTACATTCCCGGCGTGCCGCTGGCCAAGCTGCGCGAGATCGGGCTGAAATTCCAGCGCGGCGGCGTTGGTTTCTATCCCACATCGGGCTCGCCCTTCGTCCATCTCGACACCGGCAGCGTCCGCCACTGGCCGCGCATGACGCGCTCGCAGCTCGCCCGCGTGTTCCCGGACGGCAAGACGGTGCACATGCCCTCCGACGGCAAGCCGATGAAGGGCTATGAGGCCGCCAAGGCGCAACTGGCGCGCGGCGGCAGCACATCCTCGCGCACCCGGCTCGCCTTCGCCTCCTCCGGCGCCACGACGCGGGCGGCGGTCGGCGCGGCGCGTGAGGACGCGGCCATCCTGACGACGGCCTCGGTCTCCTCGGCGGGCAGCCGCTCATCGGGCGCGAGCAGCCGGCCGGCCAGCGTCGAACGCGCCAGCACGGCGAGTACGGCCGGCACCGAACGGACCACCTCGGCCAATGCCGGCACGCGCACCGGCCTTGCCGGCCTGTTCAACCGCAACCGGCGCGACGCCGACACCACCCCGAGCGAACCGGTCCCCGAACGGACGCCGGAACGGACGCCAGAACGGACGGTAGTCGCCTCGCTGACGCCCGCCGCGCGCGCCGACGCGCCGCTGCCCCGCCAGCGTCCGACACCGCAGATTTCGGCATCCGAAACGCCAGCAGAAGACGACCGGGTCGACGATAGCGGAACCGACGTGACCGCACCGGTTCCCGAACCCAAGCCGACGCTGGTCGCGGCGCTCGAGCCTGCCGGCGAAACCGCGCGCACAACCGAGGACACCGCGTCGGAGATCGTAGCGCCGCTTCCCCAAGCCAAGCCCGCTGTCCCCGAAGCCATCGTCCCCAAAGCCATCGTCCCCAAAGCCACTGTCGTCGCCAGCCTGACGCCGTTGGACGAAGCCCCTGCCCTGCCGCGCGAACGGCCATTGCTCGCCGAAACCGCAGGCCCGGCCACAGGGGCCGGCACCATCGCCGACCTGCTTGCCGACCCCGCCGAACCGGCCGGCGAGATCGTAACCGCACTGGCCGATCCCGGCGCCGTTGCGGATATGCCGCCGTTCTCGGCGACCTTCACCGGCCAGCGGATCCCGATCCGGTCCGGTCCGGCACTGGTGGCGATCGATCATCGCCGCGAGGCGCTCGACCCGTTCATGGCCAGCGGCACCTGCCTGCGCGATCCGGCCCTGGTCGTTCTGCGCCAGCCCGATCACGCCGATATCGGCGCGCTGGCCACGCTGACCGGCCCGGTCGTCGACTCCCGCTTCGAGGACCGGCCGCCCTTCGAGTTCCCGATGCGCCGCTTCACCGGCCCGGTCGTCGTGCCGGTTGCGACCCGCACCTACCAGCTCGCCTCGCGCCAGCCCGAACCGGTCCGCCCCAACCGCGTCGGCCGTGTCGACCCGACGGCGACGATCCTGCGCTAGAGGCCGGGCTTCGGCCGTTTGTGTATGGAAGGCGTTCCAGGCAAGCCTTGGCCACTTAACGCAGGCGACTGTGGTCATGGATTGCCGGGATCCAGCCCCCGGTGGTGATTTTGACGCCCCCTCACCCGGCCCTTCGGGCCACCCTCTCCCGCGAAGGGGAGAGGGTCCGTGCTACGCGGCCCGGTTCCCGTAAACTCTACCACTTTCCCACAAGGAGAGAGGGGAGAACGAGGGTGCCGCGGGACTCTTACCCTCTCCCCCTTGGCGGGAGAGGGCGGCCCGAAGGGCCGGGTGAGGGCCCGTCAGCGGTAGCGGTCAGTCACCGCCCGCAAAGCCAGGCGACCGCTAAACCGGACATCGGCGGACGTGCCCCCGGCAATCCATGGCCACCCGCGCCGGCCTCTTATCCACCGATGCCGGCAACACATCCGGACACGGGCAGCCAGGCCGCGACCCCGCCTACTCCTCGGTCACCATGCCGAGCGCCACCATGTAGGTCGCCAGGATCGCTTCCTGTTCCTGCCGCTCCGCCTGGTCCTGCTTGCGCAGGCGGATCACCGAGCGCAGCGCCTTGGTGTCGAAGCCGTTGGCCTTCGCCTCCGCGTAGACGTCGCGGATGTCGTCGGCGAGCGCCTTCTTCTCTTCCTCCAGCCGCTCGATGCGCTGGACGATGGAATGCAACTGGCTGCGCGCGGCACCCTCGGTGCCGCTGAAATCGGTGTCGGACATGGTCGCGTTGATATCCTCTAGTGATCCTTGTTGGCGGCCTCGAAAGCCGCCTTCTGCTCCGGCGTCGCCTCGGTCTGGTACTTCGCCTTCCAGTCGGCATAGGGCATGCCGTAGACGGTCTCGCGGCTTGCCTCCTTGTCGACGGCAAGGCCGCGTTCCTCGGCTGCCTCGCGATACCAGTTGGACAGGCAATTGCGGCAGAATCCGGCAAGATTCATCATGTCGATGTTCTGGACGTCCGTGCGCTCGCGCAAATGGCTGACCAGCCGGCGAAAGGCCGCCGCTTCCAGTTCCAGCTTGGTCTGTTGATCGAGTTCGCTCATTCCTCGCCTCCTGATGCCTTGGTGGCCGATCCATAGTGACGAATCTCGTTCAGGCCCTGCCTTCCGGCAAGGGCGGAAAGCGCATCGGCGATCCGGCCGGCCCACTCCGCCTGCCCCGGTTCCTCGGCGATCAGGTCCTGACGCAGCTCCACCAGCACATGGGCAAGGCCGCGCAGGGTGCCGTGCCGGTACATGCAGTCGCCGATCAATTGCCCGGTATAGGGCTCGTTGTCGCCGACGGTGAGCAGCGGATCGCGGCGGAACATCTCGATGAACGGCTCGGCAAGGCGCGGGTCCTTGTCCCACAGAAAGCCGATCTCCCAGGGCCGCCGCGTTCCCCGCCACAGCGGCGTGAAGCTGTGAATGGAGATCAGGGCCGGCGGATGCCCGGCCGCGATCGCCCGCTCGATCGCCGAATTGATCGCCTGGTGATAGGGTTCGTAATAGCTATCGATCCGGCGCTGCTTTTCCTTAGCATCCGCATGCGCGTTGCCGGGCACGACCGCGCCGTCCGACAGGCGCATCAGCAGGGTCGGGTCGTCGCGGCCGCGATTGGGATCGATCAGCAGCCTGGAGAATCGCGACATTACCGCCGGCGCGCCGGTTTCCCGCGCAAGCCGCCGCGTCACGGCTTCGGCGCCGATGTCATAGGCGATGTGCCGCTCGAATTCCGACGCCGGCAGGCCGAGATCGCCATAGCGGGCAGGCAAAGCGTTCGAGGCATGATCGCACAGGATCAGCCAGCCCGTCTCGATCGCGCCGGCGATCTCCTCGAAAGCGGGAAACGCATCCGCACCATCGTCTGAACGGGCAACAGCCGCCCGATCCTTGCTCATCATCTCCATGGGACGATTCGTGAGGGGTGAACCTGGTGGCGGACCGGTAGGGCGGCCCGCGGACAAGCCCCTTGTTTAGGCGATCGCGGCCGTCCCGGCAATGGGCCGCGCGCGATCGCGCCATCCGGTCAACAGGGTTTTCGGGTCGGCCCGGCGCGAATGAACTTACCCGCTGAACGGGCCGGCTGGACTTGATCCCCGGTTCGCGGCAAGTATGGCCGCTCTTGCGAGATGGGGACGACACCTTGGACCACCGGCAGACCCTGCTTTCCCTCTACGAGGCCGCCGTCAACGCGGCGTTGCCCGAAACCTGCCTGCCACCGCACCTGCCGGCGCCGCCGGACGGCCGGCTGATCGTACTCGCCGCCGGCAAAGCCGCCGGCAGCATGGCGCAGGCCGCCGAGGCGCATTATCTCGACACGCTCGGCCTGGCGCCGGACCGGCTGGCCGGCCTTGCCATTGCCCGCTACGGCTATGCCCGCCCAACCCGGGCCCTGCGGATGGTCGAGGCCGGCCATCCCGTGCCCGATGCCGCCGGCGTCGCGGCGACGCAGGACGCGCTCGATCTTGCCGCCTCGGCCGGGCCCGACGATCTTGTTCTCGTGCTCCTGTCCGGCGGTGGCTCGGCCCTGTGGACCGCACCGGTCGCCGGATTGACGCTGGAGGCCAAGCAGGCGCTGACCCGCGACCTTCTGGCCTGCGGCGCGCCGATCGGCGACATCAACACGGTCCGCCGCCATCTCTCGCGCGTCAAGGGCGGCCGGCTGGCGCTTGCCGCCGCGCCCGCGCCGGTGCTGACGCTGGCGATCTCCGACGTCGCCGGCGACGATCCCGCCGCGATCGCCTCGGGCCCGACGGTCGGCGACCCGACGACGCTTGACCAGGCGACCGAAATCCTGTCGCGCTACCGGATATCGGCGCCCGAGATCGCCGCCCTGCTGGCCGATCCGGCCAACGAGACCGCGTCGCCCGACGATCCCCGCCTGTCGCGGACGGACTATCGGCTGATCGCCACGCCGGCAATTTCCCTTGCCGCGGCCGAGGCGAAGGCGGTCTCGCTCGGCTTCGACCCGGTGCTGCTCGGCACCGACCTCGAGGACGAGGCCCGCGATCTGGCCGGCGACCAGGCCGCCATGGCGCGCGAACGCGCCGATGCCGGCGGCCGGACGATCCTGCTGTCCGGCGGCGAGGCGACGGTGACGCTCAGGGGCAAGGGCCGCGGCGGCCCGAATCAGGAGTTCGCGCTGGCCCTGGCGATCGCCCTGCACGACCGCGCCGGCATCTGGGCGATCGCCGGCGACACGGACGGCACGGATGGCGGCCGCGGCGCGCCGGACGATCCGGCCGGGGCGATTATTTCGCCGGATACCTTGGCAAGGGCTGCCCGAATCGGCCTTGATGCTGACGCTTTTTTGGAAGACAACGATTCGACCGGATTCTTCGAGAGACTCGGCGACTTGCTCAAACCCGGCCCCACCTTTACGAATGTCAACGATTTGCGGGCCATCGTCGTTGACACGGTGCGGCCCTGACGTCAGCTTCGAACTGGGGACCAAGCGATCGCCTGACCGACATTCCATGACGACCGCAACGAAACGAAACCTCCATCTTCCCATAGGGCATCTGAGCAAGGCCGGCCTTGCCGCCTCGCTCCTGGTCGCGGCCCTGCCCGCCAGCGCAAGCGCCGACTTCCGCATCTGCAACACCACGGTGGGCCGCGTCGGCGTCGCCGTCGGCTACAAGGACGACAAGGGCTGGGCGACGGAAGGCTGGTGGAACATCAAGCCGAACGCCTGCGAGACGCTGCTGCGCGGCGAGTTGGCAGCCCGTTACTACTATCTCTACGCGATCGACTACGACCATGGCGGCGAGTGGGCCGGCGAGGCCTTCATGTGCACGCAGGACCAGATGTTCACGATCCGCGGGATCTCGGAATGCAAGGACCGCGGCTACAAGAAGACCGGTTTCTTCGAAATCGACACCCACGAGCAGACCACCTGGACAGTGCAGCTCAAGGACCCGGTGCTCGGCGGCGAGGGAACCGGCGGCGAATAGCCCCGATCCGTGCCTGGATCCATCCACCGGCGTCACGCTCCTGTTGTCGCCTGATGTTCTGATCGCGTAGAAGCGTCAACTTGCGGGATGGCGGAGCGGCAATTCTGGCTCGCTCCTGTATACTCCGGCAGGTTGGGGTCTGTCCGACCTGCCCGGTAGTCTCGACGTCTGCTGGTAAGCGCGCGGCGGCATCCTGCCGGATGTCCCGGCGAAACAGACTGGTGACGCGGACCGGTCCGCGGATCGAAGGCCCGGTTCCCGGGCCGGTTTCACACTGAAAAGACAAAGGGGGCGTCGGATCCATGCGCCGACAGCGATCGATAAAAATACTGGCAACGCTTGGCCCGGCGACGTCGGAGAAGGACCGGATCAGGGCGCTGTTCGAAGCCGGCGCCGACGTCTTCCGGATCAATATGAGCCATACGCCGCACGACCTGCTGCGGACGCTGCACGGGCGCATTCGCGCCGTCGAGGCCAAGGCCGGCCGGCCGATCGGCATCCTGTGCGACCTGCAGGGCCCGAAGCTGCGGGTGGGAACCTTCGCCGACGGCCCCGCCGCGCTCAAGCCCGGCAACCGCTTCTGCCTCGACACCGACGAGACGCCTGGAACGGCCGAACGGGTGTTCCTGCCCCACCGCCCGGTCTTCGAGGCGGCCGAGGCCGGCCACCGCCTCCTGCTCGATGATGGCCGCATCCGCCTGAAGATCGTCGAGGCGCGCGGCGACCGGCTCGACTGCGAGGTCGAAGTCGGCGGCAAGCTGTCGGACCGCAAGGGCATCAGCCTGCCCGACACGCTGCTGCCGTTTGGCGCGATGACCGACAAGGACCGCGCCGATCTCGACGCGGCCGTCAATGTCGGCGTCGACTGGATCGCGCTGTCCTTCGTGCAGCGCCCGGACGATCTCGCCGAGGCGCGCAAGATGATCCGCGGCCGCGCGGCCCTGCTCGCCAAGATCGAGAAGCCCTCGGCGGTCGAGCAGCTCGACGGGATCATCGACATGGCCGACGGGCTGATGGTGGCGCGCGGCGATCTCGGCGTCGAGATGCCGCTGGAGGCCGTCCCTGGCGTCCAGAAGCGCATCACCCGGGCCTGCCGCAAGGCCGGCCGGCCGGTGGTCGTGGCGACCCAGATGCTCGAATCGATGATCTCCGCGCCGGTCCCCACCCGCGCCGAGGTGTCGGACGTGGCGACCGCCGTGTTCGAGGGCGCCGATGCCATCATGCTGTCGGCGGAATCCGCCGTCGGCGATTTCCCCACCGAAGCCGTCGCGACGATGGACCGGATCGCCGAACAGGTCGAGACCGACGCCAACTTCGCCTCGATCATCTATGCCCAGCGCGCCGACCCCGAACCGACCGGCCCCGACGCGATCAGCGCGGCGGCCCGCACCGTCGCCGAGACGCTGAAACTGCCGGCGATGGTCTGCTACACCTCATCGGGCGCGACCGGCCTGAGGGCTGCCCGCGAGCGGCCCAACCTGCCGATCATCGCCCTGAGCCCGAAGATCGATACCGCCCGCCGCCTGGCGCTCGTCTGGGGCGTGCACAGCGTGCGCACCGAGGATGCCCATGACGAGACCGACATGGTCGACCGCGCCTGCCGGATCGCCTATCAGGAGGGCTTCGCCCAGCCCGGCCAGCGGATCATCGTGACCGCCGGCGTCCCCTTCGGCACGCCGGGCGCGACCAACATGCTGCGGATCGCCTTTGTCGGCGCGGCCCAGCCGGGTGCCGACTGACGCCTCCCCCATGCAGGAGACCCGCACCGCCCGGCACGTCTACTGAACGGTCGTGTCGTCGGTGCCGGCGGTCTTAGGCCCCTTGCCGCCGATCGGCGGATCGAGTTCGACGGCAAGCTGCTTGATCTCGGCGACGACCCGGTCGGGATCGGCGTGATGAGGCATGTGGCCGACGCCGTCGAACTCGATCAGCCGCGCGCCGGCGATCTGGCCGGCGAGCGGCCGGCTGTGGATGCGCGGCGCGACCGTCTTGTCCGCGTTGCCGGTGATGATCACCGTCGGCACGGACAGCTCCGCATAGCGCGGCGCCTGGTCGACGAGGAAATCGAGCAGCCTGGCCATGTCGGTGGCATTGGCGCGGAAATCCGGCGGGCGCAACACCAGCGCCGCCCCGGAATTCGGCAGATAGTCGCTCGGCGGCTCCTGCGGCGCGAACGACCGGCGCACGGCGGGCCGGACCATCAATTCCCCGAAGGGCAGGACGAGTGTCTGGGTGAACAGGTGCCCCAGCGCCGGCAGCGAGGCGAGCGTGTAGTACCAGCGCACCCCGCCGGGCCAGGGATGGGAGGCCGGCGCCAGCAGCATCAGGCCGGCGACGCGGTCGGGATGGTCGAGCGCCAGCGACAGGGCCAGCGCGCCGCTCCAGGAATGGCCGACGATGACGGCCCGGTCGATCTTCAGATTGTCGAGCACGCCGATGACATAGCGGGCCTGGTCGCTCGGCAGCGCCGATTGCGGCCCGTCGGCACGCTCGCTCCAGCCATGGCCGGGCCGGTCGATCGCGATCACCCGCTTGGTCTCGGCAAGCCGCTCGCCCAGCGCCATCATCGGATCGTTGAGATTGCCCGACGCCCCGTGCAGCAGCACGACCGGGGCCGCCCGGCGGTGTCCGAGCTGGACGTAATGCATGCGCAGGCCGTCGACGCGGGTGAAATTGCCGGCCGGCGGATGCAGTTCGGACAGCCGCGCCGTCCGCGATGCGGAATAGGCGGCAAGGCCGCCGACAATGACGGCGATGGCAACCAGCCCTGCAATCAGCATCCGCATGGTCTCACACGCCCCGTACGCCCCGAACGATCATCGGGACACCGCAATGACAGCACCGCAAGGGCCAGACGGCAACACCCAAATGGACCGGCGTATCGAACAGGCCCTAAATCGCCTTGCCCTCGACTTCCTTTTCGAGCTTTTCGATCGACTCGCGCACGGTGCCGAAATAGGGATGCACCGCTTCCACCTGGCGATACGCCTGGAGCGCCTTCTCCGGTTCATCGAGCTGGCGGAAAATCAGGCCGAGCCCGCTCAGCGCGCCGAAATGCCTCGGCTGCCGCGCCAGCACCTGGCGGATATCGGCGAGCGACAATTCGTATTCGTCGATCAGATAATAGACCGTCGCGCGCATGTTCCAGGCTTCGGCGAAGTCGGGCTCGATCGCGATCGCGGTATCGAGATATTGCAGGGCGACGCCGAAATCCTTCGCCGTGATCGCGCCGCCGGCGCGCGCGACCAGCAGATCGACGGTGTCGCTGCCGGAGGCGTTCCAGGCCGTCACGACCTGGCGCTCGAGCGACTTCGCCTCGCGCTTGCTCTCGGCCTTCGACAGCCGGTCAAGCAGCGATTCGATCGTCTTTGCCTGTTCTGAAAGCTCGGAAGTCTGCGCAGGCTCGGTCTCGCCGGGCGTCGCGGAAGTCTGCGCGCGCACGTCCGGCGGCAGGATCGTCACTGCACCGCCTAAAACGCACGCAATAAAAACGCCACGAACACTGTCCATGGCGAAAGAGGATGGGGCAGCGGCGCCTGCCGGTCAACGCCCTCGGGCGCAGCCGAACCGCATGTGACCGGATGTTACCGTCGCGCGGGCCTCAGCCCTGGCGGGCCTTGAAGCGGCGGTTTGTCTTGTTGATGACGTAAATGCGGCCCTTGCGCCGGACGACACGGTTGTCGCGATGGCGCTTGGCGAGCGATTTGATCGAGTTTCTGACTTTCATCGGTCTTGTCCGTGCTGATCGGCGGCTGTTTCAGCGCCGGGGTCACATGTGCGTTACGGAGCACAAAAAAGCCGGCACGCGGCCGACCTCGAATTCGCCGCGGAACATAGTGGGCACTCCCGGCCCTGTCAACGCCGCGACGTGGAAGGGCGGGCCCGAGCGAAGCAAGAAACAAACGCCAAGAAAAGGATGATCCCTCCGAAGGGAGTCTCCCCGAGCCCGTCAGGGGCTCGCAAGGCCGACCGGCCGCCGGCCATCATTGGCCGCCCCATCGGAGGCCCGAGCGTAGCGAGGAATAGCCGTGAGATAAATAAATGGTGGGCGCGGCTGGGATTGAACCAGCGACCCCTACGATGTCAACGTAGTGCTCTCCCGCTGAGCTACGCGCCC
>JANQKY010000079.1 GCA_028280885.1 Tepidamorphus sp.
GCTTTCATTTTTCGGAGCTCCAAGGTCATCGATCCTCTCTTCACGCTCAAGGCAGCCCGTCTGAAGACGGGGGATTTAAACCCCAGAGTGGATATTAAATCGGACAGTCGTGTACCGAACGCGGCTACTGCGTCCGCGTCGCGCCCGAGAAGCGCCGGTTGAAGTCCTCAAGCCGTTTCAGGGGCACGTCGACGGCGAAGACGATCCGGCCGGTATCCGCGTCGTCCTGCCTGCCGACGACGTCGAACCGCTCGTAAAGCTGGTTCATGGCGGCGCCGTCGGCGGCGTCGATTGCCACCGAGCAATGGGCGATCTCGCCGCGGATGCGGGTCTCGATCGCCGCGACCAGGGTGTCGAGCCCCTCCCCGGCTATCGCGGAGACCGGAATGGGCCGCTGATCGGTATCGAGCCGGGATGCGGTGGCCGAAAGCCTGTCGCGTTCGGGCGCGTCCAGGAGATCGATCTTGTTCCAGACCTCGAGCAGCCGTGACCGGTCGTCCATGTCGATGTCGAGCGAGGACAAGACCTGTTCCACATCGTCGGCCTGGGCGTCGGTATCGGCATGCGAGACGTCACGGACATGCAGGATCAGATCGGCCTCCGTCACCTCCTCGAGCGTCGCGCGGAAAGCGGCGACGAGGTCGGTCGGGATATCGGAGATGAAGCCGACCGTGTCGGACAGGATGACGGTGCCGCCGGCCGGCAGTTTCAGCGCCCGCAATGTCGGATCGAGCGTTGCGAAGAGCAGGTCCTCGGCGAGCACCCTGGCCTTGGTCAGCCGATTGAAAAGCGTCGACTTGCCGGCATTGGTGTAGCCGACGATCGCGACCACCGGATAGGGCACGCGCCGGCGCGTGTCGCGATGCAGCGAGCGGGTGCGGCGAACCGATTCGAGCTCCTTCTCGATGCGCCGGATGCGGTCCTGGATGACGCGCCGGTCGGCCTCGATCTGGGTTTCGCCCGGGCCGCCGAGAAAGCCGAAGCCGCCGCGCTGGCGCTCCAGATGCGTCCAGGAGCGCACCAGGCGGCTCTTCTGCCAGGTCAGATGGGCCAACTCGACCTGCAGGCGGCCTTCCTTGGTGCGCGCGCGCTCGCCGAAGATCTCCAGGATAAGCCCCGTGCGGTCCAGCACCTTGACGTGCCAGGCGCGCTCCAGGTTGCGCTGCTGGGCCGGCGTCAGCGCGAAGTCGACGACCACCAGCGCGACCTCCTCGGCCCGCACGATCGCAGCGACCTCCTCGACCTTGCCCTTGCCGATCAGCGTCGAGGGGCGCGGCGAATGGACCCGGACGATTCCCTGCCCGACGACGTCGAGATCGATGGCGGCGGCCAGTCCGACCGCCTCGTCCAACTGGGACTCCGGCAACCGCGCCGCGCCCGGAGACCGGTCGTGCTGCGGCTCGGGAGCCTTGGCGCTGGCTGCGGAGACGGGCCTTTCGAGGATCGGGACCAGGACAAAGGCGCGAACCGGCTCCGCCGCGGTCGAATGCGCCGCGCCTGTTGCCGGTCTACGCGCGTCCTTGTCGGCCGCCTGACCGTGCGTCTTTGGATCGACTGGCTTCAACGGGTCTCCCGACGCAGCCGCTACAGCTTGCTCTACTCGGCGGATGCCGCTGCCGCCGCGCCTTCCTCGGCCGGTTCGAAAAGCTGAATCGGCTGATTCGGCATCACGGTCGATATCGCATGCTTGTAAACGAGCTGCGAATGTCCGTCGCGGCGCAGCAGTACGCAGAAGTTATCGAACCAGGTAACGACCCCCTGAAGTTTAACCCCGTTTACGAGGAATATCGTGAGAGGCGTCTTGTTCTTGCGCACGTAATTCAGGAACGTGTCCTGAAGGTTTTGGTTTCTTTCGGCGGCCATTGCTCTTTTTACCTCTTGCCCCGGCGTTCTCTCCGCCACATGGGGAATCTCGTTTTTCCGGCCTCCTGCCGGACGGGAAAGCGTGAATTCTGCTTCGTCTGCATTAGATGGCAAGAACCGTTGCCGGGGCAAGGCTCGTTTTTGCAGTGCACCCTTGATTTTTTTTACGCCAGTTCGGCCTGTCCGTGAAACAGGCTGCGTAAATTCGTCGCAATCGAGCCCGGTTCGCCGTTGCCGATGACCGCATCGTCGATCTGCACGACGGGCATAACGGACTTCGTCGCCGAGGTCACGAAGGCCTCGCGCGCCCGATGGGCCTCCTCGACGGTGAAGGGGCGCTCGATCAGTTCGATCCCCTCGCGTTCGCACAGGTCGATCACGACGCTGCGCGTGATGCCGCGCAGGATACCGGCATCCGCCGCCCGCGTGATCAGCCGCCCCTCCTGGTCGACGATCCAGGCATTGGTGGCCGAGCCTTCGGTGACCATGCCGTCGGTATCGACGAACCAGGCCTCGTTGGCGCCCGCATCCTCGGCCTGCTGGCGGGCGAGCACATTGGGCAAAAGCGCCACCGCCTTGATATCGACCCGGGGCCAGCGGTTCTCGGGAACGGTGATGACCTTGATGCCCTTTTCGGCCGAGGCCTCGCTCTTGCGCCGGTCGATCGACCGGGCCGTGACCACCACGGCGGGGGCGACGTGATCGCCCGGGAAGGGATGGTCGCGCCGGGAGACGCCGCGGGTTACCTGGATATAGACGAGGCCGTTGCGCACGCGGTTGCGCCGCACCGTCTCGCGCAGGACATGGCCGAGCGCCTTCAGCGGCATCGGCTCGCGGATGCGCAATTCGCCCAGGGACCGGTTGAGGCGCTTCATGTGCCGCGTCTCGTCGACGAGATGGCCGTCATAGACCTCGCAGACCTCGTAGACGCCATCGGAGAACTGATAGCCGCGATCCTCGATATGGACGGCGGCGTCGGCGTGGGGCACATACCGCCCGTTCACATAGGCAATGCGCGACATCGTTGCGGTTTCCTTCAAGACGGGTTGGTCGAATTCGGTTCAGACCATGCTGCGCTGCGATGATGAAGGCAAGGCGGAATCGCGGCAATGCACGGCCTTCATCCGCGCCGGATCACATAAACGATCAGACCAAGCATCGCCGTCATCTGCAAACGGCCGATGATCATGCCGAAGCAGACCGCCAGTTTCGCCTGTGGCTCCAGCTCGCCATAGCCCGGCCAGCCGGTGCCGATCGCCCAGTCGCTGGTATAGACCGGGCCGATATTGGAGACCGCCGACAGGGCTGCCAGGACGGCGCCGACATAGGGAATGCCCATTTCCGCGAGCACCAGGGAGAGAACGGTGGTCGTGGCGATGAAGGCGAAGGCACCGGCCCAGATCGCCTTCATGATCTGGATCGAATAGGGCTGCCCGCCGAGTTTCGAGGGGCGGATGCCGTGCGGATAGATCAGCCGGCGCAGCTCCCGATTGGCCTGCATCAGCATCGCGGCGGCGCGGAAATACTTGATGCCGCCGGCTGTGGAAAAGCTGGTGCCGCCGATCAGCACGAGAATGGCGACAACGGTGATCGGAAAGATCTCGAAGCTGGCGTTGCGGATCTCCAGGCCGGTCGTGGTGACCAGCGAGGTCGCGGTGAAAATGCCGTCGCGCAGGGCCGGCGCGACCCCCTGCCCGGCCGCGGCATAGAACGCATAGCCCGCCATCAGGCCGAGGCCGAGGCAGACGCCGATCACCCACAGGCTCTCGCGATGGGTCACGACGCGGGTGAAACGCATATGCATGAGATCGCGATGCCACAGCACGTTGGTCGCGCCGTAGAGCATGCCGAGGACGAGGACGAAGATGCCGAAATCCGACACATATTCGGACAGGCTGCCGGAGCGCGGCGTGAAGCCGCTGGTGGAGACCGCCGAAAAGGCCAGGCACAGCGCCTCGAACGCCTTCAGGTCGGTTGCCGCAAGCAGCAGGAAGATGATCGCGGTTGCGCCGATATAGATCGGCAGGACATCCCGGAGCACCAGGCCGAGCCGCCGGCCCTCCGGCATGCCGCCATGCTCGATCATGCGCGAATGGGCCTCCGGCAGGCCACCGACGCCGGAGGGCGCGAGCGCCAGGATGATCACCAGGATGCTGATGCCGCCGCCCAGCCACTGCACCATGGCGAGCCAGACGACGACGCCGCGCGGCAATTCCTCCGGCGGCGGCAGGACCGAGGAGCCCGTCGTCGTCAGGCCCGACACGGCCTCGAAATAGGCGTCGATGAAGGTCACCGTCTCGACCGTCATCAGGATCGGGATGGCCGCGACGACCGGCAGCAGCGTCCAGATCATCAGCGCCAGCAGGTAGCGCTGCGCCGGCCGCAGGCGGCGCTCGCGGCCGCGCAGGCTCAGCATGATGGCGCCGGCGACGAACAGCCACAGCGCCGAACTGATCAGGAAATCGAGCCCCACCGCCCCTTCCTGCAGGCCGATGGCGACGACCGCCGGGACGATCTGGATCAGCGCCAGGGCGCCGAGAAAGTAGGCGAAGATGTAGACGACGGGGATCATGTCGGGGAATTCCGCGGGGCGAACATGATGCGGCCGATCAGAAGAACTCGAGGCTGACCCGGAACATCTGCTCGACCTTGCGGACCTGGTCGGCCATCGCCGCGATCACCACCCGGTCATGCGGCTGGATGTGGGTGTCGCCGGTCGGCACCACGACCTCGCCGTCGCGATAGATCGCGCCGAGCCGCACGCCATGGAAGACATCGAGCTCGCGCAACGGCTTGCCGACCAGCGGCGAGGTCTCCAGCGCCTCGGCCTCGATGATCTCGGCAGCGCCGTTCTGGACCGAATGGACGCCGCGGATGCGCCCGCGACGCACGTGCTGCAGCACCTTGGAGACGGTGATCTGGCGCGGATTGACATAGGCCGTGATGCCCAGCGACCGGGTCAGGTCGGGGAAGCCGCGATTGTTGATCAGGCAGAGGCTGCGCGCGGCGCCGAGGCGCTGTCCCATCACGCAGGTCAGGATATTGACCTCGTCGTTGTTGGTGAGCGCGACGATGGTCTCGGCATCCGTCACATCGGCCTCGCGTAAAAGATCCTCGTCGAGTGCGCTGCCGTGCAGGATCACGGTGCGGCGCAATTCGTCGGCGACCGTTATGGCGCGCTCGCGGGAGGCCTCGATCACCTTGACCCGGGCGCTGCGCTGGCGGGCCTCCAGCTCGCGGGCGACATAGAAGCCGATATTGCCTCCGCCGACGATGACGACGCGGGTCGCCGCCTCCTCCTCATGGCCGAAAATGCCGAGCGTCCGGCGCACCTGGTCGCGGTCGGCGGCGAAATAGGCAACGTCGCCGACCAGCATGAAATCGGAACTGTCGGGCACGAAGAACTGTTCGCCGCGCTGGATGCCGATGACGACGGCCTTCAGGTCGGGGAACAGCTCGGTGAGCTGCCGGAGCGGGGTATCGACGACCGGGCAGCTTTCCTCGCAATAGACGCCGGCGACGACGACCCGGCCGTCGGCGAAGGTCACCGTGTCGGAGGCGCCGGGCAGCGCCAGGCGGCGCAGCACCATCTCGCCGACCTCGACCTCCGGCGAGATCACCACGTCGATGGGCAGGTTGTCGCGCGAGAACAGGCTGCTCCAGTGCGGAGCCAGATAGCTCTGGGCGCGGATCCGGGCGATCTTGGTTGGCACGTTGAACAGCGAATGGGAGACCTGGCAGGCGGTCATGTTGACTTCGTCGTGCAGGGTCACGGCGATTAGCATGTCGGCTTGTTCGGCGCCGGCCTGGGCGAGCGTGTCGGGATGGGCGCCATGGCCGACGAAACCGCGCACGTCGAGCGATTCCGTGATCGACTGGATCAGTTCCGGCGACCGGTCGATCATGCTGACGTCGTTGCCCTCGCCGGCGAGGCGTTCGGCGATGCCGAATCCCACCTGTCCGGCGCCACAGATCACTACTTTCATGCAGTTCGTCCCCGAACGGCTGTCGCCTGAGGGCGGAGCCGCCGCATTTGGGCCTCCCGAGTCGCGCCAGTCGAGATATGACACGCCTGCGGGCCGCGCTCAACTTCGCGGTGGAACCTCGGTCCGGGCGTAAGCGGGAACCGGGATCGGGAGCCTCGCTGCCCGCTGGTGTTTTCCATCGATGGATCGGTGGTTCCCCGATCCCGGATCAGCCTTCGGCTGTCCGGGATGACGAGGGAGAGGTTAGTGTCCCGCTGCCACCCATTCTGATGTCATTGCCGGGCTTGTCCCACTGCTGTCCGGTTTAATTGCCAGGGCGCGGGATACATCTGCGCGCGGGCTTCCGTGCCCGGCCGCCCGGCCCTCCGGGCCGCCCTCTCCCGCCAAGGGGAAGAGGGAAAGAGCGCGCTGGACGGATCGGGCATGTTGGCACCGACATCATGTGCGGTATCGGCGTTTTCTGTCCGGGAGCGGTTGCGACCACCGCACGGCCTCTCAGATGCACTCGCACCCTCTCCCCCTTGGCGGGAGAGGGCGGCCCGCAGGGCCGGGGTGAGGGCCCGTGGCACGGCCGCTCGTCGTGCCAGTTCTCCGGGATGACGAGGGAGATTTGGTGGTCCAAACGCTCATCCCTGCCGCTGCCCGACCAAGTCGGAGAGGACAGCCGAGGGGGTGGCCAAGCTGAAAACAAAGGCTCCGCCCCCGCCAAACGGACAGGAGTGGGACAAGCCCCGCAATGACGCCAGGTGGAGGCATTTGAGGCCGGGGAAACCCTCTTTGCCGCCACCCCGCCCATTCCCGCCATCCCGCCCGGCGGCGGCGAGAACCGGGATCGCAGAAAGTGCCGCAGCGACAAACGAAGGGCCGTGGCAGGTGTCGCAGACCACGCCGTTGATCGGACCGACCCCCATCCGGCCTGAAGCGGGTAGTCTCCCCCAGTCGCTATAACCCCTACCCGACACCCAGCGTCTTGAGCTTGCGGTGCAGGGCGGAGCGCTCCATGCCGACGAATTCGGCGGTGCGGGAGATATTGCCGCCGAAGCGGTTGATCTGGGCGATCAGATATTCGCGCTCGAAGATCTCGCGCGCCTCGCGCAGCGGCAGGGCGAGCATTTCCTCGGCGCGGGAATTACCGGGCGCCGGCGGCAGCGAGGCGCCGACCTCGGCGGGCAGCAGATCCGCCGTGATCACCGCGTCGGCCTCGCCGCCGGCCAGGATCATCAGTCGTTCGACGTTGTTGCGGAGTTGCCGCACGTTGCCCGGCCAGTCATGGGCCTGCAGGACGGCCATCGCGTCATCGCCGATCTGGCGGACGGGTAAGCCGCTGGAGGCGGAGATCTGCGCCATGAAATGATGGATGAGCTCCGGAATATCGTCGCGCCGGTCGGCGAGGGCTGGAACGCGCACCGGCACCACACTCAGGCGATGGAACAGGTCCTCGCGAAAACGCCCCTCCTGGGTCTCGCGCTCCAGGTCGCGGCTCGTCGAGGAGATGATGCGGACATCGACGAAGACGCGGGTCGAGCCGCCGACGCGCTGGAAGTTCTGGTCGACCAGCACGCGCAGGATCCGGTTCTGCGTCTCGCGCGGCATGTCGGCGACTTCGTCGATGAACAGCGAGCCGCCATGGGCTTCCTCGAGCGCGCCGATGACCCGGCGGCCGTCCTCGGCCTCGGTGCCAAACAGCGCGGTTTCCATGTTTTCCGGCGTGATCGTCGCCGCGTTGATGACGACGAAGGGACCGCCTGACCGGCCCGACAGCCCGTGCAGCGTGCGCGCGGTCAGTTCCTTGCCGGCGCCCGGCGCGCCCGAGATCAGCACGCGGCTGTTGGTCGGCGCGATACGCTCGATCGCGTTGCGCAACTGATTGGCGGCGCTGGAGGAGCCGACCAGCTTGTTCGATTCGCCCGAGCGCTGCTTGAGATCCCTGACCTCGCGGCGCAGTTGCGAGGTCTCCAGCGCGCGCGCGGCGATCAGCACCAGGCGGTCGGCCTTGAACGGCTTCTCGATATAGTCGTAGGCGCCGCGCTTGATCGCCGAGACGGCGGTCTCGATATTGCCGTGGCCGCTGATCATGACGACGGGCAGGTCGGGATGATCGGCCTTGATGACGTCGAGCAGCTCCAGCCCGTCGAGCCGGCTGCCCTGCAGCCAGATATCGAGAAACACCAGCGAGGGCCGGCGCTGTTCGATCTCCGCCAGCGCCTCCTCGCTGTTGCGCGCGGACCGGGCGCTGTAGCCCTCGTCTTCCAGAATGCCGGCGACGAGTTCCCGGATGTCGGTTTCATCGTCGACGATCAATATATCCTTGGCCATCCAAGCCTACTCCGCTCACCCTGTGTCGTCTTGCCCGGCGCCTGGTCCGGGTTCGTCGTTGTCGGTTTCGTTGTTTTCGGTTTCGTTGTTTTCGGCCCCGTGGCCGTCGCGCCCGCCGCCGACCGGGAAGGTCAGCCGGATCCAGGCGCCATGCCCGCCCTCGGCGACTGCCGGGGCATCGGCCAGTTCGACCCGGCCGCCGTGCTCCTCCATGATCCGCCCGACGATCGCAAGGCCGAGGCCTGTGCCCTTTTCGCGGGTCGTCATGTAGGGTTCGAGCAGCCGGTGCCGGTTTTCACTGGGCAGGCCGACGCCGTTGTCGATCACGTCGACATGCGCCCAGCCATCCGTTTCCGCGACCGAAACCGCGACCCTGCCGGGCTCGGTCCGTGTGGCCGGGTCCATTCCGGTGATCGCCTCGATGGCGTTCTTGATGATGTTGGTGACCGCCTGCGAGATCAGCCGCCGGTCGAAGCGCGCGGTGATCGGCTGGTCGGGGATGTCGAGCGGGATCTCGATCTCCGGATTGCCGACCCGCATCAGGAAGGTCGCCTGCTTGACGGTCTCGACGAAATCGGCCGCCTCGATAACGGGCTTCGGCATCCGGGCAAACGAAGAAAATTCGTCGACCATGCGGCCGATATCGCCGACCTGGCGGACGATCGTGTCGATGCATTGGTCGAACACGTCGCGATCGGTGGTGATCACCTTGCCGTATTTGCGCTTCAGCCGCTCCGCCGAGAGCTGGATCGGCGTCAGCGGGTTCTTGATCTCGTGGGCGATGCGGCGGGCGACGTCGGCCCAGGCCGAGGTGCGCTGGGCGGTGACGAGTTCGGTTATGTCGTCCAGCGTGACGACATAGCCGTACTGGCCGCCGGCGGTCAGTTCGGTGGCGACGCGCACCGCGATCGTCCGGTCGCGGCCGCCGCGCTTGATCGAGATCTGGTCCTGGATCAGCCGGTTGGGCTGCTGGCGCGCCTGGTCGAGGCAGGGCACCAGTTCGGGCAGGTCGTCGGCGAGATCGCGGCCGGCCAGGCTCTCCTGGCTGGCATCGAGCAGCATGGCGGCGGAGCGGTTGGCCAGCGAGATGCGGCCGTCCTGATCGACGCCGATGACGCCGGCGGGCACGCCGGCCAGCACCGTCTCGATGAAGCGACGGCGCTCGTCGAGTTCTTCGTTGGCTTCCAGAAGGTCGTCACGCTGCGAGCGCAACTGCGTCGTCATCTTGTTGAAGGTGGCGCCGAGGCTGGCAAGGTCGCCCTCCTCGCTGCGCACCGGCACCTGGATGTAAAGATTGCCCTGGGCGACCTGGTCGGCTGCGCCGATCAGCCGGCGGATCGGCGAGACCAGCCGGTTGGCGAAGCCGATCCCGACCCAGACGGCGCAGAGCAGCAGGATGAAGGCGAAGCCCACATACATCAGGCCGAAAGCGACCTGGACGCCGAACTGGCGCCGTTCCAGGCTTGAGAACTCCGCCATGTTGGCCTGGGCGAGGCGCAGATAGTTGATGACCAGCGGATCGACCGAGCGGGCGACATAGAGAAAGGCGCCGTCATAGTTCTCCAGCCGCTTGACGGCACCGACCTGGTTGGAGATGCCCGGCGCAATCACGATGACCTCGCCGCTCTCGGCCTGCACCAGCGCATTCGGCGGCGGCATCAGCACTTCCATCTCGGTGGAGTGGTTGGAGCGCAGGATGACGTCCATGTCGCCGGTGATCAGGAAGGCGGCGGGAAGCGACCGGATCGCGGCCTGGGCGTTGAAGAACTTCTCGAAGCGCTCCGGGTCGCCCTGATACATCGTCTCGGCGCGGTCGAGATCGTTGGCCATGGCCAGGATATCGGCGCGGATGACCTGGCCGTGCTCGCGCAGATAGGCGTCGGCAACCGACAGCGAGGTCTGCATGATCGTGCGGGTGCGCTCGGAAAACCAGGTGTCGAGGCCACGGCTGAGCGTGAGCGCCGCGATGATCGCGACGATCACCGCCGGCACGACGGCGATGACGCCGAACAGGCTCAGGATGCGCAGATGCAGGCGGGCGCCCGCCGTGCCCCGCTTGCGCGCGACCCAGAGACGACCCAGCTCGACCGAAACGATGCCGGCAAGCCCCGCGACCAGGATCAGGTTGACGACGAGCGCGGCGGCGACGACGTTCTCGTCCGGCTCGACCGGCGTCAGGCCGGTCAGCACCGCGAAGGTGCCGGTTCCCGCCAGAAGCGACAGGACGACCAGCAGCGAGCCGACGATCCGCAGCGACCGGCTGCGGCGGGTGGCGAGCATCGGCAGGGCCTGCTGACGGGGATCCGCGAATGTCACTGTCGAATGTCCACCGAAGCCTTGCTAAAAATCCGGCCGGCGGAACCGGTCCGGTGCTTTCACTGCCGCTCTGACTGCAATCCTGTGGGGCCTGGCAGATCCCGAGCGAATGCGTCTGTGACCCAACGGGCACAAGGCACCGGCCCCGATCCGCATATAGAGCCCGCGACCGATGCAGATCAACCACAAATGTTGCAGAAATGAGACTATAGTGCGGCGGCAAATGGGATCAACGGCCGCCGCGGATCACCTGTATGTCAAGATCGCGGATTTTCTTGCGCAGGGTGTTGCGATTGAGCCCGAGCAATTCGGCCGCCCTGATCTGGTTGCCGCTGGTGGCGGCGAGTGCCGCGCCGATCAACGGCTCCTCCACCTCGCGCAGCACCCGGTGATAGAGCCCCGGCGGGGGAAGCGTGTCGCCGAACACCTTGAAATAGTCCGCCATGTGCCGTTCGACGGAATGGCCGAGCGTTTCCTCCTCGCTGTCGGCCTCGGCGCCGGGCGGGGTGGCCTGGTCGCTGATCTCGGCCTCGATGATCGCCTCGCTGATCGTGTCCTGGGGATAGAGCGCGGCGAGCCGGCGGACGAGGTTTTCAAGCTCCCGGACATTGCCCGGCCAGCGATAGTGGCGCAGCCGGTCGAGCGCGGGCTGTTCTATCTGCTTGCGCGGCAGGCCCTCGCGCTCGGCCTGGGCGAAGAAGTGGCGGACGAGGTCGGCGATGTCCTCGGCCCGCTCGCGCAGCGGCGGCAGGCGGATCGGCACGACGTTCAGCCGGTAGTAGAGGTCTTCGCGGAACAGGCCCTGATTGATCAGCTGGCGCAGGTCCTTGTTCGTCGCGGCCACGATGCGGACATTCGCCTTGATCGGCATGCGGCCGCCGACGGTGGTGTACTCGCCCTGCTGGAGGACGCGCAGCAGCCGGGTCTGGGCCTCCATCGGCATGTCGCCAATCTCGTCGAGGAACAGCGTTCCGCCCTCCGCCTGCTCGAAGCGGCCGGTCGAGCGGGTCTGGGCGCCGGTGAAGGCGCCCTTCTCGTGGCCGAACAGTTCCGCCTCGATCAGGTCGCGCGGGATCGCGGCCATGTTGATCGCGACGAAGGGGCCGTTGGCCCGCTTGCCGTAGTCGTGCAGCGCCTTGGCGACGAGTTCCTTGCCGGTGCCGGATTCGCCGGCGATCATCACCGTCAGGTCGGTCTGCATGAGGCGGGCCAGCAGGCGGTAGATGTCCTGCATGGCCGGCGACCGGCCGACCAGCGGAATGTTGTCATTGTCGTCGTCGACGGTGTGCGCACGGGCTTTCTGCTTGGGCTCGGCGAGCGCCCGGCCGACGATCGTGACGAGTTCGTTCAGGTCGAAGGGCTTGGGAAGATATTCATATGCGCCGCGCTCCGATGCCTTCACGGCGGTCAGGAAGGTGTTCTGCGCGCTCATCACGATGGTCGGCAGGTCCGGGCGGATCTTCTTGATGCGCGGCAACAGGTCGAAGGCGTTCTCGTCGGGCATCACCACGTCGGTGATCACCAGATCGCCGTCGCCCTGCGCGACCCAGCGCCACAGGGTCGCGGCATTGCCGGTGACGCGCACGTCGTAGCCGACCCGCGACAGGGCCTGGTTCAATACGGTCCGGATGGCGGCATCGTCGTCGGCGACCAGTATTTGTCCGCTCGGCATGGAGGGTCTGTCCTCGACTTTCCGGGGCTACTCGGCTGAGCCGGCCCCCTTGTACATTGGCATCAGGACGCGAAACGCGGTGCGCCGCGGCCGCGACTTGCATTCGATGACCCCGCCGTGGTCGCCGACGATCTTGGCGACCAGCGCGAGCCCCAGGCCGGAGCCGGAGATCTTGGTGGTCACGAAGGGATCGAACAGGTGCTGGCGGATATCCTCCGGAACGCCCGGCCCGTTGTCGCGCACGGTGAATTCGAGCGGCAGGCTGACCCGTTCGCTGTTGCCGGGAACCGACAGGCGCACGCCGGGCCGGAAGGCCGTGGTCAGCGTGATCTCGCCGTCGGGCGTGTCCGGGCCGATCGCTTCCGCCGCGTTCTTGACCAGGTTGAGGAAGACCTGGACGAGCAGGTCGTGATTGCCCAGGATCGGCGGCAGCGAGGGGTCGTATTCCTCGACGAAGCGGATATGGCGGGCAAAGCCGCTCTCGGCGCTCTGCTTCACCCGATCGAGCACGACATGGATATTGACCGGCTCGCGGTCGACCGGCCGCTGGTCGGAGAACACCTCCATGCGGTCGACCAGCTTGACGATCCGGTCGGTCTCCTCGCGGATCAGCCGGGCGAGCGCCCGGTCGCCCTCCTCCACCGTCGTCTCCAGCAGTTGCGCCGCGCCGCGGATGCCCGACAGCGGATTCTTGATCTCGTGGGCGAGCATGCTGGCAAGGCCGGTGACGGAGCGGACGGCGGCGCGCGGGGTGAACTGGCGGTCGAACTGTTCGGCGATGGTGCGTTCGTGGATCATCGCGACGAGGCCGCCATCTCCTTCGCTTATGGGGGCGACATAGACGTCGACGAGCCGCTCGCCGCCGGTGCGCGGGGTGCCGATCGCCACCCGGTATTCGCTGACGGAGGCAGCCCGCTCGCGCACCTGCGCGATCAGGTCGAGGATCGGGCTGTCCTGCGGGGCGAGATCGGCGACACTGTAGCGCTTGAGGACCGATATGCCGGCCTGAAAGAAGGACTCCGCTGCCGCGTTGGCGGCTGTGATCCGGTTGTCGGCGGACAGCGTGAGCGTGGGATGCGGGAGCGCGTTGAAGACGGCTTCGGGGCTTGCCGCACTGCCCGGCTGGGCTTTCAGCGTGTTCAGCAGCGGTCGGATCATCAGGCCGCCGCCTCCATCGCGCTCTCGCCGGCAAAGGCGGCCGGGATACCGGCCGCGACCCGTCCCGCGTCGGTTTCGGTCAGCAGCGCCTTGCGCCAGCCGGCCCTGGCGTCCGGCGCGACCCAATGGTCGAGATACCAGCTCAGGTGCTTGCGCGCGATGCGCAGGCCAAGGCCGGTGCCATAGTGGCTCAGCATCGCGTCGTAATGCTCGGCGACGAGGCCGGCGAGCGGCGCGGGGGGCGTGAATTCGGACGCAGGACCGTCCGAGGCTTCGTCGCCGGAAAGGGCGCGCGCAATCGCGCCGACGCTCCACGGGCGCCCGCCGGCGCCCCGGCCGATCATCACGCCGGCCGCGCCTGATTGCGCCAGTGCCTCGCGCACGTCTGCCAGCGAATTGATGTCGCCGTTGATGATGACCGGCACGTCGACGGCCTCGACGACCGGGCGCACCGCCGGCCAGTCGACGGGCCCTTTGTAGAAATCGCAGCGGGTGCGGGCGTGGACGGTGATCATGTGCACGCCGAGGCCGACCGCGCGGCGGGCAAGCTCCGGCGCGTTGATCGATGCCCGGTCCCAGCCGAGCCGCATCTTCAGCGTCACCGGCACCTCGACCGCCGAAACGGTCGCCTCGATCAGCCGGGCGGCATTGTCGAGATCGCGCATCAGCGCCGACCCGGACCAGCCGCTCGTCACCCGGCGCGCGGGGCAGCCCATGTTTATGTCGACGATATCGGCTCCGGCCGCCACCGCGCGCCGCGCGCCCTCGGCCATCCATTTCGCCTCGCAGCCGGCAAGCTGGATGACGTGCGGCGAGACGCCCTGCCCTTCCGTCCGCAGCACGGCGTCCGGCATGGCCTTTACAAGTTCCTCGCTCGCCACCATTTCGGAGACGACCAGCGTGGCGCCGAAGCGGTGGGCAAGGCGCCGGAACGGTGCGTCCGTCACCCCGGACATCGGGGCGAGCAGCGCGTTGCCGGCAAGCCGCAGGCCGTCGATTTCCAGCGGCGCGAGGCCGCCGGTCTCCCGCACCGGTGTGTCGATGGATTTGCCTATTTGATGAGCGCTTGTCATTCTGCCCGCATATTAGTCATATCGCTCCCGATCGCAACAAAAACCGAGATCCTGTGGAGACGCCCGCGCCGATCGTGATAAACACCGGCAACATGACGCCGGAATTTCCCGCCGACACCTAACGTCCCAGCCGACGCCTGCAAGCCGATGCGCCCCGTGACTTCATGAAAAACGCTGTCGTGATCGTCGCCGCCGGCCTGGGAACACGGGCGAAAACGGACAGCCAGGCCACGCCGAAGCAGTTTCGCGCGCTCGCCGGCCGGACCGTTCTGGAGCGCGCCGTCGCGCCGTTTTCCGGCCATGCCGCGATTGATGCGGTGCTTCCCGTCGTGCGGGCCGGCGACGAGGCGGCCGTTGCGGAGATGATCGGCGATGCGCCCGGGGTCCTGGCGCCGGTTGCGGGCGGCGACAGCCGTCAGGCCTCGGTCCGGGCGGGGCTGGAGGCGCTCGCGGATGCCGGGCCCGACCATGTGCTGATCCACGACGCCGCCCGGCCGTTCGTGTCGGGCCGGATCATCGACGACGTGCTCGCAGCGCTTGGCCGCGAGGTCGGGGCGATCCCGGCGATCGCGGTCGCCGACACGGTCAAACGGGGGCAGAGCGGCCGGATCACGGAAACCGTCGACCGGTCGGGTCTTTACGGGGCGCAGACGCCTCAGGGCTTCCGGTTCGCCGCCATCCTCGAGGCCCATCGCGCCGCCGCCTCGGCGTCCGGGCCCTTCACCGACGATGCCTCGATCGCCGAATGGGCCGGGTTGCCGGTCGCCCTGGTGGCGGGCAGCGCGGAAAACCGCAAGCTGACGACCGCGGAGGATTTCGAGATGGCCGAACGGATGTTCGCCGGCGCGGGACCGGACGAGGTCCGGGTCGGCACCGGTTTCGACGTGCACGGTTTCGGCGACGGCGACAGCGTCACCCTGTGCGGCGTCGCGATCCCCTTCGACAAGGGCCTGTCCGGGCATTCGGATGCCGATGTCGGACTGCATGCGCTCACCGACGCGCTGCTCGGCGCGCTCGCCGACGGCGATATCGGCAGCCATTTCCCGCCCGGCGACCCGCAATGGAAGGGCGCCGCTTCCGCCGTCTTCCTGCAACATGCCGCCGCCCTCCTGCGCGATCGCGGTGGTGCGATCTCCAACGTCGATGTGACGATCATCTGCGAGGCGCCCAAGGTCGGCCCGCACCGCCCGGCGATGCGAGCGCGGATCGCGGACCTGCTCGGCCTCGATATCGGGCGCGTTTCGGTAAAGGCGACGACGAGCGAGCGGCTGGGCTTTACCGGCCGTGGCGAAGGCATCGCCGCGCAGGCGGTCGCCACGGTCACGCTGCCTGCGGGAGCGGGACAATGATCAGCGAGGCGGACCTGACCACGCGGGCCACGGCCCTGCTGTCCGACGCCCGCGCGGCGGGCGTGATGGTCGCCACCGCGGAATCCTGCACCGGCGGCCTCGTCGCCGGCTTCCTGACGGAGATCGCCGGGTCCTCCGATGTCGTCGAGCGCGGGTTCGTTACTTATTCGAATGCCGCGAAGACCGAGGTTCTGGGCGTTCCGGCGGAGCTGATTGCCAGCCATGGCGCCGTCAGCGCCCCGGTGGCGATCGCGATGGCCGAGGGGGCGCTTGCCGCTTCGCGGGCCGATCTTGCCGTCTCGATCACCGGGGTTGCCGGCCCCGGCGGCGGATCGGCGGAGAAACCCGTCGGCCTCGTCCATTTCGGCTGCGCGCGGCGGGATGGCGCGACCGTGCACCGGGAATGCCGCTTCGGCGACCTCGGCCGCCGGCGGGTGCGGCTGGAGAGCGTCGCGGTGGCGTTTGAGTTGCTGGGCGGGGCTATAGGTAACGGAGCTGCTGACGAATAACTGACCGGTCTTAGGTTCAATCGCCAGGCCGGGGCTCCCCGATCCCGGATATTTGCTGGCGCAAATTCCGGGATGACGATTGAGAGGGCGATGTCCGTTCTCCGCACGCTCTGCTGTCATTGCCGGGCTTGTCCCGGCAATCCATGAAACACAGTCGCTTGCGCCTATTCTAACGGCGGTGTTCATGGATGCTCGGAACAAGTCCACTACTGTCCGGTTCAAGTCCGACGGTTTCGCCTAACCGATTGCCTGACATGGCTTTTCGATAGATCGGCGGCTGAGAGACTCGTGACGTCCCCCCCTCAGGCGTCATAATCCGCGAAGGCGGATGATCCAGTACGCCGTGTGCTGGCATCTGGAGGGCGGCCGAAAACCTGAGCAAACACATGGGGTTACTGGATCCCCGCCTCCGCGGGGATGACGGCCAGGGGACTGGCCAAGCTGAAAATAAAACGCCCGGTGCCCGCTTAACCGGACAGCAGTGGGACAAGCCCGGCAATGACACCGGAGTGTGGGATGACAGAACACCACCCTCTCCCGCGTCATCCCGGAAGTCGCGACAGCGACTATCCGGGATCGGAGAACCCGGGCGTCTCGGTTTGACTGCGATCCGGATACCCAACGTTTCCCACGGCCGAGGAAGCGATCACCCCCCGCCCTGCCCCGCCTTTCGCCCGACCCGGCGTTTTCCGCCGCGGCCATAGACCTTGTCCGCGCGTTTTTCGAACGCATCGGCAAAGCGTGAGAAGGCCTGGTCGAACATCGCCCCCATCAGCATCTGCAGGCTGCGGCGGCGAAACTCGTATTCGAGGTAGAAGTCGACCTCCGACACGGCCGCGCCGAGCGGTGCGAAGCGCCAGCGGTTTTCCAGATGCCGGAACGGGCCGTCGAGATACTCGACGAGGATTTCAAGCTTCTCCGGCATCAGCGTGACGCGGCTGGTGAACGTCTCGCGGAACATCTTGTAGGCCGCCGTCATGTCGGCGACGAGCACCTCGTAGCCGTTCTTTTCGCTGCGGCTGCGGACGCGGAGCGCCTGGCAGAGCGGAACGAATTCGGGATAGCGGGTGACGTCGGCGACCAGCGCGAACATGTCCTCGGCGCTGTGCGCGACCTTGCGGTTGGTCTTGAACGTACGCATGCGGGCCTTACGCGTGACCCAGCCGTTTGCGGCGCTCGGCGCGCAGGATCTCGAAATCGTCGCCGGCGTGATAGGACGAGCGGGTCAGCGGGCTGGAAGCGACCAGCAGGAAGCCCTTGGCCTTGCCGATCGTCGCGAAGCCCTTGAACTCGTCCGGCGTCACGAAGCGGGCGATCGCATGGTGCTTGCGGGTCGGCTGGAGATACTGGCCGATCGTCATGAAGTCGACATCGGCGCTTCTGAGATCGTCCATCAGTTGCAGGATCTCGTTACGCTCCTCGCCGAGGCCGACCATGATGCCGGACTTGGTGAAGATCTCCGGATCGAGCTCCTTGACCCGCTGCAACAGCCGGATCGAATGGAAATAGCGGGCGCCGGGGCGAACCGTCAGGTAGAGCGAGGGAACCGTCTCCAGATTGTGGTTGAAGACGTCCGGCCGCGCCTCGACGACGATCTCGAGCGCGCCGTCCTTGCGCAGGAAATCAGGCGTCAGCACCTCGATCGTCGTGCCCGGCGTGCGGGCGCGGATCGCCCGGATCGTATCGGCGATGTGCATCGCGCCGCCATCGTCGAGATCGTCGCGGTCGACCGAGGTGACGACGACATGTTCGAGCCCCAGCGTCGCGACCGCGTCGGCGACCTTGGCCGGTTCGGCCTCATCGAGCGGCTCGGGCAGGCCGGTGCGCACGTTGCAGAAGGCGCAGGCGCGGGTGCAGGTGTCGCCCATGATCATGAAGGTCGCGTGTTTCTTCGACCAGCACTCGCCAATGTTCGGGCAACCTGCCTCCTCGCACACGGTGACGAGACCATTGGCGCGAACGGTCTTCGCGGTTTCCTTGTAGACCGGCGATCCCGGCGCCTTGACGCGGATCCAGTCCGGCTTGCGCAGCACCGGACTGTCCGGCCGCGCGGCCTTCTCGGGATGGCGCGGCCTTGCTTTCGGCGTTGCCGGTTGTCTTTCGGCGACTGTGTCGAGGATCGTAACCATGAACGGGCTTTCGCTTAAGCTGTACCGTTTCGTCAAGGGTCCCGTTAGCGCAGATAGGTGGCCGGGCGCCGTTGCCAAGGCAGGCCAGCCATGCAGCGCCGATCAGGCAAGAATGCGGGCGACCAGGACGACGATGATCGCGCCGGCGGCCGCGACGATCACCTGTTCGAGGAACCTGTTACCGAGTTTGAGATCGATATTGAACTGCTGTGCCAGGAAGCCGCCGACCAGCGAACCGACCATGCCCGTCAGGATATAGCGCAGAAGACCGCCGCCGCCGACGATCAGGCTGGCGAGCCAGCCGGCAATCAGGCCGATCAGGATCCAGACGATCAGTCCGCGCGTGCGTTCGTTCATGATGCCCTCCCGACCGGTGACCGGCTTCAGATGTGGATCGCCCGCCCATAGGCTGCGAGCACGCTCTCGTGCATCATCTCAGACAGGGTCGGATGCGGGAAGATGGAATGTATCAGTTCCTCTTCCGTCGTCTCCAGGTTCATCGCCACGACGAAGCCCTGGATCAGCTCGGTCACCTCGGCGCCGACCATATGAGCGCCGAGCAGCTGCCCCGTCTTGGCGTCGAAGATGGTCTTCACCAGGCCGTCCGGCTCGCCCAGCGCGATCGCCTTGCCGTTGCCGATGAAGGGGAACTTGCCGACCTTCAGCTCGTAGCCGGCCTCCTTGGCCTTCGCTTCGGTGAGGCCGACCGAGGCGACCTGTGGGTTGCAATAGGTGCAGCCGGGGATCTTCAGCTTGTCCATCGGATGGGTGTCGAGACCGGCGATGGTCTCGATGCAGATGACGCCCTCGTGCTCGGCCTTGTGGGCCAGCATCGGCGGGCCGGCGACATCGCCGATCGCGTAGACGCCGGCGACATTGGTGCGGCCATGGCCGTCGGTGACGATGGTGCCGCGATCGGTCTTCACGCCGAGCGCCTCAAGGCCGAGATCCTCGATATTGCCGACGACGCCGACGGCGGAGATGACCCGGTCGACCGTGACCGCTTCGGCCTTGCCCTTGTCGTCCTCGATCGTCGCGGTGACGGAATCGGCGCCCTTGTCGAGCTTCACGACCTTGGCGGAGGTGAGCACCTTGATGCCCTGTTTCTCGAAGCGCTTGCGGGCGAGCGCGGCGATCTCGGCATCCTCGGCCGGCAGGATCTGCGGCAGCACCTCGACGACGGTCACCTCGGTGCCCATGGTGCGGTAGAAGCTCGCGAACTCGATGCCGATCGCGCCGGAGCCGATGACGAGCAGCGATTTCGGCATCTTTTCGGGCACCATCGCCTCGAAATAGGTCCAGACCAGCTTGCCGTCCGGCTCCAGGCCCGGCAGCGCGCGCGGGCGGGCGCCGGTCGCGACGATGATGTGCTTGGCCGTGTAGTCGCCGCCGCCCTGAGCGCCCTTCGGCGCGCCGTCGGCATCAGCGACGGTCACCTTGCCGCCGCCCCTCAGGGTCGCCGAGCCCCAGATGACGGCGACCTTGTTCTTCTTCAGAAGATGGCCGACGCCCTGGTTGAGCTGGGCGGAGACGCCGCGCGAGCGCTTGACGACCGCGCCGGCATCGAACCCCACGGAAGACGCGCTCAGGCCATAGTCCTTGGCGTGTTCCATATAGTGGTAGATCTCGGCGGACCGCAGCAGCGCCTTGGTGGGGATGCAGCCCCAGTTGAGGCAGATGCCGCCCAAGTGCTTGTTTTCCACGACCGCCGTCTTCAGGCCCAGTTGGGCGGCGCGGATGGCGGTCACGTAGCCGCCGGGTCCGGCGCCGATGACGATGACGTCAAAGCTGTTCTCGGCCATGATCTTGCGTCCTGTCGCGTTGTGGCCCGCGCTGAACCGGGCCGGAAAATGCCTGCCAGTTCGAGCTAGTCTGCGCAGCTCGCCTTGCCGATGGTGGTCTTGTAGGTGGTCGGGCCGACCGTGCCCTTCTTCGGCGGCACGGCTTCGAGCGTCACCGGCACCGAGCAGTTCTCCGTCCAGACCCGGAAGCTGCCGTCTTCCTGCCGGTCGATGCCGGTGATCAGGCCATGCTCGGACAGGGCATCGGCGATCTTCGAAGCGCCGGCAACCGCCTGGAACTGCGCCAGGCGGTCATATTGCGGCGCGAGCGCGGCCGAGGCGGGCGCTGCCAGTCCGGCGGCGATTGCAAATCCAAGCCAGATGCGGCGATCGGCCAGAAGGATACGCATAGTCCAGTCTCCCAGGCGGCGTGGCTGCCGCGGTTCGCAGGGGCGATCGCCGGCCTAGACCAGCATCGACATCGGGTTTTCGATATAGCCCTTGAAGGCGGCGAGCAGTTCGGCGCCGAGCGCGCCGTCGACGGCGCGGTGGTCGGTGGAAAGCGTCACGCTCATGACTGTGGCGACCGTCACGGCATGGTCCTTGACGATGGCCCGCTCGCTGCCCGCGCCGACCGCCAGGATGGTGGCGTGCGGCGGGTTGATGACGGCGGAGAAGTCCTTGATGCCGAACATGCCGAGATTGGAGACCGCCGTCGAGCCGCCCTGGTATTCCTCGGGCATCAGCTTGCGGTCGCGGGCACGCTTTGCGTAGTCCTTCATCTCGTTGGAAAGCGCCGACAGCGCCTTCATGTCGGCATCGCGAACGACCGGTGTGATCAGGCCGCCGGGAATGGAAACGGCGACGCCGACATCGACCACCTTGTGCTTGAGCATGCCGCTGTCGGTCCAGGTGACGTTGGCGTCCGGAACGGCCTTCAGGCCGAGCGCCAGGGCCTTGATGACGAAGTCGTTGACGGAGAGCTTGTAGGCCGGCTTGTCGTCGACCTTCGGAGCGGCCGCGTTGAGATCGGCGCGCAGCTTCAAAAGCGCGTCGAGCTCGACATCGATCGTCAGGTAGAAATGCGGGATGGTCGATTTCGCCTCGGTCAGCCGCCTGGCGATCACCTTGCGCATGTTGTCGTGCGGGACGACGTCATAGGTGCCGTCCTTGAACAGCGCCATCGTCTTGTCGTCGGAGGGGGCCGGAGCCGCCGCCGGCGCGGCGCTTGGCGCGGCAGCCGGGGCCGCCTTGGCGGTGCCGGCGCTGGCGGCTGCCTCGACATCGCGTTTGACGATGCGGCCATGCGGGCCGGTGCCGGCGATCGCGGCAAGGTCCAGACCCTGCTCCTTGGCAAGGCGGCGGGCGAGCGGGGACGCGAAGATGCGGGTGCCCCCATCAATGCCACCGGAGGCAGCAGCAGCCGGCTCTGGTGCCGTTGCCGGAGCGGCGGGCGCGACAGGCGCTGCCTCAGCCGGTGCCGCCTGAGCGGAGGCCACAGGGGCCGGAGCCGCCGGAGCCACGGAAGCCGGGGCATCGGAAATCGCGCTGGCGTCCTCGCCCTCCTCCAGCAGTACGGCGATCCGCTGGTTGACCGGAACGTCGGCGCTGCCCTCGGGGATCAGGATTTTGCCCATCTTCCCCTCGTCGACCGCCTCGACCTCCATGGTCGCCTTGTCGGTCTCGATCTCGGCAATGACATCACCCGGCGCTACGTCGTCGCCTTCCTTGACGAGCCACTTGGCAAGCGTCCCCACTTCCATGGTGGGAGACAGGGCGGGCATCAGAATGTCGATGGGCATGGTCGTTTCCCCGGGAGCATCTTGGAGGCGCGTTAAAGTGGCGCGTTAAATTCGACCGCTAACGCCATGCGATCGCGACGACTATCATCGTCACGACCGCCTGGCAGCTTGCACTCAGCTTCGATAAGTCACCGCCTTCACGGCATCGACCACTTCCTGCACGCTCGGCAGCGCGAGCTTTTCAAGGTTCGCGGCGTAAGGCATCGGCACGTCCTTGCCAGTCACCTTGAGCACCGGCGCGTCGAGCCAGTCGAAGGCCTTTTCCATGAGCTGGGCGGCGATCTCCGAGGACACCGAATTCTGCGGCCAGCCCTCCTCGACCGTCACGCAGCGGCCGGTCTTCTGGACGGAGCGGACGATCGTATCGACATCCATCGGCCGGATGGTTCTGAGATCAATCACCTCGGCGTCGATGCCCTCGCCCTTCAGTGCGTCGGCGGCGCCAAGCGCATAGGCCATGCCGGCGCCGAAGGAGACGATGGTCGCGTCGCTGCCGGCCCGCGAGACCTTCGCCTTGCCGATCGGCAGGACGAAATCATCGAGGCGCGGCACCGGGAAGGTGTGGCCGTAGAGCAGCTCGTTTTCCAGGAAGACGACCGGATTGGGATCGCGGATCGCGGCCTTAAGCAGGCCCTTGGCGTCGGCGGCCGAATGCGGCTGGATGACGGTCAGGCCCGGCACGTTCGAATACCAGGCCGAATAGTCCTGGCTGTGCTGGGCGGCGACGCGGGAGGCGGCGCCGTTGGGGCCGCGGAACACGATCGAGCAATGCACCTGGCCGCCCGACATGTAGTGGGTCTTGGCGGCCGAGTTGATGATCTGGTCCATCGCCTGCATGGCGAAGTTGAAGGTCATGAACTCGACGATCGGCTTGAGCCCCGCCATCGCGGCGCCGACGCCCAGGCCGGTGAAGCCGTGCTCGGTGATCGGCGTGTCGACGACGCGGCGCGGGCCGAACTCGTCTAGCAGGCCTTGCGAGACCTTGTAGGCGCCCTGATATTCGGCGACTTCCTCGCCCATCAGGTAGACCGCCTCGTCGCGGCGCATCTCCTCGGCCATTGCGTCGCGCAGCGCCTCGCGGACCGTCATGTCGTCGGTCTCGGTGCCGGCGGGCACTTCCGGCTCGGCATCGGCCTGGTCCTCGGGACGGAAATTCGAGGGTGTCGGCGCGACCGTTGGCGCCGGAGCGGCGGCGGGCGCAGGGGCTGGCGCGGGTTCCGGAGCGGGGGCCGGCGCAGGCGCCGCGGCGGCGGGCGCTGCATCAAGCGCGCTGGCGTCCTCGCCGTCGGACAGGATGATCGCGATCGGCGTGTTGACCTTGACCGCTTCGGCGCCTTCGGGAACCAGGATCTTACCGAGCGTGCCCTCGTCGACCGCCTCGACCTCCATGGTCGCCTTGTCGGTCTCGATCTCGGCGATCACGTCGCCACTTTCGACGGTGTCACCTTCCTTCTTCATCCATTTGGCAAGCGTGCCCTCTTCCATGGTGGGCGAGAGCGCGGGCATGAGTACGTCTACCGGCATTGTCGTCGCCTCCCCTTCAAGCCGTCACGTCGGTCCAGAGCTCGGATGCATCCGGCTCGGGATCGGTCTGGGCGAATTCGGCGGCCTCGTTGACCACGGCCCGCACGTCCTTGTCGATCGCCTTCAAGTCTTCCTCGGCGATCTTGTGGGCACCGATCAGCCGCGCCTTGACCTGCTCGATCGGGTCGTGCTCCTGGCGCATCTTCTGGACCTCGTCCTTGGAGCGGTACTTGGCCGGATCCGACATCGAGTGGCCGCGATAGCGATAGGTCATCATCTCGATGATGAACGGGCCGTTGCCCTCCCGGCACCAGGTGGCGGCCTTCTCGCCGATCGCCTTGACGGCGCGCACGTCCATTCCGTCGACCTGCTCGCCGGGAATGTCGAAGGAGCGGCCGCGGTGATGCAGGTCGGGGGTGGCGGAGGCGCGATTGACGCTCGTACCCATGCCGTATTTGTTGTTCTCGATGACGTAGACGACCGGCAGGTGCCAGAGCCTGGCCATGTTGAAGCTCTCGTAGACCTGGCCCTGGTTGGCGGCGCCGTCACCAAAGTAGGTGAAGCTGACATTGTCGTTGCCGCGATACCGGTTGGCGAAGGCGAGCCCGGTGCCGAGCGAGACCTGGGCGCCGACGATGCCGTGGCCGCCGAAGAAGCCTTTCTCGACGGAGAACATGTGCATCGAGCCGCCCTTGCCCTTGGAATAGCCGCCGCGCCGGCCGGTCAGTTCGGCCATCACGCCCTTGGCGTCCATTCCGCAGGCCAGCATATGGCCGTGATCGCGATAGCCGGTGATGACCTGATCGCCTTCCTTGGCGACCATCTGCATGCCGACGACGACCGCCTCCTGGCCGATATAGAGGTGGCAGAAGCCGCCGATCAGGCCCATGCCGTACATCTGGCCGGCCTTTTCCTCGAAGCGGCGGATCAGCAGCATCTCGCGATAGGCGGCGAGATCCTCGTCTTTGGTGAAATCGGCGATCGCCGGATCGGCCTTGGCGGCCTTGCTCGCGCTTGATCGCGATTTCGCGGTTGACCGGGATTTGGGTGCAGCCGTTTTCCTGCTGCCCGTCTTGGGGCGCGTCGCCATCCATGCCTCCCTGAATGCCGGTCCGTTCGGACCCTAGGAAATTGCAAGAAGAGGTAGCGCATGGCAGGCCTAAAAGCCAGTCAAACTTATGCAACTTTCGGCCAAATAGCGCTTTGATATGAAAGCAAAATAACAAATTAACCGGATTTCGGTTAACATGACGCGCCAATGCATACGCAGAAGGGCGGCCACCTGCCGTTCAACCGGCCGGCGGCGGGAGACAGCCCCGCGAATTCACCTCGGATACATGATAACGATATCGTTGGGATGGGCAACATTGAGGAGCACGCGGGCGCGCTCTTCGAGCATATCGGGATCGAGGCTTTCCGGCCGCAGCAGCGCCACGTGCTGTTCGAGCGATTCCCGCTCCCGCCGCACGTCGGCGAGCTCGCTTTCGAGTGCTGCGACATCGGCTTCCAGCTGTTGCGAGGCGAAGAAGCCACGGGCGCCGTGCAGGCCGTGCCAGACGAAATAGCCGATGACCGCGACGCCGATCAGCGGGATCAGGATACCCGCCGTCGATGACCGCACGGTGCGACGCGCCATGCCAAACCCTCCGCGTAAACCGGTTCTGATCTATGGACGGTTTGGGTTACCGGCGTGTTAATCCGGGGTGGCGGGTGGAGGATGGCCTGTCCATTGTTATCGTGGCCAGCGGTAACGGCGCGAGGATCGGGGAGCGCAAGTCGAGGCAGGCGGGACACCTAACCGCCCGGGTTCCCCGATCCCGGATCGGCCTTACGGCCGTCCGGGATGACGATGGACAGGCAGCGGCCCGCTCTCCCACAACGGTATTTGTCGGGCCCGTCCCTGCAATCCCTGAACACAGTTGCCCGGAACAAGTCCGGGGATGACGTCTGAGTGTGTGGCCAGGCTGAAAGCAAAAGCTCCGGCCCCGCTGAACCGGATAGCAGTGGGCTGAACCCGGCGATCAAAGCTACCGTAACATTGATTGCAAAGGCCAGTGGATCGCCGGGACAAGCCCGGCAATGACACGGGAGCGTGGAGCGGCAAGGCACCACCCCTTCCTCATCATCCAGACGGCCGCAGGGCCGATCCGGGATCGGGGCCCCTCGCCCTCAGCCGTTCAGCGCGCCCCGCCCCGCATAGCGCGCCATGTCGCCCAGTTCCTCCTCGATGCGCAGGAGCTGGTTGTACTTGGCCAGCCGGTCCGAGCGCGCCAGCGAGCCGGTCTTGATCTGTCCGCAATTGGTGGCGACGGCGAGGTCGGCGATGGTCGCATCCTCCGTCTCGCCGGAGCGGTGCGACATCACCGCGGTAAAGGCGGCGCGGTGGGCCATGTCGACGGCGTCGAGGGTCTCGGTCAGCGTGCCGATCTGGTTGACCTTGACGAGGATGGCGTTGCCGGTGCCCTCCTCGATGCCGCGGGCAAGCCGGGCGGTGTTGGTGACGAACAGATCGTCGCCGACGAGCTGGCAGCGCTCGCCGATGGTCTCCGTCAGCGCCTTCCAGCCGCGCCAGTCGTCCTCGGCCATGCCGTCCTCGATCGAGACGATCGGATAGCTGTCGACCAGGCCGGCGAGATAACCGACCATGTGATCGGGATCGAGCACCTTGCCCTCGCCCTTCATGTGATACCGGCCATCGGCGAAGACCTCGGTCGAGGCGACGTCGAGCGCCAGCATGACGTCGTCGCCGGGCTTCAGGCCGGCCTTCTCGATCGAGGCCATGATGAAGTCGAGCGCCTCGCGGGCCGATTGCAGGTTCGGCGCGAAGCCGCCCTCGTCGCCGACATTGGTGTTGTGGCCGGCCGCCTTCAGGCCACCTTTCAGCGTATGGAAGACCTCCGCGCCCATCCGCAACGCCTCGGCGAAGCTGTCGGCACCGACCGGCAGGATCATGAATTCCTGGATGTCGATCGGGTTATCAGCATGGGCGCCGCCATTGACGATGTTCATCTGCGGGACCGGCAGGACACGGGCGCCGACGCCGCCGATATAGCGGTAGAGCGGCAGGCCGCAGGCGTCCGCCGCCGCCCGGGCCGTTGCAAGCGACACGCCGAGGATCGCATTGGCCCCGAAGCGGCTCTTGTTGTCGGTGCCGTCCAGCGCGATCATCGTCTGGTCGATGCGGACCTGCTCCTCGGCCTCCATGCCGGACAGCGCGTCGAAGATCTCGCCATTGACGGCGTCAACGGCCGCCCGCACGCCCTTGCCGAGGTAGCGGTCGCCGCCATCGCGCAGTTCGACGGCCTCGTGCGCGCCCGTCGAGGCGCCCGACGGGACGGCGGCGCGGCCGACGGTGCCGTCCTCGAGAACGACGTCGACCTCGACGGTCGGATTGCCGCGGCTGTCGAGAATCTCGCGGCCGACGATGTCGATAATGGCGGTCATGATGCCCTTCCTGTCTTTTGGAAGCTCTTAAGGGATGGACGCTTTTGCGATGCAAAGCGGCGGTTCACAGAATGATCAGGGCCGCTAATAGCGGAGACGCCGCGTCCAGAAAAGGCCGGAGTGGCCCACGGTGTCCAAATCGCCCGGAAACCGGGTCGCCGGAAACCATGCCGGAGGATGCACCATGTCGGAGCCAGATGCCTCAGGTATGGCGATTAAGGATCTCGTCGACGCCGAGCACCTCGCAGAACTCGCCCGACAGCACGGCCACCTCGACCTCGTGCAGCGTCCGGGCGAGATAGACGGTGCCGTCCGGCCCGGTCCAGTCGTTGGAGAAACAGGCGTCCTCGGCAAGCGTCACGGCAAAGCCGAGATTCTGCGCCATCCGGACCGAGGTGGAAACGCAATGCACCGTCGTCGCGCCGGCGACGACCAGATGGTCGATCCCGTTCTCGCGCAGTGTTGCCTCGAGGCCGGTGCCGATGAAGGCGCTGTTGACCGATTTCGCAAAGGCCGGCTCGCCGGCGACCGGCCGGGCATAGTCCATGACGTCGTTTCCCGGCAGCCCAAGCCTGAGCGGCGAGCCCGGCGTAACCGAATCGTGTTTCACATGGGTGACCAGCAGGCCGGCATCGCGAAAGCCAGCGATCAGCCGCGCACCGTTCTTCTCCGCATCGGGATTGTTGCGCGGGCCCATCTCGCCGAACTCGAAGGCCTTCTGCAGGTCGATCAACAACAAGGCGGTTGCAGACATTTCGAATATCTCCCGGCGGATGGCTCCCGTTAAGGACTGACCAAATCCGTGCGCCTCGACGCATACACGAGTTTCCATCCCAATTGGAGAGGCCTCCGATCGACGCTGCCATGCAGGCGGAACGGTTGGCGGGAATCGCGACGGAAACAAAATATGACAAAAATTTTCCGAAAAAACTTGATCCTGGCTGGCGTGGTGATACTTGATCGGTCCGGGACCATTCTTGACGTGCACAAACGGGGACTTCGCGATGCCGATACGCCATCCAAAAATCAGCCATGCCGGACTTGCCGCAGCCATCCTGCTCGCTTCGGCGCCGTTCGCTCTCGCCGACGGCGAACTCAATCTCTACTCGTCGCGCCATTACGATACCGACGAGCGCCTGTATTCCGACTTCGAGGACATGACCGGGATCAAGATCAACCGCATCGAAGGCAAGGCCGACGAGTTGATCGCCCGCATGGAAGCCGAAGGCGCCAACAGCCCGGCGGACGTCCTGCTGACGGTCGACACCTCCCGCCTCGAGCGCGCCAAGAGCGCCGGCGTCCTGCAGCCGATCGAATCCGACGTGCTCGCGCAGCGCCTGCCGGCCCATGTCCGCGACGAAGACAATCAGTGGTTCGGCTTCTCGCAGCGCGCGCGCATCCTGTTCTACGACAAGAACGACGTGACCGACCCGCCGCGGACCTATCAGGACCTGGCCGATCCGAAATACAAGGGCAAGGTCTGCATTCGCTCGTCGACCAACGTCTACACCCAGACGATCATGGCCGCCCTGATCGAGCATCTCGGCGAGGACGCGGTGAAGGACTGGGCGCAGGGCGTCGTCGGCAACTTCGCCCGCGATCCGGAAGGTGGCGATACCGACCAGCTGCGCGGCATCGTTTCGGGCGAGTGCGACATCGCGATGTCCAACACCTATTACTTCGCCCGCGCGATCCGCAAGCCGGTCGACGGCGTGTCCGACAGCGTCGACATGATCGGCTGGGTCTTCCCCAACCAGAACTCGACCGGCGCGCACATGAACCTGTCCGGCGGCGGCGTCGCAGCGCATGCGCCGAACAAGGAAAACGCCATCAAGTTCCTGGAATATCTCGCCTCGGACCAGGCTCAGGAATACTTCTCGGCGGGTAACGACGAATATCCGGCGGTTCCCGGCGTCGCGCTCAGCCCGTCGGTTGCCAAGCTCGGCTTCTTCAAGCCCGACGATGTCGACGCCTCGGCGATCGCCGCGCAGGTTCCCGCCGCGCAGAAGGCGCTGAACGAATCCGGCTGGAAATAGTCCGGCCCGGGTGAACAACGGTCTATAGATAGGCTCGGCCTCCTCGCTTCCCTGCGAGGGGGCCTCTTCTGTATGTATCGCTTTTGCCGGAGCAGGCCGACCACGGCGTGCCCCGGCCGCGACGCGATCGGGAGGATTTCGACCTGCTGGAACGGCCGGCACGATTTGGGCTCCGACGCCGGGCGGCGGATCATCGCCCGGACCTTGCCACGCGCACCCTGCGCGGCGGGGCGCTCGCGGCGGCGCTGTTGTGCCTGCTGCCGATGGTCGCCGTTGCAGTCGCGGCCGCGTTCGGCTCCACCGAGACCCTGTCGCACCTCGCCGACACCGTGCTTGCGCGGTACACGCTGACGACCGTCTATCTGATGGTCTTCGTGGCCCTGGGCACGGCCGTGATCGGCACGGGCGCTGCCTGGCTCGTCGTGATGACCCGGTTTCCCGGCGTCCGCGTCTTCGAAGTCACGCTGGCGATGCCGTTCGCCTTCCCCGCCTATGTGATGGGCTATGCCTATACCGACCTTTTGGATCATCCAGGCGCGGTGCAGACGGCCCTGCGGTCGCTGACCGGCTGGGGGCCGCGCGACTACTGGTTCCCGGAAGTGCGCAGCGTCGAGGGCGCCGCGATCATGCTGACGCTGGTGCTCTATCCTTACGTCTATCTCCTGGCGCGGGCGGCCTTCCTGCAGGAATCGGCCACCGCCAACCTCGCCGCACGGACGATGGGCCGCGGCCCGTGGGGCGCCTTCTGGCAGGTGTCGCTGCCGATGGCGCGGCCGGCGATTGCCGGCGGCGTGCTTCTGGCGGTCATGGAGACGATCGCCGATTTCGGCACGGTCAGCTATTTCAGCGTCCAGACCTTTGCGACAGGCATCTATACGAGCTGGTTCTCGCTTGCCGACCGGGGCGCAGCGGCGCAGCTTGCCTTGTGCCTGCTCAGCTTCGCCCTGCTGCTTGCCGTGCTCGAGCAGATGCAGCGCGGCGCCGCGCGCAGCCATGGCGCCGGCAGGCGGTTCGAGTTTTCAGCCGCCACCGACCTGACCGGCTGGCGGCGCTGGGGCGCATTCGCGTTCTGCGGATTGCCGGTGTTCTTCGGCTTTGTCCTACCGCTGATCGTTCTCTTCGAAATGGCGCTCGGGTCGGAACAGGCCCTTCTGTCCAGCCGCTATCTCGGCTTTGTCCGCAATTCGATCCTGGCGGCGGGCGTGGCCGCGGTCGTGACGGTGGGCGCGGCCATTCTGATCGCCTCCTTCCGGCGCCTCAATCCGGGGCGGCTTGCGTCGGGCTGTGCGAATATCGCGCGGATCGGCTATGCGGTTCCCGGCGGGGTCATCGCCGTCGGGCTGCTGGTGCCGTTTGCCGGCCTCGACAACTGGATCGACGGGCTGGCGCGAAGCTGGTTCGGCGTTTCGACCGGCCTGATCTTCACGGGCACGATCGCCGTTCTGGTGATGGCCTATATGGTCCGGTTCATGGCGGCGGCGATCAATACCTATGACGGCGGCCTGGCGACGGTGAACCCGCATATGGATTCGGTCGCCCGCACGCTCGGGCAATCGCCCGCGGGCATGCTGCGCAAGGTGCACCTGCCGATCCTCTGGCCGTCGGTCCTGACCGCCCTTCTGATCGTCTTCGTCGATGTGATGAAGGAACTGCCGGCGACCCTGATCATGCGCCCGTTCAATTTCGACACGCTTGCGGTGCAGGCGCATCGCCTGGCTGCCGACGAACGGCTGAGCGGCGCCGCCGTCCCCTCGCTGGTGATCGTCGCCGTCGGGCTCGTTCCGGTCATCCTGCTGTGCCGGATGCTGGCGCGCGACCGGGTTCAGCGACGCAGCTCGACAGTCGCCGGCGCGCCGGCCTACCGCGTTTTCGCCGAAGGGCGGGGGATGTCGGAATAGGGCGGGAAGGCGTTGCGAACCCACGACTGTCCGGTTCAGCGGGGACGGGCTTTTTTATCTTCAGCTTGGCCACCCACTCGGAGGTCATCCCCGGACTTGTTCCGGGGATCCATGAACACAGTCGCTTGCGTAGGTGCTCATGGATTGCCGGGACAAGCCCGGTAATGACACGGAGGGGGAATGGCGGGCGGTACCAAGACACCGCTTCCATCGAGGAAAGCAGAGTTGATGACGTCCAGGTGGGTATAAGGGACTGTGCGTCCCACGATAGCAGTTTGTCGAGAACGTAATGTCAGACAACCGGGTAATCGACGTCACCGAGATCGAGGCGGGCAGTCGTGTGGTGGACCCAACAATCCGTCGCGCCCGAAGCCCGTCCTACCCGGCGTAACGCTTCGAGACCCGGTCGAATTCGATCAGCATCTCCAGAAGAGCCGGCATGTCCTTCAGCGCGATCATGTTGGGGCCATCCGACGGCGCGCTGTCGGGGTCAGGATGGGTTTCGATGAACAGGCCCGCAACCCCGACGGCAATTGCCGCGCGGGCGAGGACGGCGACGAATTCGCGCTGGCCGCCCGATGACGTGCCCTGCCCGCCCGGCTGCTGGACCGAATGGGTGGCGTCGAACACGACCGGCGCGCCCAAGGCGGCAAGCTGCGGCAGCGCGCGCATGTCGGAGACAAGCGTGTTATAGCCGAAGCTCACGCCGCGCTCGGTGACGAGCACGTCCCCGGCGCCGAAGCCCGCGAGCTTGTCGACGACGTTCTTCATGTCCCAGGGGGCGAGGAACTGGCCCTTCTTGACATTCACCGCCCTGCCCGTCTCGGCGGCGGCCTTCAGAAGATCCGTCTGACGGCACAGGAAGGCCGGGATCTGGAGGACATCGACGGCCTCGGCGACCGGAGCACACTGGTCGCGTTCGTGCACATCGGTCAGCACCGGCAAGCCTGTCGCCTCGCGGATTTCGGCGAAGATCGGCAATGCGGCGGCAAGTCCGATACCGCGCGCGCTCGCCGCGCTGGTACGGTTTGCCTTGTCGAAGGAGGATTTGTAGACGAGCCCGATGCCGAGCGTGTCGGCGATTTCCTTGAGCGCCTGCGCGGTTTCCAGCGCATGGGCGCGGCTCTCCATCTGGCAGGGGCCGGCGATCAGGCTGAACGGCCGGTCGTTGGCGAAGGTCTCCGAACCGATGGTGATGACGCTGTTGACCGGCATCCCGTCTCCTGCTTGCCGCATCTGAAAACTGACCGGCTGTCTACTTCAGGCGATCCGGCGAGGCCAGATCTATCGGCGACCGGATGCTATTTTCTCGGCAGCGCGGGCAGATGCCGCAGAACGGCGTCAACCGCCTCGTCAGGCGATGCGGTGGCGGTATCGATCACGATTACCGGCCTCGGCCACGGCTCGTAGTGACGCGCCTGAACGTCCGCCCAGGTCGGCAGCTTGAGCCCGGCGATGTCGGTCTTTCGCGTCTCGACGCGGCGGCGGTGCGCGCCTTCGTCGCTGCAGACGATTTCGAGTTCCAGAATCGGCACATCGGCGCGCGCGGCGACCGCCCGCCAGGCATCGCGGGTGATCGGGATCGGGTTGACGCTGTCGGCGATGACAGTGCGACCCAGCCGCAGATTGTCCTCGGCGACCGCATAGCCGATCCGGTAGCCCATATCCTCCATGTCCGGCGGTGCTTTTCCAGTGCTTCGCAGCGTCTGTTCGATCGTATCGATGCGCAGATGGACGGCGCCGCTCTTCCTCGCCAGTTCGCGGGCAAGCGTCGTCTTGCCGGTGCCCGGCAGGCCGCTCAGGATGATCAGCATGTCAGGTGGCGTACACCATTCGGCGATAGTCCGCAGTGTTGTCGGCCAGGAACCGGGGTCAGACCAGGCGGCTCTGCTCGACCGCGGCCGCGATGAACGAGCTGAACAGCGGATGCGGGTCGAAGGGGCGGGATTTCAGTTCGGGATGGTATTGCACGCCGACGAACCAGGGGTGCCCCGGCAGTTCGACGGTTTCGGGCAGGATGCCGTCCGGCGACGTGCCGGAAAACAGCAGGCCTGCGGCCTCCAGCCGGTCGCGATAGTCGATATTGACCTCGTAGCGGTGCCTATGCCGCTCGGAAATCTCGGTCGCGCCATAGATCCCGGCGATCTTGCTGCCGGGCTTCAGGGCCGCGGGATAGGCGCCGAGCCGCATCGTGCCGCCGAGATCGCCCTGGGCGGCGCGCTGCTCCAGCATGTTGCCCTTCAGCCATTCCGTCATCAGGCCGACGACGGGCTCGCCCGTCTTGCCGAATTCGGTGGAGCTTGCTTCGGGGATGCCGACCAGGTTGCGGACCGCCTCGATCACCGCCATCTGCATGCCGAAACAGATGCCGAAATAGGGGATCTGCCGGCCCCGGGCATAGCCGGCCGCGGCGATCTTGCCCTCCGAGCCGCGCTCGCCGAAGCCGCCGGGCACCAGGATGCCGTTCACATGTTCGAGAAACGGCGCCGGGTCCTCGTTCTCGAAGACCTCCGATTCGATCCAGGCGATGTTGACCCGCACCCGGTTGGCGATGCCGCCATGGACGAGCGCCTCGTTGAGCGACTTATACGCGTCCTTCAGGCCGGTATACTTGCCGACGATGGCGATCGTCACCTCGCCTTCCGGGTTGCGCACGCCGTCGGCGATGCCGTGCCAGCGCGACAGGTCGGGCTCCGGATCAGGCTCGATGGCAAAGGCGCGCAGCACCTCGTCGTCGAGACCTTCCTCGTGATAGGCGAGCGGCACGGCATAGATCGTATCGACATCCATCGCCTGGATGACGGCGGATTCGCGGACGTTGCAGAACAGCGCCATCTTGCGCCGCTCGTCCGGTGGAATCGGCCGGTCGCAGCGGCACAGCAGAATGTCGGGCTGGATGCCGATCGAGCGCAGTTCCTTGACCGAATGCTGGGTCGGCTTGGTCTTCATCTCGCCGGCGCTGGGGATGAAGGGCAACAGGGTCAGGTGGATGAAGATCGCATCGCCGCGCGGCAGCTCCTGGCCGAGCTGGCGGATCGCCTCGAAGAACGGCAGGCCCTCGATATCGCCGACCGTGCCGCCGATCTCGACCAGCACGAAATCGACGCCGTCATTGCCGGTGCGGACGAAATCCTTGATCGCGTCGGTGACGTGCGGAATGACCTGGATGGTCGCGCCGAGATAGTCGCCGCGCCGTTCCTTGGCGATGATGTCCTGATAGATCCGGCCGGTCGTGATGTTGTTGTCCTGCGCGCAGGGCACGCCGGTGAACCGTTCATAGTGGCCGAGATCGAGATCGGTCTCCGCGCCGTCGTCGGTGACGAAGACCTCGCCGTGCTGATACGGGCTCATGGTGCCCGGATCGACGTTCAGATAGGGGTCGAGCTTCTTCAGTCGCACGGTATAGCCGCGCGCCTGAAGAAGGGCCCCGAGTGCAGCCGAGGCAAGTCCCTTGCCGAGGGAGGAGACCACGCCGCCGGTGATGAATATGTACCGCGCCATGGGCCTTGAGATTACCTCCGCGCACACCGATTCGGGGAGCCGAAAATCGACTCCCCGCAAGACTTATCGACAGGTTTCTGGTTCGGCGGGCGAACCCGCCCGACGGTCTATTGCGCCCGCAGGTCTATTGCGCCCGCAGGTCTATTGAGACTGGGGCGCGCTCGGCTGGTCGCTCTGCATTTCGCGCAGCTGGTCGAGAACCGTGCCGCCGGTTCCCTGGCCGGTATCGCTGGTCGCCGGCGCGCCGGAGCCCAGCGGGGTGTTGTCGAAGATCGACGGACCGACGCCACCGCCGCGCGCCAGCAGCGTCAGCGTGATCGACGTGATGAAGAAGGCCGCCGCCAGGAAGGTCGTCGCGCGGGTCAGCACGTTGGCGGTGCCGCGACCGGTCATGAAGCCGCCGCCGCCGCCACCGCCGCCGATGCCAAGCGCACCGCCTTCGGACTTCTGCAGCAGCACAACGGTTACGAGCGCCACGACCACCATCAGGTGGATGACGATGATAACGGTTTCCATAGTCGTTTTAGTCCAATGTCGGGAAATCGCACGCCTTGTACACCGAAAGTCGGCCGGCACGCTACCCCGGTTGTCGGTCCATCGCCTCGCGCTGTTAAGCGACGCGCATATCAGCCCATGATCTGGCGATAGGCGGACGCGATTGCAAGGATATCGTCCGCCTTCAGGCTGGCACCGCCGACCAGCGCGCCGTCGACATTGTCGACCGCCATCAGCGTCTCGGCATTGTTCGGCTTGACGGAGCCGCCATAGAGGATCCGCATGCGGCCGCCCTCGTCTTCGCCGAACCGGGCGCTGAGCTTGTCGCGGATGAAGGTGTGCACCTCGGCAACGTCGCCCGGCATCGGCGTCCTGCCGGTGCCGATCGCCCAGACCGGTTCGTAGGCGACCACCAGGTTGGCGGCGCGGGCATCGTCGGGGATCGATCCCTTCAACTGGCTCTCGATGCGGTCGAGCGTGACGCCCTCATCGCGTTCGGCCTCCGCTTCGCCGACGCAGACGATGGCGATCAGCCCGGCGCGCCAGGCCGCCTTCGCCTTGTCGCGGACATGACTGTCGCGTTCGTCATGGTCCTGGCGCCGCTCGGAATGGCCGACGATCACGGCCGTCGCGCTGGCATCGGCGAGCATCTCGGCGGCGATATCGCCGGTATGGGCGCCGGAGGCCTCGGCGTGGCAATCCTGACCACCGACGGCGAGTTCAGACGGTTGGGCCATCTGGGCGAAGGCCAGCACCAGCGTCGCGGGCGGGCAGATCATCAGGTCGACGCGCCTAGCGAGATCGTCGTCATAGCCCTCGATCATCGCCTTGAACTCGGCCGCCGATGCCTTCAGGCCGTTCATCTTCCAGTTGCCGGCAACCAGCGGCCTGATATCGGGTGTCATGTCCTGCCTCCTCGCCTGTCTTTCGACTGCCATAACAGGGAATCGGGCCGAACGAAAACCGATCGGAGCCGAAATCGAGGCAGATCAGACTTTTCGGGCAATACCGAACAGGCCGGAGCGCGAGAGCTTGGGCGTCATCGCGCAGCTTTCCAGGAGGCTTACGGGAAGCGCGGTATCCTCGAATATCGAAAACAGGATCGGCTGTTCCTCCAGGCCCCAGGGCGCCCGCTCCTCGCCGGACTTGTAGTCGTAGCCCGGCCCGAGCCGGAAGGTGACGGCGAGCCCTTCCGGCTTCAGGTGCTGGTTGATGTGGGCGGCCAGCATCCGGGTGGCCCGCTCGATCGTCAGCCAGCCGCCGGCTTCCAGGAACAGGCCGTCGACCGGCTCGGAGGCTTCGAAACGGGCGGCAACCGTGTCTTCCAGATCGGCGCCGAGCGTCATGATGAACACGACGACCTCCTCGGCCTCGCCGAGCAGCCGATCGAAGGCCGCGCAGGTAAAGCGATAGCCGCCGGCAAGCTCAAGCACGCCGCCGCCGACCGAAACGATCGGGCAGCGGCGATAGCGGATATCGGGCCTGGCGATGCCGGCGATTTCCGCGCCGATTCGCTCGGCGATCTTGCGGACCCGCGGCCGGATCCGGGCGGCATCACGATAGCCCTGGACCCGCAGGATCCGCTCCGGATCGATGGCGAAGCCGTCCGTCCGCCAGGTCTCGACCGGACCCGGCCCTGCCCGGTCCGGCGGATCGCCTTGCGTCGTCACCGCGACAGGCTTTCGATCGCGGCTGCGCGAATCGCGTCGTATTGCGCCTCCAGTTCATCGGCCATCGCCTGCGCGGCGGCCGCCGGATCGCCGTCACGCTCGACACGCCGGCCCTTTTGCCAGGCTTCCAGATAGGCATCGGTCCCGGCCAGGCCGCGGCGCATCGCGATCATGTCGATCAGCTCCTGGAACCGGTCGCTGAGCTGGATCTTGTGCGTGCCGGACGCATCGCGCGCCTCGACCATCGACGGGATTTCCTGCCAACGCAAAACGGTGCACTTCGCCAACGCTCGCCCTCCCCTTTGAGGTTTTGACTCGATATATCGGCCAAAACTCTAGGGGATCGGCTGCCTGCCCGGCCGCGCCATTCGCGAATCCGGGTTGCACGATTGCGACGTCTCACCACGACTTGATGGCTAAGCCGTCGATTCATACACTGCGCGGCTTCACGCCGCCCGCCATATGGCCCTATATGGCGTAGGTCGTGGTGAGGATTTAACCAGTGCGCCGGTTTGTCCGGATTTGTTCAGGATCGGTGGATGAGGAGGAAGGACATGCCGAGCATATTCCCAGGGAAGTTCGGGGACGAATGTGCCGATCATGGGCAAATCCGGACAAATCCCTTCGGGACGTGGCGCATTTCGTCCCTGGACGTCCCGATGAAGACTCACAGTGGGAAATGCTTGAAGTGGCCTGCACTGCTGCGCACTTCCCGGCTAGCCAGGACCGAAATGCGCCACGCCGGTGCAATGGTTAAATCCTCACCACGACCTAGAGCGAAACTGGTACGGAACCGAACGTCATCATGCTGAACGCCCTGCGCAAGAGCGCGACCGGTTGGGTCGCCAAAACCCTGATCGGCCTGCTCGTCCTCAGCTTCGCCGTCTGGGGCGTCGCCGACATCTTCACCGGCTATCGCGGCGACGATGTCGCCGTCGTCGGCGAGACCCCGATCACCATCCAGGAATACCAGGCAGCCCTGCAGCGGCAGATCCAGCAGACGTCGCAGCAGGTCGGCCAGTATCTGACCATGGACCAGGCCCGCGCGATCGGGCTCGATCAGCAGGTGCTCGGCCGGATGATGGCGGAAGCCGCCCTCGACGACGCGGCCCGGGCGCGCGGCCTCAACATCTCCGATGCCATCATCGCCGACAGCATAAGACAGGATCCGACCTTCCAGGCGCCTGGCGGGCAGTTCGACCGCGCCTATTTCGAGCAGGTTCTGAGGGCGTCGGGCTACAGCGAGGCGGTCTATGTCAACGAACAGCGCCAGGCGCTGACCCGGCAGATGATCGCCGAATCGATCGGCGGCGGCATCGCCCCCCCGACGATCCTGGAAAAGGCGGTCGACCGCTTTCGCAACGAGACCCGCTCGGCCGAATTCATCGTGATCACGCCGGCCATGGTCGATACTCTGCCGGAGCCGAGCGAGGAGCAGCTGCGCAGCTACTTCAACGACCATGTGTCCGAGTTCCGCGCGCCGGAATATCGCAAGATCGGCCTGATTTCCGTCCAGCCGCTCGACCTGACGAGCCGCGTCGACATACCCGAAGAGGATGTCCGCGCTTCCTATGACGCCAATCCCGACCGGTTCGGCACGCCGGAGCGGCGGACGATCGAGCGCATCGTCTTCGACACCTCCGACGAGGCGCGTCAGGCCTATGACGAGATCAACGGCGGCAAGAGCTTCGAGGCGGTCGCAGACGCGCGCGGCCTCAACCAGGACGACCGGACGCTCGGCACGCTGACCCGCGACGGCGTTCTCGATCCGGCGATCGCCGAGGCGGCCTTCGGGCTTGACCTGAACCAGGTCAGCGAGCCGGTGCAGGGCACCTTCGGTCCGGTCCTGGTGCGGGTCACCGAGATCGACGGCGGCACGTCCCGCTCGTTCGACGACGTCAAGGCGGAGTTGCAGATCGACATGGCGCTGGAGCGTGCCCAGGACCTCGTCCTCGACCTTTATGATGCGATCGAGGACGACCGCGCCGGCGGCATGACGCTTGCCGAGGCGGCCGCCAAGGAAGGGCTCGACTATCGCGAGATCCCGGCGATCGACCGGCAGGGCAACGACACCGACGGCAACCGGATCGGCGGCATCATCGACCGGGCCCGGCTGATGAACGAGGTCTATGCCACCGATATCGGCGTCGAGGCCGATCCGCTGCAGGCGACCGGCGACGGCTGGATCTGGTACGAGGTGCTCGACATCATCCCCGAGCGCGACAAGACGTTCGAGGAGGCCCGCGACGACGTCGCGACCGCCTGGCGCGCCGAACAGACAGGAGACCTCGTCTCCGACAAGGCCAAGGCGGTCGTGAGCGCGATCGAGAGCGGCGACACCTTCTTCAAGGCGGCGGAAGATCTCGGCACCACGTCCGGGCTGGTCGGCCCGCTGCGCCGCACCGATACCGACGACATCTTCGGCCAGTCGGCCGTCCAGCTCCTGTTCACCACGCCGAAGGACGGCGTCACCTCGACGATCGCCAATGTCGGCGACCGGCGGGTGGTGTTCCGGGTGACCGACGTCTCCGTGCCGGACTTCGACGCGCAGGCCTCGGAAGTCTTCGCCGCCGAACTTGGCGGGGGCATCGCCAACGATATCCTCGGCCAGTATCTCGCCGACCTTGAAACGCGCATCGGAACGGTTATCAATCCGCAGGCGATGGCGATCGCGCTTGGCGAGCGCCAGCCCGACCAGGGGCACTAACCAACCGGCGGTCCAGGGTTTCTCTCCGGACCGTCGAACCATCGGCAGCGGTGCTATGAGCCTGATCGAACCTCCCTTTGACGGTTTCGAGGAACGCTATCGCCTGGGCGCGCCCCAGGTGGTGTGGACACGGATGGTCGCCGATCTGGAAACGCCGGTCTCGGCGATGCTCAAGATCGCCGGATCGCGGCCGAACAGCTTCCTGCTGGAATCGGTCGAGGGCGGCGCCGTGCGCGGGCGCTATTCGATCATCGGGCTGGAACCGGACCTGGTGTTCCGCGCCTATGGCGACCGGGCCGAGATCAACCGCGCGCCGGAGGCGGAAACGGACAGCTACGAGCCCTGCCCCGAGCCGACGCTGGCCGCCCTGCGACGGTTGATCAACGAGGCCCGCGTCGATCTGCCAGAGGGCCTGCCGGCGATGTCGGCGGGTGTCTTCGGCTACATGGCCTACGATACCGTGCGGCTGATGGAGGTGCTGGTGCAGCCCAATCCGGACCCGTTCGGCCTGCCCGATGCGATTTTCCTGAGGCCGACCATCATCGTCGTCTTCGATTCGGTGAAGGACGAGGTGACGATCGTAACGCCGGTCAGGCCGTCCGCGGCGCTCGGCGCGAAGGCTGCCTACACCCGCGCCGTCGACCGGCTGACCGGCGTGACCGACGCGCTCGACCTGCCGCTTGAAAAGACGCCGATGGCCGATCTCGACGATGTCATCGGCAAGGCGCCGCAGTCGAACACGACGTCCGAGGAATACGCGGCGATGGTCGAGCGGGCGAAGGACTATATCGCCGCCGGCGACGTCTTCCAGGTGGTGCTGAGCCAGCGCTTCGAGGCGCCCTTCTCGCTGCCGCCCTTCGCGCTCTACCGGGCGTTGAGACGGGTCAATCCGGCGCCGTTCCTCTATTTCCTCAACTTCGACAATTTCGCCGTCGTCGGGTCGAGCCCGGAGATCCTGGTGCGGCTGCGCGATGACACCGTCACCGTGCGGCCGATCGCCGGCACCCGGCCGCGCGGCGAGACGCCGACCGAGGACCGGGCCAATGCCGAGGACCTGCTCGCCGATCCCAAGGAACGGGCCGAGCACCTGATGCTGCTCGATCTCGGCCGCAACGATGCCGGCCGGGTCTCGAAGATCGGCACGGTGAAGGTCACCGACCAGTTCTTCCTGGAATATTACAGCCAGGTCATGCACATCGTCTCGAATGTCGAGGGCCAGATCGACCCCTCCCGCGACGCGATCGACGCGCTGATTGCCGGCTTCCCGGCCGGCACGGTGTCGGGCGCACCGAAGGTGCGGGCGATGCAGATCATCGACGAACTGGAAAAGGAAAAACGCGGCATCTATGCCAGCTGCGTCGGCTATTTCTCCGCCGACGGCGACATGGACACCTGCATCGTGCTAAGGACGGCGGTCGTCAGGGACGGCGTGATGTATGTGCAGGCCGGCGCCGGCATCGTCGCCGATTCCGTGCCGCAGAGCGAGCAGCGCGAATGCGTCAACAAGGCGCGCGCCCTGTTCCGGGCCGCCGACGAGGCGGTCCGGTTCGCCTCCTCGGCGACCCGGGGCCAGTAGCAACGCCGAAGGCCGGCGGCGGATAAGTGGATTGCGAGTGAACGCGGGGTGAAACGGCATGATCGTCCTGATCGACAACTATGACAGTTTCACCTGGAACCTCGTCCACTATCTCGGCGAACTCGGCGCACGGGTGCGCGTTCACCGCAATGACAAGATCGCGGTCGACGACGTCATCGCCGCCGAGCCGACCGGCATCGTGCTGTCGCCCGGCCCGTGCACGCCCAACGAGGCCGGCATCTGCCTCGACCTGATCACGGCGGCGGCCGGCCAGGTGCCGATCCTCGGGGTCTGTCTCGGCCACCAGTCGATCGGCCAGGCCTATGGCGGCACGGTTGTGCGGGCGCCGGTGCTGATGCACGGCAAGCTCTCGCAAGTCCGCCACGACGGATCGGGGATCTTCCACGGCCTGAACGGCCCCTTCCAGGCGACCCGCTATCATTCGCTGACGGTCGAGCGGGACAGCCTTCCCGGCGATCTCGAGGTGTCGGCGGAGACGGAGGACGGCACGATCATGGGCCTGCGCCACAAGAGCCACCCGGTGCACGGCGTGCAGTTCCATCCCGAAAGCATCGCCTCGGAGAACGGCCCGCTGATCCTGCGCAACTTCCTCGACCTTGCCGCGGAGTGGCAGCGCCGCGCGGCATAAGCGTTTTCCTTGCATATGACGCCGGATTGCGGCACGACAGGCCGAACGGAACGAAGCGATGCAGACCCCGAGCCTCAAGGACTATATCGGCCAGATCGCCGCTGGAACGCCGCTGTCGCGCGAGGACGCGGCGCGCGCCTTCGACATCATCATGTCGGGCGAGGCAACGCCGACCCAGATCGGCGGCTTCCTGATGGCGCTCAGGGTGCGCGGCGAGACCGTCGACGAGATCGCCGGCGCGGTCACCACCATGCGCGCCAAGATGCTCGCCGTCGAGGCACCGCCGGAAGCAATCGACATCGTCGGCACCGGCGGCGACAGTTCGGGCACCTATAATATCTCGACCTGTACCGCGCTGGTGGTCGGCGGCTGTGGCGTGCCGGTCGCAAAGCACGGCAACCGGGCGCTGTCGTCGAAATCGGGCGCAGCCGACGTCCTGACCAGCCTGGGGGTGCAGCTCGATCTCGGCCCGGACAGGATCGCCGAGTGTATCCGCAGCGCCGGCGTCGGTTTCATGTTCGCGCCGGCCCATCACGCGGCGATGAAGCATGTCGGCCCGAGCCGGGTCGAGCTCGGCACCCGGACGATCTTCAACATCCTGGGCCCGCTGTCGAACCCGGCCGGCACGCCGCGCCAGCTGATCGGCGTGTTCGCGAAGCACTGGGTCGTGCCGATGGCCGAGGTGCTCGGCGCGCTCGGCTCCGACCATATCTGGGTGGTGCACGGCTCGGACGGGCTCGACGAGATCACCACGACCGGGCCGACCCACGTCGCCGAACTGAAGGACGGCAAGGTCACGACCTTCGAGATCGGTCCGGATGACGCCGGCCTGCCGGTCGCGCGGCCCGAAGACCTGAAGGGCGGTGATGCGGCCACCAACGCGACCGCCCTCAATGCGCTGCTTGACGGCGCCCCCGGTGCCTATCGCGATATCGTCGTCTTCAATGCCGCGGCCGCCCTGATGATCGCCGGAAAGGCGGCGACCCTCACCGAGGGCGCACAGATGGCGGCGGATACGATCGACAGCGGCAAGGCGCGCGACTGTCTGAACGCCCTCGTAACCGTTTCGAACGGCTGATCCATGTCCGATGTGCTGAAGAAAATCGAGAAAAGCAAGCGCGCGGAGATCGCCGCGGCCAAATCGGCGCGGCCGCGCGAGGAGGTTCAGGCCGCCGCCCGCCAAGCGTCGCCCATACGCGGCTTTCGCGACGCACTGGAGAAGACGATCGCCGCAGGCGGCACGGGGCTGATCGCCGAGATCAAGAAGGCGAGCCCGTCGAAGGGCCTGATCCGCGCCGATTTCGATCCGCCGGCGCTTGCCCGCGCCTATCAGGCCGGCGGAGCGAGCTGCCTGTCGGTGCTCACCGACGCGCCGTTCTTCCAAGGCGACCCGGACTACCTGATCGCGGCGCGGGCAGCGGTGTCGCTTCCCGTTCTGCGCAAGGATTTTCTCTACGATCCCTACCAGGTCGACGAAGCGCGCGCGCTCGGCGCCGATTGCATCCTGATCATCATGGCGGCCGTCAGCGACGACGAGGCCGCCGCCCTGGAGGACGCGGCCGATCACTGGGGCATGGACGTGCTGGTCGAGATCCACGATCCGGCCGAACTCGACCGCGCCCGGAAGCTGCGCTCCACCCTGCTCGGCATCAACAATCGCAACCTGCGGACCTTCGAAACGACGCTGCAGACGGCGATCTCGCTGGCCGCCGATATCCCTGCCCGCTATCGTTTGGTGGGCGAAAGCGGCATCTTCACGCCGGCCGATGTCGGCCTGCTGAAAGAGGCCGGGATCGACGCGATCCTGGTCGGTGAGAGCCTGATGCGGCAGGATGACGTTCAGGCGGCGACCGAAGGTCTGCTGTCGCGCCGGTCGGCGGACGCGGCGCAGTAGAGCGACGAAGGGAGGCGACCATTATGAGGATGGATACCGGCCGCGCTGGACTTGCCGCCCTGGCGTTTCTTGTCGCGATACCGGCGCAGTCGGCGATCGCCGAGGATGCGTTTTCGATGACCGGCAGCTATGAAGGCGTCTATGCCTGCGACAGCACGACGGCCGGGGTGCCGTCCGGTTGGGGACGGCCGATGGCGCTTACGCTCGTCCAGTCCGGCGACGCGATCCGGATCGACCTGAAATATGTCGACGAGCACGAGCTGGGCGCCGAATACAGCCTCTATGCCGGCAAAGTCTCGATGGCGCCGGGCGGCGCCACGATCAACGGCTATTTCGAAGCCTGCGGGGCGACGTTTCCGGCAAAGGAGATCGTGCGGATCTTCCCGGCTTCCGTTGAACAAACGCCGTTTCAGCTCTCCGCGCAGGGTGTCTGGGCGTCCGATCAGGTGCCCAACATGCCGGGCCTCACCGTGCAGAGCTGCACCTGGTATCTGAAACGTGTGTCGAGGGATGTTCCCACGGTTCGCGATTGCACCGATATCCCCGATTGAACACGGCCACGAACCGCATGAGCGACGATTCTCCCTCCCTCACCCATATCGATTCCAGCGGCACGGCCCGCATGGTCGACGTCTCCGACAAGGCGGTGACCGCCCGCATCGCGGTCGCCGAAGGCTTCGTGCGGATGAAGCCGGAAACGCTCGACCTGATCGTCGCCGGAGACGCCGCCAAGGGCGACGTGCTCGGCACCGCGCGGATCGCCGGGATCATGGCGGCCAAGCGCACGCACGACCTGATCCCGCTCTGCCATCTGCTGGCGCTGTCGAAGGTGTCCGTCGATCTGGACCCCGTTGCGGCGGAGGCAGCGGTTCGGGTCACGGCAACGGCGAAGGTGACCGGCAAGACCGGGGTCGAGATGGAGGCGCTGACGGCGGCGAGCGTCGCCTGCCTCACCGTCTACGACATGGTCAAGGCCGTCGACCGCGGCATCGAGATCACCGGCCTGCGCCTGATCGAGAAGTCAGGTGGCAAGTCGGGCGACTGGCGGGCGGACGCGGGCTGACGATGGCGCTGCTTCCCGTCGAAGAGGCCCTGCGGCGCGTCCTGGACGGGGCGGAGCCGGTCGCGGCCGAAGAGGTCCGGCTCGCCGACGCTCACGGCCGGACGCTCGCCGCCGATGTCGCCGCGCGGCGCACGCAGCCGCCCTTCGATACCACCGCCATGGACGGCTACGCGGTGCGGGCGGAGGACGTCGCCACCGTTCCCGTTTCGCTGGACGTCATCGGCGAGGCGCCGGCGGGCCATGCCTTCGCGGGCAGGGTCGGACCAGGCCAGGCGGTGCGGATCTTCACCGGCGCGCCGTTGCCCGACGGTGCCGACTGCATCGTCATCCAGGAGAACACCGACTACGGCAGCGAGACGGTGAGCGTCCGCGAGCCGGCGGTCGCCGGCCAGTTCGTGCGCCGGCGCGGGCTCGATTTCAGCGACGGCGACGTCCTTCTGCGCGCGGGCAGTGTGCTCGGACCGCGCCATGTCGCGCTGGCCGCGGCGATGAATCACCCTGCCCTGCCGGTGCGCCGCAAGCCGCGCGTCGCGATCATCGCGACCGGCGATGAACTGGTGCCGCCCGGCGCGGATCCGGGGCCGGACCGGATCATCGCGTCGAATTCCTTCGGCATCGCGGCGATGGCGCGGCGCAACGGTGGCATGCCGGTGGATCTCGGCATCGCGCCGGACCGGCCCGACGCGCTGTCGCGCGCCGTCGACGGGGCGGTCGCGGCTGAGGCCGATATCCTGATCACGCTCGGCGGCGCCTCGGTCGGCGACCACGACATCGTGCAGGACGTGCTGTCCTCGCATGGCCTTGCGCTCGACTTCTGGAAGATCGCCATGCGGCCCGGCAAGCCGCTGATCTTCGGCCGGCTCGGCGCCATGCGGGTTCTCGGCCTGCCGGGCAATCCGGTCTCCTCGATGGTCTGCGGCCGGCTGTTCCTGGCGCCGCTGATCCAGGCCCTGCTCGGCCGCATCGACGCGGCCGTGACGATGGATGCGGGCGAAACCGCGGGCCGTCTCGGCGAGGCGCTCAAAGCAAATGACGAGCGGCAGGACTATCTGCGGGCGACCGTGCGCCGCGACGCGGCCGGAACACTTGTCGCCACCCCCTTTTCGCGGCAGGACAGTTCGATGCTGGCGACGCTCGTCAAGGCGGATGCGCTGATCGTGCGCGCGCCTTTCGCGCCGCCGGCTGCGGCCGGAGACGCCTGCCGCCTGCTGCTGATGGACGATTAGCGCGCCCGTAAGCCGGACCGGTCGGGGCGATACCGGCCGTTTGCGCAAAAACAGTTTTCCGGCGCAGTTTGTTTTCCCCTTCCCAATATCAATGTATACATGATAGCGTTTATCGGCTGATGCCGCCTCCGACGCCGCCTCAGGAGAAGTCGCGGACGGCATGGTCGGCGGGTTTTGCGAAATTCGGAGGTTTTCAACCAATAGACTTGAGAAGACTGCGATTTCGCCATCAGCAAAACACGCGGGCGGTCAGCCCGGAATTCGCGCGATTTCACCAAGCAGCAAAACGGGGAGGAAAAATGTACAAATCCATTGCATTAGGAGGTTTTGCCTTGGCTACGTTGAGTCTTGCGGCTCACGCGGAGGTCAAAGTAAAGCTCGAACCCTACGTGACCGGTGTCAACGCGCCGCTGGCGATGGTTCAACCGGCCGGCGACGACCGCAAGTTCGTCATCGAGCAGTTCGGACGCGTCCGGGTGATCGACAAGGACGGCAAGCTCTCCGCGGAACCGTTCATCGATATCCGCGCGAAGATACCGACCCTGTGGTCTGATTTCGACGAACGCGGGTTGCTCGGCATCACCTTCCATCCCGACTTCGCCAATAACGGCAAGTTCTATCTCGCCTATTCCGCGCCGATCAATTTCCAGCTCGATCTGGCCAAGCAGTTCTGGTGGGATCACACCAATGTCGTCGAGGAATACATGGTGTCGAAGGACGACGCCAATGTCGCCGACACCTCCTATTCGCGGATCATCACCTCGATCGACTGGCCGCAATTCAACCATAACGGCCACTGGATCGACTTCGGCAAGGACGGCATGCTGTATATCTCGACCGGCGACGGCGGCTATGCCAATGACTGGGGCATCGGCCACAACGTCACAGAGGGCAATGGCCAGGACGACACGCAACTGCTCGGCAAGATCCTCAGGGTCGACCCGGACAATCCGGCGGACGGCAAGCCCTACGGCATTCCGAGCGATAATCCGTATGCGGATGATTTCGACCATGCCCCGGAGATCTGGGCGACCGGCATGCGCAATCCGTGGCGCTGTTCGTTCGACATGGAGGACGGCCGGCTGTTCTGCGCCGACGTTCAGCAGAACTCCTACGAGGAAGTCGATATCGTCGAGGTCGGCAAGAACTACGGCTGGCGCCGGATGGAAGCCGACAAGTGCTTCGACTACGTGAAGCCGAACGATCATCCCGACGAGTGCGGCGATACCTCGGATCTCACGTTGCCGATCATCGTCTACAACAACTGCACCGCCATCCCTGACGACTGCAAGGGCATCTCCGTGACCGGCGGCTATGTCTATCGCGGTGCGCATGACGCCTGGAAGGGCAAGTACATCTTCGGTGACTGGAGCAAGAGCTTCGCCGAGATGGACGGCCAGATCTTCGTCGGCACCGAGGGTGACGACGGCAAGTGGACGATGGACGTCGCCGAAGTGGTCGGCATGGACAAGGTCCCCTACATCCTCGCCTTCGCGCAGGACAGCGACGGCGAAGTCTATGCCCTGACCTCGATCACCACCGGCCCGGTCGGCAGCCTGGACACGATCTACAAGATCGTCCCGGCGGAATGACGGATCGGTTTTCGGTCAAGATCGAATGACACCACGTGATCCCGGCGCCCTCTTAGGCGCCGGGATTTCTATGCCTCAGGTAACAGTGGATATCCGGCGGAAGACCGGACGCGTTGATGGAAACGGGAGAATGCGGCAATGAGGATCCGCGCTGCGGCGGTACTTATCGGAATGGCCTTTTCCGGCCTGGTCCTGACGGGACCGGCCCTGGCGGACGATGAAATCGTTGTTGAGGATGTCGAGTTCACCGAGGCCTTTCTCGGCAATCAGCAGGCGATCGAAGACGGCGCGGAGATCTGGGTCGACCAGTGCCAGCATTGTCACGGCGCAAAGGCCTATCCCGGCAAGGCGCCAAAGCTGAAGCCGAGCAAGTACAAGCCGAAATTCGTCTTCCACCGCATCACCAAGGGCTTCAAGGGGATGCCGCCGTGGAAGGACATCTATACCTTGGAAGAGCGGATGGCGATGGTCGCCTATATCATGAGCGACGAGTTCTCGCCGTAGGGGGCGGCGCCTGAGGCGCCCCCTTCCTGCCTCATCTCGGGCTTCGCGGCTGAAACCCAAACGATGGCACTGGTGCTCTCCGATCCCGGCTCGGCCTTGCGGCCATCAGGGATAACGACGGAGGGGCTTTCGCTCCGCCTCTTCTCTCCGAGGTCATCCCCGGGCTTGTCCCACTGCTGTCCGGTTTAATTTCGGCGACGTCGATTAACCGTTTGTCTGACATGACTTTTTCGGCAAATGACGGTCGCGGGATATGGACTCGCTTAACCACCAACTCAGCCGTCATCCCCGACTTGATCGGGGATCCAGTACCCCCTGTGCCGGAATCTGGATGCACGACCGAAAAACCAAGCAAACGCAAGAGGTTACTGGGTCCCCGCCTTCGCGGGGATGACGGCTGAGGGGGTGGCAAGGCTGAAAACCAAAGCCCTATCCGCGCTCTACCGGACAGTAGTGGAACAAGCCCGGCCATGACCCCGGAGAGGGATGACAGGACACCACCCTCTCCCTCGTCATCCCGGAATTCGCTTAAGCGACTATCCGGGATCGGAGAGCCCGGGTGGTTCGGGGGTTCCCCGGTCGTGAAATCGGCACCGACAGGGGCTCTCCGATCCCGGCTCTGCCTGACGGCCGTCCGGGATGACGCAGGGGCGTCCCTCTCCTCCCCCTCACTGACGCATCATTGCCCGGCCAGCGCGCTGAGCGTGTCGAAATGCGTTGCCATGTAGATCCGGAACCAGGGGGCGTAGCGGTCCGGATCGGCGGCGATGTCGGCGGCGATGTCCGGCAGCGTCATCCAGGCATGGGCCTGAACCTCCGCCGGCTCGGGCGCGATCGGCGGGCCGTCCGGGCCGAGCCGGCCCCAGTAGCGGTGCACGACCTCGTTTTCGAAGAGATCGCCAGCCGGCGCGCTCACCGGGGCCTGATAGGAGACGACGCCGAACGGCGTCAGCGGGACGTTGAAGCCCATCTCCTCGCGCAGCCGACGGTCGGCGCAGGCATCGACCGCTTCGTCCCAGTGAGGATGCGAACAGCAGGTATTCGCCCACAGATGCGGCGAGTGGTACTTCCCCGCGGCGCGCTGCTGGAGAAGCAGCCTGCCGCGATCGAAGACGAAGACCGAGATCGCCCGATGGCGGATATTGCGTTCGTGCGCCTCGAGCTTGCCGACCGGCCTCGGCCCGCCCCTGCCGTCAAGCGCGATGATCGGGTCGTCGGCGTCCGCGGGCCGTTCCGCAAACCTGAACGGCGCCGTCACGCACCCTGCCCCCGTTCGAGGTTGCGGCGGATGACGTACCAGACCGGCAGCGGGACCAGCGCCGCGATGATCAGCGTTGCCAACGGCCGGTCGGCGCCATAGTAGCCGGCGGCCGCGAATGCGAAGGCCAGCGGAGTGATGCCGCACAGGAGCGCGAGCGCGAAACGGCCGAGCGGCATGCGCGACAGGCCGGCCATGCAGGACACGACCTCCGGCAGGACCGGCAGCCAGCGCGAGCAGATCACCAGCCAGCCGCCGGAGCGGGCAAACAGGCGCTCGCCTTCCTCCAGTCCCGCCTCGCCGATCAGCCAGCGTGCTACCGGACGGCCAAAGCGCCAGGCGACCGCATAGCCGGCGAGCCCTGAGAGAAACAGGCCGGCGATCGCGATCAGCCCGCCGAGGACCGGGCCATACAGGATGCCGGCCGCCGCGATCACTGCCGTGTTGGGCACCGGCAGCAGCAGATCGACGACAAGCAGGGCGATGACGATGGTCCAGGCATAGGCGCGCGCGCCTTCGGCCGCGGCAACGAGCGCATCGGCCGACCAGAGGCGCTCGGTCGCCTCGCCGAACAGCGCAAAGGGGATGACGACGATCAGCGCCAGCACCACGAACAGAACGAGGAGCCGGCCGATCCCGTCAAAGCCCGCGAAACGTCCGGATGCCCTCATTCGATGATCAGCTTTTCCATGCCACGCTTGGCGCCCGGCTCCTCGATCCGCGCTTCCCGCCCGCCGCGCAGGATAGAGTTGCCCTCATAGAGCGTGCGCTGGTCGATCGCCGGCGGGTCGAGCCAGTCAGCCTCGTTCATCTGGCCGCTCTGGCCATAGGCATCGAGCGCGTTCTGGTAGCAGGCGAGTTGGACCTGCTCTTTGGGGATTCCGTGGTCGAGCGCCAGCTTGGCCGTCTTGGCGACACCGAGCGGATCGGAAATGCCCCAGTCGCAGGCCGAATCGACGATGATCCGCTCCGCGCCATAGCCCTTCATAATCTCGACCATGCGGGCATTGCCCATCTTGGTGGAGGGATAGATCGAGAAGCCCGCCCAGAAGCCACGGTCGAGCACCTCGCGAACCGTCTCCTCGTTGTTGTGGTCGACGACGACCATGCCCGGATCGATGCCATGTTCCTCGCAGACATCCATCGACCGGCTCGTGCCGCGCTTCTTGTCGCGATGGGGCGTGTGGATCATCACCGGCAGTTCGAGCTCCTTGGCAAGCTCGAGCTGCAGCCGGAAATACTTGTCCTCCAGCGCGGTCTGCTCGTCATAGCCGATCTCGCCGATCGCGACGACGCCCTCCTTCAGGGCAAAGCGCGGCAGGATCTCCATCACCCCCTCGGCGAGTTCCTCATTGTTGGCCTCCTTGGAATTCAGGCCGATCGTGCAGTAGTGGCGGATGCCGAACTGGCCGGCGCGGAAACGCTCGAAGCCGACGATATGGGAGAGATAGTCGATATAGCTGCCGACGAAGGTGCGCGGCTGGCCGATCCAGAAGGCGGGCTCGATCACCGCGACGACGCCGGAGGCCGCCATCGCCTCGTAATCGTCCGTCGTGCGGGAAATCATGTGGGTGTGCGGATCGATGAACATCATCAGGCAACCTCCTCATCGTGCAGTTCCCGGACGACATCGTCCCACGAAAACGCGCCGGAGCGGGCCCGCCGCGTCTCGTCCTCCAGCGTCATCAGGATCTGATCCGCCTCCGGCTGGCCGCTTGCGACAAGCGCCAGGGCGGCTGCCTCGCGCTCGCGCGGATCA
>JANQKY010000085.1 GCA_028280885.1 Tepidamorphus sp.
TACAGTCGTCCAGCGACCCGCAGTCACGGTCGCCGAAGCGCGGAACGGCGATCCTGGGCGCGGGGCGGGTGCTGTCCAGCTCGGATGGCGCGATGCCGAAATCCTCCAGCCAGGCGGCAACCGTTTGCGATGGCAGATTGGTCGCAATCCCGTAATGCACGCCACCATGGGGAACGACGACCTCGAGCGACAGGGCCGCGGTATTCGCATCCTCCCGGGCTGCGAGATCGGCAAATGCGTGGACAAGCGCGTCCCTTGGCAGCGCAAGGTCGAAGCCTGGGGCCACCCTGTGCTTGCGCAGGCCGCCATCCGTCAGGGCCGTCTGGACGTCGGCGCGGTCCAGGCCCGTTTCGCCCAGCCCGATGACATGGCCGCCGAGGAAGACGGCGACGACCAGGGGCTCGGCCGGCGCGGCGGGGCTGAGAACCCACCCGGCAATGCGCTCCGGGGAGATCGAATCGACATGTCCGACAAGCGTGGCACCGTGGGGGTCGGACAGGAACGCCAGCACATGCGATACTTGGCGCTCGTGATGCTCCTCCAGTCGTCTCTGGCTCCGCCGCTTCTTAAGACGCCGCAGCTTCCCCTTGCTCTTCAGCCTGCCAGCCATCGGAACCAAGATCCCCCCAAACACCGGTATCCCATCCCCGTATTCGCAGGTCTTCCCGCCGAGAGCAATACTCACTCCGGCGTAATGTTGCTTGCGGCCCGGCCCCTTGCGAATGGCCGTCCGATCGGCGACTGTGCGCCCGAAATTGCAGCCATGGGGCTGGGAACGGAAGCTCGGGAACGGAAGCTGGGTAACGGAATGGGCGATGGCGACGCGATGACATCAGACGATGAGAAAATTCTGTTCGATGTGTTCAGCGCAGTTTTGTTCCGCAGGCCGACTCCACGGGAAACGGAGCACTACCGTGAACTGGTCGGCACCGAACACGGTTTGAAGGCTGCGCTTCGGTCCCTGCTGGATTCGGGCGAACGCAAGAGTATGGAACGGCGTGTGGCCTATCCGCCCGGCCATTTCTATTCGCCGATTGTCGATCCGGAGACTGTCAGGGAGCATCTTGCAAAGCAGAGCCAGGTTGAAAGCGATGCATTCCATGGCATCCGCATCGATTTGGATGGTCTTGACCGGCTCTGGAGGGCAGCCGAACCGGTCTTCAAATCGGCGCGTTGGCAGGAGGAGCCGACAGAGGGGCTGCGCTATCATTTCGCCAACGATAGCTTTCCCTTCACGGATGCGTTGATGCTTCGCGCGATGCTCCATCTCGACCGGCCCCGGCGCATAGTCGAGATCGGCGCCGGCTATACGACAGCGGCGATGCTCGACACGCTCGACAGCTTGGACGGTGCGGAAACGGACATCACGCTTGTTCAGCCATATCCACATACAATCAAGCGCATTCTGCGACCCGAAGACTGGGACCGGTTCAATCTCGTCGAGGACTTCGCGCAGAATTTGTCGCGAGATTTTTTCATGGAGCTATCTGAAGGCGATATCCTCTTCATCGACTCCACCCATGTCGTCAAGACTTGCAGTGATGTCGTCTGGGAAATAATCGAAATACTTCCCCATCTGAGGCCGGGCGTCCGTGTTCATTTCCACGATATTTTCTATCCGTTCGAATATCGCAAGGAATGGGTGCTGGATATAGCGCGCTCGTGGAACGAGATTTATATGCTGCGAGCCTATCTGATGGAGAACCCGAACTACGAGACGATAATGTTCAACGACTACTATGTGCGTTTTCGTCTCCCGAAAGAGGCTTGGCGCCGCGAGCGGTTTCTGCGTAATCCAGGAGGAAGTCTCTGGTTGCGCCGGATCTAGGCCACATCCGGTGACTGTGGGATCGGCTCTGTTTGCGATCGGCGAGTCGATTACAAACAGAGCCGACCCTATCTTTGCGGAAAGTGCGCTAGAAGGGGTCATCGAAGCGATCCGGGATGGAATTCGATGATCACGCCGGTCCTTTTGTGCGGTGGCTCGGGAACGCGGCTTTGGCCCCTGTCCCGAGAGCGTTTTCCAAAGCAATTCGTGCCGCTCCTTGCGGACCGCAGTTTGTTCCAGGCATCTGCCCAGCGGTTCATAGGCGAAGGCTTTGATGCGCCATTGGTTATGACCGCCAACGAGTTCCGCTTCATTGTCTCGGAGCAACTGGACGAATGCGGTATCTCGCCCGCGGGCATCCTGATCGAACCGGAGCCCCGCAACACCGCGCCGGCCGCGCTCGCCGCGGCGGTGCTGTTGCAACAGTCCCATCCGCAATCCCTCATGCTCCTCGTCCCCAGCGATCACGCGATCGAGAACAAGGAGGCGTTCTGCGAAGCGGTGCGCCGGGCCGTTCCGGCAGCCCTTGATGAGCGGATCGTCACGTTCGGCATCAACCCGACCCGTGCTGAAACCGGATATGGCTGGCTTGAAACGGGATCGGAAACCCATCCCGGCATTCATGAGCTCCAGCGATTTGTCGAGAAGCCTGACAGGGATCGCGCCGACGAAATGCTTCGGGACGGTTCGTTCCTCTGGAACGCCGGCATCTTTCTGGCAACCGCGAGCACATTTGTCGAAGCCTTTCGCAAACATGCCCCCGGCCTGATGGCGCCGGTGGAGCGGTCCGTGAAGAAGGCGAGGAACGATCTGAACTTCCTGAGGCTGGATCAGGAGGCGTGGGCGCAGGTCGAATCGATCTCGATCGACTATGCGGTGATGGAAAAGGCGGACAATCTCAGCGTTGTTCGGTTCGATGAGGGGTGGTCCGATCTGGGCAGCTGGGAATCTGTCTGGCAGCACGTGGCGAAGGATGAGGCCGGCAATGCGCTGTCGGAACGCACGACGGCGATTGACTGCGAACGGACATTGCTGCGATCGGAATCCGACGAAGTTGAACTGGTCGGGATCGGGTTGAAGAACATCGTGGCGGTTGCGATGCGCGATGCGATGATCGTCGCCGATCTCGACCAATCCCAGTCGGTAAAGCTTGCGGTGGAGAAGTTGAAGGCCCGCAACGCCCGTCAGTTCGGCGAGTTTCCCAAGCATCATCGTCCTTGGGGGTGGTATGAAACGCTCGTCCTTGCCGACCGGTTCCAGGTCAAGCGGATATACGTCCACCCCGGCGCATCGCTATCCCTGCAATCGCATATGCATCGATCGGAGCACTGGATCGTTGTTGCCGGCACGGCGAAGGTCGTCGTCAATGATGACGTCAGGCTCGTAACCGAAAATGAATCCGTCTATGTGCCCGTTGGATCGGTCCACCGGATGGAAAACCCCGGTAAGGTCCCGATGGTGCTCATCGAAGTCCAGACCGGTGCCTATCTCGGCGAGGACGATATCGTTCGATACGAGGACAAATACGCTCGTAGTGAAGGCGAGGCTCGGGCATAGGAGCCCGCAGTTAAGATGCTGCGGCGTTGATCGGTCCCCGCGGCAAGCCGACCATGAAGAAATCAGAGCCTGGCCTGCGCCTGGGACGGCCGCGGGCTTCCGCCGCGAGGTCGTTTTCGAGCGCTGCGGGGGCCGCGTGTCCCATCCCCGTCGCCCTGCGTCGTTCGTGTCCGCCGATCGTCCCCGTCGATCGTGTCCGCCGACAGGAGCTGTGACGGACAGGTTTCCGTGTCGACGCCAATTGCCTTGAGGCCTTCGACTTTACGCGGCGCGCGGCGCGCCAAAGCAGGGTTGAAAAGTAATTCGGCGCCTTCGATCACTCAAACCGGCTCGCGTTAAGGCTGTCATGGGTTGAATAGCCGAAGTATAACACCACATAGTATAGGTTGGGCTGCATCTTAGTCGGGCGAACAACTGAAGGTTACACATAATGCGCCGGAAGGTAACGTAAGGGAGGGTGGCTATAAATGTCGTCAATTTATTCTATTCGGCGATTTATTGTGTTTCGGGTTGTTCGAATCTCGCAAACTGCGGTATAGTCGAATCGGTTCGGATTTTGTCGCGCTTCAGCGCATAGCGCTCTTTTCGCGCGATATCGTTTGATTTGGTTGGGGGATCCAAATTTGTCTGGCTTGGCTTTCGGTAAATCTCTCATCTCAACCTGACTTGTGATTGTTCCGGTCTGGGCTGGAACATCGATTGTTGGCAAAGATGGGGATTTGCGAACCTATTGCTGGGATAGTGCCGCTGCCGGCGAACGGCGGGCAGAGGACGTTGTCCGTCATATCGTTCAACCGAAGCGGCGCGTCGCCCGATGGCCGGCATCCGGGGGGCTCGCCGAAGGCGCTTCGGAGGGTATCGGCCTGGCGCCATGATGCCGCCTCCAAACGGTATCTGCGCCACCGGGATCGAAACGTCGAAGGCTGCGCTCTCGACGACGCTTCCCCCGGGGACGCTTCCCCCGGGGACGCTTCCCCCGGGGACGCTTCCCCCAGGGACGCTTCCCTCAGCGACGATTCTCTCAAGACTGACGCCCTTAAGGCCAGCGGCTGCTGGCGGACTGGAAAGGCGTGGTGCGGCCCTGTCGAGCCGGTGCATTCGGGTCGCCGGATGCCGCATGGAAGCGCGCGTCTCGACCTGCTGAAGGCCGGGGACTTGCAAGCCGGGTTCATCCAAACTGGGGGCGGGGCAAGCTCGAATGGCTAACAAGTCGCAGCTCCACAGCGCCATCCGCGAAGCCGCGTTCGCGGTCGAAGCGTGGCAAACGGTGGTCGATCTGATTGCTGAGCTGCTGCCCGGCGCGCAGGTTTCATTGCGGTCGGGACGGCGCGTCAACGGCCCCAGGCGCGTGGTTTTCAAAAGCGGCTCGCCGGGTCCCGCATGCCGATCCGCGCTGTCCGACGAGGCGACCGGAGCCGATCATCGCGTTGTTGATCGCCTGACGCTGTTCCAGGACGGCGACTGCTATGCCTCTCTGGAGATCCGGTCGGAGGGGCAGCCGGCTTCCTGCCTGCGGGACAGCGCCGACATGCTTCTTAGCGAACTGGCGCCGAGCCTGCGTGAGGCGATCCAGATAAACCGCCGGCACGCCCACAAGCCGAACTCCGCGATTCGCGCCGTTGCCGATGTCAGCGCCAAGCCGATGTTCATCTTGAATCTCGACGGCGGCATCTGGCTGACAAACGCGGCCGGAAAGGAACTCCTGGACAAGGGCGGGGCCGCTTCGCTGGATCAGCAGGGAAGGCTGGTGCCGAACGATTCGGCGGCCCGGGACAATCTGAACAGGGTCAGGCGCCAGTGGTCGGAGGGAAAGACAAAGGCGGCTTTCCTCGACAGGCTGGGTGGTGAACCGCGGAGTTCCTGGTCGTTCGTACCGTATTGCGATGCCCGCTATGCGGCCTGCTCCTGGCTCGATCGAAGCGCGCCGCTGATGATCGCGTCGTTCAATGACCGGAACACGAACAGTCGCTATGACCTGGGCGCCTTCTCCAGCGAATACGGCCTGACGCCGGCCGAGATCCGGCTGACCTCGGTCATTGCCTCCGGCGGTGCCGTGCAGGATGCAAGCGCACAGTTCGGCATTGCGATCGGCACCGCCAGGAATCAATTGAAGTCTGTCTTCAACAAGACCGGCGTCCGCCGTCAGAACGAACTGGTCGCCTTGCTCGCGATGAAATACGCCAGCTGATCGCCGGGCGATCGCCTGGACGCGCTCTTCCCTTGAGGCCGAAGGCGGGATTTTGAAGAGGGTGGGGATCTGGTCGCAGAGTATGGTATCTCGCGATTTCCATCAGCGACCAGCGATCAACAGGGGGCGCCCAGGGCCGATCCACCATGCCGGCAGGGAAAGCGAAATCACACCGGGCCTCGAAATCGCCCCCGAAGTCACCCCCGAAGTCACCCCCGAAGTCACCGTCGAGATCGGCAGACAAGGCGGCTGACCGAAGCGGCGGTAAGGCCGCGCTGGCGCGTTGCGCCGATGCGCATACGGCCGGTATCAGCGACGTCGTCGACATTCTGGGCGCGGTTTTCCTCATCGGCTGGCTGGAAGGCGCGTGCGATGAAATCGGGCTGCGCGTGCTTGCGCACGGGACGGACCGGGTCGCCGATCTATCGGACCGCGTCGTCCTGGGACCGGACGGCACTGCCGATGATCAGCCGGCCGCGTCCGGGCGGCGGTCGTTCGCGGCCTTGATCGACGACACCGATCCGCGCCGGGGAGAAGATCCGGCGCGCTACAATGTCCGGATAACGCTCGCCGATTTCGGCGTCTCGGCCGACGATCTGACGCCGAGGCGCTTCGACGTTCGAGACCTTCTCTACGACCCCAACACCGCATTGCTGCACATATGCCTGCACAAGGCGGGGCGGCTCGACATCGCCGGGATTATCGGGCGAACCGTCTCCGGCGAGGATCCGGGCACGCTGCGGCATTCGATCGAAACGTCGGTGCGCGCCGGTGCGGCAAGCGTCGTCGGCGGATGGATCGGCGATCTTCAGGCACGCCGGATCTGTATCGTCGATTCGAATTTGCGCACCTGTGCGGGGGCTGGGGCCGGGGCCGGGGCCGACCGGATGGTGGTTCGCGCGCGGCCCGACATCCACGAGGCGCTGCAGGCCGAGGGCCATCGCACCCGCGGCGGGGACGGGCACGGCTTCATCGGCGTTCTGGAGGAGGCGCATGGCTGCGGCGAGAGCTTCTACTTCGCCGAGACGGACCCGCGGAGCGGGCATGTGGCGTTCTTCGGTCCGTTCGACAAGCCGGTGATTGCGGACGAGCCGGTTGCCGCGGACCTGGTCAGCGCGCCGTTCGGGGATGTCTTCTCGACGCCGCCGGATCTTGCCGAAAAACTCTTCCGGCCCATCGTCGAAAGGCCCGACCAGGCGTTGATGGCCGAACGCTTTGTCTATGACGCGGCCGGGCCGGACGGGGACGAGCCGCCCGTCCATTCGATCATCATCCCGTTTTACGGTGATGCGTTCTTCTTAAGCTGCGTCTTCCATCTCGACCGGCTTCTCGACCCTCGCTTCGAGATCATCATCGTCGTCGACGATCCGGAGTTGTGGCCGCAGATCAAATCCGCATTCGATCGCCGCCGCACCACGATCCGGACGAGAACCGTGCTCTTGCGCAATCGTGAGAACTACGGCTACGCGAATGCCAACAATCTCGGCGCCCGGGCCGCATCGGGATCCGTCCTGATCCTGATGAACTCGGATATCTTCGTTTCGAACATCGAAGCGCTGCGGCGGGCCGGCGCGCGGATCCTGAAGGCCGCCGAACAGGGCCGCGACCTGATCCTCGGCTTCCTGCTTCTCTACGAAGATCGGTCCATCCAGCATATCGGCATGGAGTTTGTCCGCGCGCCGTCGGTCTGCGATCTGTATATCGCGCAACATCCGATGAAGGGGCTGCCGCTGGACCTGGTCGAGTCCCGCAAGGACAGGAGCGTTGCGGCGGCGACCGGCGCCTTGCTGGCGATTTCCGCCGAGCATTTCCGAAGGCTGGGCGGCTTCGATCCGGTATATCTGCGCGGAGATTTCGAGGACGCGGACCTTTGCCTGCGTGCACGCGCGGCCGGCGCCAGCATCAAGGTTCTGTTCGAAACCGGCCTGTATCACCTCGAGCGCCAGTCCTTTTCGCAAATGACCGGCGACGCGCTGCGCGGGATGATCACCTATGTCAACTGCATCACCTTCAACCGCCGCTGGGGCGAGGAACTCTCCGGGCCGGGCAAGCCGGTGCGGCGTCGCACCCGCCGGATCGTGTCATCCAGATCTGCGGGCGGATCCGCGAGGCGGCATGTCGATTGAGCCCGAAGGGACCGCCCCTATTGATCAGGGCACTGTCGATCGGGGGCCGAATTGAGGGTTCTCGTCCTGGCGCATCACCATCCGGAGGTCGTCTCCGGCGGCGGCGAATGGGCAGCCTATTCCCTGTTTCGCGCCCTGCGCGAGGATCCGCGTGTCGACTACGCCGCGTTTGTCGCGCATGTGCCCGAGACGCATATCGGGCATTCGGCGAAGTTCGGATGCTTTCGCGGCCGCCCGGACGAGATCGTGGTCAATCTGCCCAGGATTCGCGGGTTCACGCTGGAAAGCACCAATCCGGATGTCCTCGAAGAGGTCGCGGACGATCTCATCCGGTACACCAAGCCTGATATCCTGCATCTGCATCACGTTTTCAACTGGGGGATCGAAACCATCGATATCTTCGCCAGGCGCGGCGTGCGGCTGGTGATGACGCTGCATGAGTTCATGCTGATCTGTCACAATTACGGGCAGATGCGGCGAACCTCCGGCGAGCTGTGCTACGCGGCAAGCCCGGTGGATTGCGCGCTGTGTTTTCCCAAATACACCCCGGGCAAGTTCTTCATCCGGACCGCGGTCATTCAGGCCCTGCTTAAGCGGGTCGATGCGTTCATCGCGCCAAGCCGGTTTCTGGCCGACCGGTTCGTTGCCTGGTCGCCCGACGAGCTTCCAATCAGCGTCGTCGAGAACATTCTCGGCCGGCATGCGGTCGACAGTGATCCGCCCGCCGAGAGCGCAGGCCGGCGGGACAGCGCCGCCGGAGGCAACACGGTCGTCGGTTTCTTCGGACAGTTCACGCCGTTCAAGGGTGTCGATGTGTTGCTGGAGGCCTACGCGATGCTGCCGGACCCTGTCCGGTCGGCGATCGAATTGCGAATCCACGGCGAGAACAGGAGTTGGCGCGACAGCGACTTCCGCGAGCGGCTGGAGGCCTTGTTCCAGGCCGCGGGACCGTCGGTGCGTCGGTACGGCGCCTATCGAAACGACGAGGTCATTCAACTTATGCGCGCGTGTGACTGGGTCGTCGTTCCCTCGATCTGGTGGGAGAATTCTCCGATCGTGATTCAGGAAGCGAAGTTGGCCGGCTGCCGAATTCTGTGCGCCGATATCGGCGGAATGGCCGAGAAGACGGAGTCCGGCCGCGACCTCCGGTTTTCGCCCGGCAACGCGCGTGCGCTCGCTCGACGTCTTGAAGAAATCGCCTCCGGCCGGCCTGATTCTGAGATATCTGCGTGTCCGGGGGCAGCAATTGAGAAAATCGCTGCCCAAAACGAAGACTCGTTGCAGCGACATCTGGAACTCTATACTGAGTTGTTCCGTCTGGATAACCGAACGGAACCTTGACTCCGGCAAGGAATGCTGGCCAGGCCACGCGCGTGAGAGTCCTAAATTTCCATTAAAATCCTGTTAATGTTTTCTTAAATACTGGCCGGGCGCGCGGGTGTGACAATAAGCGCTTTTTATTAAAGCATTAACCAGTTTTTTGTTCCAGGCATGAGCAACGGGTAATCCTGTCCGGAGAAACGACCGGTTCGATTTCTCCGTCCAGCAAAGTGGGTTCGAATCGGCTGCTGGCCACCGTTTTCCGGTCGAAACCGGGCGAATCGACGTTGCCCGACACGCATCCCGCCAACGCAATTTCCTCCGGTCATCGCGGTCGGAAAGGCCAGAATTATGCAATTCGATCGCCTGTATATACCAAATGGTACATGCGGGTGTCGGAGCTCTGGATTAAACAGATAAAACCTAGAGTTTTCCTCTGTAGGCGCATCGATGGGGTTCGGATATGGCGACAATTCAAGGCGGCGATGGCGATGATTTCCTGAAAGGCACAGGTTCATCGGATACGATTTGGGGCGCTAAGGGCGCAGACACCATAAGGGCTGGTGCCGGAGATGACCAAATCTCAGGCGGCGGCGGCGACGATGTTCTTCGCGGTCAGTCTGGTGACGACACGATTGGGGGCGGCAAGGGCGCCGACAGCATTATTGGGGGAGCCGGTGACGATTCGCTCAGTGGCGGCGTCGGTAAGGATACGCTGGTCGGCGGCTCGGGCGATGACTGGCTCTTCGGCGGCGGCGGCAAGGACTCGCTGATTGGCGGCAGGGGTGACGATACGCTGTTCGGCGGCAGGGGTGACGATACGCTGTTCGGCGGCAAGGGCAACGACACCCTGACCGGCGGCTCCGGCGATGACACCTTCGTGATCGGCGCCAATAGCGGCAAGGACACGATCACCGATTTCGATATCGACGACGACGTCATTGATGTCGGCGACACGGGTGCCGCGTCCATGGACGATATCGACTACAAGGTGAAGGGTGGCGACACGATCGTTACGCTCCCCGACGGGTCGAAGGTTGTTCTGGAAGGCGTCGACTTCGACAATCTTCCCGATGGCGTGGACATCGAGGATCTCTTCGTATTCTGACGCTCCTCGCAGGGTTCGAATATCGATGCACATTCGGCGCGCGAATCCGTTCGCGCGTCGTTTTCGTTTGCCGTCCGCGCGTGCCGTTTCGGTCACGGCGAAGCTGTGTTCAACCGCGCGGGCTTCTGCTATGCACGGTTATGGCGTGATCGGGGCGCCAGCGGTTCTGTTGGGGGGTAGGTGAGACGGTGATTTTCCTGTCGGCAAAGGATCCGGATGTCGCAGCCGCGCTCCGCAGTTGCCGGCTCCATGTCTATTGTTCGGTCGCCTTCAGCATCCTGGCCCATGTCCTGATGTTCGCGTTGCCGATCTACATGATCAACGTCTTCACCCGTGTCCTCAATTCGCAGAGCATCGAGACGCTGATCGTCCTGTTTATCGGCTTTGCGATCGCGATCGGCTTCAAGGCCGTCTTCGACTCCATCATTTCCGCCCTGTCGCGGCGGATGAGCCTGCGAATCGACCGGAAGCTCAGCGCCCGCCTGGCCGGCGCCCTCTTCACCATCCGCGCCTCCGGCAACACGATAACGGGCGCGCAGGTCTTCCGCGATCTTGAGGCGTATCGCCGGTTTCTGACCGGCAGCGGCATGCCCGCGCTGCTGGACGGGCCCTGGGCGGGGCTCTTCCTGGCTGTTCTGTGGATACTGGACCCGCTGGTGGGCACGGTCGCGTTGATCGCGGCAATCATTCTGAGCGCCGGAGAAATCGCGAAATACGCTCTTACCCGGGCAAGTCTGGAGCGCTCCAATCGCTCGTCCGTCGGCACCTTCGTCTCGCTCGATCTCTATCTGCAGAACGCCGAGGCGGTCGTCGGGCAGGGCATGCTCCAGCGCATTCTGTCGCGGTGGATGTCCGGTCACAGGGAATCGTTGGGCACCCACTCCCGGTTCGCGCGCCTGTCCTCCGGGCTGAACGCTGCGCTGGGAGCGGGCAATCAGCTGTTTCTCGGCCTGGTCATCGCCGTCGCCGCGTATCAGATCGTGATGGGCAACGCGCCGGCGGCGATCCTTTTCGCCGCGATGATCCTGTTTCGCTTCGCGCTGCAGCCGGTTCAGCGGGTGATAACGGCCTATAGCGAATACATTCCGGTAAAACAGGGGCTTGAGCGCATCGAGGAGGCGCTGAGCGCCGTTCCGGCACCGCAGGAGAAGATGCAGGTGCCGCGCCCCGACGGCGTGCTGACGGTGAAGGGCCTGACCTATGTCCCGCCGAATACGCGGCGGCCGATCCTGCGCAACATCAATTTCGGCGTCGAGGCGGGCCGCTCGCTTGGCATCGTGGGCTTAAGCGGATCGGGAAAGACGACGCTTGCCCGACTCATTACCGGCTGCGTGAAACCGTCCGCCGGCAATGTCCGCCTGGATGGCAACGATGTGTGGGAATGGGCCCAGACGGGAACGCGCTGGTACATCGGATATCTGCCGCAGTCGGTTCAGCTGCTGCCCGGATCGGTTGCGGACAATATCAGCCATTTCGGCGAGTTCGACGAGGAGGCCGTCACCGACGCCGCGATTCTGGCCGGCGCTCACGATATGATTCTGAGACTGCCGGAGGGCTATGATACCGTCGTCGGAGCCGGCGGTTTCGCACTGTCGGGCGGGCAGCGTCAGCTGATCGGTCTTGCGCGCGCGGTGGCCGGCAATCCGGCGATGGTCGTTCTGGACGAGCCCAATGCCAGCCTCGACGGACCGGGCGAGGGGGCCTTGATGAACTGTATCGCCAGCCTTGGCGAGGCCGGCACCACCGTCGTGATGATTTCCCATCGGCCAAACCTGGTCAATCAACTGGACAAGACGGTCCTCCTGAAGGAAGGGGAAATGGTCGCCTTCGGGGAAACGGAAGAGGTGTACGCCCGGCTCGGGCGTCCTGTCCTGGTGAAACGGAAAGATGCCGAAAGCGCCTGACAAACTGGCCGGACCCGAGGATAGAGAGCAGCGGAACGATGCCCCGGGCCAGCTTCTGCTGATCGGCGGCATGACGACGGTTCTGCTCTTTGCGAGCCTGTCCTACTGGGCCGCGACGTCGGAGGTCGCAAGCGCGGCGATTGCCACCGGCACGGTGACGGTCGAGGGGAACCGCAAGGCGATACAGCATCGCGAGGGCGGCTCCGTCGAAACCGTCTATGTCCGCGAGGCCGACAGGGTGACGGCCGGGCAACCGCTGTTGAAGCTCGATCTCTCCGACGAGGTGGCCAATGCCGACGTGCTGGAGGGGCTTCTGCTGCAACACCTTGCCCGCCGCGCCCGGCTGGAGGCGGAAGCCGATGATGCGGACAAGTTGCAGTTTCCCGACGAACTGTTCCTCGAGGGATCGAAGAGCGCGCGCAGCATGCTCTTCATGCAGCAGGAAACCGATCTCTTCGTGGCGCGCCGCGAGGCCTATCTGGGCGAAAGAACGCTTCTGCAGCAGCAGATCGCCGGGGCGAAACAGCAGATCGCGGCGCTAGAGGGCAGCCTGCGCGCCACAAATCAGCAGCTCGCGCTGATCCGCGAGGAAAAAGTCAGCCTTCAGCCCCTGGTCGAGAAGGGGTTGATCACGCGACCCCGGGTGCTCGCGCTTGCGCGCGCGGAGGCCGAGCTTGGCGCCGAGCTTGAGCGCATCAATGCGACGCTAGCCGATCTTGCCAGTCGCATCGAGGAAGCGGAAATCCGCACCGCGCAGCTGACGCGCGAACGCCATGAAATGGCCAGCGACGAACTCGCGACCGTCGAGGCACGCCTGTCCGAGGTCAGACCGCAACTTTCCGCCACGCGCAGGCGTTTGGAGCGGGGAACCTTGATCGCGCCGGAAGACGGGTATGTGTTCGAACTCGGCGTCCATGGCCCGGGCGCGGCGATCGTCCCGGGGCAGACCGTAATGGAAATCGTCCCCGCCGATGACGCCCTGGTCCTGTCCCTGCAGATCAAACCCACCAATATCGACGAGGTGCATCCCGGACAGACCGTGCTGATCCAGCTACTCGCCTTTCAGCATCAGTACGAACTGGAACTGACGGGGACGCTCAAATCGGTGTCGTCCGACGAGGTCTACGATCCGCAGGCGCAGATGAGATACTTCCGCGGGGTCGTCGAATTCGACAATGAACAGCTGCGGGAAAGCGGCAAGAAGATCGTGCCCGGCATGCCGGCGCAAGCGGTTATCGAAACGGGGTCTCGGACCATCATGAGCTATCTCTTCGAGCCGATTCGATCGATCTACCGGTATTCACTTCGCGAACAATGACAAAGGAGAGCCTTGATGGCGCTTAATACGTTGGGCCGTTCACACCAGCAGCTGGAATCGGCTTCGGCAGGCAAGCCGATCGAACTGGTCGGCGACAGCGCGGAGATCGTCGCGCTTGCCTTGCTGCGTCAGGTCGCGCAGGTCGAAGACAAGTCGGTGCTGGAAATCGACCGCGCATGGCTCCTGGATACCTATGCGGAATGCCTGACGGCGGTTCGCGGCGACCGCGCTACCAAGGCCACCCCTGCGGCATCGAAAGCCAGGCGGACAGCTTCCAAGAGTCGCTGAACGTGTCGATCCTCGATGACGGCACGGGCCACCGCCGCCCGTGCCGTCCAGCGCAATCGGCTTGACGGTTCGTCGGCAGGATGGTCGCGGTAATCCGAAAGCGCGCGCGTCCGTGCGTGTTGTTCGTCCATAATAATTTTCCCGGTCAATTCGGCTTTCTGGCCCGAATGCTCGTGAGCGAGGGAATGCGCTGCGCGGCGATCGGGTCGAGCCACTGCGCCGGTATCGACGCTGTCGATATGTTGCGGTGGACGACGGAACGCGGGTCGACGGAGGGCATCTTTCCGCCGGCGACCAAATGCGAGTCCGACATGCTCCGCGGCGTCGCGACGCTTGAGCGCGCGCTCGATCTGAGGCGATCGGGCCTTGAGCCCAGGGTGATCGTCGCCCATCCCGGTTGGGGTGAAACGCTGTTTCTGAAGGAGGCCTTTCCGGAGGCCAAGCAGATCCTCTATGGCGAATTCTTCTACCATTCGCGGGGCGCCGATACCGGGTTCGATCCTGAATTCGGCAGCGACACGCTTTTCGATCGGGTCAATGTCCGGGCAAAGAATGCAACGCTGTCCATGGCGTATTCCGATGCGGATCGGATCATTTCGCCGACGCCGTTTCAGGCAGGCCTTTTGCCCGAGCCCTTTCGCGGTCTGACCGACATTCTGCATGAGGGGATCGATGTCGCGGCGGTGAAGCGCCGGCCCGACGCGCGGTTTCACGTCGAGGACGGGCCGGTCCTCGATGCCGCCACGCCGGTGATCACCTTCGTCAATCGCTGCTTCGAGCCGCTCAGGGGCTATCACATCTTCATGCGGTCGCTGCCGCGCGTGCTGGACGCGTGCCCGCACGCCCATGTTCTCCTTGTCGGCGAACCGGGGGAGCGGGGCTACGGCATGCAGGCGCCGCCCGGCCGGCCGTGGCGCGATATCTTCCTGGAGGAGGTGCGCGACCGGCTGGACCTGTCGCGCGTCCACTTTGTCGGCACCATCGACCATGACCGGCTGATCGACGCCTATTCGATCTCCAGCGCCCATGTCTATCTGACCTATCCGTTCGTCCTGTCGTGGTCGCTGATGGAGGCGATGGCGACGGAGTGCGCGGTCGTCGCCTCCGATACCGCGCCGGTCCGCGATGTCATCGAGGATGGCAAGACCGGCATCCTGGTCGATTTCTTCGACCACGACGCGCTGGCCGATGCGATTGTCAGGCTCTGCAAGGATCCCGCCGCCTGCGCGCCGATGCGCAGGCGGGCCAGGGAGCACATCGTCGGGAATTACGATCAGGCCCGGCTGTGCGCGCCGGCCTGGATGCGTCTCATCAAAGAGTTCTACGGTTAGATCCGGCCGGACTGTCTCCTGTGTCGGTGCCGTAACGCCCTACGGGGCGCCCATGTCCCGGCAGCCGAAGCAGTTCTTCTTCTTGTCCAGTTCCAGCCAGTAGGTGTTGTATTCGCGCACCCGCGTTTCGCGGCCGTGCTGGATCACAGTCGTCTTCAGATACAGCACCATGTCGAGCTGCCGCGACCACAGCTTCGTCTGGCGGAACTCAAGACCCAGATCCGGCCAGACCGTCACCGCCTCGATCTCCCGCACGTTGTACCAGCAGGCCCATTCCCGGTCGGGACCCGAATGCACCCACTTGCTCTGGCCGCCGGTGATCGTCCAGCTGCGCTCGACGCGGCTCGGTCGGCCGTTTTCGGGGATCATCTCGCCGCCGACGAATTCCGTGCCGCTGGAACTGAGCGGAAAGAAATAGGCCGGGTCGGTGTCATAGGTATAGATCGTGCGGCCCTTGCCACCGAAGGTCGCAAGTGTGAACAGGCCCTTGTAGAGCTCCATCGCGTTCAGCGTATTGCCGCGATTGTCGACATGGCGCACGAAGGCGATGTCGTCGACGACCTTGTCGACGTGAAACGCCTCGCCGTTTTCGAAATGCAGCGTGTAGCCGCGCGTTTCCGAGGGGCCGTAGGGGCAATAGGACGCCGATGCCGCGGCCGCGCCGAAACCGAGGCCGGCAAGGGCAAGGGCGAGGGTTTTGACAACTGAACGAACCGACATCGTTCGACTCCAATAAGAAACGACAGCGCCCCCGTATTCCGGCCGGACCGGCCGACCGGGCTAGACGAGGGGAGAATACGCGTTTTGCACCGCCAGTACAGCCTGGTTACGCACCGTCCGGAGCGCTTGCAAAAATACGTTGAAAAGACATTGGGATAGCGGCAATTGACCGCTACCACCCCGAGCCGGATTCGATTATGAATACATTAATTCATCCCGAGGAGGAGAGAACTCGTGTCACGCAAGCAGCCGCTGCGCAGTCAGCTTTGGTGGGACAATCCGGACAATCCCGGCATGACGGCGCTCTATCTGGAGCGCTATCTGAATTTCGGCCTGACGCGCGAGGAACTGCAATCCGGCAAGCCGATCATCGGCATCGCCCAGACCGGATCGGACCTGTCGCCCTGCAACCGGCATCACCTCGAACTGGCGCACCGGGTTCGCGAGGGCATCCGGGCCGCCGGCGGCATCGCGTTCGAGTTTCCCGTCCATCCGATCCAGGAGACCGGCAAGCGGCCGACCGCGGCGCTCGACCGCAATCTCGCCTATCTGGGCCTGGTCGAACTGCTGTTCGGCTATCCGATCGACGGCGTCGTGCTCACCACCGGCTGCGACAAGACCACCCCGGCCTGTCTGATGGCGGCGGCGACCGTGAACCTGCCCGCGATCGTGCTGTCGGGCGGACCGATGCTGAACGGCTGGTGGAAGGGCGAGCGGACCGGCTCGGGCACCGTCGTCTGGCAGGCCAGGGCCGATCTCGCCGCCGAGAAGATCGACTATGACGAATTCATGGACATCGTCGCCTCGTCGGCCCCCTCGGTCGGCCATTGCAACACCATGGGCACCGCCTCGACGATGAACGGGCTCGCCGAGGCGCTCGGCATGAGCCTGCCCGGCTGCGCGGCGATCCCCGCGCCTTATCGCGAACGCGCCCAGATCGCCTATGAGACCGGCCTTCGGATCGTCGATATGGTGGAAGAGGACTTAAAGCCCTCCGACATCATGACCCGCGAGGCCTTCGAGAACGTCATTATCGCCAATTCGGCCATCGGCGGCTCGACCAACGCGCCGATCCACATCAACGCGATCGCCCGGCATATCGGCGTCGAGCTCGACAACGACGACTGGGAACAGATCGGCTACGAGGTGCCGCTGCTCGTCAACATGCAGCCGGCCGGCAAATATCTCGGCGAGGAATACCACCGCGCCGGCGGCCTGCCGGCGGTGATCGGCGAACTGATCCGGCACGGCCTGATCCGCGAGAACGCGATGACCGTCAACGGCAAGACGATCGGCGAAAACTGCCGCGGCCGGCAGGCCGAGGACCCGGACGTGATCCGCGATTTCGACCATGCCATGGTGCGTAACGCCGGTTTCCTGAATCTGAAAGGCAACCTGTTCGACTCCGCCATCATGAAGACCAGCGTGATCTCGGATTCCTTCCGTGAACGTTTCCTCTCAAACCCCGATGATCCCGACGCTTTCGAGGGGCCGGCGGCCGTCTTCGACGGGCCGGAGGACTATCATCACCGAATCAACGAACTGGATATCGACGAGACCACGCTGCTATTCGTGCGCGGCACCGGGCCGGTCGGCTATCCGGGCGGGGCGGAGGTGGTCAACATGCTGCCGCCGGACGCGCTGGTGAAACGCGGCATCACCGAACTGCCCTGCATCGGCGATGGTCGCCAGTCCGGCACCTCGGGCAGCCCGTCGATCCTGAACGCCAGCCCCGAAGCCGCCGCCGGCGGCGGCCTTGCGCTTCTGAAGACCGGCGACCGCGTCCGAATCGATTTGAAAGAAAGAACCGCCAACATCCTGATTTCGGACGAGGAACTGGCCGAGCGCAAACGCGCGCTTCAGGCAAATGGCGGCTATGCCTATCCCGGCCACCAGACCCCCTGGCAGGAGATCCAGCGCGAGCTCGTCTCCCAGTTCGACGAGGGCATGGTGCTGAAACCCGCCGTCAAGTATCAGCGCGTTGCCCAGAAAGGCGTCGCGCGCGACAATCACTAGGGAGCGGGCATCAACCGGGGCAGGGGCCCGCCACAGCCGTTGAGGAGGCCATCGCGATGACTGGACCAACGACAAACGGGGACGGGACCCACAAACGCGGCGTGGCGCTGTTTGAGGATCCGCTTCTGAACAAGGGCACGGCGTTCACCCATGAGGAGCGGCGGCAATTCGGGCTGCTCGGCCTGCTGCCGCCGCATATCGATACGCTTCAAGAGCAGGTGACGCGCGCCTACGATGCGTTCTCGATCAAGCCCAACAACCTGGAAAAGCACATCTTTCTGCGTCAGCTCCAGGACGAGAACGAGACGCTGTTCTACCGGCTGCTGCTCGACCATGTCGAGGAGATGATGCCGATGGTCTACACGCCGGTGGTCGGCGAGGCCTGCCAGGAGTTCTCGCATATCTACCGCCGGCCGCGCGGCGTGTTCCTGTCCTATCCGAACCGGGACCTGCTCGACACGATCCTCGCGGAGATCGACCGCGATATCGACGTCATCGTCGTCACCGACGGCGAGCGCATCCTCGGCCTCGGCGACCAGGGCGCCGGCGGCATGGGCATACCGATCGGCAAACTGTCGCTCTATACGCTCTGCGGCGGCATTCATCCCGCCCGTACCCTGCCGATCCTGCTCGATCTTGGCACCAACAATCAGGAGCGGCTCGACGATCCGCGCTACATCGGCTGGCGCCACGAGCGCATCAAGGGCGAGGAATACGACGCTTTCGTCGAGGCCTTCGTCGAGGCCGTCCTGAAGCGCTTCCCCGACGTGCTGCTGCAATGGGAGGACTTCGCCTCCGTCGACGCCTATCCGATCCTGGAGCGCTATCGCGACCGCCTGTGCACCTTCAACGACGATATCCAGGGCACCGCGGCGGTTACCACCGGCACCATCCTGGCTGCGATCGCGGCCGGCGGCGGGACGCTTGAGGAGCAGTCGATCGTCATGCTCGGCGCCGGCTCCGCCGGTATCGGCATCACCGACCAGCTTGTCGCCGCGATGGTTCGCCAGGGCCTCAGCGAGGAGGAGGCGCATGCACGGTGCTACATGCTCGATATCGACGGCCTGCTGCATGACGGTCGTACCGATCTCGATGCCGTGCACAAGCCGCATGCCCAGAAGCGCGCGGCGCTCGCGGACTGGGATTGCGACCTGGACAAGCCGGTCGGGCTTGCCGACGTCGTCCGCAACGCCAGGCCGACCGTGCTGGTCGGCGTTACCGGGCAGGCCGGCGCCTTTCCCGAAGCGGTGGTGCGGGAAATGGCCAAACACGCCGCACGTCCGATCTTCTTCCCGCTGTCCAATCCCACCTCGCGCGTCGAGGCGACGCCGAAGGACCTGATCGAGTGGACCGACGGCAAGGCGATCATCGCGACCGGCAGCCCGTTCGACCCCGTCGACCACAAGGGTGTGCGCCATGTCATCGCCCAGTGCAACAACAGCTACATCTTTCCGGCGATGGGCACGGCGATCCTGGCCGTCGGCGCGCGGCGGGTGACGGACGGCATGTTCATGGCCGCGGCTGAAGCCCTGCGCGATACCTCACCGGCGCTCAAGGACCCGACAGCCTCGCTGCTGCCACCACTCGAGGCGATCCGCGACGTCTCGCGTCACATCGCCGTCGCGGTCGCCCGGCAGGCGCAGGGCGACGGCGTCGCCGATCCGTGCAGCGCGGAAGAGCTTGAGCAACGGATCGACGAAACCATGTGGATGCCGGACTACGCTTAAGCGTTTGCCGGCAATCGAACGACGACGACGATTTCTGAACAGGGGAGGTGCGCATGGGCGACAAACGGATCGGCTTCATCGGCGTTGGCCTGATGGGCCACGGCATGGCCAAGAACATCATCGACAAGGGCTGGCCGCTGACGGTGCTTGGCCATCGCAACAGGGCGCCGGTCGAGGATCTCCTCGCGCGCGGCGCAAGCGAGGCCGACAGCCCGAAGGCGCTGGCGGAAAACTGCGACATCATTTTCCTGTGCGTCACCGGCACGCCGCAGATCGAGGACCTGATGCGCCGCGACGACGGCATCCTGGCCGGTGCCCATCCCGGCCTGATCGTGGTGGATTGCTCGACCGCGATCCCGGATTCAACAATCGCCCTGTCGAAGGAGCTCGAGGCGAAGGGTGCGGCGATGGCCGACGCGCCGCTCGGCGGCACGCCGGTTCAGGCCGAGGCCGGAGAACTGTCGGCGATGATCGGTGCCGCGCCGGAAACTTTCGCGGCGATCGAACCGGTGGTGAAGACCTGGGCTGCCCGGGTCGTCCATCTCGGCCCCGTCGGCGACGGCCACAAGATGAAGCTTCTCAACAACTTCCTGTCGCTCGGCTATGGCGCGCTCTATGCCGAGGCGCTGGTGATTGCCCGCAAGGTCGGCCTGTCGCCGCAAACCTTCGACAGCGTCATCCGCGGCAGCCGCATGGATTGCGGCTTCTACCAGACCTTCATGGCTTACACGCTGACCGGCGACCGCAACGCCCACAAGTTCGCGCTTTCGAACGCCCACAAGGACATGCGCTACCTGACGGCGATGGCCAACGAGGCCGGCATCGCCAGCAACATCAGCTCGGCGGTCAAGAACAGCTTCGCCATGGCCGAGGGCATGGGCCACGGCGACGACTACGTGCCGCTGCTGGTCGACGTTCTGGCGAAGGCGAACGGCGTCGGCGAGGGCTGAGCGGGGGCGTGCTATCGCTCGGCCGGGACGAGGGGGCGGAGTTTTCACAGCCGTCAAATGCCTCCATTCCATGTCATTGCGAGGACGAGGTCAGCAAATACCATGGAGGGAGTGCAGGCCTCTGCCTCTCGATCGTCATCCCGGCCAAGCGTCAGCGCGAGCCGGGATCGGAGAGCCCGTGTCGGCGCTAGATGCCGAGGCCGAGCGTACCCCGAACCGTCCGGGTTCTCCGATCCCGGATATTCGCTTCAAGCGAATTCCGGGATGACGCGGGAGAGGGCGGTGTCCGTTCTCCGCACACTCTGCTGTCATTGCCGGGCTTGTCCCGGCAATCCATGAACACCCACGCAAGCGATTGTGTTCATGGATCCCAGGAACACGTCTGAAGACGACATCCGAGTGGGTGGCGAAGCTGAAAGCAAAAGCCCCGCCGCCTTTCTCAGATTGGCGCAAAGACGACGCCAAGCGTCAATACGTCGCCCGTCCCCCGGAGATATCTAAGGTCGATCCCGTCGTGAACGAGCAATCCTCGGAGGCGGCGAAGGCGACCAGGGCTGCGACTTCCTCCACCTTGACGAAGCGCTGGCGCGGGATCTTCGAGAGCATGTAGTCGATATGCTCCTGGGTGATCTGGTCGAAGATCGGCGTCTTGGCGGCGGCAGGCGTCAGGCAGTTGACGGAGATGTCGTAGTCGGCCAGCTCCTTGCCCAGCGACTTGGTCAGCGCGATGACGCCGGCCTTGGAAGCCGAATAGGCGGACGCGTTCGGATTGCCCTCCTTGCCGGCGACCGAGGCGATGTTGACGATCCGGCCGTAGCCATTCTCCATCATTACCGGCACGACGGCCCGGCAGCACAGGAAGGTCCCGTTGAGGTTGATGTCGATGACCTGCCGCCAGTCGTCGACGGGATAGTCCTTGGTGAGGTGGTTCGGGCCGGCGATGCCGGCATTGTTGACCAGGATGTCGATCCGCCCGTGCGCCGCGACGGCAGCCTGCGTCGCCGCCTCCACGGCTGCGGAGTCGGTGATGTCGACCCCTGTCGCGGTCACCGCCGGGCCGATCGCCCGGGCGGTCTCGGCGGCGCCGTCTGCGTCCCGGTCCCAGATGATCACGGTGGCGCCGGAGGCGACGAACCGCTCGCAGATCGCCTGTCCGATACCCTGCGCGCCGCCGGTGACGATCGCGATCTTGTTGGCGAGATCGATGCTGTTGGCCATTCCTGTCAGTTCCTTTTCTATCCTGCCGGCACGCTTGTCCGCGCCGACCCTATTGAGCCGCACCGCCCGCCGCAACATGGATCGGTCGGCGGCCGCCGGGTTTGCAGACGCTCCGGTATGCCGCCCGACAGGCGCCGATCGGGGCTTGGCTTTACGGGCTTGGCTTCCGGGGTGCTCTCGGATACGGATAGCGCGTAAGGTATACATTAACAATGGCCGCCGGACAGTTTTCTTAAGCCCGGCAGGAGGACGGCATGGCAACGACCAACACGTTCAGGATCGCCCGCATACCAGGCGACGGCATCGGCCATGAGATCACCGATCCGTGCTGCGCGATCCTCGATGCGGCAGCCGGCCATGTCGGCGGTTTCTCGCTTGCCTACGAGACGCTTCAAGCCGGTGCGGGCGCCTATCTCGACACCGGCACGGCGCTGTCTGAGGAAACGGTCGAGGCCGCCCGCGTCGCCGATGCGATCCTGCTGGCTGCCGCCGGCCTGCCGGAGGTGCGCTATCCCGACGGCACCGAGATCACCCCGCAGATCGAACTGCGCATGATCCTCGATCTCTATGCCGGCATCCGGCCGATCCGGGCGATCCCCGGCGTGCCGCTGCCGCTTGCCGATCCGCGCGCCGCCGAGATCGATTTCGTCCTGGTGCGCGAATCGACGGAAGGGCTGTTCGTGTCGCACCGGGCAGGCTCGATACGCGACGACACGGACTCCGAGGACCGGCTGCTCATCACCCGCAAGGGCACCGAACGCGTCGTCGATGCGGCGATAAGACTTGCCGAACAGCGACGCGCGACAGGCGGGCGGGGGATCGTCACCTGCATCGACAAGGCCAATGTGTTTTCCTCGCTCGCCTTCTTCCGCAAGGTGTTTGACGAGCGCGTCGCCCTGCATCCGGAGATCACCGGCGACCATCTCTATGTCGACGCCGCAGCACTCGCCTTCATAGGCCGGCCCTGGCGTTTCGACGTGATGGTCACCGAAAACATGTTCGGCGACATCCTGTCCGATCTCGGCGCCGGGCTGATCGGCGGCATGGGCTTCGCCCCGTCGGCCGATATCGGCGACGATCACGCTGTCTTCCAGCCCTGTCACGGCACGGCGCCCGATATCGCCGGGCGGGGAATCGCCAATCCGACGGCGATGATCCTGTCGGGCGCGATGATGCTCGAATGGCTCGGCGACAGGCATGGCGAGCCGCGCGCGGTCGAGGCCGGACGGCTGATCCGCGATGCGGTCGACAAAGCCTTCGCCGACGGCCTGCGCACGGTCGAGATCGGCGGTGACGCCGGCGTGCAGGCGGTGACCGACGCCGTCCTGGCCGCGCTGCCTAAGATCTGACCGGCGATGCGCGAGCGTGTAAGACTGGCAACGGTCGGGGCGGGCTATTTCGCCCGGTTCCACTACGAGGCCTGGCGCCGCATCCCCGAGGCGTCGCTTGTCGCGATCTGCGACCGCGATCCGGCCGCCGCCGAAGCGGTTGCGGCGGATTTCGACGGTGCGCGCGTGTTCGCCGATTTCGAAACGATGCTCGACACCGTGCAGCCCGATCTCGTCGACATCATCACGCCGCCGCCGACCCACGCGGATTTTGTCGCAGCCGCCGCGAAACGGGGCATCGTGGCGATCTGCCAGAAGCCGTTCTGTCCGGATTTCGCAGCGGCCCGGCAAACGGTTGATCTGATCCGCCAGACGAGTACGACCGTCGTCGTCCACGAGAATTTCCGCTTCCAGCCCTGGTATGCGGCGATCCGCGCTGAGATCGAGGCCGGCCGGATCGGCGCACCCTATCAGGTCACCTTCCGCCTGCGCCCCGGCGACGGGCAGGGGCCCGAGGCCTATCTCGCGCGCCAGCCCTATTTCCAGGAGATGCCGCGCTTTCTGGTGCACGAGACAGCGATCCATTTCATCGACGTCTTCCGCTATCTGTTCGGCGAGGTTGCGGCGGTGACGGCGCGGCTGTCGCGGCTCAATCCGGTGATCGCCGGCGAGGACGCGGGCGTCATCCTGTTCGAATTCGAATCCGGCAGCCGCGGGCTGTTCGACGGCAATCGCCTTTCCGATCACGCCGCGAAGAACCGTCGCCTGACCATGGGCGAGATGCTGGTGGAGGGATCGGCCGGCGTGCTGTCATTGGACGGCGATGGCGGCATCGCCTTCAGGGCGTTCGGGGAAAACGACTGGTCGCCGGTCGCGTATCCCTGGCAGGATCGCGGCTTCGGCGGCGACTGCGTCTATCGCCTGCAGCGGCATGTGGTCGATCACCTGGTGGCTGGCGCGCCACTGATGAACCGGGCGGAGGATTACCTGCGCAATGTCGAGATCGTCGAGGCGGTGTACCGGTCGGACGCCGGGGGGCGGCGGATCGACGTTTGAGTTTCTGATGAAAGGCGGAGGCTAACCGGACGCGATAGCTGGCTTCCCGGGCCCGGCTTCCCGAGCCCGGCATCCGGGATCGCATCTACACGCTGCTAGCGGTTTATTTTTTCACATCCGGCGTATAACGTCGCGCGACGTGGTGCCGTCAGGTTAAATCGGCGCCTGACGACGCTGCTGGTGGTGGTGTGCAGGACGCTTCTTTGTGTAAGCCGGACCGGACGCACCCTTCATGAGGGAATGGCTGGCAATGAACAGACATAACCTGACCCGGCTGGCCCTTCTGCCCGCCGCTGTCGCGCTGTCGGCGGTTCCGGCACTTGCCTCCGAGACCGCGCCGGAGGGACAGACGGTCGGCTGGTGGACGGCGCCGGGCGAAACCGACGGCACGGCCTTCTCGGCGCTCATCCTTATGTTCCTGCTGCTCTTCGCAGTGTTCCATTTCTACGCGCGCTTCGATCGCTTCGCCGAGCGGCACAATGAAGGAACGCCGCTGAAGACGACCATTCCGATGCTCCTCATGATCGCGTTTGCGTATGAGATCTTTCCGCCTCTCAGCCATTTCAGCATTCTGCTGCCGCTTGCCCTCATCGCGACCGCGCTTGCCCGCGACCTCATGCTCTGGTTCGAGCCGGTGAAGGAGCACACGCTGAAGGGCGAGCTTGACGGCGTATTGCTCGAGGAATTGCAACAGCAGAACCTTGGCGAGCACGACCGGGAGGGCCGGCGGGTTAAGGCGGCGCCGGCGGACAAGCCGCCTCGGGGGGAAGAGCCGGACAGCCCGGCGAGCGAAATCCAGGCGCGGCCAGCAGGGGGCACCGGCGGACAATGATCGAGCTGACAGTCACGTCCATCCCGTTCGTCCTGCGGGTTCTCTATCTGCGCTGGAGAGGCCGGCCGATCACGCTCTACAACGTGCATGTCGCGCTGTTCGCCTGGCTGGCGCTCGCCTTCATCGTGTTCTTCACCGTGTTCTACTATTACCCGAAATCCTATACGGGCTTCGTGCCGTTCCGCACGGTGCCGGTGGTCAGCGAAAACGGCGGCACCGTGACCAGCATCGCGGTCGACAACGGCAGTCGCGTGGAACCCGGCCAGGTGCTGTTCACGGTGAACGATGCGACCGAACAGGCCGCCGTGAAGACCGCCGAACTCAAGCTTGCCGAAGTCGACAAATCCTTCGCCGCGGCCGAGGCGCAACTGCGCGCCGCCGAGGCGTCGCTGGCGCGGGAGCAGGCAATTCTCAAGCAGGCCGCCCAGCTGTTCGACGATCAGGAGGTGCTGCGCAGCCGCGGGTCATCGGCCTTCAGTCAGAACCAGTACGAAGCCGCCGTCGCCGACAAGTCGGCCGCCGAAGCCAAGGTGGCGCAGGCGGAGGCCGAGGTCGACCAGGCAACCACGCAGCTCAACGAGGTGCTGCCGGCCCAGCGCGAAAGCGCCAATGCCGCGCTCGAGCAGGCGCAGGTGGAACTGGACAAGACGGTGGTCCGGTCCGAGGTGAACGGCGTCATCGATCAGCTGACCCTGCATGTCGGCGCCCGGGCGTCGCAGATCGCGATGAGCCCGGCGATGCTGATCATCCCCGATCGCGACGAAGCCCATCCCAGGCGCGTCTTTGCCGGGTTTTCGCAGGTTGCCCGCTCGGTCCTCTATGTTGGCATGCCGGCGGAGGTCGCCTGCGACACCAACTTCAACGTCGCGATGGTCAATTCCGTCCTGCCGGCACGCATTGCCGCGATCCAGCCCGAGATCGCCGCAGGCCAGGTGACGGCGACCGGGCAATTGCTCGAGCCTTCGCAATTCGCCACGCGCGGCGAGGTCGCCGTCGTTATCGAGATGGTCTACCCGGAGCACGAGGAGATCCTGATCAACGGAAGCGGCTGCATCGTCCAGACCTATTACCGCAATCTCGGTCACGGCCTCCCGGCCCATATCCTGGGCGGGCTCGGCATCATCAAGGCCTGGGGGCTGCGCATCAAGGTCTGGATCGCGCTGGTCACCGGCGTCGGCCTGGCCGGCGGCGGCGGACATTAGGCCGATGTGATCGGCTCCGGCGTGTCGGGGCAAGGGGGGCATCGATTTCAGCGCTTTCGCGTGTCGGGCAGAAGGCCGGCCTGCATGGCGGCATCCAGATAAGTGCGGCTGACCGGGATCTCCCGGCCGTCGGACATCGTCAAAAACCCTCTGGAATCCCGTCTGCGCGCCTTTCGCACCTCGGCCAGGGCCACCCAGTGCGATCTGTGCACCTGCAGCCCCTCGGTCGGGGCCGTCTCGGCGATTGCGTCGCTGAACCGCAGCAGCACGAGTTCCGTGCCGCCGGACGTGACGACTTCGACGTAGTGGTCGCGAACCGAAAGAGAGATCAGCCTGCCGCGTTTTTCAAGCGGCAGTCGCTTGACGATCCTGGGCTCGCGGTCCTGTCCGCTCGCGTTGGAAGGCTGCCTTGCGATCTGCGTCTCGACAAGCCTGATCGCAAACGAGATCGCGACTGTGATCGCGACAATCTGGATCAGAAGACGCCCATAACACCAGGCACAACCGGGATCGTAGTTGAAGGTCGCGATGTTGAAGACGACGACCTCGGCAAAGATCACCAGTCCGCTCGCGATCCCGGCGGCCAGCAGGCGCATCCAGTGCGGGAGACTGCGTGAAAGCGCCGATTCCGTCAGAGCCGACAGGCCGGCGAATGTCAGGAAGCTGAACCCGACCAGAAGCGTCCAATAGACGATGCGCGGCACAAGCCGCATCACGTCGCTGGTTTCAAACGGCCCGGCGATTCCCAAAACCAGCCCGGTCGCCACGATCACGGCCCAGAATACCGGGCTGCGCGCAAACCGATGCAATTCGCGCTTCGCGGATTGCACGGCGCTGCTGTCCGGGCGCTTGTTCATTCCGTTCACGTATTCGCTGTCGCCAAGGGGACGTCGGGCCTGCCAGCAGGTTGCCCGACACCGAACCTCTATAGCGAAAGGCGTGAGAATGACACCAGAGCCATTGTTGCGGGCTCCGGCGCGGCGGGATTGTCGATGAGATGGCACGGCCTGGACCTGCTGCGCGCGTTCGCCATGCTTCTGGGGCTGGTTATCCATGCGTGCCTGCCCTTTACCAACCCCGAGGTCAACGACTGGGTGCCGGTGGCGGCCTACGATGTGCCCGAGGCGCATTGGCTCACATGGCTGACGACCATGTGGATTCATGTCTGGCGCATGCCCGCCTTCATGCTTCTTGGCGGCTTCTTCGCCGAACTGATGATCCGGAAACGCGGCCCCGGCGTCTTTCTGCGGGATCGCCTGCTGCGCGTTTTCGGCGGCATGGTAGTGTTTTCGCTGTTCTTTTCGCTCGTTATGAATCTGGACTGGGGTGTCCTGGACTATTTGTGGTTCCTGTGGATCCTTTTCCTGTTCAGCCTGATTGCCGCCTTGACGCATTGGCTGCGTCTGACCGGGATTTTTCACCGGTTCGACAGGCTTTTCGCACACCCGGCGCGACTGATCTGGCTTATCCTCCCGATCACGCTCGTCAACTATATCGGCCGCATCGAGGGGCTGATCAGCATCATTCCCCATCGCATCTGGGATGAGCCCTTCACCGCCCTGGCGACCTATGCGGTGTTCTTCCTGCTGGGCCAGGGCCTGTTTCATCACCAGGCGCTGCTGAACCGGTTCCAGGATCGCGATCTCCGGATCCCGCTGCTGATTGCGGGTCTGCTGCTGTTGGGACTGGCCGGCGGCAACTGGGTGGCAAGGCCGCTGGACGCGATCAGCCCGGACGGCACGAAACTGATGATGAGTTTCCTGACCGCCTGCCTGAGCCTCACCTGGACCTTCTGCATGATCGGTTTTGCGCTCTACGCTCTTCGAGACCGTTCGCCGATCATCGACTGGATCGTTCTGCTATCCTACCCGGTCTATGTGTTGCACTTCTATCCGATCGTGATCCTGACGGGCCTTCTGATTTCTCTCGGGACGCCGCAAGGACTGGCTATCGTGGGCGGGGTGGCGCTTTGCTTTGCGCTGTGCGCGACGGTCTATCTGGTCTTCCTGCGCTGGACGCCGGTGGACTGGATATTGAGCGGCTATTCGAAGAGCCGGTTTACCGCGGCGATGATCGGCGCTCTCGGGGTGTCTTTGCCCCGTGCCGACGATGCCGGCGGCCGATCCTCGAAACCGGGGTCACGCTGAGCGTCAGCCTCGTGTCGGGCAAGACCGAGGTGTCGGCACGGCCTGAAAGTTTGAGGCGGGCCTTTATCGGTCCGCCGGAAAGCGACAGACTGGGCTCCCGCCGTACCGCGACGCCTTGCCACGCCCCTTGAGGCTCCTGCCCATGAAGATCACCGCCGTCACGAGCCACGTACTGCAGTGCGACATGCCCGAAGTGCTCGGCTACTCGCAGCAGTTCTATTCCAGGCGCACCGCTCATCTCGTCGAGGTCGAAACGGACGAGGGCGTCACCGGCTGGGGCGAGTGTTTCGGGCCGGGCAATATCGCGCTGGCCAACAAGGCGATCGTCGAGCGGGTGATCGCGCCGATGATCCTCGGCGCCGATCCGCTTGACCGCGACGTGCTTTGGCACAAGGCCTACAACCTGATGCGCGATCACGGCCAGAAGGGCATGCCGCTGCAGGCGCTGTCCGGCGTCGATATCGCGCTGTGGGACATCGCCGGACAGGTCGCGGGCCTGCCGATCCACAAGCTGATCGGCGGAGCGCATCGCGACCGCGTGCCGGTCTATGGCTACGGCATGATGCTGCAGCGCGAGCCGGTCGACGATCTCGTCGCGCGCTTTGCCGAGGAGGCCGCCGCGATCCGGGAGATGGGTTTCGTTGCGGCCAAGATGAAGGTCGGACTGTCGCCGGCCGACGATATCCGGCTGGCGGAGGCTGTCCGGCGCGGGGTGGGCGAGGCCTATCCCTTCATGGTCGACGCCAATCATTGCTACACGACGCCCGATGCCTTCCATGTCGGCCGCGCGCTGGAGGAACTCGGCGCCTACTGGTTCGAGGAGCCGGTCGCGCCGGAGGATCATGACGGCTATGCCGACCTGCGCGCCGGGCTGACGGTCAACATCGCCGGCGGCGAGGCGGAATACAATCGCTGGGGCTGGCGGGCGCTTCTGGAGCGGCGCGGCCTCGACATCGCCCAGCCGGAGGTCTGCGCGCTCGGCGGCATCTCGGAATACCTGCGGGTTCTGGCGCTCTGCCACGCCCATTTCACGCCGGTGGTCAACCATGTCTGGGGGTCCGGCATCGCGGTTGCCGCGAACCTGCAGCTTCTCGCCGCCATGCCGCCGCTGCCCGGCGCCATGCATCCGCGCGAGCCCTGGCTTGAATTCGATACGACCGAGAACCGTTTCCGCGACGACCTGCTGACCGAGCCGCTGAACATCCAGGCCCAGGTCAGGGAGAGCGGCGGCAGCGTGCCGGTGCCGGATGGCCCCGGCCTCGGGGTGACGCCGGACCGGGACTTCGTCGAGGCTCACCGGATCGCGTGAGCGAGACTTATATCTTCGGCGGGGCGCGGTCGCTCACCAGCCGCAGGCCCATATAGGCCGGCGGATCGCCGACCTGGCAGCCGCCATTGGCGGGATCGCGGGTGAAGACGGTGATCACCGCCTCATGCTGGCCGCTCGCCCAGAAGGCGGGGCAACGATCGTCGGCCATGTCGTCATAGTAGCAGTCCGACGTCCATTCCCAGACCGGTCCCTTCAAATCGGCGATCCCGGTCCGCCGGTTTGCGAACGTGCCTGAGGCTCGCAGGGTTGCAGTCGAGGTCCGGCCGGGTCGGGCGGACGCCGGCTTGCGTTTCCCGGCCCGCCGGGGTGCGGCCATCGCCTTCCATTCGGCACGCGTCGGCAGGCGCAGCGGGTGGCCGGTCTCTGCGGTGATCCAGGCGAGATACTCCTGGGCGTCGAGCCAGCTTATGCCGGTTGCCGGCGTCGCCTCCGGGTCCAGGCCCGGCCGAGCGTCCAGTTCGAGCGCGCAGGCACCCGCATCGGCGCAGCGGTTCCACTCCGCGACAGTCACTTCATGGCGTGCGACATAGACTTTGCCGGTCCGGCCGTTCAGGGGCTCGGCGGCGAAGGCCGGCAGGTCAACGTCTGCCGGGGCCAGCCCCAGCGAGGCGACGCCGGCAGCCGACACCAGGACTGCGCCCACGCAGACGGGCACCAGAATGCGAAACGTCACGGCTTGAAGATCCCAACTCTGTTAACGCCGCCGGCAAGCCTGCAGTCGATTGGGACCATATGATGGCGACGGGGACAGCGGGACAGGCGCCCGAAACGAAAGGGTCCGGAGCTTCCGCCCCGGACCATGTCTTTACTGTTGCGACGGCGCAGGCGCTGCCGCACGCGTCAGCTGCGGCCCTTCCAGGGCACCAGCCAGTTCTCCGCCCGGCGCATCAAAACGTCGATGGCGAAGCCGATGATGCCGATCAGGATGATGCCCATGATGACGATATCGGTGAGCTGGAACTTCGAGGCCGCGACGATCATCTTGCCCGCCCCGGTCTCTGCGGCGACAAGCTCGGCGGCGACCACCGTGCCCCAGCACACGCCCATCGCGACGCGCGCGCCGGTGAAGATTTCGGGCAGCGAGTTGGGCACGATGACATGCAGCAGGATCTGCCATTTCGACGCACCGAGCGAATAGGCGGCGTGGATTTTCGTGATGTTGACGCCGGAGACGCCGGCTCGGGCCGCGATGATCATGATCCACAGCGCCGCCAGGAACAGCAGGATGATCTTGCCGGTCTCGCCGATGCCGAACCAGATGATGACGAGCGGAATGAGCGCCAGCGGCGGCACCGGGCGCATGAACTCGACGATCGGGTCGAACCAGCCGCGGAACCAGCCCGACAGGCCCATCGCATAGCCCAGCGGGATGCCGATGATGCTGCCGACGACGAAGCCGGCGATGACCCGCAACAGCGAGGAGGCGACGTGCTCGAACAGCGTGATGCCCTGATAGCCGTCGCCGTAGATGTCGACGAACTGCGTCCAGACGGCCTCGGGCGAGGGCATCCAGATCGGCTCCATCTGCATGCCCTTGTGCGGCGTGAAGTTGAGCGATCCCTTCGGCGTCAGCGCCACCGAGCCGTCCCCGACCGCCACCGGCTCGCCCACCGCAATCGGCTTGCCGTCGACCGCGGTGATCTCGAAGCCTTCCGCGTCGCTGCCCTCGTCATTGCTCTGGACGCGGATCAGGCCGCTGCGCCAGGCGCCGACCTTGCCGATATCGTTCTTGGCAAAGCCCTCGCCGGGGTCGACGTCGGGAAGCGTCACGTCGTCGCCGACCTTGTGGACGAAGACGGAGACGGTGCCCGTGTCGGTCTCGCCCGCTGCGTTCTTGGCGGTATAGGTGAACTGGGTCTCGCCGATGAACGGTCCGGGCACATGGAACGGCACCAGGTTCGAGCCGGTGAACGCGCCCCAGATCAGGAAGATGGTAACGACGGAGATGACCGAGGCGACCCGGTTCGCCTTGACCGCGCTCTCGTCGCCGAAGGTGACGGTCTTCAGGCTGGTGAAGTCAACCGTCGCGGCGATCCGCATGGTGATCAGCCGGACGATCAGGAAGGCGACGATGAAGATGACGATGTAGCTGACCAGAATAATCATGCCGAGCCCTCCGCGCGTCCCATGATCTCTTCTTCCATTTCCCAGATCATCGACAGGATTTCGTCGCGGGTGTCGGCGAAACCATCTTCCTTCTTGATCTCGCGCAGGTCGGCGTTCACCGCGCTGTCGGCGAAGGGCAGGGTGTATTCCTTGTGGATGCGTCCCGGCCGCGGCGCCATCACGATAAGGCGCTCGCCCAGCAGCAGCGCCTCCTCGACCGAATGGGTGATCAGGATGACCGTCTTGCCGGTCTCCTTCCACAGCTTGAGGACGAGGCCCTGCATCTTCTCCCGCGTCAGCGCGTCAAGCGCGCCGAGCGGCTCGTCCATCAGGATCACGTCCGGCTCGTTGGCGAGGCACCGGGCGAGCGCGACGCGCTGCTGCATGCCGCCCGAGAGTTCGTACACCGCCTTTTCCTTGAAGTCCTGCAGGCCGACGATTTCCAGGAGATGGTCGGTGATGCCGTCGCGCTCGGCCTTCGGCATGCCTTTCATGCGCGGGCCGAAATCGACGTTGGAGCGGACGTTCATCCATTCGAACAGGGCGCCCTTCTGGAACACCATGCCGCGTTCGGGATCCGGGCCGGTGACCTGATGGCCGTTCAGGATGACCTCGCCCTCGGTCGGTGCGAGAAAGCCCGCGACGATGTTCAACAGCGTCGTCTTCCCGCAGCCGGACGGTCCGAGGACGGACATCAGTTCGCCGTCCTTTAACTCAAGCGATACGTCCTTCAATGCCTGGACGGCGGTGCCGTTGGGCAGATCGAACCGCATCGACAGTTTCTCGATCGACAGTCCCACGCGCCACTCCCCCTTTTTGTAAGTTTTGTTTATCGGATTATTGAACAAATAAGGGGCAGACGAAACGGCGGTTTCGCTGCCCCTTGCTGTTTTCTGGCGTAGCCGGAGACCTTTACATGCTGTTGGCTGCGCTCAGCGGGGCGGTATTGACGGCGCCGTCATAGGTGTCGCGCGCCTTCGGGATGCTGCCGGCATCCAGGAAGACCTTGGCGACGCCCTTCATGAATTCCTGCGATCCGCCGCCGAGCCACTTCTCGCTGAGCTGCTCGCCGACACCGGGGAACACGAAGGTCGCAAGCGTCGCCTCGGCATCCGCCTCCGACATGCCGGCATCCTTGGCGATCACCGGAAGCATCTCCGCCTTGTGCTCGCCCGAGTTCCACATCTCGTTGGCATCGGCCGTCACTTTGAGGAACTTGGCGAGCGTCTCCGAGGCCTCGGCGATGAAGTCGGCCGGCGCCGAGGTGACGTCGAAGACCAGGATGCCGAGCTCTTCCTTTTCCGCACCGGTCAACAGGACGTTGCCGTGCTCGACCATGCGCCTGAGCGCGCCGCCCCAGCCGCAGACCATGTCGAGGCTGCCCTGGGCGAACGCGGCCGCACCGTCCGGCGGCGCCATGTCGACGACTTCGAGCTTGTTCACGTCGACGCCGAAATGGTCCATCTGCTTGAGGAAGCCGTAATGGGCGGCGGTCCCCATCGGCACGCCGACCTTCTTGCCTTCCAGTTCCTTGGCGCTGTTCTTGTCGATCTCGTGGCGTTCGGCGACGACGCAGTTGTCGTTGTCGGAATAGCTGACGGCGACGTCGACGATCTGCAGGTCCTGGCCAGCGGACGTCGCGACGACGAAGGGTGGCACGCCCTGGCTGACCGCGATCTGCACGTCGCCCGACGCCATCGCCGCCGACATGGCCGTGCCGGTGTCGAAGGACACCCAGTTGACCTTCTTGCCGAGCGCCTCGTCATACAGGCCCTTGGCTTTTGCGTACTGGAACGGCATCGGCCACTCCAGGAAGTACGCAACCGTGATCTCGTCGGCCGCGGCGGCCGGCAGAGCGGCCATGAGCGCTGCCCCCGCAATCGCGCCGCGAAGCATGGATTTCAAAGCCATTCCCTTCTCCTTGGTGTCTTTTGGTCGGTGACTTCTGGTCTTTCGGGCAACATCGCGGCCCCGGTCGAAATATCCCTGTCCTGCTCCCGCCCGGGATCCTAATAACCGCGCCGGCGAAACCTCGCCTAGTTGCGAACCACGCAATCAGGTGGTCGCGAACCCTACGAAGCGGGTCCGGGGCTTTCAACCAGGCAGCGACGTTGGACTTATGTCTAGCACCGTACTGGCCCTATTTGGCGGTGATAAGCTATGCGCACATCAAAAAAACGTGCGGTGCTGCCCTGCCGGCGACCGGTTCCTGTTGGCTCCGGTCCGGAAGGGTTTGCGCCCTGTTCCTTTGAGATCCGCCCGACCGTCCCGGGCCCCTTACGATATCGAGGAGACCGTCATGGCGACCAACGACCTGACCGAAATCATCGAAGCCGATCGCGCCCATGTCTGGCACCATCTGCTTCAGCACAAATCGCTGGAGACGACCGATCCGCGCATCATCGTCGAGGGCCGCGGCATGCGGGTCTGGGACCAGACCGGCAAGGAGCATCTCGACGCCGTTTCCGGCGGGGTCTGGACGGTCAATGTCGGCTATGGCCGCGAGTCGATCGCCGATGCGATCCGCGACCAGCTCGTCAAGATGAACTATTTCGCCAATTCGGCCGGCTCCGTTCCCGGCGCCCGCTTCGCCGAGCGGCTGATGGAAAAGATGCCCGGCATGACCCGGGTCTACTATTCCAATTCCGGATCGGAGGCCAACGAGAAGGTCTTCAAGATGGTCCGCCAGATCGCCGAGCGCCACCACGGCGGCCGCAAGCACAAGATCCTTTATCGCGAGCGCGACTATCACGGCACGACGATCACCGCCCTGTCGGCCGCCGGCCAGCCGCAGCGCGCCGCCCAGTACGGCCCCTTCACGCCGGGCTTCGTCGAGGTGCCGCACTGCCTGGAATACCGCAGCCAGTTCGGCCAGGTCGACAATTATGGCGAGATGGCCGCCGACGCGGTCGAGGAGGTGATCCTGCGCGAGGGGCCGGACACGATCGGCGCCATTTGTCTTGAGCCGGTGACCGCCGGCGGCGGTGTCATCGTGCCGCCGGCCGGCTACTGGGAGAAGATCCAGGATATCTGCACGAAATACGACATCCTGATCCATATCGACGAGGTCGTCTGCGGCGTCGGCCGCACCGGCGAGTGGTTCGGCTATCAGCATTTCGGCGTCAAGCCCGACTTCGTCACCATGGCCAAGGGCGTCGCGTCCGGCTATGCGGCGATTTCCTGCACGGTCACCACGGAAGCCGTGTTCGACATGTTCAAGGACGACGCGTCGGATCCGCTCGGCTATTTCCGCGACATCTCGACCTTCGGCGGCTGCGCGTCCGGGCCGGTCGCCGCACTTGAGAACATGCGCATCATCGAGGACGAGGGCCTGCTCGCCAACACCACGGCAATGGGCGATCGCCTGATCGGCAACCTCAATGCGCTCGCCGAGAAGCACGAAGTCATCGGCGATGTGCGTGGCAAGGGCCTGTTCGCCGGCGCCGAACTGGTCGTCGACCGCAAGACCCGCGAGCCGGCGGATGAGTTGAAGGTCCAGGCCGTCGTCGGCAACTGCATGGCGCAGGGCGTCATCATCGGCATGACAAACCGCTCGCTGCCCGGCCTCAACAACACGCTGTGCCTGGCGCCGGCGCTGATCGCCGCGCCCGACGATGTCGACACCATCACCGGGGCGATCGACAACGCCCTGACGAGCGTCTTCGGTTAAGGGGCGTCTTCGGCCGATCGCCGTTTTTCGGGCCGGCTGGACTTAAAACGGTTGCGCCATCGTGTGGCGCGCCACATGTTGGTTAAGTCCAGTCGGTTCAGGAGCTTTAAGTCCAAAGATGGCGGTCGTCCCCGAGCAGTTCCAGCTCGATCCCGAATTCGAGGGCACGCTCCAGCAGCAGATCCAGCAACTGGTCTGCCAGGGCATCCTGGCCGGCCGCTTCCTGCCCGGCGAGCGGATGCCGTCGAGCCGCAAGCTCGCCGCCTGGCTCGGCATCAGCCGCATCACCGTGACGCTCGCCTATGCCGAACTCGTTTCCAACGATTATCTGATCTCGCGCGGCCGGTCGGGCTATTTCGTCTCCGACAACGCGCCGCTGCCGCCGCGCTTCAAGCTGCCGGATCTCGGCGCTGCGAACCGGTTCGACTGGGAGGCGGCGCTGGGCGCGCGCCAGCCCCGCCATACGCAGCTTGTCCGGCCCGTCGACTGGCGCGAATACGAATTCCCCTTCATCTACGGCCAGCCGGATTCGCGCCTGTTCGACCACTACAACTGGCGCCGCTGTGCGCTGGAGGCGCTGGGACGCAAGAATTTCGAGACCATGACCTCGGATTTCTACGAAAACGACGATCCCAAGCTGATCGAATATATCGTCCGCAACATCCTGCCGCGCCGGGGCATCTCGGCGACGCCCGACGAGATCCTGCTGACGCTGGGGGCGCAGAACGCGCTCTGGCTGACCGCCGAGGCGCTGTTGTCGAATGGCCGGACCGCGGCGATCGAAAATCCCGGCTATCCGGGCCTGCGCGACATTCTCGACTATCGGCGCTGTGTGGTCCGCGAGGTCGCTGTCGACCGCTACGGCCTGCCGCCCCACGACCTGCCCGACGGTGTCGACGTCGTCTTCACCACCCCGAGCCACCAGTGCCCGACCAACGCGACGATGCCGATGGATCGCCGCCGCGAGCTGCTCCGCCGCTCCGTCGAGGATCAGTTCATCATCGTCGAGGACGACTACGAATTCGAGATGTCCTTCATGAAGGCGCCGACGCCGGCGCTGAAGTCGCTCGATTCGGCCGGTTCCGTCGTCTATGTCGGCTCCTTCTCCAAATCGCTGTTTCCCGGCCTCCGGCTCGGCTACCTGGTCGGCGCGCCGCGTTTCATCGAGGAGGCGCGGGCGCTGCGCACGCTTGTGCTGCGCCATCCGCCAGGCCACATCCAGCGTACCACCGCCTATTTCCTGTCGCTCGGCCACCACGCCACCATGGTCAACCGCATGGGCCAGGCCTATCGCCGCCGCCGCACCGCCATGGAACGGGCGATCGGGGAGCACCGGCTGCAGGTCGCGGCGACCGGTGGCGACGGCGGCTCGAGCTTCTGGATGGAGGCGCCGGGCGGCGTCGACACCGTCGAACTGGCCCTGGACCTGCGCCGGCAGCGGGTGCTGATCGAGCCGGGCAGGGCGTTCTTCGGCAAGGCGAACGACACCAACCGCTTCTACCGGCTGGCCTATTCCTCGATTCCGTCGGCCCGCATCGATGAGGGCATACGCCGGATCGCGGCGGCGCTCGGCTGACGAGCGCTTGAAAAGTAGGGGGCTGGCTGATCTGGCGCTAACGCAGCAGGCAATCTGGCCCTAAGCGCCACCCCCGATAGGCGGTTAGGTCATCGCGACACTTAAACTTTTGGCGGGCGAGCGGATGACGCCCCTTCCAGGGAGACGTTCAAGATGAAAATGACCACCGAGGAAGCCTTCGTAAAGGTTCTCCAGATGCACGGCATCGAGCATGCCTTCGGGATCATCGGATCGGCCTTCATGCCGATCTCCGACCTGTTTCCCGTTGCAGGCATCACCTTCTGGGACTGCGCCCATGAGGGCTCCGGCGGCATGATGGCCGACGGCTATACGCGCGCGTCCGGCAAGATGTCGATGATGATCGCCCAGAACGGTCCGGGCATCACCAATTTCGTCACCGCCGTGAAGACCGCCTACTGGAACCACACGCCGCTCCTGCTGGTCACCCCGCAGGCGGCCAACAAGACGCTCGGCCAGGGCGGCTTCCAGGAAGTCGAGCAGATGGCCCTGTTCAAGGACATGGTCGCCTATCAGGAGGAGGTGCGCGATCCCTCCCGCGTCGCCGAGGTGCTGAACCGCGTGATTTTGCAGGCCAAGCGCGCCAGCGCGCCGGCGCAGATCAACATGCCGCGCGACTACTGGACCCAGGTCATCGACATCGCGCTTCCCGCGGTCGTCGAGTTCGAGCGGCCGGGCGGCGGCGGCGATGCGGTCGCCAGGGCGGCGGCCCTGCTCAGCCAGGCGAAGTTCCCGGTCATCCTGAATGGCGCCGGCGTCGTGCTGGGCGGCGCGATCCCCGCCTCGATGGCGCTGGCCGAGCGGCTCGACGCGCCGGTCTGCTGCGGCTATCAGCACAATGACGCCTTCCCGGGCTCGCACCCGCTGTTTGCCGGCCCGCTCGGCTATAACGGCTCGAAGGCCGGCATGGAACTGATCTCGAAGGCCGATGTCGTGCTGGCGCTGGGAACGCGGCTCAATCCGTTCTCGACACTGCCGGGCTATGGCATCGACTACTGGCCGAAACAGGCCAGGATCATCCAGGTCGACATCAATCCCGACCGCATCGGCCTGACCAAGCCGGTGTCGGTCGGCATCGTCGGCGATGCCAAGAAGGTCGCCACCTCCCTGCTGGAGCGCCTGTCGGCCGATGCCGGCGATACCGACCGCGCCGACCGCAAGCACACGATCGCCCAGACGAAGTCGCGCTGGGCCCAGCAGCTTGCCTCCATGGACCACGAGGACGACGATCCCGGCACCACCTGGAACGAGCGCGCCCGCGCCGCCAAGCCCGACTGGATGAGCCCGCGCATGGCCTGGCGGGCGATCGAATCCGCCCTGCCGAAGGCGGCGATCATCTCCTCCGACATCGGCAACAACTGCGCCATCGGCAACGCCTATCCAAGCTTCGAGGAAGGCCGCAAATATCTGGCGCCCGGCCTGTTCGGCCCCTGCGGCTACGGCCTGCCGTCGATCGTCGGCGCCAAGATCGGCTGTCCGGACACGCCCGTGGTCGGCTTTGCCGGCGACGGCGCCTTCGGCATCGCGGTCACCGAACTCACCGCGATCGGCCGCGACGAGTGGCCGGCGATCACCATGGTCGTCTTCCGCAACTATCAGTGGGGCGCGGAAAAGCGCAACTCGACGCTTTGGTATGACGACAATTTCGTCGGCACCGAACTGGACGAGGGCGTCTCCTATGCCGAGATCGCCTCGGCCTGCGGCCTACAGGGCGTCCAGGCACGCACCATGGACCAGCTCACCGCCGCGCTCGACAAGGCGATCACCGACCAGATGGAGCACGGCAAGACGACGCTGATCGAGGCGATGATCAACCAGGAGTTGGGCGAGCCGTTCCGCCGCGACGCGATGAAGAAGCCGGTCGTCGTCGCCGGCATCGACCCGACCGACATGAAGCAGCAGCAGGTCGCCTGACCCGGCGGAGGCAGGCCCGATGGCCGGCGTCCTGGTCCTCAATTCCGGTTCCTCGTCGATCAAGTTCGCCCTGTTCGACGAGGATTTGCGGGAAACACTGAACGGACGCGCCGTCGAGATCGGCGGCGTGTCCCGTCTCGAACTTGCCGGGCGGGGGCGGGATATCGCCCTTGCCGACCATCTCGCGGCGCTTGATGCGATCTTCGCGTCGGTTTCCGACCATGGCATCGCGCTAACCTCCCTGCGCGCGGTCGCCCACCGGGTCGTCCATGGCGGGGCAAGCCTGACGGCGCCCTGCCGCGTCACGCCGCAGGTGATTTCAGCGATCCGCGACTGCGTGCCGCTTGCGCCCCTGCACAATCCGCACAATCTCGCCGGCATCGAAGCCGTCCGGGCGCTGGCGCCGGAACTCGCCCAGGTCGCCTGTTTCGATACCGCCTTTCACAGCACCAACCCGGACGTCGCCCGCCGCTACGCGCTGCCCGCCGGGCTCGATGCGCGCGGGCTCAGGCGTTACGGCTTCCACGGCATCTCCTATGCAAGCCTCGTCCATGCGATCGGCGAGCGGCCGGACCTTGCCGCCCCCGAGCGGCTGCTGGCGCTGCACCTGGGCAACGGCGCGAGCCTCTGCGCGATCAAGGCCGGGCAATCCGTTGCCACCACCATGGGCTATTCGCCGCTCGAAGGCCTGACCATGGGCACGCGCTGCGGCTCGATCGACGCCAACCTGGTGCTGCGGCTCGCGGCTGAGGAGGGCATCGATCGTGCCTCCGAGATCCTCAACAAGCAGAGCGGCCTTGTCGGTCTCGCCGGCCAGTCCGACATGCGCAGTCTCCAGGAATCCGATACCGCCGAGGCCCGCTTCGCGATCGCGCATTTCTGCTACTGGGCGGTCCGCCACGCCGGCTCGATGATCGCCGCGATGGGCGGCCTCGACGCCATCGCCTTTACCGGCGGGATCGGCGAGAACGATGCGGACGTGCGGGCACGGATCGTGTCCGGCCTTGCCTATATGGGTGGGTCGCTTGATGCCGAGGCGAACGGCGCGAACCGCCCCCGGATCGAGGCTGCGGATTCGCATATTCCGGTGCTGATCGTTCCGGCTGAGGAGGAGCGGCGGATCGCCCGCGACGCCTTCGAGGTGCTTTAGGGCGCCTGCCGCGCGCTCGAGATCGAGTGAGCGGCGGCCAGCACATGGCTCGACATCACCGACGAGGCCCAGTCCGGCGCGCGCGCGCGGACCGCGTCGACCAGTTCGCGGTGATGGCCGACGCTGCGCATCAGGTCGGCTTCCGTATAGGTCTGGTAGGTGCGCGCCACCACGCCGATATCGACGGCGACGGCGAGCACGGCCATCAGCCGCGGCGATTTCGCCGCTTCCGCCAGGATCCGGTGGAACGCCGTGTTGGCCGCCGACAGCTTCTGATAGTCGCTGTCGCTGCGCGGCGGGGTGACGGCCTCCATCTCGGTGGTCAGCCGGTCGAGTTCGGCGATCTGCTCCTCGGTCGCCAGCTTTGCCGCTCGTTCGGCCGCGTAGCATTCAAGCCGCCGGCGGACCTCGAACAACTGAACGAGTTCCTCCTCGGGAAACTCCGCGACCCGGGTCGAATAGCCGTCGCCGCGTTCCACGAAGCCCTCGTGCACGAGCCGGGTGATCGCCGCGCGGATCGGCGTACGGCTCAGGCCCATCTCGCGGGCGAGCGCCTGCTCGGTGAGCCGCGTGCCGCTTGCCAGCAGCCCTGAGACGATCTGCCGGCGGATCGTGTCATAGGCCTGGACCTCGGCGGGCGGCTTCGACGGCGATTGCATCAGGCAGCCCTCGGGCTGGAGCCCGGCTCGCCCTGCGGTTTGGGAAAGCCGCCGGCCTTCATCACCATGCCGGGAACCGTTTTTTCGAGCTTGCCTTCAAGCCACAGCGCCGCGTCCATCGCCGCCTCCAGCGAGACGCCGGTCTTAACGCCCGACCGCTCCAGCATGTAGACGAGGTCCTCGGTCGGGATGTTGCCCGTGGCGCGCGGCGCGAAGGGGCAGCCGCCGACGCCGCCGAGGCTTGCGTCGAGACAGCGGACGCCGGCCTCGATGCCGGCCCAGGCATTGGCGATGCCGGTATTGCGCGTATTGTGCAGGTGCAGCCGCAGCGGCACGTCGGGAAAGGCCGACCGGACGGCCGAAATCCGCGCCTTGATGTCGGCCGGCGTCGCAACCCCGATCGTGTCTGCGAGCGCCAGTTCGGCCGGCGCGTGCACCATGCAGGCCTCGATCACCGCCATCAGCCGGGCAAGCGGCACCTCGCCCTCGAACGGGCAGCCGAAGGCGGCGCCGACCGTCAGGCTGACCGTCACGTCGGCCGGGGCGCTTTGGCGGATCTCGGCGAAGGCGGCGATGCTGTCGTCCGTCGGGACGCCCTGGTTGCGGATGTTGAAGGTCTCCGAGGCGACAAGGGCATAGTTCGCTTCTCTAAGGCCGCAGGCGACCGCGCGGTCGAAGCCGCGCCGGTTGAGCGTCAGCCCGATATAGCGGCCACCTCTGTCGGTTGGCAGGCCGGCGGCGACGGCCTCGGCATCGGCCATCTGCGGCACCCGCTTCGGGTTGACGAAGCTCGTCACCTCCATCCGCCGCAAGCCGGCATCGAGCGCCCGGCCGATCAGCTCGAGCTTGTCGTCGGTGCTCAGCAGTGTCGGTTCATTTTGTATACCGTCTCGAGGCGAAACCTCGACAATCTCGACAAAATCACCGCTCATTCGAGAAAGCCCCTTTATTTTTGGATACAAAATTGACAAGATAAGTCATCGCACGAAACGGGCGTCGTCGTCAAAACCTATCGGTGGCGTCGCTCGAGAATCCGAACCGCCGGGTGGCCGGCAAGGGGAGCCGAATGGGAGCTGAATCGAGCCATGTTGGGCAGGGTCCACTCGCGGATCTGCGCGTCATCGAGATGGGGCAATTGCTGGCCGGTCCGTTCTGCGGCCAGCTGATGGCGGATTTCGGCGCCGAGGTGATCAAGATCGAGCCGCCGGGCGCCGGCGATCCGATGCGCCAATGGGGCCGCGAGAAGCCGCACGGCAAGTCGCTGTGGTGGCCGGTGGTGGCGCGCAACAAGAAGTCGATCACGCTCAATCTGCGCGAGCCGGCCGGCCAGGAAATGGTGCGCGAGCTGGTCAGGACCGCCGACATCCTGATCGAGAATTTCCGGCCCGGCACCATGGAGCGCTGGAACCTCGGCTACGATGAGCTCGCCGAGATCAATCCGCGGCTGGTGATGGTCCGCGTCACCGGCTTCGGCCAGTCGGGCCCCTATGCGCGGCGCGCTGGCTATGGCTCGATCGGCGAGGCGATGGGCGGCCTGCGCTATGTCGTCGGCGATCCCTCGACGCCGCCCTCGCGTATGGGCATCTCGATCGGCGACGAACTCGCCGCCGTCCATGCCTGCATGGGCGCGCTGATGGCGATCCACGCGCGCGAACGCACCGGGCGCGGCCAGATCGTCGACAGCGCGATCTACGAGGCGGTCCTCAACATGATGGAAAGCCTGATCACCGAATTCGATGTCGCAGGTTATGTGCGCGAGCGCACCGGCGCGATCCTGCCGAACGTCTCTCCCTCCAACGTCTTCGAGACGGCCGATAACAAGCTGCTGGTGATCGGCGCCAATCAGGACACGGTCTTCAAGCGGCTCGCGGACGCGATGGGCCGGCCGGAACTGGCCGAGGACGAGCGCTATGCGACGCATTCGGCGCGCGGCGACTATCAGGAAGAGCTCGACGGTCTGATCAACGACTGGACGAAGACGATCGAGCTTGAGCCGCTCGAAGCGCTTCTCAACGAGCATGGCGTGCCCTGCGGCCTGATCTACAAGGCCGAGGACATGCTGGAGGACCCGCATTTCAAGGCGCGCGAGGCGATCATCGAGGTCGAGCATCCCCAGTTCGGGCCGATCCGGATGCAGAATGTCGCCCCGCGCCTGTCGGAGACGCCGGGCGCCGTGCGTCATGTCGGCCCCGAACTCGGCGAACACAACGACTATGTCTATGGTGACGTTCTCGACCTGTCGGACGAGCGGCGGGCGGAACTGAAGGAAGCCGGTATTATCTGATCGCAGAAGGGGCGGCCAAGACCCGAAGCGGGGGAGCGCAAGGCCCATGGACCGGGGCGATGCGGACGACAGAATGCAGTTCCTGACCGTCGGCGAAGCCGCGGTTCGGCTTGGTCTGTCGCGCATGCGCATCCGGGAGGCGGCCGCAAGCGGCGTCCTGCCGAGCCTGCGCGACAACGAGGGACGGCTGCGCATCGACCTGTCCGGGGTTGCGCGCAACGGCGCCGGCATGGCCTCGCCATCCCCCGATACCGATCCGAAAACGCTGATCTCGCTGCTGTTCGACGAAATCGAGGACCTGCAGGCCGATCTCGCGGCGGGCAGCGCCCGCGAGCAACAGCTTTCCGGGCTTGCCGCCCGGCAGAATGAGGCGCTCGACCGGGCCGAGGCTGCGCTTGACGACGCGGAGGAAGCAAAACGTCGCCTCTCCGACCTGCTCGACCGCGCGCTTCAGCATCTGGAAGCCGACCTGTCCGCCCGCGAGCGCCTGTCGGGTGTCGCCGACCGCGCGACCGGGCTGCTCGAGGGGACCGGCGACCGGCTGGAGACGAGCCTTGCCCAGTCGGCGCGGTTCGAACGGCTGCTCGCGCGCGCTTTGGAGGTGGCCGAGACGGCCGGGCAGGGCGGTGGCGATGAAGCGCTGGAAGGGGCCGTCGACAAGGCGATTGCCCTGCTCGATCAGGCGACCGGCCGCGCCGAGGCGGCCCAGGCCGCCGGCCGGCAGACCGAAGGCATGCTGGAGCGGGCGCTTGCCGCGGGCGAGCGCCTGGAAAGGGAAGTCGCCGACCGCGACGCCCGGATCGCTGAACAGGCCGAGACCGTCGACAGCGTCCTGGCCCTGTCGGAACGGGCGGTCGCGATTGCTGGGGAGGGCACGGGACAAGCGAAGAAGCGGGGCTTCTTCCGGCGATTGTTCGGGTTTTAGAGGATCAAGACGGCGGGGCGACCCGCGGACAAAGAGTTGTGGTGGAAGGATAACAACGCGATGGCGGGAACGGACGACCTGATAAAGCACTACGAAGACCGGCTTGCCGCCTTCGAGGAACGGCTGCGGCGCATCGAGGAAAGCGCCGGCCAGCCGGTCGCGGCGACCCGGCCGGGCCTCGCCCGCACCCGCGCCGGCACCGGATTGCGCCTCGGCGTCGATGTCGGCGGCACCTTCACAGACCTGTTGCTGCTCGATGAACGAAACGGCCGCACCTATACAGCCAAGGTCCCCTCGACGCCGCAGGACAGTTCGGTCGGCGTGTTGAACGGCATCGAGAAGATCTGCGCGTCGGCTGGCATCGCGCCTTCCGACATCACCGAGGTGATGCACGGCACGACGGTTGCCACCAACACGGTGCTAACCGGCTCCGGCGCGCTGGTCGGGCTGGTCACCACCAAGGGCTACAAGGACGTGTTGCAGATCGCCCGGTCCTATGTGCCAGGCGGCCTGGGCGGCTGGGTGATCTGGAACAAGACGCCGCCGCTTGCCCCGCTCGAACTCACCATCGAGGCCGACGAGCGCATGGACGCGCGCGGCGAGGTGCTGGTGCCGCTCGACGAGCGCGCAATCCGCGAGCGCCTGAAGGTGCTTCTGGAAAGCGGCATCGAGGCGCTGACCATCGCGCTGTTCAACTCCTACGCCAACGATGCGCACGAAAAGCGCATCGCCGAGATCGCCCGCAGCATCCGGCCCGATATCCCGGTCTCGACCTCGGCCGCGATCATGCCGGAGATGTACGAATACGAGCGCACCGAGACGACGGTGGTGAACTCCTATGTGCGCCCGGTCGTCTCCAAATACGTCTCCAACCTGCAGGGCGAGTTGAAGCGGCGCATGGGCAACGGCGTGCTGTTGCAGATCCTGCGCTCAGACGGTGGCCTGTCGTCGGCCCAGGCCGCGATGGACCAGCCGGTCAACCTGTTGATGTCCGGCCCCGCCGGCGGCGTCTCCGGCGCGCTGTGGATCGCCAAGCAGGCCGCGTTCGACAACCTCCTGACCTTCGACATGGGCGGCACCTCGACCGACGTCGCGCTGATCGAGAAGTCGGTCGCCCGCACCCGGCGCGAGACCCGCGTCGGCGACGTCACCGTCCGCGCTCCGTCGATCGACGTGCGCACGGTCGGCGCCGGCGGCGGCTCGATCGCCTATGTTCCGGACCTGACCAAGGCGCTGCGCGTCGGCCCGCAATCGGCCGGCGCCGATCCGGGACCGGCGGCCTACAAGAAGGGCGGCGAGGAACCGACGGTGACCGATGCCAATGTCGTGCTCGGCTATCTGCCCTCGGATGCCCGGCTCGGCGGCGACATGGAGATCAGCCGCGATCTGGCGGTGAAGGCGGTGACGAAAATCTCCGACGCGCTGTCGATCTCGGTGGAGGAGGCCGCCGAGGGCATCATCCGCATCGTCAACGAGAACATGGTCGGCGCGCTGCGGCTGGTCTCCGTCGAACAGGGCTACGACCCGCGCGATTTCGCCCTGATCGGCTTCGGCGGGGCGGGCCCGTTGCATGCCAATGCGCTCGCCCGGCTGATGAATTCCTGGCCGGCGATCATCCCGCCGGGTCCGGGCGTGCTGTGCGCCTATGGCGATGCGACGACGCGCCTGCGCAACGAGGCGAGCCAGACCTATGTCACCCGCGTCGCCGCGACGACTGATGCCAAGATCGCCGACATGCTGAAAGACCTGGAGCGGAGCGCGGCCACGGACCTCACGGCGGAAGGCGTCGCCGGGGATGAGCAGGAAACGCTCTACCAGATCGACATCCGCTATCACGGCCAGGGCATGAAGCTGACGGTCGACGTGACGCCCGAGGACTTCGCCCGCGACGGCCTTACCGGCATCACCAGCCGCTTCGACTCAGAACACGAGCAGCTCTTCACCTTCGCGCTCGACGCCGAGCACGAGATCGTCGGGCTTCGGGCCGTGGTGCAGGGCGCGGAGAAGCAGTTCATCAATTCCGAGACCCGGCATGCCGGCACGGATGCGAGCGCGGCGCGTGTGCACGCGACCCGGATCTTCGCCGACGACGAATGGCGCGACGCGCATGTCTACGACCGGTCGAAACTGGTGCCCGGCAACCGCATCACCGGACCGGCGATCGTCACCGAGATGGATTCCACCTCGCTGATCCTGCCGGGCCATGTCGGCATCGTCGATAACGTCGCGAACATACTGATCTGGCCCGAGGGCCATCCGAAGGCGCAGTGAGGGGGATAAGGTCATGACAGCCAAAATCATCGAAGCGAACCCGACCCCGTTTTCCCGCGTCGCGGTCGATCCGATCACCCTCGACATCGTCGAGAACGCCCTGCGCAACGCCCGCAACGAGATGGACGCGGTGCTGTTCCGCACCGCCATGAGCCCGGGCATCCGCGAGCAGCACGACGCCTTCCCGATGATCGCCAACCAGGAAGGCAAGATGGTCGTCGGCCAGTTCGGCTCCTTCCTCTACGGTTTCATCAACGGCTATGACGGCGAGATCGAGGATGGCGACATCTTCATCACCAACGACCCTTATTCCTGCAACGGCGCGGTCAGTCACTTAAACGACTGGCTGATGATGATGCCGATATTCCACGAGGGCCGGCTGGTCTCGTGGGCCGCCATGTTCGGCCACATGACCGATGTCGGCGGCAAGGTGCCGGGCTCGCTGCCGACGGACGCCAAGATGATCTACGAGGAAGGCCTGATCGTGCCGCCGACCAAGATCTACCGGCAGGGCGGGCTTCAGGACGAGATCCTGAACATCATGCTGCACAACACCCGCATGCCGGAGTGGAACAAGTCGGACTTCTTCGCGATCATCGCGGCCTTGCGGCTCGCCGAGCGCCGGGTGCGCGAGAATATCGAGCGCTTCGGCCCCGACACCTACATCTCGGCGATGTGGGACATGCTCGACCGCAACAAGCAGGCGATGGGCGCGATCATCCAGATGATCATCCCCGAAGGCGATCACAAGGCCTATTTCGAGGACTGGATCGACGACGACGGCATGGGCAACGGCCCCTACAAGATCGCCTGCACGCTGCATCGCGAGGGCCAGGTCGCCAAGTTCGATTTCTCCGCCTCCGACCCGCAGAGCTATTCCTCGATCAACTTCCTGTTGAACGAGGAAATGTTCAAGATGTTCTTCGGGGCCTTCACGATCAACCTGTTCGACCCGCAGATCCTGTTCAACGACGGCTTCTACGACCTGATCGAGGTGCATATTCCCGAAGGCTCGATCCTGAAGCCGAAGAAGCCGGCGGCGTTGTCCTGCCGCACCCATATGCTTGGCCGAATCTTTGACCTGATGGGCGGACTGCTCGGCCAGGGCGCGCCGGAGGCGCTGAACGCGGCCGGCTTCTCCGACAGCCCGCATTTTATGTATTCGGGCTTCGACAGAAACGGCGAGTGGTACCAGCTCTTCCAGATCGGCTTCGGCGGCATTCCCGGTCGGCCCGCGGGCGACGGACCGGACGGCCATTCGCTGTGGCCGGCCTTCACCAACGTGCCGAACGAGTTCCTGGAGGCTTACTTTCCGCTGCGCATCCGCGAATACGCGACCATCCCCGATTCCGGCGGCGCCGGCCTGCATCGCGGCGGCAACGGCATCACAATCGCCTACGAGATGACGGAGAAGGGCGAGATCTCGATCCATGACGACCGCTGGCTGACCTATCCCTGGGGCGTCAATGGCGGCGAGCCGGGCATGCGCTCGACCAAGCGGCTGAAGCGCACCGACGGCTCGGAGGAGAACATCCCGTCGAAATGCGACCGCATCGCCGTCAATCCGGGCGACATCCTCTACTTCAACACCTGGGGCGGCGGTGGCTGGGGCGATCCCCTGAAACGCGATGCCGAGCTGGTGCTCGCCGACGTCAAGCGCGGCCTCGTCTCCGAGGACGGCGCCAAGCGCTATGGCGTCGTCGTCTCCCGCGGCAATCTCGATACGCGGGCGACAGAATCCTTGCGCAGGCAGATGGCGGCGAAGGCGGGCGAGGGCCAGCTCTTCAACCGCGGCTTCGAGACGATCGCCGAACTGAAGAACCGCGCCAGGCGGGAGACGGGCTTCGAGCCGCCGGTCGATCCCGTCTTCCATGGTGCGGCGGCAGCGGAGTAGGGCGATGACCGAAACACTTGACCAGAACTATGCCCGCGCCGGCTATCACGCCCATCAGCATTGGGGCAGCCGGCCCGCGCTGATCCTGATCGATTTCGCGATGGCCTATTTCGATCCCGAAGCGCCGATGTTCGGCGGCGAGGGCTGCCAGACCGCGCTGGACAATGCCGCCCGGCTCGCGCCGGTCGCGCGCAAGGCCGGCATCCCGGTCGTCTTCACGGAGGTGAAGTATCAGCCGGGCGGTGCCGATGGCGGCGCGTTCTACGCCAAGGTGCCCGCACTTGCCTGCTTCGATGCCGACACGCCGACGCAGAAGCTCGCTCCGCCGCTTCAGGTCGAGGACGGTGATTTTCTGATCTCGAAGCAATATCCCAGCGGCTTCTTCGGCACCTCGCTTAGCCCGACGCTGAACTGGCTGAAGGTCGATACGCTGCTGCTGACCGGCGTCACCACGTCCGGCTGCGTCCGCGCGACCTGTATCGATTCCATCAGCCACGGCTTCGTCACCCTCGTCGTCGAGGACGCTGTCGGCGACCGCGCCGAGGCGCCGCACAAGGCCAATCTCTACGACATGAGCGCGAAATACGCCGACCTGCTCTCCACCGACGATGCGATTGCCTACCTGCAAAGACTGAAAACAAACCAACCGGAGGACTGACACCATGAAGACGCTATTGACGACCGCCCTTGCGGCCGGCGCGCTGGCCGCCACCGCGCTCACCGGCCCCGCCTTCGCCGATGTCGAGAAGGCCAAGGCGCTGATCGAGAAATACAGCAAGCTGCCGAGCTTCGAGGCGCCCGGACCGGCCTTCGACGCCAAGGCCTGCATGGCCGACAAGAAGATGTTCGTCATCCCGCTGACCAATGCCAATCCGTTCAACGCGGCGATCAGCCAGGGCTTCGTCGACGCCGCCGAGATCGTCGGCTTCGAACTGCGCGACTGGGAGACCCAGATGGACCCGGCCGGCTGGATCCAGGGCATCAACACCGCCGTCGCCGAGGGCTACGACCTGATCGACCTGCAGGGCGGCCTGCCGCCGGAATTCGTCCAGCCGCAGATCATGGAGGCCCGCAACGCCGGCACCAAGGTGACCGCGACCCATAACTGGGACGCGACGACGCAAGCGATCCCGGACTTCATGGACAGCGCCGCCAACACCGACTACGTCACCGTCGGCGAGATCATCGCCGCCTGGGCGATCGCCCAGACCGACGGCAACGTCAACGCGCTCGTCCTCGGCCCCGACGAGATCACCCCGACGGCGCCGCTGCGCGATGCGATCCTGACCTATCTGAAGGCCAACTGCCCGGACTGCAAGGCGACCTATATCAACGTGCCCGTCACCGAGTGGGCGACCAAGGGCCAGCCGGCGGTGCAGAACGCGCTGCTTGCCGATCCGACCATCAACTATGTGTTGCCGGTCTACGATTCCATGGCGCAATTCATCGTTCCGGCGATCCAGATCGCCGGCTCGGATGCCAAGATCGTCAGCTATAACGGCACGCCCTTCGTGCTCGACATGATGCGCGACGGCGATATCGTCGAAATGAATGTCGGCGAGAGCCTCGGCTGGGTCGGCATGGCCGGCACGGACGCCAATATGCGGCTCCTGTGCGGGCTCGACCCGGTCACCAAGCTCAACACGCCGGCCTATATCTTCACCGATGCCAATGTCGAAACCGCCGGCAATCCGGCGACCTTCAACGACGGTTACGGCGATGTCCACATCGAGGGCTTCAAGAAGCTCTGGGGCATCGAGTGAGCCAGGCGGCTCAACTGCGCCGCGCTCCGGATGGGGGCGCGGCGCTTGACATCCGCCACCTCTCCAAGCGCTTCGGCGGCGCGCGGGCGCTCGAGGACGTTTCCTTGAGCGTCGCGCGCGGCGAGGTGCACGGCCTGCTCGGCTCGAACGGCTCGGGCAAGTCGACCCTGATCAAGGTGCTGGCCGGCTTCCATACCCCGGAGCCGGGCGCCGAAGTGCGGCTCTATGGCGAGGCACTGCCGCTGCCGATCCCGGGGCCGGAAGTCAGGGCGCGCGGGCTTGCCTTCGTCCATCAGCATCTCGGCCTGATCCCGTCGCTGTCGGTCACCGAGAACCTCTATCTCGGCCAACTCGCCAATGCCGACGACTGGGCGATCAACTGGCCGCGTCTCAATGCCCAGGCAGCCGACGTGTTCCGCCGCTTCGACCTGCCGCTTGATCCGCATGCGCCGGTCGCCGCCCTGTCGGCGGTGCAGCAGGCGCTGCTTGCGATCGTTCGCGCCTACGAGGATATCCGCCACGCCAGCGAAGACCACGCCGACCGGCCCGGCGTGCTGATCCTCGACGAGCCGACCCCCTTCCTGCCGCGCACCGGCGTCGAGCAGCTGTTCCGGCTGATCCGCCGCTGCACCGATACCGGCGCCAGCGTTATCTTCGTCAGCCACGATGTCGACGAGGTGCGCGAGATCACCGACCGCGCGACCATCCTACGCGACGGCCATCTGATCGACACCGTGGTGACCGCCGATACCGGCCACGACGCCTTCGTCGAGCGGATCATCGGCAAGAGCCTCGGCGCCTATCACGGCGAGGCCAGGACCCATGCGGCGACCGGCACCGCCGCCGAAATCCGCGCCGCAGCGGGACCGGGCGTCGGGCCGGTCGATCTCGATATCGGGTCCGGCGAGATCCTGGGCCTGACCGGTCTGATCGGCTCGGGCTTCGATGCCCTGCCGGCGATCCTCTACGGCGCCCGCGAGGGGGCCTCCGGCAGGATGACGCTGGAGGGCCGCCCCATCGACCTGTCCCATTTCACGCCCGAACTGGCGATGGCCAACGACATCGCCTATCTGCCCGCCGACCGGCTCGGCGAGGCCGGCATCGGCTCGCTGTCGGTCGGCGACAATGTCGCGATGCCGGTCTTCGACAAGCTGCGCGGCGTGCTCGGCCTGACGACGCGGGCGATCGAGGCCCATGCCGGAACGCTTGGGGCTGCCGCGGGCGTCAAGCCGAACGTGCCGGCCCTGCCGCTGTCGGCGCTGTCGGGCGGCAATGCCCAGAAGGCGCTGATGGCGAAATGGCTGCAGGTCTCGCCGCACCTGCTGTTGCTTGATGAGCCGACGCAAGGCGTCGATGTCGGCGCCCGCCAGCAGATCTGGGAGGCGCTCGACCGCACCGCCGGCGCCGGCTCGGCGATCCTGATCGCCTCGACCGACTATGACCAGCTTGCCGAGATCTGCCATCGCGTGCTGATCTTCGCGCGCGGGTCGATCGCGGCCGAGTTAACCGGTTCCGGCCTCACCAAGGACGCGATCGCCGAACACTGCTATCGTTCCATGAGCCGCTTTGCCTGAAGAGGACGTCGCAAGCATGCCCGCACCCACCACCACCGAGGGGTACGAGGAGCGCATCGCCGCGCTCGAAGCCAAGCTTCAGGTGCTCGAGGCAAGCGTCGAGCAGGCCGAAGCCCGGCGCTCCTGGGACTGGAAGGACTGGCTGGAACGCTACGGCCTGATCCTCGCCTGGATCGCGATCATCCTGGTCCTCGGCTTCTTCAAGCCGGCCCAGATGTTCGCCTGGAATTCCTATGCCTCGATGCTCGGCTCGAATGCCATGGTGGTGGTGCTGACACTGGCGCTGATCATCCCGCTGACAACAGGCGATTTCGACCTGTCCGTGGCAAGCGTCATGGGGCTGAGTTCGATGCTGATCGCGGTCCTGAACGTCAAGATGGGCTATCCGATCGGCGGCGCGATCATAATCGCGCTTGTCGCCGGGGCGGTGATCGGGGCGATCAACGCCTTCTTCATCCTCTATTTCGGCGTGTTCTCGCTGATCGTGACGCTCGGCACCGGCTATTTCATCAACGGGCTGATCCTCTGGGTGTCGAATTCGGGCACCATCGCCGGCGTCTCGATGGATCTCGTCCATGCGGTTATCCTGACGCGCTTCCTCGGCATTCCGATCGGCTTCTATTACGCCCTGATCCTGACGGTGGTGCTCTGGTACGTCTTCCAGCACACCGCGCTTGGCCGGCGCATGCTGTTCGTCGGCCGGGGCAGGGAGGTCGCCCGGCTGTCGGGCGTCAACGTCAACCGGGTGCGCGCCGGGGCCCTGATCGCGTCTTCGGTGATGGCCGCCTTCGCCGGCGTTCTCTATACGGGCATGCGCGGCACCGCCGACCCGTCCTCGGCGCTCGCCTTCCTGCTGCCGGCTTTCGCCGCAGCCTTCCTCGGCTCGACGGCGATCTATCCCGGCCGCTTCAATGCGCCGGGCGCCTTCGTCGCGGTGTTCGTGCTGTCGACCGGCATCATGGGATTGAACTTCCTCGGCGTCGACAGCTTCGTCCAGAACCTGTTCTACGGCGGCGGGCTGGTGATCGCGGTGGCGATCAGCCAGTTGATCCGCGGTCGCAAGCCAATGGCGTGATCTCGACCGGCCTGCCCGTGTCGGCCGCCTGCTGAACCGCCTCGACGACCTGCAGCGAGTGGGCGCCCTCAAGGCCCGACACCAGCGGGGCCTCATCGCCGGCGATGACGGCCGCGAAGTGTTTCGCCTGCGCCGCCAGCGGATCGCCGCTATCGGCGAGCAGGCTCGTCGCGCCGATCGGGCTCCACCAGTCGGGTTCGCTCTCGTGCGTCCAGACCCGCAGGTCGGGCAGCGACAGCGCCCCCTTCGAGCCGCCGATCAGATAGCAGCTCTCCTGCGTTGCCGGATAGATCGGGTTTTCCTTGGCCGTCAGTTCCCAGCTCCACGGCGAGACGATGGCATCCGACACCGAGATCGTGGCGACCGCACCGGACGCGAAGGACAGGATCGCCGACGCCAGGTCCTCGTTCTCATAGCCTCGTAACGCGGCGACGGTGTGCGCCTGCACCCGGGCCACCTCGCCGCAGAAATGGCGTAGGAGGTCGACGTCATGCACCAGATTGACCGAGATCGGACCGGCGCCCTTCTTCCTGCGCCAGTCGGCTGCCTCGAAATAGGGATCGGGCTTGTAGAACCAGCAGGTCGCCTGCACGGCGCGCACGGCGCCGATCGCGCCGGCTTCAATCGCGCCCTTGGCCGCGCGGATCAGGCCATTGTGCCGCCTATGGTGTCCAACCAGGATCGGGACGGCCTTGCCGTCCGCCGCCGCAATGAGCCTGCCGGCCTCTTCCGACGTCACCGCGATCGGCTTTTCGATCAGGACGGGGCAGTCGTGATCGATGCAGGCAAGGCCGTGGGCGACATGCAGCGGCGTCGGCGTCGCGATGATGACGCCGTCGATCGCCGTTCCCTCAAACATCTCCTCAAGCGATGCAAAGCACGGCGCCCCAAGTCTGGCCGCCTCGGCTCGTCCGCGCGCGTCCGGCTCGACGATCGCGCCAAGCTCAAGGCCGGGGAGGGCGCGGATGATCTCCGCATGGCGCCGGCCGACCAGCCCGAAGCCCGCGACCGCGAGGCGTATCCGTTTCGTCAAACTTTGCTCCCGGGCCACGACCTGGGCTGCCGCAGGGCCGGAGTCGGGCAGCGGAGGCGTATCAGAACCGGAACACGGCGCCGAGGATCGGGCCCTGCATCGTCACGTCGAACTGGAAGCCGCCGTCCTGATAGTCGACGCCGGCGGCGCGGTAGCCGAGGACGCCGGAGATCCGGTCGTTGAAGTCGTAGCCGATGCCGCCGAGCAGGTCCCAGGTGGAATCCGACGATCCGCCGCCGGCGATCGCCCAGCCGGTCAGATAGACATTCGGCGTTAGGTTGGCGCGCCCCTTGACGCCCGCGACCGCATCGACCCAGGTCGCACTGTCCTCGAAGCGCCGGCCGTTGAGGATGCCGCCGGAAAAGGACAGCGTGTTCTCCACCGACCACAGCCGCGCGCCGGCCACCACGTCAAGCCGGCCTTCGGGCGTGTCGATGAGCGCATAGCCGGCAAGGCCCGTCGCCCCCAGGGTCTTGTTGCCGACCCCGATCGAGCGGGCGAAGATGCCAAGTGGCGTCGCGTTCTTCGGCGAGACCTTGAGATAGAGCAGATCGGTGGAGACGCTGAACCGTCCGTAGCGCGCTTCGCCGACGACCATCAGGGAGAAGTCGAGTTCGCTCAGGATATCCTTGAACTTGACGTCGGCCTCGACCGGCGGCGCGCCGAAGCTCTGGATCGTGCCCGACAGGCCGGCCATCCAGAAATAGGGCGCGATGTTGAACGACCAGGCCGGCGCGACGACTTCCTCGACGACGACCTCTTCCTCGAAGACCATGTCGGCGGCCTGCGCGGAGATGGCCCCGCCGCCCAGGGCCAGGCCACCCAAAGCCATACCACCCAAAGCCATACCACTGCGGGCCATGCAGCTCAGGAGGCAGGCTGCGAACGCGCTTCTATGTCCCTGCAAGAGCGGATTTCCTTATTCCCCGCCGGCCGACCAAGTCGGTCCAGACCCTATATCCTCTGAATCAGTATCGCCTGAATCATTGGACGACTATATTTTCGCGCGGAACGGGCTGGCAACCAACGGCTATGCCCGGCGGGTGTGTGGACCTCTGCCTGTTGCCATGGGGCAACAGCGGTTGCCGCCCGGACCCGTGGACCTTTGCGCTGGCCGGAGGCGGAAAAACAGTTTGTCGGCGCCCGCGCTCGACTTCGCGGCCCGACAGACCAATCTTCTGGCTGCAGGCCGGAGCCGGGGGCTGTAAACCGGTCCGCCATTGCGGCATTCTGGCCGCTGGTGTCGGCGGCGGATGCCCCCCGTACTGCCTCGACGCTCCTGGAGGAGAGACCGACATGTCGACGATCGCGATGCCGCCGCCCGATGCCGGGATTCTCGCCCGCAAGGCGGATATCGTTGCAGCCCTCGCCGAGGCGATCGGCGCCGGCGACGTGATTTCCGAGGAGGTCGAGACGCGGGCCTATGAATGCGATGCGCTGACCGCCTACCGCTGTCCGCCGCTCGCCGTCGCCCTGCCGCGCAACACGCAAGGGGTCGCTGCCGTCATGCGGGTCTGCCACGAGCTTGGCGTCCCCGTCGTGCCGCGCGGCGCCGGCACCTCCCTGTCCGGCGGCTCGCTGCCGACGGCCGACTGCGTCCTCCTCGGCACGTCCCGGCTGCGCGACGTGCTGGAGATCGACTACGACAACCGCTTCATCCGGTTGCAGACCGGCGTCACCAACCTGTCGGTGTCGGAAACGGTCGATGGCGACGGCTTCTTCTATGCCCCCGATCCTTCCTCGCAGCTTGCCTGCGCGATCGCCGGCAACATCGCGATGAACTCCGGCGGCGCCCATTGCCTCAAATACGGGGTGACGACCAACAACCTGCTCGGCGTCCGCATGGTGCTCAGCACCGGCGAGATCGTCGAGCTCGGCGGTCCGCAGATGGATTCAGGCGGGCTCGATCTCCTCGGCCTGATCTGCGGCTCCGAGGGCCAGCTTGCGATCGTCACCGAGGCGACGCTGCGCATCCTGCCGAAGCCGGAAGGCGCGCGGCCCGTGATGATCGGCTATGACGATGCCGAGGTGGCCGGCCAGTGCGTCGCCGACATCATCAAGTCCGGCGTCCTGCCGGTCGCGATCGAATATATGGACCGGCCCTGCATCGAGGTCGTGGAAAACTTCGCCAAGGCGGGCTACCCGATGTGCGAGGCGCTGCTGATCGTCGAGGTCGAGGGGTCGCAGGCCGAAATCGCCGACCAGCTTGCCAAGATCACCGCGATCGCCGAGGCGCTCGATCCCGTCGAACTTAAAGTGAGCGCCAGCGCGACCGAATCCGCGCTGATCTGGAAGGGCCGCAAGTCGGCCTTCGGCGCGATGGGCCAGATCAACGATTACATGTGCCTCGACGGGACGGTGCCGGTCTCCGCCCTGCCGTTCACGCTGAAGCGGATCGGTGAGTTGTCGGCCGAGCACGGCCTGAAGGTCGCCAATGTCTTCCATGCCGGCGACGGCAACATGCACCCGCTGATCCTGTTCGACGCCAACCGGCCGGGCGACCTGGAAAAGGCCGAGGTGCTGGGCGCGGACATCCTGCGCACCTGCGTCGAGGTCGGCGGCTGCCTGACCGGAGAGCATGGCGTCGGCATCGAGAAGCGTGATCTGATGGTCGATCAATACGCGCCGGAGGATCTCGAGATGCAGATGCAGGTCAAGGACGTGTTCGATCCGCACTGGCTGCTCAACCCGGCCAAGGTGTTCCCGCTCCAGGCGAGCACCGGCCGCCGCGATATCGCGGCCTGACGGACGATGGCTGACTGGATAACCCCGAAGTCCGAGGCCGGGATCGGCGACGCCGTGCGAGAGGCGGCCGCCGCCGGCACCGGACTGCGTCTGTCCGGCGGCGGCACGCGGGCCGGCATCGGCCAGGCAATCGATGCGCCCGGCCGCCTGTCGCTTGCCGGCCATGCCGGGATCGAGCTCTATGAGCCGGGTTCCTTGACCGTCGTCGTCAAATCCGGCACACCTTTGAAGACGGTGACCGACGCGCTCGACGCGGAGGGCCAGATGCTCGCCTTCGAGCCGATGGACCATCGCGGCCTGTTCGGCACCAATGGCGAACCGACCGTCGGCGGCATGGTCGCCGCCAACGTGTCGGGACCCCGCAGGGTCCGCGCCGGCGCCTGCCGCGATTTCCTGCTCGGCGTCCGCTTCGTCGACGGCACCGGCCGTGTCCTGAAAAACGGCGGCCGCGTCATGAAGAACGTCACCGGCCTTGATCTTTCCAAGCTGATGTGCGGCGCCCACGGGACGCTCGGCGTCCTGACCGAGGTATCGCTGAAAGTTCTGCCGAAGCCGGAAACGGCCCGCACGCTCGCCTTCGAGGGGTTGAACCCGGGCGCGGCCGTCGACCTGTTCTGCGCGGCCCTGCGCACGCCCTATGAGGTCTCCGGCGCCGCTTTTGTCGGCGATACGGCCTATCTGCGCATCGAGGGCTTCGAGATCCAGGTGGCCCATCGCGCCGCCCGCCTGAGCGACCTGTTCAAGGACCGCGATATCTCAGGTGTCGAAGGGGTCGCGCATGAGCGCCTTTGGGCGGATATCCGCGATGTCCGCCATTTCGCCGATCCCGGCACCGCGCTCTGGCGGCTGTCGGTCAAGCCGACCGATGCCGCGGCGATCGCGGGCGACGTGGCGGATCGACTGGGCAGCTCGGTGTCACTCGACTGGGGCGGCGGCCTCGTCTGGTGCGCTATAGGTGAGGGGCAGCACGATCAGGCGGAGATCGTCCGTGCGGCGGTCGCTCGCCGTGGCGGCCATGCGACGCTGGTCCGCGGCTCGGCGGACCGGCGGCGCGGCGAGGCGGTGTTCCAGCCGCAGGCCGACGCCGTGGCGGCGCTTTCGGGCCGGCTGAAAGCGACGTTCGACCCGCACGACGTCCTCAATCCGGGCCTGATGGGGTATTGAGGGGGCGGCCATGCAGACGACGTTCACCGAGGAACAGCTTCGCGATCCCGGCATCAGGCGCGCCAACGAGATCCTGCGGTCCTGCGTCCATTGCGGCTTTTGCACCGCGACCTGTCCGACCTATCAGGTGCTCGGCGACGAACTCGACAGCCCGCGCGGGCGGATCTACCAGATCAAGGACATGCTCGAGAACGAGCGCGTGCCCGACGCCAAGACGGTCATGCATATCGACCGCTGCCTGTCGTGCCTGGCCTGCATGACGACCTGCCCGTCGGGCGTCCACTACATGCATCTGGTCGACCACGCCCGCGAGTATATCGAGGAGAACTATTCACGCCGCTGGGACGATCGGGCGCTGCGCTGGCTCCTGTCGAAGATCCTGCCCTTTCCCGGCCGCTTCCGGCTCGCGCTCCTTGCCGCCCGCCTCGGCCGGCCGCTGAAGGCGCTGATGCCCGATGAGCGCCTGCGCGCGATGCTCGACATGGCACCGTCGCGTATTCCCCCGGCAAGCCCGAACGACCGGCCGCAGGTGTTTCCGCCTGAGGGCGAAAGGCGCATGCGCGTCGCCCTGATGACCGGCTGCGCGCAGAAGGTGCTGAACACCGATATCAACGATGCGACCATCCGCCTTTTGACCCGGCACGGCTGCGAGGTGGTGGTTGCCCGCGGCGCCGGCTGCTGCGGCGCGCTCACCCATCACATGGGCAAGACCGGCGAAAGCCATGCAACGGCCGCCCGCAACATCCGCGCCTGGGCAGCCGAGATGGATGGGCAGGGGCTCGACGCGATCGTCATCAACACCAGCGGCTGCGGCACGACCGTCAAGGATTACGGCTACATGTTCCGCAACGAGCCGCTGGCAGACGACGCGGCGCGGGTCTCGGCGATCGCGAAGGACATTTCCGAGGTGATGATCGATCTCGGCCTCAAGGCGCCGGGCGACGCCGCGCCGCTGCGGGTCGCCTATCATGCCGCCTGCTCGCTGCAGCATGGCCAGCAGATCAAGACCTTTCCCAAGGATCTCCTGAAGGCGGCCGGCTTCGAGGTGGTCGAGCCGCGCGACAGCCATCTGTGCTGTGGCTCGGCGGGCACCTACAATCTGATGCAGCCAGCCATTTCCGCCGAGTTGAAGGCGCGTAAGGTTGGAACGCTGGAGGCGACGGAGCCGCAGGTGATCGCGGCTGGCAATATCGGCTGCATGATGCAGATCGGCTCGGCGAGTGATGTGCCGATCGTGCATACCGCCGAACTGCTCGACTGGGCGACCGGCGGGCCGAAGCCCGGGGCGCTTCAGTAGAAGGGGTTTGTCTGTTTGCGCGGCTGGTATCGCTTTGACCGGCATCGAGCCGGTCAAAGCGATGTCCCCCTCACCCTGGGCCCTCTCCCGCGAGGGGAGAGGGGACGACAGCCGTGCGGCACGTTGGGAATTCGATCCGCTTTCCAGGTTGAGAAGCCTCAAAGCCGCATGGCACGGCCTCAGCTCTTCGTCCTTCCCCACAAGGGGGAGGGTGTGAAAGTGGTACGACATGCGGTTGAATTGATTCGCCTTGCTGTTTGGGAGGCGTTGAAGCCACCCGGCAAGGCGGCAGCCCCCCTCGCGGGCGAGGGCGGCCCCGAGTTGCACCGCATGAGGTCGAATTGATACGTCTTGCTGTTTGCGAGGTGCTTGAGCCAAGCAGCAAGGCGGTAGCACACCCTCTCCCCTCGCGGGGAGGGCGATTGCATATGGCGACTGTGCCGGACCAAGATCAGAATGTGCGGCGCAATGGCAATCGCTATGGAGCGCTTGTATCGGATGTGAGTCTGTTTTGTTCTCCTTCCGGTCTCTCGCAAGCGCGTCGACGCGGCGGCCGCAGACCCCACCCGCCGCTACCGCTCCAGAATGATCACCGAGCAGGCCGCCTCGTCGAAGCCGATGACGCCGCCGCCGTTCTCGGCAAGGGCGATGCGCGGCACGCCGTCACCATTCAGGCCCGCCGCCTGGCGTGGGCCGGCCTCGCCGCGCAGTTGCAGCATCAGTTCGGCGATCATCGACAGGCCCGTCGCCCCGACCGGGTGGCCCTTGGAGACGAGCCCGCCCGACAGGTTGACCGGCCGCGATCCGCCCAGCGCCGTCGCGCCGCTTTCCATATAGGCGCCGCCGTCGCCCTCCGGACAGAAGCGCAGCATCTCGGACTGATAGATCTCGCAGAAGCTGGTGGCGTCATGCACCTCCGCGATCTCGATCTCATCCGGCCTCAAGTCGGCCAGCCTGTAGGCCTTGTCGGCGGCGATGCGGGACAGCCCGGGCTCGTCGAGATCGCGATACTTGCCGCCCGACAGGGTCGAGGCCCTGACCTTCACGGCCCGGTCGCGCACGGCTTCGGGCTGGGCCTTCAGAAAGTCCGCCGAGCACAGGAGCGCGGCCGCCGCGCCGTCGCCGATGGGGGCGCACATCGAGCGGGTGAGCGGCCAGGACACGAGCCGGTCCTGCAAAGCCTCGTCGACCGAGACCTCGAACCGATACTGTGCCTTCGGGTTCATCGATCCGTGATGGTGGTTCTTGGAGGCGGCAATCGCGATCTGGCGCTCGGTCGTGCCGTACCGTTTCATGTGATAGGCGGCCTGCATGGCGTAGGTGTCCATGAACACGGTGCCGCCGCCGGCATTCGGCTTGAACGGCTTGCCGGAGGCCGCGCCGGCCTTTGCGTAGTAGGCGTGCCAGTCGGCGGGATCGAGCTGGTCGATGCCGCCCTCGAAGATCTCCAGCGTCTTGTCGGCCGCATCCGGCACGTAGGTCTTTTCCACGCCGATCGCCAGCGATAGCTCGGCCTGGCCGGACAGCACGTCCTTCCAGGCGCCGTGGAAGGCCATCGAGGCGGTCGCGCAGCCGCCCTCGACATTGATGATCGGCACGCGCTCGGGAAACAGGCCGTCGCGCACCAGTGGCGTGAAACAGACCTGGCCGCGAATGTTGCGCTGGCCGAAGGTGCCCATGCCGCAATTGCCGAACCAGGCATTGTCGATATCGCTGCCGGCTTCCAGCCCGGCATCCTCCAGAACACCGAGATAGGCTTCCCGCGTCAGGTCCTTGAAGCTTGCGTCCGGCAGCTTGGCGAATGCCGTGCTGGCGGCGCCGAGGACATAGACATCGCGCATGGCCGCTACTCTCCGTCTGACGTCGGCATGACCAGGATCTTGCCCGACCGACCGGGCCGGGCGGCGTGGGCAAGCGCGTCCGATATCTCCTCGAAGGAATAGCGCGCCTCGACAGGCGTGTTGAGCGCGCCGCTGGCAAGGCGCTTGGCGAGTCGCCGGTAGATCTCCGGTGCGCTGCCCGCGCCTTCGGCCTGGAACCAGTGCGACAGCCAGAAGCCGCGCAGGCGCACATCGCGAAACACGAGGTGAAACGGATCGATCCGGCAGGCCTCGCCGCTGAGCAATCCGTAGTTCACGACCAGCCCCGACTCCGCGAGGGCTGCGGCAAGGCCGTCCGTTGCCGTGCCGCCGATCGCGTCGATGGCAAGGCGCGGCCGGGCCGCGCCGGTGATCTCGCCGACCCTTGCCGCCAGCCGCTCGGGATCGGTCCCGTCATCGATCAGGACGGCATCGGCGCCGAGCGCCTCAAGCATGGCGACCGGGCCGTCCCGCCGGACGATGTTCACCGTCCGAAACCCGCTGTCGTGGGCGGCGAGGATAAGGTTCTGGCCGACGGCGGAATTGGCGGCGTTCTGGATAACCCAGTCGCCGGCCTCAAGGTCGACCAGCGTCAGCATCGCTTCGGCCGTCGCCGGATTGGCCTTCAGCATGGCGGCCTGTTCGATATCGGTATCGGCGGGGAGCTTCAGCAGCGCCGCCGGCCGGGCAGCGATCTTCTCGCGCCAGCAACTGCCGCCGAACGGCACGACGATATCGCCCTCGGCGAAACCCTCGACGCCGCCGCCGACCGCCTCGACCCGCCCGGCGCCTTCGAAGCCCGGAATGGCCGGCAGGTCCGGCCGCACGCCGTAGCGGCCCTCGATCGACAGGAGGTCGGCCGGATTGATCGGCATCGCGGCCATGCGGACCAGCACCTTGCCGGGTTCGGCCTGCGGGTCCGGCCGCTCGGCGACATGGGCGACGGTACTCGGGTCGCCGAACCGGTCGAATTCGATTACGCGCATCGTGGTTTCACCCTTATCACGCGGCAACGCTCCGCTTCTTGCGATCGCGCAGGTCATGGGCATGGTCGCGCGGATCGGTGTCGTCTGGAAAGATCAGGCCTTTTTGAATCTTCTGTGTGCCGGTGCGCGGCAGGTCTTCAACGAAGGCGATCCAGCCGGGACGCTTGAAATAGGCGAGCCGGTCGCATGTCGCCTCGAAGATCGCCTCGGCGCGCTCGGCGCTCGGCTCAAGGCCTTCCGAAAGAACGATCGCGGCCAGCACCTCCTCGTCGCGCAGATCGTCCGCGACCGCCAGCACCGCGACCTGGGCGACGCCGTCATGGCCGATCAGCGCATTCTCGACCTCGGCCGCCGAGATGTTCTCGCCCGAGCGGCGGATGATGTTCTTCTTGCGCTCGACGAAATGGAGCAGGTCGGTGTCGTCCTGGGTGACGACGTCGCCGGTATGGAACCAGCCGCCGCGCCAGACCCGTTCGGTCTCCGCCGCGTCCTTCAGGTATCCGGCGAAGAACCCCTGGCGCGGATCGTCGCCGGCGGCACGCACCACCAGTTCGCCGGGCGTGCCGCGCGGCACCTCGCGATCCTGATCGTCGACGACTTTCGCCAGATACTGCTCGGTCGGCCGGCCGAAGGCGCGGGTCGTGATCGAGCGCGGCTCATAGGCATCGGCCAGGAACCGCCCCGTCTCCGTCATGCCCCAGACCTCGACCATGGCGATGCCGAAGCGCTCCTCGAAGCGGACATGCAGGTCCGGATCGAGACCGGCGCCGAGACCGAACTTGGCGGTGTGCTCGCGTTCCTCGGCGCAAGGGGCGGCCTTGAGCAGGATCGGCGGCACGACGCCGAGATAGTGCAGCCCGGTCGCCTGCGTGGCGACGAGATCGGCCCACCATGTGCCGGCATGAAAGCGATCGGGCATGATCAGGCAGTTTCCCGTCAGGATAAGGGCCGTGATCGTGTTGATCCCGGCATTGACGTGGAACACGGGCAGCGGCACGAACAGGCGCTCCGCGTCCGGTGTCAGGGTCAGCCTGCCGCCGAGCTCGGCATACCATCGGCCGGTGGTGAGGTGATAGGCGTTGTCGATGAGGCAGCCCTTTGGCCGCCCGGTCGTGCCGGAGGTGTAGATGACGGCGGCTTCCGTGGATCGGCCGGGGCGCGCGTCGCGGGGGTCGTGCGGGGCGGTCGGCAGGCTGTCGACCCCGTCCTCCGCGATCGCGACCGGGACGGGGCGCTGAAGCGCGTCCGCCACGTCCTTCAGCCTTCTCGCATGACCGGGATGGGTCACGGCGAGGACCGCCTCGGAATGGTCGAGCAGATAGGCCAGTTCATGCGGCAGGTAGTCCGGATTGACCGGCACCTGGCTGACGCCGAGGGCATTGAGCGCGAGCTGGTGAAAGAAATGCGCCGGCCGGTTGTCGAGCATCAGCGCGACGCGGTGGCCGGGCCCGTAGCCCGCCGCGCGATAGGCCTTGATCAGCGTCGTGACTTGCTCAGCGGCGGCGGCGTAGGTGATGTCGAGCCCGCCCGGATGATAGTCGCGCCCCGGCCGCGCGGGGATGCGCAGAAACAGGTTGTCGCCGCGCGTCGCCGCCGTTTCCGCAAAGGCGTCGTAATAGGTATCCGGGCCGGTATCAGGGGGCGCCATGACCATGGCTCAGCGCTTCAGGTTCTCGATCAGCATGGCCATGCCTTGCCCTGCGCCCAGGCACATCGACAGCACCGCGTAGCGGCCGCCGGTATCGGCGAGGTGATGCATCGCCGTCATCGTCATGCGGATACCGGTGAGCCCCGGCGGATGGCCGAGCGAGATGCCGCCGCCATAGAGGTTGTGTTTCTCGCGCGGAATGCCGAGATGGCGCTCGGCATGCAAGTTGACGACGGCGAAGGCCTCGTTGATCTCGAAATAGTCGATATCGTCGACGGTCATCTTCTGCCGGTCGAGCAGCTTGCCGATCGCCGGCACCGGACCGTGGCCCATGATCCGCGGCGGAACGCCGACCACGGCGTAGTCGATCACCCGGGCCTCCGGCGCGGCGCCCTGGGATTCCAGCGCCTGCCGGTTCGCGACGACGAGGAAGCCGGCGCCATCGGTAACCCCGCTGGCATTGCCGACCGTCACCTTGCCGTTTTTGCGGAAGGCCGGGCGCAGTGTCGCGAGCTTTTCCGGCGTCGCGTCCCGGCGGGGATATTCGTCGACCGAGAAATCCGCGACCGCGCCGCGCCGGCCGGCCGGCACCTCGACGGGCTCGATCTGCCGCGCCAGGAAGCCGCTGTCGATCGCGGCGATGGCGCGCTCCTGGCTCATCGCGCCCCAGTCGTCCATGTCCTCGCGGGTATACTGGAACTCCTCGGCCAGGTTTTCCGCCGTTTCGCCCATGTAGTCCTGGCTGAACGGGCAGCGATAGGCCCAGTCCAGCATATCCTCCATTTCGACGGGACCGCGCTTGCGGCCCCAGCGCATGTCGGTCACCACATGGGGCACCCGCGAATAGTTCTCCGCCCCGCCGGCAAGCGCGATCCGGCTCTGGCCGTCGCGGATCTGCTGGCCTGCCGAGACGATCGCCTGAAGGCCCGACCCGCAGGCGCGCACCACGTCGAGCGCGCCGGCCTCTTCCGGCAGCCCGGCCCTGGCGCCGACGACACGGGAGGCAAACAGCGTGTCGCGGCCGCTCGGCACGGTGGTCGCGAAGACCATGTGGTCGAACGCCTCGGGTTTGAGCCCGCTACGCCTTATGCAGGCGCGGCCGATCCGGCCGGCGAGATCGAGCGTCTCGACGCCTTTGAGCGATCCGCCGAAATCGCCCATTGGCGAACGTGTTCCAGCGGCAAGCACGATGTCCTGGGTCATGTCGTTCAAAGCCTACATAAGGTCCACGGGGAGACGCCGCATACCGCGCATGATCAGGGCATCGAGCCAGTCCGGCGGATCGTCCTCGATCGTGCGCATATCCGGGAACCGCTCGATCAGGGCATTGACCGCGATCTGCCCTTCCAGCCGCGCCAGGGCCGCGCCGAGACAGAAATGGCTGCCGAAGCCGAAGGTGATGTGCCGGTTGGGATCGCGCTCGATATCGAAGACGTCCGGTCGGTCGAACTGGCGCGGGTCGCGGTTTGCGGCATTCAGCATGACGAAGACGCGGTCGCCCTCGCGCATTTCGACTCCGTGCATCCGGTGGGTCCGGGCGACGACGCGGGCCGACGAATTGGACGGACCATCGTAGCGCAGGAACTCCTCGACCGCCTTGCCGATCAGCTCCGGTGACCGGCGCAGCTTGTCGCGCTCGGCGGGGTGGCGCATCAGCATCAGCGCGGAATTGCCGATCAGGTTGGTGGTCGTCTCGTGCCCGCCGAACAGGATCAGCATGCAGCAGGCGATCAGCTCGTCCTCGCTTAAACCCGCCTTGCCGTCCTCGCTCGTCTCGTCGCGGGCGGCGATCAGGGTGGAGATGAAATCGTCGCGCGGATCGGCCCGGCGCTCGGCGATCAGTTGCCGGAAGAAGGCCGACATCCTGTGCACGCCGTCGCGGGCCTGCTCGTATTTATCGGGCACATTGCGGGCCGACCCGATGAACAGCACCATCTGGTCCGACCAGGCCTTCAGCTCCTTGAGCCGGTCGCGCGGCACGCCGAGCATGTCCATGATCACCAGAGCGGGCACCTGCATGGCGAACGCTTCGATCAGGTCGACGCGTTTGCAGCCCTCCAGCCGGTCGAGCCTCTCGGCGACGATCGCCTCGATATTGGGTTTCAGCCCGTTGATCGCCTTCGGCGTGAAGGCGGTCGCCAGCAGGCGGCGCAGCCTTGTGTGTTCGGGCGGCGCACGGAACACCAGCCACAGATTGAGATAGCGCATCACCTCGGACAGCACGGAGCGCTGCGCCTCGGGGAGCTTGCGGAAGAAGGGCGTCAGCCGGTCCGACGACATGTCGGCATCGAGTTTGACCTGACGAACGTCGTCGTAGCGGGTGATCACCCAGGACTTGATCGCCGGGCTCCAATGCACCGGGTCCTCGTCGCGGAGGCGGGCGTAGACGGGAAACGGATCGGCGCGGATCGCCGGGTCCCTCGGGTCATAGGAGAGGCGTGCCGGTGACGGCATGGAAGCGGTCATTCCGTTGTCCCTGTTGGCGGGTGCACTGGTTAACCAAACAGTCGTTTGGTAAAGTAACAGACCAGTCCGTTGGCGGGAAGGGGGCGGATGGCTGGATGAGCGATCCTTGCAGGGCAAAGCGCGTGGCGAGCAGCGAAGCAACGAACGATGAGACCGGCACCGCCGGACAGTCCAATCGTCGCCAGAACAACCGGCGCGACGATGTGCTCGCCGCCGCCGCCCGGCTGATCGCCAGGCAGGGCTATGACGGCACGTCGATGCGCGATATCGCCGCCGAAACCGGCATGCTGCCCGGTTCGCTCTACTATCACTTCGTGTCAAAGGAAGAGCTGTTCGTCGCGGTCCATGCCGAGGCGGTTGCCTCCATCAACCGGGCGGTCGATGCGGCGATCGCGACGCAATCAGAGCCGTGGGCGCGGCTGGAGGCGGCGGTCGCAGCGCATCTTGCCGCGCTGGTCGAGACGACCGATACGGTGGCGATCGTCTCGCCGAACTTCCCGGATGGCAGCGCGGCGCTCAACGCCCGGCTCATCGCTGAGCGCGATGCCTACGAGCGGAAATTCGCCGGCCTCGTCGAGGCGCTCGATCTGCCGGAGTGTGTCGATAAAGGCCTGTTCCGCCTGATGCTGCTTGGTGCGACCAACTGGACGCCGGTCTGGTACCGGCCCGGCGGGCGGCATGGCCCGGCGGAGATCGCCGGCGCCTTCCTCGACATGCTGCGCAGCCGCTGTGCGGTTTGAACTGCGACCGGCTTACCTGTCGAACCGGCCGAGTTCGGTGTTCTTGTGCAGGTCGGCTGCGGGAAAGCAGCGGCCGTTCATGACGCCGTAGACCCCTTCGGCCAGGATCTGCGCTGCGATTATGGCGCCGCCGAGATTGAACGGCCCATCGGAATGGCCGAGCGAATGCGGTCGCAGGGCGCCGGTGAAGACGACCGTCTTGCCGGTGACGCGCCCTGCAATCCGATCGGCGACCCAGCGGGCGCTTTCGCCCATCGTGCCGGTGCCGTGCGTGACGACGATCGCCGTCTCCGGCGAGCGCGCGATTGCCGCGACGATCCGGTCGCGGTCGGCATCCTCGAAGTCGAGACTGTCCTTCTGCAGGATGATCTCGATCGTGGGAAAGTCGCAGCGCGCGAAGCCGAGCAGTTCGGTGATCTGCGTTGTGCCGTCGGTTGCGAAATTCAGGGTTTCGGCCGTCGGGTCGTGGATCTTGTCGATGGTGCCGCCCGTGACCAGGATCCGAACCGGTTTCATGGCCTCCATCCCTCCCGCTCAATAGGCCTCGGCGTAGCGCGCGCAGACCTCTTCGTCGGTGAGGCCCGCCATGATCTCGATTTCCGTGCGCTTGTGGCTTTCGAAGGCATCGATCAGCGTGTCGCCGAAGGCCTGCCGTGCCCAGGTGCTGGCCGACAGGCGGTCGAGGGCTGAGCCGAGGTCCTGCGGCAGGCGCTGAAGGGTCCGCTCGGCCAGTTGCGCCTCGGACAGTTCGGAGACGTCCTCTTCCGTGACGGCCGGGGTTGCGAGCCCGTCATCCAGGCCGGCGAGGCCGGCATGGACGAGGGCTGCGAGCAGCAGATAGGGGCTTGTGGCGGCATCGGCCGCGCGGAATTCGTAGTGGAACTTGCGGGCGATGTCGGCGTCGGCGCCGAAGACCGGGCAGATCCGGACCGCCGATTCGCGGTCCTGCTTGCCGAAATTGTTATAGGCCGCGCTCCAGCGATGCGGCGTCAGGCGCAGGTAGGAGGGCACCGACGCCGCCGTGATGGCGGTGAAGTCGGGCAGGTGGGCGAGAATGCCGGCGACGAAGGACCCGGCCCGGCGGGACACGCCGTTTTCGGCGGACGCATCGTAGGAGATCGGCGTGCCGTTCTCGTCATAGAGGCTGAAATGCACATGCACGCCGTTGCCGACGCCTGAAGGGTCGAGGATCGGCGCGAAGCTTGCTCGCGAGCCCGTGCCGCGGGCGGTCGCGCGCACCAGTTCGCGCAGGATCACGGCCTCGTCGGCGGCCCGCAGCGCCGGCTTCGGCCCGACCGTGACCTCGCATTGGGCCGGTCCGTATTCGGGCATGAAGGTGTCAATCGAAAGACCGGCGGCATCGAGCACCGCCATCACCCGGTTGGCGAAGGGGCCGAGCCGGCGATAGGCGCGCAGGGAATAGCCGAGGCCGGGCTGCGGCTGGGTGCCGAAATAGTGGAACTCGTGCTCGAAGCTTGCCTTCAGCGTGACGCCGTGCCGCTCCTTCAGCCTGTCGAGCGCCAAACGCAACGCGCCGCGCAGGCAGCAGGACCAGGGCGTGCCGTCAAGTTCCAGGATATCGCCGAGGACGAAGGATTCATCGACGCCGAAATCGGGCAGGTCGAGATCGACGGAGGTGGAGAAGTCGGGCCGGATGCAGAGATCGCCGAGCGCGCCGAAGGGCGAGGGGGCGATCGGACCGAAGGCAGTGATGAAGACATTGGTCGGCGTCCAGCCGATGCCCGTTTCGGACCGCGCCTCGATCGCCTTGCGGGGGATCGCCTTGCCGCGCACCTGGCCGGCCACGTCGCTTGTGCAGATCATCACGAGATCGGTGTCGGCGCGCGTCATTCCCTTGTTTCTCCTTATCGGTTCGTGGGGGTTGCATTCAGGCGAAGACGGGCACGATACAGGCCGTGCGCGGGCGCTGTCCAACACCGTTGGCCAACACCGTTGGCTAACGCCGTCCCCAGCCGTAGAGCCAGTCGAAGCGCTGCAAGAGCCGGTCGGTCGGCATCAGCCTCAGCGCGGTGTCGCGGGCGCGGCCGGCGATGCTGCCCAGATGATAGATCTCGCCATTGTGACGCGCCTCGCGCTGGACGCGGGCGGTGCGCTGCATGCGCCGGGTCTCGTAGGCGCGGAAGGCCGGTTCGATCTCGGCGCCGGCCGACAGGCACTGGCCGAGCACATGGCCGTCCTCGATGCCCATCGCCGCGCCCTGGGCCATGAAGGGCAGCATCGGATGGGCGGCATCGCCGGCAAGCGTCACCGGGCCGTGGCCCCAGTGTTTCAGCGGCGCCCGGTCGGCGAGCGCCCATTTCACCCAGGTTTGGGGGGCTGCGACGAGCGCGCGGGCGAGCGGATGCCAGTCGGCGAAGCGGGCGATCACCGTCTCCCGGTCGCCGGGCGCGCTCCAGCCGGGTTCGCTCCAGCGGTCGGCGAAGATCGCGACGACGTTCAGTTCCCGGCCCGCCCGAACCGAATACTGGACGAGATGGGCGTCGCGGCCGAGCCACAGGCCCGTCTCGAGCGGATCGAGACCGTGGGGGATCGCGTCTTCGGGGATCGTGGCGCGCCAGGCGACCTTGCCGGAATAGACCGGCGGGCCCTCGCCGGTGATCTGGGCGCGGATGCTCGACCACAATCCGTCGGCGCCGATCAAGCCGTCGCAGGCGACGGGCGGCCCGGCCTCGGCGCGGACGCCAAGTCCGCCGGGCTTTGCCTCGAAGCCCGTGATGTGTGTGTCCGTGCGCAGCGTGATCGCCGGCGTCTTTTCGACGGCCTCGACCAGCGCGGCCTGGAGATCGGCCCGGTGCACGACCCGGTAGGGCGCGCCCCAGCGGGCCTCGGCCGCCTCGCCAAGCGGCACGCGGGCGATCTGGCGGCCATCGCGGCCACGCCGCATCCGGATCGCGTGCGGGGCAACCGAGCGGGGCAGGAGCCGGTCGGCGATGCCAAGCGTCTGAAGGACCCGCCAGGCATTGGGCGAGACCTGCAGGCCGGCGCCGACCTCCTCGAAGCGTCCGGCCTGTTCGCACACGGTGACCCGCGTTCCCGAACCGGCGATCGCGAGCGCGGTCGTCAGGCCGGCGACGCCGCCGCCGGCAATCGCGATATGGCGGTCAGCGGCCACGCGTCATGCCTTTGCTTGCCGTGCCCGCGGCTGCGGGCGTCGAAAGATGTCCGGTCAGGCGGCTTCGACTTCGCGCCAGACGCACTCCGCCGGGTCGGCTTCGCCCGGAGCCAGCGTCGGGTCGTATTTATAGAGCGTCGAGCAATAGGGGCAGACGATCTCGTTCTCGTCGCCCATGTCGAGATAGACATGCGGATGGTCGAACGGTGGCAGCGCGCCGATGCACTGGAACTTGCGGGCGCCGATCCGGACCGACGCGGCACCGCCGGTATTGTGAAAATGCGGAATTACGTGGCCCGCCATGTCTGTCTTCCCGTCGATCCTCCCCGGGCGCCAAAGGTTCCGGCCCGGGACATGCGTTGATGTTTAGGGCAAATTCCGGCACATCACCGGCAATTCGCGGGTGCGACCATATCCGCATCGGGTCGCGGTTCAAAGGGGGCTCGCGGCGCGATGCGGCGAAATGTCGATCTTCAAGGTTTCCGTTTGCGTCAACGGAAGGTATTGTTCGCTCAGGAGCCAACACCAATGACAGTCCACCACTTCAATTCCGACGGCGTCGACATCGCCTATATCGACGAGGGCGGGCAGACTGGTGAGCCCGCCAAGGGGCCGATCCTGCTCATCCACGGCTTTGCCTCGAATTTCAACACCAACTGGGTGGCGACCGGCTGGGTGTCTACGCTCGTCAAGGACGGGTACCGGGTGATCGCGCTCGACAATCGCGGCCATGGCCAGAGTGGCAAGCCACACGATCCGGACGCCTACAGCCCGCAGATCATGGCGGAGGACGCGCGCCGGCTGCTCGATTATCTCGGCATCGGCGCGGCCTGCGTCATGGGCTATTCGATGGGCGCGCGGATCACCGCCGTTCTGGGCCTTAACCATCCGGACCGGGTGCGCAGCGCCGTTTTCGGCGGGCTGGGCATCAACATGGTGCGCGGCTTCGACAATTCCGACATCATCGCGGACGCCTTGCTGACCCCGTCGCCCGACACGATCACCGACCCGGTCGGCCAGACCTTCCGGGCCTTCGCCGACCAGACCGGCAGCGACCTGAAGGCGCTTGCCGCCTGCATCCGCGCCTCGCGGCTGAAGATCAGCGGCGCGGCGCTGGAGGTGTTGCGCATGCCGGTGCTGGTCTGCGTCGGCACCGAGGACGATACCGGCGGCGATCCGCATGAACTGGCCGCCTTCATTCCGAACGGACAGGCTTTCGATATCGACGGCCGCGACCATATGAAGGCGGTCGGGGACAAGACCTACAAGGCCGCCGTGCTCGCCTTTCTGAAGGACCATCAATGACCGCCGCCCACGCCGCTGAGCCGCTCTCCTTCATCGGGATCGAGCAGAACCGGATCGCCGGCGACATGTGGGGCGATGTCGGGGGCACGGGACCGGTCGCGGTCCTCGTCCATGGCGGCGGGCAGACCCGCCATTCCTGGCGCGGCACGGCGGAGCGGCTGGCGGCGGCCGGCTGGCGGGCGATCACCATCGACCAGCGCGGCCATGGCGAGAGCGACCGTAGCGATATCGGCCATTACAGCGCCCGCGAATTCGCCGGCGACGCCGAGGCCGTCTACCGGCAGATCCACGAGCGGTTCGGCGTGAAGCCGGTCGCGATCGGTGCGTCGCTCGGCGGGCTGGCGTCGATCCTGGTCGCCGGAGAGGTTGCCGATCCGCCGCTATCCGCCCTGGTGCTGGTCGATGTCACGCCACGGCTCGATCGCGGCGGCGTCGACGGCATCATGAGCTTCATGGGCGCGCGGGCGGAGGAGGGATTCGCGACGCTCGAGGAGGCAGCCGACGCGGTCGCAGCCTACCTGCCGCACCGGCCCCGGCCGCGCTCGCTGGAGGGCCTGCGCAAGAATCTCCGCCTCGATCCGGACGGGCGCTACCGCTGGCATTGGGACCCGCGCTTCGTCAACGGTCCCAAGCCGGTCTCGACGGGCAGTGGCGCCGACATCAACCCGTTCGTCGAGGCGGCGAAGCACATCACGGTCCCGACGCTGCTGGTGCGCGGTCAGATGAGCGAACTGGTCGGCGAGGAACAGGTCGCCGAGTTCCGCGAGCTGGTGCCGCATGCCCGCTATACCGACGTCAGCGGCGCCGGACACATGGTGGCGGGCGACCGTAACGACGTCTTCGCCGACGCGGTGCTGGCCTTTCTCGACGAACTGGCGCCGGCCTGAAAAGGCCGAGTCGTCTGAATCGCTTGTGAGGATTGGCTGAGAAAGCGATTCGGGCACTTAACCCGGTGGGTGAAGCGCTTTGCAAAGTGAATCCGGTCCGGCCGCTTAGCGCCCCTCAAACACCGGTTTGCGCTTTTCCAGGAAGGCCGCGCAGCCTTCCGCATAGTCGGCGCTGGCAAAGCAGGCGTCGACAAGGGCGTCGATATCGGCGCGATCGGCGTCCAGCCGGCCGGCTGAGATCGCCGCGATTGCCTGTTTCGCCGCCCGAAGCGTCAGCGGCGCGTTTTCGGCGACCGTTTCGACGAAGACGCGCGTCTCCGCTTCCAGCCTGTCGGCGGCGACGACACGGTTGACGAGGCCGAGGGCGAGGGCTTCTTCGGCGCCGATCCGCCTGGCGGAGAACAACAGGTCGCGGGCATTGGGCGCGCCGACCGCGCCGACGAGGTCGGCCAGCCCGTCGACGGGATAGCCTAAGCCCAGGCGGGCGGGCGGCACCGCGAATTCGGCATCGTCGGCGGCGATGCGGATGTCGGCGGCAAGCGCGATCGCCAGGCCGCCGCCCATGCAGAAGCGCGGGATCGAGGCGACGACCGGATTTATCGTTGTGCGGATCGCGGCAAAGGCCGCGCCGTTTGCCGCCTCGTAGGCGCGTGCGGGGCCCGCGCCCATCCGCGTCTCGGCGAATTCGGAAATATCGGCGCCGGCGGTGAACGTGCCGCCCGCGCCGGTCAGCACGATCACGCGGGTTTCGGCGCGCGAATCGAGTGCGGCGACGAGGTCGGGTATCGCGTGCCACATCGAAAGATCGATGGCGTTGCGCCGGGCCGGATTGTCGATCGTCAGCGTGGCGATTGGCCCCTCGCAGGCGACCGCGAGCTTTTGCGTCGGGGAAACAGGCGTTTGGGACATGGGAAGCGGCTTTCGGCGAGGCTATCGGGGGACTTTCGGCGTGCCCTGACCATCTTGTGATCGGCGGGCTCAAGCGAAAAGAGTCTTTTCTTTTCGCCAATACGCACGACATACTCTATGCAGCACTGCAAGTCCAAGACGGCTCTGCACCGGTCGTCGCCACCACGGAACCATCCGAGGGAGACCACCATGGCAAGCAGTACCGAACGGCTGGAGCGGTCCGGCCCGATTGCCTCCTATGATCCGATCTGGCACCGCATCCGGCAGGATGCAGACGAGATCCTGGCCCGCGAGCCGGCCCTGACGGCCTTTGTGCTTGAGACCGTCCTCAACCACGACACGCTCGAGGGCGCGGTCGCGACACGGGTCGCGGCGCGGCTCGACCACACCGCGCTCGGCAGCCAGTTCATCGCCCACGCCTTCGCAGAAGCGGTCAAGGACGATCCGGGCATCGGCGAGGCGTTCCGCGCCGATATCGCCGCCGTCTACGACCGTGATCCCGCCTGTAACCGTCATGTCGAGCCGCTGCTCTACTTCAAGGGCTTCCACGCCATCCAGGCCCATCGCCTGGCGCATTGGCTGTGGAACAACGGGCGCCGGGACTATGCGCTCTACCTGCAGAGCCGGGTTTCCTCGGAGTTCAGCGTCGATATCAATCCGGCGGCGCGGATCGGACGCGGGATCTTCATCGATCACGGCCATTCGATCGTCATCGGCGAGACGGCGGAGGTCGACGACGAGGTGTCGATCCTGCACGGTGTAACGCTTGGCGGCACGGGCAAGGAGGGCGGCGATCGCCATCCCAAGGTCCGGCACGGCGTGCTGATCGGGGCGGGTGCGAAGATCCTCGGCAATATCGAGGTCGGCGCCTGTTCACGCGTCGCCGCCGGTTCGGTCGTGCTCAAGGATGTGCCGCCCAATTCAACGGTTGCCGGCGTTCCGGCAAAGGTGGTCGGCAAGGCGGGCTGCTCGGAGCCGGCCCGGTCGATGGACCAGATGATCGACGGCCGCGACACCGAAGACGGGCGCGATACGGAAAGCTGATCTTCGCTTGATCCACAATTGCCATATCGGGGCGGTTCCCTTCGCCCCGATCCCGCACTAGAAGGGGGCGAATGAAGACCGCTTTCGCCACGTCCCCGCTGCGGTCGAACAGCCGATAGGTGCGCTCTTGAAAGCCCAGGAAATCATCAAACTCGAATCCTACCTGCAGAAGACCTTCAAGCTGCCGACGATCCAGGTGAAGGCCCGGCCCGTGAAGGACGATTCCGCGGAGGTCTATATCGGCGACGAGTTCATCGGCGTGATCTTCCGGGACGATGAAGACGAGGATCTGTCCTACAATTTCCAGATGGCGATCCTGGAATTCGATCTCGACTAGGCACTTTCAGCGCCCGCTGCGAAAGCCGGCGATGGTTAAGCGCATCTGCCGGTCGAGGCTGCGCCAGTCCTCGAGCAGCGGCTTGCGGAAGCGATAGTCGACATCCATCCCGGCGCTGCGGAACGCCGACGAACACACCGACGGAACGGCGGCCGTGGCGGCGGTGCAGCGGGCAACGAAGGGCATGGCGGGATCGCTCGACACATAGAGCGTTTCGCCGTCATAGCCGTTGCCGGCGATAAACCGCTGCGCATCAAGGCCGTCGCGGCCGGCGATGACCGTGTCCTCGACCAGGCGGCTGTGGATCTGCCGGAACCGCTGCCAGGGCGACATCGGCCCCTGCGCGCGCCGCAGCGTCGCGTAGATCACCGGTGACGTCGCGGCGGTGTCGTCGAAGGCTGCGGCGGTTTCCTCGGTCAGGCCGTGCAGGGTCGGCCAGTGCAGGTGAAGATCGAGGCTCGAAACGCTGCCCCTCGGCAGCGAGTGGCTGCGGATCATGTTCCGGGGCAGGGTGAGGCTGAACGGGCCGACGGTCACGGTCGCCGCGCGGGCGTCCGTCAGGCTGTCGGGATCGGTCGACAGGTGGTCGTGCACGCCGATTGCGAGTTTCGCGACAAACAGGACCGTGCACAGCACGAGTGCGCCGAGCAGGACGATGAGTGGCGGACGCGCATCGCCGGCGCGAACCGCATGCGTCGCCCTGTCGAAGCCGTGCAGAATCTGTAAGCCACCCGCCATCGCAGGACTTTAGCCGATATTACGGTTAACAAACGGTTGTCCCAGTGGCACCGGGGCGGCACCCGCTACTGTCCGGTTTAATATCCACTCTGGGGTTTAAATCCCCCGTCTTCAGACGGGCTGCCTTGAGCGTGAAGAGAGG
>JANQKY010000001.1 GCA_028280885.1 Tepidamorphus sp.
GGACTTGTTCCGGGCATCCATGAACACCGCCGTCAGAATAGGCGCAAGCGACTGTGTTCATGGATTGCCGGGACAAGCCCGGCAATGACACGGAGGGGGAACGGCGGGCGGCATCAGACACCGCATGCGTCGAGGCAAACGGAGTTGATGACGTCCGAGCTGGTGGTTTAGCGAGTGCGTGTCCCGCCACCATAGTTCGCCGAAAATGTTATACTAGACAAGCGCTTAATCGACATCGCCGGAACGAAACCGAACACCATCGGAACACGTCCGGGCATGATAAAGGAGAGCGACGCGGCCACCGCCGCCTCGGCACGATACGCCACGCATGGCTGCCCGGCGCGAACAGGCCAGCCGCCTCTCTGGCCAAACCGCCGCACAATAGCCTAACGTCTGCAAAGCGCCCTATCAGGACAGGCGCCCGAAAGGCCGATGTTCCGCTATTTCGAAACGCGCATCAAACCGACCGCCGATCCCGAACGGCCCGAGCCGCCGTCCGGGTTGCTGCCGTTCTACTGGCACTTCGTCCGCCAGGCCAAGGGCATGTTCGCGCTGCTGCTCGTCGTCGAGATCGCGCTGGCGCTGAGCGACGCGGCGATCCCCTGGATCATCGGCAAGCTGGTCAACCTCGTCACAACGGTGCCGCCGGAGGACTTCCTTAGCGAGACCTGGCCGACCCTTCTCGGCATGGCTGCCGTGGTCGTCATCGCGCGGCCGCTGGCGGCCTTCTCCCGGTCGCTGGTCAACAATCAGGGCCTGTCGGCGCCGTTTTCCTCGCTCGTGCGCTGGCAGAGCCACTGGCATGTGGTGCGGCAGAACTGGGGCTTCTTCCAGAACGATTTCGCTGGCCGCATCTCCAACCGCGTCATGCAGACCGGCTTCTCGCTGCGCGAGAGCATGACAAACGCGATCACCGCGGTCTGGTACATCATCGTCTACGGCATCACCGCGATCGCCATGCTGGCCGCCGCCGACCTCTGGCTCGCCGTGCCGGTCCTGTTGTGGTTTGCGGCCTATATCGGCCTGCTCGCGATCTTCGTGCCGCGCATGCGCAAGCGCTCGCGGCGCACCTCGGAAGCCCGCTCGGCCCTGATGGGCCGGATCGTCGACACCTATACGAACATCCTCACCGTCAAGCTGTTCGCGCGCTCAAGCGAAGAAGACCGCTTCGTGCGCGACGGCGTCGACGAACACACCGACCGGGTCGCCGACCAGCTTCGGCTGTTCACCATCTTCGTCGGCGTGATGATGCTGTTGAACGCGGCCCTGATCGCCGGCGCCGGTGCCCTGGCGGTGGGCCTGTGGACGCGCGGCGCCGTCGAGGTCGGCGTCATCGCCATGACCCTGCCGCTCACCGTTCAGCTCACCAACATGTCGCGCTGGATCGCCTTCCAGATCACCTCGATCTTCGAGCAGATCGGCGTCGTCCAGGAGGGCATGAAGACGATCGCCCAGCCGATCGGCCTGATCGACAGGCCGCAGGCGGCCGAGCTTCAGGTCACCGACGGCGCGATCGCGTTTCAGGACGTGAGCTTCGGATACGGCCGCGACGTCGCCGTGATCGACGACCTGACGCTTGCCGTCAAACCCGGCGAAAAGGTCGGCCTGGTCGGCCGCTCCGGCGCCGGCAAGTCGACGCTGGTCAACCTGCTCCTGCGGTTCTTCGACGTCGATACCGGCCGCATCGCGATCGACGGCCAGGATATCGCGGGCATCACCCAGGAATCGCTGCGCGGCGCGATTTCGGTCGTCACCCAGGACACCTCGCTGCTGCACCGCTCGATCCGCGACAACATCGCCTTCGGCCGCCGCAACGCGACCGACGCCGAGATCCAAAGGGCCGCCGAGCTTGCCCACGCGCATGACTTCATCCTGAGCCAGCAGGACTGGAAGGGCCGCTCAGGCTACGACGCCCATGTCGGCGAACGCGGCGTCAAGCTGTCGGGCGGCCAGCGCCAGCGGGTGGCGATCGCCCGGGTGATCCTGCGCGACGCGCCGATCCTGGTGCTCGACGAGGCGACCTCGGCGCTCGATTCCGAAATAGAGGCGGCGATCCAGTCGAGCCTCGATACGCTGATGGCCGACAAGACGGTGATCGCGATCGCCCATCGCCTGTCGACGATCCACCGGATGGACCGGCTCGTGGTGATGGACGAGGGCCGGATCGTCGAGACCGGGACGCATGCCGACCTGCTGGCGCGCGACGGCCACTATGCCCGTCTGTGGCGGCGCCAGTCCGGCGGCTTTTTGGGCGACAGCGCGTCGGGCGACAGCAAGGGCGATCTGCCGGCCACGCCCGCGGCGGCGGAATAGGAACGGTCCACCGCCTTACGGCATCGGTCGCAAGATGCCCATATTTAAGGGTGTTCATTTTGGGTTCAGCCCAGGCGGCTAAGATCGACAGCAATGATGCCGGTCGGAATTCGGGACGGAGCCGCTCGCATCCGCCTGTCCCGCCGACGACCGGCTGCAGTGACTGTGTTCGGCGCGGTTTGCGCCAAAGGAGGTCGAATGACATCTCGTTCTCGCGCACATTCCCCTAGAGTCCGGCCGCTCGCCACGCTTGCCGGTGTGGCGGTGGCCGGCTTTACGGCGCTTGCCGGCCTGCCCGTATCTGCCGAGGCCGCGACCGGCGCCTATGCCACCGGCAACGTCAACATGCGCACCTGCGGCAGCACCCGCTGCGGCCGCATCACCACGATCCCCGCCGGCGCGCCGGTGACGATCTTCGGCTGCTCGAACGGCTATGGCTGGTGCGACACGCAATACGGCAACTATCGCGGCTGGGTCTCCGGCCGCTATCTCCAGGCCGTCGCGCCGGGCTACAGCTATGCCAGCCCCCTGCCGGCGATCGGCGCGCTTCTGGGCGTCGCGATCATCGGCGGCGCGATCGCTAATAACTATTACTATCCCCGCCCCTACTACTATCGGCCCTACTATCCCTGGCGGCCGCCCTATCGTCCGGTCAAGCCGTGGCGGCCGCCGCATGGCACGGTCTCGCCCGGATACCCCGGCTACAACCCGAACCGCGGCGTCTCCGCCCGCAGCGGCGGCTATAGCGGTGGTTACAGGGGCGGCTTCGGATATGGCGGCGGCTCGAGTGCCCGCATCAGCGGCGGTGCCGGCGGCGGCGCGCGCTGACCGCACCGCTCATCCCGTTCAAGAAAGCCTGGCGCCCCGGCGCCCCGGCGCACTGAAAAGGGCGCTTCCCATGACGGGAAGCGCCCGATTTTGTTGTTTCTGATGCTTCGCTCAAGCAGACCAGTCTAGCGGGGTTACCCGCTCAGAAGCCGGACGAGAACTTGTAGCTCGCCCGCGCCCGCGCGATCACGCCGCTGTGGTCATACTTGCCGGAGATCGACGTGCCGGCCGGCGGCACGAAACCGGCAACCGGAACACCGGGAACCGTGGTGTCGCCGAGGTCGAAATAGAGCACTTCGGCGCCCAGGATGAAGTTATTGGTGACGGCATATTCGATGCCGCCGCCGGCGGTCCAGCCCCATTCGGTATCGCTGGAGCTGCCGTTATAGACCTGGCCGAGGCCCGGATAGCCCCAGGAGAACCGGTCCTTCACGCCGCCCAGCGCGACACCGCCGGTGGCATAGATCAGACCGCGGTCGAAGGTGAAGCCGGCGCGGCCGCGCCAGGTCGACAGCCAGTTGATCTCGCTGGAGGAGTGGAAACGGCCGGCGGCGAACGGCGCGACCGCCGTGCCGAGGGTGGTCGATCCGCTCATGTCGGAATACTGGATATCGGCTTCCAGGCCGAGCACGAACTGGTCGATCTGCCAGTTGTAGCCGATCTGGGCGCCGCCCACGAAGCCGTCGCTGGAATGGGACAGGCCGCCCGGGCAGGAGCCGGCGGCCAGACACGGGCCGAACCACGTTCCGCCCGGATCGGTGAAGCCCATCGTGACGCCATCATTCTGTCCCCAGCCGTAACCGGCATTGAGGCCGACATAGAAACCCGACCAGTCCCAGGCCGGAACCGCCGTGACGACCGGCGGCGGTGTATATTGGGGAATGTCGGCCGACTGTGCCGCAAACGGCACGGCAGCGGCAATCGTCGCAACGCCGGCCGCCATCACAATTCGCTTAATGAACATCTACTCTGTCCCTTCTGATACTCGCCCACAGACTGGCCGAACTCGGACCGGGTTCACGGGCAGACTAAAGCCTGCCAAACCACATCATACATATTGGTCCGCGGCGCGCGCCCGGAATCTGGCCACCCAGTGGTGAATCGCAAATGAATCCGGACGCAAAATGCCAAAATAAAGTTAGACGTTGCAATAGCGCAACATTCATGCGCCGGCTCAGTGTTAGTTTCGCCCCGGATTCCGATGGTAACGGTGCGTGACAAGCCACGGTCATGAAACGGCGCATAGGATTAAGCCGAACAGAACGGCTGGGAAGAAAGGCGGGTGCGATGCGCGGATTGATCCCATGGTGTCTCGGTGCGGCGACCCTGGCGGGCGCCTGGCTGGTCGCGGTTCCGGCTGAAGCCGCGCAATGCCAGCCGCCCGGCGGCTTCAACGCCTTCATCGTCCAATTCAAGGCGGAATCGGCCCGCAAGGGCATTTCGCCCGGCGTGCTCGCCGTCCTCGACGGCCTGACGCCCGACCAGCGCGTCCTCAATCTCGACCGGAACCAGAAGGCGTTCCGGATGAGCTTCGAGCAGTTCGCCGCGCAGCGCATCACCTCGGGCCGCCTGAACAAGGGCCGCGCGCTGTTGCAGCGGCATGCCGACCTGCTCGCCTCGATCGAGCGGCGCTACGGCGTGCCCGGCCCGGTCATCGTCGCGATCTGGGGCCTGGAGACGGATTTCGGCGGCAATGTCGGCAACATGTCGTCGATCCGATCGCTGGCGACCCTTGCCCATGACTGCCGCCGCACCGAGATGTTCCAGAACGAGCTCTATTCGGCCCTGAAGGTCATCCAGCGCGGCGACATGTCGGCGTCTCAGATGCGCGGCGCCTGGGCGGGCGAACTCGGCCAGACACAGTTCCTGGCGAGCAACTACGTCAAGTTCGCCGTCGACTATGACGGCAACGGCCGCCGCGACCTGATCAGGAGCGTTCCCGACGCGCTGGGCTCCACCGGCAACTACCTCAAGGCGCATGGCTGGCGCCGTGGCCAGCCCTGGCACGAGGGCACCGCCAATTTCCGCGTCATACAGAAATGGAACAAGGCGTCGGTCTATTCGCGCACGATCGCCCTGTTCGCCACCAGGCTCGCCGACGGCTAGGCCAAATCAGTAGCTGGAATCGCTCGCCATGTGATCGGCCACCGCGGCCTTGAGGGCTGCGCGAATGGACCGGTCGGCGGTTGAGAAGGCGTGGAAGTCGTTGACCAGATCGTTCTGCAAAACGCCGACGGTGATCTGATAGCAGAACCGCAGCTTGCGCTCCGTTTCGGTCGGGCTCTTGCCGGGATAGGCCGTCTTCAGCCGGTCGACGATGCGTTGCTGCACGTCCTTGCCGGATTTGCGCATCGGCGCCCAGCCGTCTTCCGGTTCGAGAATGCGCAACAGCGATTCCCGCAACACGCCGCGCACCTCGCTGGAGAAGATATCGGCGAGCGTGTCGATCATTTCATCCAGGACCGCGCCGGGCGCGAGCCCGTTCAGCCGCTCGGGATCGAGCCGCCGCTCGATGATCTTGCGGTCGCGGGCGACCGTCGATGCCTGCAAGGCCCGGAAGAAGGCTTCCTTGTCCTCGAAGCGCTTGTAGAAACTGCCGACAGAGCGGCCGCAATGGCGCGCCACATCCGATACCTTGAGATCGGTGAAGCGCATCTCGTTCAGCATCGCGATGCCGGACTCGATAAAGGCATCCCGCGACCGACGGCTGCGCTCCTGCCGGGCCTCGAACACGCCCCGAATGGCCTCGGTCTGAAAGCTTCCGGCCTCGATACTGTCGGCGACTACGACACTGCGCTGGTTCAAGGAAGCCTCCTGTCGGGCCAGCCGAAAAAGTCAGCCCATACAATCAGAATGAACGCGGGATGTGGAGGTCCGCCGGCCCGGCGAAACCCACCCGGTCCATATAGCCGGAGCCCATATAGCCCGAGAAGGCCCGAAAGGCGAATTTTGAGAACTTGTATTCTCTTTTATTGACAAAATGCCGCAGGGCAACGATAAAGAGATTCTGGATTTTCTTTTGGAGCGACCATGTCGGCCTCGCAATTGAAAATATGGGCCTCCGGCTGCGCGCATGTGTCCGCCGACAAGGCGCGCGGACGCGAGAGCCTGGCCGAGGCGATCCGCCAGGCCGAGCGCGATTTCGACTGGGACATCGGCATCAATGTCGGTGACTTCTCGGCCGCCTTCGGTCTGCCAACGGATGAGGAAGGCGTCGAGATCGTCCGGCAGTTCGGCGCGCTGAAGCGGCATCGCCGCGAGGACATCTACACGATCTGCGGCAATCATGACCGTAACGCGCCGGACGAACCCGAGGCGATGTGGTTTCGCCGCTGGATCGATCCGATGGGCGAGCACAGCGAGACATCGGGCGTCCACCGCAACCGCTATCGCTTCGCGCCCGTGGGCACCCATGAGCGCTATCATTTCGACGTCGGCAACATCCGCTTCCTGATGATGAGCGACGTCAACGAGGCATCGCAGGCCAGGGGCCGCGGCGAACTGGGCGGCAATCCCGGCGGCGTGGTCACGCGGGAGACGTTCGACTGGTGGGTCGATCAGGTCGAGCGCAACCACCGCGACAGGATCATCGTCACCGCCCACCACTATCTGCTGAAGGACACCACGGTCGCGACCGGCGCCTGGGAGGGAATGAGGCGGACCGCCGATGGCGGCTGGGCCACCGACTATCACGGCTACTATGCCGACGGCACGCCGCAGGGCGCCTCCTTTCTCTATTGGGTTGGCGGCAACCCCGACGGCGGCGCCTTCGAGGCCTGGCTCGACGACAATCCGGGCAAGGTCGATTTCTGGCTCGGCGGCCATACCCACACCAATCCCGACGACCGGCACGGCGGCAAGGGCCATGTCGAAACCCGCCATGGCGGCGTCACCTTCGTCAACGTCTCAGCGCTGACGCGCTGGTTCGTGCACCTGCACGCCATGCCGCATTCCCGGCTGTTCACCTTTGAAGACGGCTCGGATCACGCGGTGATCGATTGCTACATGCATTCCGACGAATACCGCGCGCAGGGCTTCTATCCGGACAGGCAGGTCCGGGTGCGCCTGACCAAACCCTATCAATCCTGATTACGACAAGAACTCCGGGAGGAAACCGATGCTCAAACACCTGATTGCAAGTGCAACGATGGCGCTGTCGCTGATGGCCGGCCCGGCGCTCGCCGACTGGCAGCCGGACGGATCGGTCACCATGATGACCATGTTCCCGCCCGGCGGCGGCGGCGACGTGCTGTCGCGCGCCGTGGCCAAGCATTTCGAGGACACGCTGGGCTGGAACGTCGTCGTCGACAACAAGCCCGGCGGCGGCGGCGCCGCCATGGCCAAGGTGCTGAAGGACGCGCCCGCCGACGGTAACACCATCGGCTTTGCGGTGTCGGAGACGTTTTCCTTCGCCCCGGTCATGAACCCGAAGGTCGGCTACGGCCCCGACGACTTCAATTTCCTCGGCGCCGTCGCCAACACCCAGATCGGCTGGGTCGCCAAGGCGGACGCCCCCTACAGCTCGCTTGAGGAGCTGGTGGAGGCGGCGAAGGGCGGTGCCGAGATCGAGGTCGGCGTGTTCAGCCCCCGCGCCAACGCCGCCGTTCGCGCGATCGGCAAGCATTTCGGCGTCGAGTTCACCCCGGTTCCCGTCAAGAGCGGCCGCGAAGGGGTGAACAACGTCCTGAACGGCCATCTGACCACGACGCTCGCCGCCGGACCGCAGGCCCCTTATGTGCGCTCCGGCGACCTGAAGGTCCTCGCCTCGCTCGAGGCCGACCGGCTGGTGGTCGGCGAAGACGCGCTGACGGTGGGCGAATCGGGCGCCGATGTCGCGACCTTCCGGGTCAAGTGGCTGCTGGCCGCGCCCGCCGGCGCTCCCCAGGAAGCACTCGACGCCTGGTCGGCTGCGATCGAAAGCGCCATGGACAACGAGGAACTGCGCGCCTTCATCACCGACAAGATGAGCCTGAAGATGGTGTTCACGCCGGGCGACGCGCTCAAGGACGAAATCGTCGGCGGGCGCGGCGCCAACGAGACCCTGATCGGGTTTCTCCGCTGACCATGTAGCCCTCCGCCCCTGCCCCAGTCTGAACACCCCGAGGGAAAGGGGCGGAGTGGCGCTCTCTCACGGACCGCAGCCGCCATGCGAGACGTCTCGAACATCCTGACCGGACTGGCCGCAATCGCGCTCGGCGCCATCCTGATCCTCTGGGTCGTTCCCGCGCAGACCGTTCCGGCGATCTTTGCCTCGGTGCCGTCCGGCTTCTATCCGAACTTCACCAGCGGCCTGCTCATCCTGTCGGGCCTCGGACTTCTCATCGCCGGCCTGTTCAATCGCGCGCCGGCGATTTCGGCAATCGCGGTCTTTCGAACGACGATTCGATTTGCCGTGGCCCTCGTCCTTCTGGTCGCCGCGATGGCGCTGACGCCGCTGATCGGGTTCCTGCCCGCCGGCGCGGTCATCTGCCTGGGGACGCTGCTTTTGATGCGCGAGACCCGCTGGCCGCTGATCGCGGCGATCTCTATCGCAGCCCCGCTCGTCGTCTGGGGCGGTTTCGAACTCCTGTTGGGGCGGCCTTTGCCGTGAGGACACCGTGCCGGTAAGCCTGGAAGTCATCGCTGCGGGGATCATCGACGCGTTCACGCTGTGGACCGTGCTGCTGGTTGCGGCCGGCGTCGTGCTCGGCCTGCTCGTCGGGGCGATCCCCGGCCTGAACGGCCCGATGGCGATCGCCATCGCCGTGCCCGCCACCTTCTATCTGGAGCCGATCGCCGCCGTCGGCTTCCTGGTCGGGATCATGAAGGGCTCGACGGTCGGCGGCGCGGTGCCGGCGATCCTGATGAACACGCCCGGCACGCCCGATGCGATGATCACCACGCTCGACGGCTATCCGCTGGCGCAGAAGGGCCAGTCCGGCAAGGCCCTGAAGATGGCGCATCTGAGCTCGGTGACCGGCGATACCTTCTCCGACATCGTTCTGTTTGCCGCCGCCGCCCCGCTGTCGGTGCTGGCGATGATGATGGGCCCGGTCGAGCAGTCGGCGGTGGTGTTCTTCTCGATCTGCGTCCTGGCCGCCCTGATCGGCGACAATCCCTTGCGCGGACTTGTGGTCGCCTCGCTCGGCTTCGTGCTCGCCTCGGTCGGCCAGACGCCGGAGGAAGCGACGCCGCGCCTTGCCTTCGGCTTCGCCGAACTGGAAGACGGCATTCCCCTCGTCGCCGTCGGCATGGGGGTGCTGGTGCTGGGCGAGATCGTCCATGCCATTGCCGGACGCCGCGTCTCGGCAAAGGGCAGCGTCGCTCCGCCCTCGACCGGCGACGATGCCCGGCTCAGCCTGGCGGAATACCTGTCGGTCCGGGGCACCATGGCGCGCTCCGCCGTGATCGGCACGCTGATCGGCGCGGTGCCCGGCATCGGCTCGGCGCTTGCCGCGACGATCGGCTATTCAACGGTCAGGCGGGCCTCGAAGACGCCGGAGAAGTTCGGCAAGGGCACCATCGAAGGCGTTGCCGCGACAGAGGCGGCCAATTCCGCCGTGTCTGGCGCCAACCTCATCCCGCTCCTGACCCTGGGCGTGCCCGGCAACGTCGCAGCCGCCTTCCTGATGGGCGCGCTGATCATCCACGGCATCATTCCCGGCCCCACCCTGATGCGCGACGAGGGCCAGCTGGTGTTTTCCATCTTCACCTGCATGGTGATCGCCAATCTGTGCAACCTGATCATCGGGCGGATGGGGCTGAACCTGTTCGGACTGGTGGCCAGGGTCAGCGCGATCTACATCTTCCCGACCGTCATCCTGTTGTGCATGGCCGGCGCCTGGGTCAGCGGCGGCGGCGCGGTGGGGCTGGTGCTGCTGGGCGTGTTCGGCGCCTTCGGCTACCTGCTGCGGGTGATGAAGTTCTCGGTGGTGATCTTCATCATCGCCTTCGTCCTGGGCCGGATCTGGGAGTTCCCGCTGACCCAGGCAATGATCCTGACCCGCGGCGATCCCGCCCGCCTTTTGAACTATCCGGCGGCCGTGTTCTTCATCGTCGCCGGTCTGGGCCTCGTTCTCGTCGTGCTTGTCCGCGCCCATCGGGAGCGCAGGAAACAACAAACCGCAGCGCTTGGGGGACCCCCGGAATGAAGACGTCGAACCGCCCCAACATCGTGCTGATCTTCACCGACAACCAGCAGGCCGAGACGCTGGCCTGCTACGGCAACACGGAAATCCACACGCCCAATCTCGACCGCCTGGCCAGCGAGGGCATGGTCTTCGAAAACGCCTTCTGCCCGAACGCCTTCTGTTCGCCCTGCCGCGCCTCCGTGCTGACCGGGCTGCTGCCCTCCCAGCATGGCGTGCACAGCTGGATTGACGACCGCAACATGGCCGACTGGCCGGACAACTGGCACGCGCTCACCGGGCTGCGCACCCTGCCGGGGACGCTGCAGGCCGCCGGCTACAGGACCGCCCTGTCCGGCAAGTACCATCTCGGCGAGCCGACCTCGGCCATGCCGGGCTTCGATGACTGGTGCACGATGGCCGACGGCCATGTGCGCAGTTTCTATCGCAACATGATCACCGAGAACGGCAACACCTATCCCCACGAAGGCCATACGGTCGACTTCTTCACGCAGAAGGGCATCGCCTTCATGGAGAAGCAGGTCGCGGCGGATCAGCCGTTCTTTCTCTACCTGCCCTACCCGGCGCCCTATGGCCACTGGCCGGCGACGCGCGAAACCGACCGCTGCCGCCATTCCGCGCTCTACGACGACTGCCCCATGCACTCCGTGCCGCGCGAGGGGCTCAGCAAGGCGTCCATCGACGCCTTTCTGATGCGGCAGAAATACTCCGGCGGCGGGCTCGATTACTCGATGACCCTGCGCGCGCCCAACGACCTGCCGACCCTGCGCAACTACTATGCCCAGATCACCATGGTCGATGACGGCGTCGGGCAGATCATGGCCGCGCTCGACCGCCTGGGGATCGCCGGGGAAACGATGCTGATCTTCACCTCCGACCACGGACTTTCGGTCGGCCAGCACGGCTTCTGGGGGCACGGAGCGGCCACCTTTCCCGCCAACCTGCACCGCGCGGCCCATTCCGTGCCGCTGCTGATACGCCATCGCCCGAGCATCGCGGCCGGGCAGCGCTCCAGCGTCATGGTGTCGAACATGGACGTGTTCTCGACCATACTCGACTATACCGACCAGCCCCGGGACCAGGCCGGGATGGCGGTGCCGAGCCGGTCGCTCAAACCCCTGCTCACCGGTGACCCTGCGGACTGGGGCGAAGACGCGGTCTATTCCGAACAGGAGGAAACCCGGGTCGTGCGCACCCCGAAATGGGCTTATTTCAAGCGCTTCGATGCCGCCCCCAACCATCCAATCGGCGACGAACTCTATGACGTCGAACACGATCCACGCGAAACGACGAACCTCGCCGGGGATCCGGCCTTCGCCGACATCCGCAAGGCGCTGGACAGGATGCTGACCGACTTCTTCGCCGCCCACACCCGTCGCGCCGCCGATCTGTGGCATGGCGGCGTGCCGCTGCAGCACAGCGAGCGCAACGAGTTCTGGCGCGATGCCTGGGGCGAGGCGTGGGGCCCTGTCTACGACTATGGCACCAAAGATGATGGCAACTGAGCCGAAGCCGGGTTGCTGCCTGCCGAGGGTCGGCACAGGCCACGCTGCCGTGGGCAGTGAACCCGGATTGGCGCAGGGCGGCGGCCGGATATCGGCCCGGATGATCGACCTTGCCGGCGGCTGGTTCCGGATGGGCGCCGATGACGGCCCGCACCCAGAAGACGGCGAAGGCCCCGCGCGCGACGTCTTCGTCGATCCCTTCGCGCTCGCCGCCACGACCGTCACGGTCGCCGAGTTCGCCGCCTTCATCGCCGACACCGGCTATCGCACCCTGGCCGAACGGACCGGCACGTCCTTCGTGTTCCAGTCCTTCCGCGATCCTGGCACCGCCTGCCCGGGCGCGGCCCAGGCGCCGTGGTGGCGACAGGTGGCGGGCGCCTGCTGGCATGCCCCCGACGGACCGGTGCCGGGCAGACCCGAAAGCCATATGGCCGGCGGATCGGACCACCCGGTCACCCATATCGCCCGCGAAGATGCCCTCGCCTATTGCCGCTGGTCCGGCACCCGCCTGCCCGGCGAAGCCGAATGGGAGTTCGCCGCTCGCGGCACCCTTGTCGGCCAGCCCTTTCCCTGGGGCGCGGTGCTCGAAGAAGGAGGGGAACACCGGTCCAACGTCTGGCAGGGCACGTTTCCCGCGCGCAATACCGCCGAGGACGGATTTGCCGGAACGGCGCCCGTCACCGCCTACCGGCCCAACGGCCTCGGGTTCTTCAACATGACCGGAAACGTCTGGGAGTGGGTGACGGACCGGTTTACCACCCTGCATTCGGCGCGCCCCGTGAAAAACCCGGCAGGTCCCCTCAACGGCACGCGGTTCGTTGCCAAGGGCGGCTCCTATCTCTGCCATGCCTCCTACTGCGCCCGCTACCGGACGTCGTCCCGGCAAGCCCTGGCGCCGGACACCACCACGGGCAATCTCGGTTTTCGGGTCGCGGGCAGGAAATGAACGCGCGCCGTACCGGGCCGCAATCACCGCCTAAACCGCGGAATTCCGGCGGAATCACCCCCTGAACGACGAACAGATGAATATTCCGGCAGTTTATGCACGCAAATTGGGCTTGTGATATCGCTAACCGATGCCTATATGTTGCGTCGCAGCATCGCTTGCGGTGCTGCTGCCCTCCTTGGGCGTTTCCTCCCTAGACTTGGGCCGTCCGGTACCCCCGGACGGTCTTTTTTTGAAAAAATGACAATAATTTTAAGAAACAGCCACACTAAAAAGTTTAGTAGCGACTAATAATAATAAAAATACAGCCGGCGTAGAACCGTAATCTCCCGACACGATCCGCGCAGAATTCGCTATAGTGCAATTTCTGCAATTGGGGGATTACAGAAATGTCCATCAGAACCTTAGCTATCGCAATTACGTCGAGCGCTTTACTGGCATCGCCGGTATTCGCCGACGACGATGATGACCTGATGCTTGGCATCTATCCGATCGGACACCTGGCGCTGGCGCCCGGTACCGGCGACCAGACCCGTATCGCCAAGCTCGCCGCCTTCGATGCGCCCTCGGCCAGACTGCTCGTCGTCGACGGGCTGAACGGCCTCGTCCGTGTCGATATCTCCGATCCGGAGCTGCCGGCGGAAGTCGGCGCGCCGACCGATATCGGCGCCGCCATATTCGGTGACACCGGCCGCCAGGCCGGCACCGCGAACGCCATCGGCATTTCCAACGGACTTGCCGCGATCGCCGTGTCCGCGGAGCCGGCGACCGATAACGGCTTCGTCGCCTTCTACGAGGCCGACGGCGCCTATCTCCTGTCCTGCGAGGTCGGGCCCGCGCCGACGATGCTGACCTTCAGCGAGGACGGCAAGCAACTGGTCGTGGCCAACGAGGGCACGCCGAGCGAGCAGGAAAACCCGAAAGGCAGCGTCAGCATCATCGATGTCGACGCCGTCGTCCTTCAGGGCACCTGCACCGCCGCCGTCGAGACGGCGGGCTTCGAGAAGTTCAACAAATCCAGGAAGGCCCTGAAGAAAGAAGGCGTCCGGCTGTTTGCCGGAGCCAAGGTCGCAAACGACCTGGAGCCCGAGCACGTCGCGCTGTCGAAGGACGGCAAGACGGCCTGGGTGACGCTGCAGGAAGCCAACGCCATGGCCCGCGTCGACCTGCGCAAGGCCAAGGTCAAGGACATCGTGGCGCTCGGCGTGAAGGATCATTCCAAGCGCGGCAACGGCATCGACGCCAGCAACAAGGACAAGAAGGCCAGGATCCGGACCTGGCCGGTCAGCGGCATGTACATGCCCGACGCGGTCTCCGCCTACAGGATGGGCGGCAAGGACTTCAGGGCCTACAAGAAGAAGCATGCGCCGAAGGGCGTGCGCACCGGCGGCAGGCTCGGCAAGACCTTCCTGGTCACCGCCAACGAGGGCAGCACCCGCGGCGAAGGCGCGCCGGTTGCCAAGGTGAAGCTCGACAAGAAGGCCTTCCCGGACCGCAAGACCTTGCAGGGCCGCAAGGCGCTCGGCGGCCTTCAGGTCAGCACCATCGACGGCGACACGGATGGTGACGGCGACATCGACGAACTGCACGCCTATGGTGCCCGGTCCTTCTCGATCTGGAACGGCTATGGCGAACTGGTCTTCGATTCCGGCGACTTCTTCGCCCGGGAGATCGCCGACGAGTTCCCGAAGATGTTCAAGGGAACCGATCCGTCCGGCAACTACGATTCCAGTGACAGCGGCGCCGAGCCCGACAGCGTCGTGATCGCCGAGATCCACGGCCGGACCTATGCCTTCATCGGCCTGGAAGGGGTCGGCGGCGTGATGGTGTTCGACATCACCGAGGCCTGGGACCCGGAATTCGTCCAGTTCGTCTGGAGCGGCGTCGACATCGTGCCGGAAGACCTGCTGGTCATCGGCGCCGACGACAGCCCGATCGCCGATCCGCTGCTGGTGGTCACCCACGCCGACAGCAACCTGATCCTGGTCTATCAGATCGGCCTGTTCAGCGACGACGACGACTTCTTCTTCGAGGACTTCGACTTCGACACCATCGACTTCGACGATCTCGAATACGATGACGATGACGAAGAAGACGACGATGACGATGACGATGACGACGATAGCGATGATGATGATGATGATGACGACGAGGAGAAGGCCTGATCGGCCGATCGCCTGACCATCATCCATTATTGCGCATTAAACCACGCCGGCCCGGCCTTCCGGGCCGGCGAAACGACTGTCCGGTTCAGCGGGAACTGCGCTTTTTATCTTCAGCTTGGCCCACCAACTCGGACGTCGTCCCCGACGTAGTCGGGCAACTGTGTGCGGGGATGTCGGGAACACGCCCGGTTGACCAAGGGGAAACCTTAGGCCGCTGCCCTGCAATCGTCATCCCGGCCGCAGGCGAAGCCGGAGAGCCGGGATCGAAGAACCCATGTTGGTGCCAGTGGGACTCCGAACCGCATCGGTTCCCCGATCCCGGATATTCGCTATCGCGAATTCCGGGATGACGAGGGAGAGGGTAGTGTCCGGTCTTCGCACACTCTGATGTCGTTGTCGGGACAAGTCCACTGCTGTCCGGTTCAGCGGGAACTGCGCTTTTATCTTCAGCTTGGCCCACCAACTCGGACGTCATCCCCGAGTTGGTGGATGGGCAGTGCGTGTCCCGCCACCGTCGTTTGCCGAAGAAGTCATGTCCGGCAAGCGATACGCCAATCCCGGTCTTTCAGCCCATGATCACGCCGCCATCCACAGGGCGGCGATTTGTCATGCAAGCGTCATGTATTTGATATGTTCAGTGTGGCAAGTGGGCTCGCCTGATTGATCTATCCTGGAAGGGAGCCCCCTCGATGAAATTCCGTACCCTCGGGATTGCCGTTGCGTCCGGCCTGACCATGGCCGCGGCAGCCGACGCCAATGCCGGCAGCAGCGACAAGACGACGATCGAACTGAACCTGATCGGTTCGGCGACCGTCAACATAACCCCGCCCGCCAGCGCCGAGGCGCTCGTCGGTGTCGCCGAAATCTCCACCTTCGACCCCAAGACCAAGCGGCTGTTCGTCGTCGACGGGTCGAGCACGCTGCGGGTGTTCGATCTGAGCGATCCGGCCGACCCGACGCAGGAGGACACGATCGACGTCGCCACCGACGTTCAGAACGACGTGCGCCAGCTTGTCGCCGAAGCCAATTCCGTCGATGTCAAGAAAGGCCTGCTGGCCGTCGCGATCGCCGCCGACCCGGTCACCGATCCCGGCTATGTCGCCTTCTACAACACCAGGACACTCGCCTATATCGCCTCCTGCGTCGTCGGCGCCCTGCCGGACATGGTGACCTTCACCAATGACGGCAGCCGGTTGCTCGTCGCCAACGAGGGCGAGCCGGAGGAGGGCATCGATCCGGAGGGCAGCATCAGCATCCTCGATGTCGAGGCCTTCAGGGCCGACGGCAACTGCGTCGGCACCACCAAGACCGCCGACTTCACGGACTTCAACGGCCGCGAGGACGCCCTGCGCGCCAAGGGCGTGCGCATCTTCCCGAAGAAGACGGCCGCCGAGGACCTCGAGCCGGAATACATCGCCGTCAGCAAGTCCGGCAGGAAGGCCTGGGTGGTGCTTCAGGAAGCCAACGCCATGGCCCGGATCAACGTCAGGAAGGGCGTCGTCGAGCGGATCACGTCATACGGCCTGAAGGACCATTCGGCCGACGGCAACGGCCTCGACGCCAGTGACCGCGACGACGGAGTCAACATCCAGACCTGGCCGGTCTACGGCATGTACATGCCCGACGCCATCGCCTCGTTCGGCATGAGCAACGAGAATTTCAGGAAGTATAAGAAACACCAGAGCCGCAACGGCGACGACCGCCGCAGCGCCCGCTTCCGCACCTTCCTTATCACCGCCAACGAGGGCGACGCGCGCGACGAGGACGTGCGGATCGGCGACCTGACCCTCGATCCCGCGGTCTTCCCGGGCGCGGCGACCCTGCAGGAGGATGGCAATCTCGGCCGGCTCCAGGTCAGCGCGATCGACGGCAATTCCGAAGGCGCGTACCAGAAACTGCATTCCTACGGATCGCGCTCCTTCTCGATCTGGAACCATCGCGGCCGGCAGGTCTATGATTCCGGTGATGATTTCGCCCGGATGACCAGCTCGGTCACCGACGGCGAGGGCGCGCCGCTGTTCAACTCCGAAGGCACGTCGGCATCCTTCGACGGCCGCTCCGACAACAAGGGCGCGGAGCCGGAGGGCGTCGACACCGGCAAGATCAACGGCCGCACCTATGCCTTTATCGGCCTGGAGCGCATCGGCGGCGTCATGGTCTACGACGTCAGCAAGGCCTGGAAGCCGAAATTCGTCCAGTATGTCCGTCGCGACGAGGACATCAGCCCGGAAGGCATCAAGTACATCCACAAGGGCGCCAGCCCGACCGGCAAGCCGCTGCTCGTCGTCTCGCACGAGGAAAGCGGCACCATCGCCATCTACGAGATCGAAACGATCGTGAAGAAGTAAGCCGGACCCTTCGAAGGGTTCACATCGGGCGCCCCGATATCGAACGCGCCCGACATCGGATATGTCATGCCGCCGGCCCGGACCCCCGGGCCGGCGGTTTTTTGTCAGCCCGCCTCCTCTACCGAGACGTCCGTCATCATGCCGGAATCCTCGTGTTCGAGATTGTGGCAATGGGCCATGAAGGGTGTCGCCTTCGGCGCGGGATGATCGAAGCGGATCTGGATTTCGCATCGCTGCCCGTTCGAGATCGGCGCCATGTCCTTCCAGCCCGCCATGTGGGCCGGCGGCGGCTTGCCGCCCAAGGACAGGATGCGGAACTGGCAGCCATGGATGTGTACGGGATGCAGCATCCGGTCGGTGCCCTCCGAGATGATCCAGCGCTCGTCCCGGCCGGTGACCGTGCTGTAGGGCACCGCGCCCATCTTGAACGGCTGCCCGTTGATCGCGTTCGCCGAGAGCTGCTCGTCCAGGCTCAGCGCCGGCCCGTCATAGAGCAGCGCCCGGACCCGCTCGACGATCGCCGGATCCGCTGAACCCGACGCCATCATCTCCATCAGCCCGGCATCACGGAAGGCGCCCATGCCCTGCTTGTCGAGGGTCATGCCCATTTCCAGGGTGAAGCGCGCCGGCGGCAGGTCCGCGACCAGCGGCGGCAGGGCGACGAGGCTGTCGGGCATCGCGCCTGTCCCCTCCGCGCCGGCAGGGTCGATCGTTAAGACCGCAAGCGGCGTGTCGAAGGGCGGCAGCGCCATCGCCATCTGGGTGACGGGCAGGGTCATCAGGTCGAAGGCCCTGCCATCGCGGCAATCGACCAGCACCTCATAGCGCTCGCCGGCCTGTATCGGCAATTCGGAGACCGCCACCGGCTCGCTCAACAGGCCACCGTCGCTTGCGATGACATAGAGCGTTCGGCCGTCCGAGGCGGCAAGCCGGTAGCCGCGCGCGTTCGAGCCGTTCAGGAGGCGCAGGCGCACCCAGCCGCGCGCCGCCCTGGCGACCGGATAGGCCGCGCCGTTGACCAGCATGGTGTCGCCGACATAGCCGGTCGTGACCGCGGCCAGATTGAAGCGGTGGAAGACCGTTCCGTCCGCGTTGAACCTGCGGTCCTGCAGGACCAGCGGAATGTCGTCGACGCCCCAGTTGGACGGCAGCGGCAGCGCATCGGCCTCGTCGTCGTCGATGACGAACAGGCCGGCGAGCCCCTTGATCACCAGTTCGGCGGTCGTGGGATAGACATGCGGATGATACCAGCAGGTCGCCGCCGGCTGCGCGATCGTGAAGCGGACATCGACCGTCTGCCCCGGCTTGATCAGCGAATAGGGACTGCCGTCGTCCTTGCCGGGGATCTTTAGGCCGTGCCAATGGGTGGAGATGTCCTCGCCGAGCGCGTTGGTGACGCGAAACGTCGCCGTCTCGCCGCGCCGCACCCGGATCGCCGGGCCGAGATAGGTGCCGTTATAGCCGTATGTGGGCGTCTCGACGCCCGGCAGGAACCGCATCGTGCCGGTCTGCGCGGTGAGCGCGATGACGCCGTTTGCGTCGGCCTTGAGCACTGGCGGGATGGGGAGTGTGGGGCGGGTTTGGGCGGAGAGGCGACGCGCCGGAACGGCAAGGGCGAAAGCTACGCTGGAGGCAGTAACACCTGCCCTCAGCAGCCCCCGGCGGGTGATTGGCATAGGCGGCTGTCTCATCTGCGCGAACCCGAATGAAGGCTGCCCAACGTCTGACGGCAACGCTATCACGTTGCCCGCGAACGACAACCTGGCGGGCTGGGAATCATCAATTCCCTCTTAGGTTGCAGTTTTCATTACATTTTGTTAATATTTATCGCTACGCGTGTGTCAATCGGGGGAGAGCCAGAATGCCGTGCGGTTCAGCGTTGCAAATAGGTGTCTTTGCCGGGTCCCTGCTTGTGTTGAGTGGGTGCGATAGCAGTCCGATTGTAACGACAGCTCCTCAAACCCCTGGTACAAAGCAATTCAGCGCCGCGACTGCCTATCGGAACGGGGCTGTGGTTAGCTATGCTCTACCAAAAGGCATGCTCAAAGTCGCAGGAAAATACGATTTTGATAAGAACACACTGGAGATAACCAATGTCTCCGTAGTAAATATACCAGATCCAGCTCATACTTATAATCTAATATATCAACACATCGATACCTCTCATGATACCTTCTCAATACAAAAAACTTCAGATGGGCTACTTAAATCTATTGGAACGACAGATGATGACAGGACAGTTGAGATTGCAAAAAAGGGTGTGGAATTATTATCTGCAGTTACCGAGATTATAAAAGTCGCAGAAGTAAAAGCCCCACCAGAGCCGACTAAAGAAAAAACCGCCTTTCTAACTACGGAAGAGGCAAAACCTTGTGGATTATTTACATTTAGTGAAATGTTTGATATTGATCAAATCGATCATAATAAGAAATCTTATAAGAAAGTTTACTATAAGAAGAATATCATAAATCCTGAAAAAAGCAGCTGCTATGTTGACATAAATATTAGCAAGTCGCAGATATCGATAGATTCTGTAAGAAACCTAGATACATCACCACAAATTCCTGGCGATTCGCAAAATATCGCACATCTCAAAAACAGCATTTACTATGCAAACACACCATCAAAATTAGGAAAAGGCGAAGAAAAATATAATTGCATATATGCCGTTTGCTTTAAAAATGCTGCGCTTTATCAATTCGAAGTACAACTAACGACCCACGACGTTGAGAAAACAAAAAAGGAAACGAAAAAAACAACCGATCTGGGAAAATTCAAAAATTGTATAAAAATCGATAAACCCGACGATAAATCCAAAGAATGTGAAACACAGGTGGAAACAAAGACAGAGGAGTCCAAACAAATTGTTAAATTATCTACTATTAAAACCACAAACACTGCGCTTCTCACTGCACCCCATGACGGACCGCTTGGCGTTCTCTATTTTTGGCGTAAGTCTTTCGTTAAGAACGCCACGACAGCCACCTTCGAAAACGGCATGCTGACCGGCCTAACCGTCGACAACCCCAGCCAGATCGAAGGCTTCCTGTCGCTCCCGATCGAATTGCTAAAGGCAGTCCCGATCCTCATCGCGGTCAACTGAACCCCGACGCTCTCCTGACACCCACCGTCAGTAGACTGCCGCCAGCGTCCATCTCCCCCTCGCCTTCCGCGCGGACTCGGCCCATATTGGCGCCATGGCGAAACGCAAGAAAACCGACGGCTTCTCCGAAGCGCCGCAAGCGGCGTTCGAAGCCTCCGAGTCCCTCGATCTCGACGACCTGCTGCCGCCGATGCTGAAATCCGGCGAAGCCGGAAAGAAAGCGCGGGCCGCCGGCGCGAAGACCAAACAACAAGAGGCGCGGAAGGCCAAAGGCCTGACCGGGAAACAAAAACAAGAGGCGAGGAGCGCCAAGGGCGCGACAGGGAAACAAAAAACCCCTAACTCCAAGGCCTCCCGCCCCGCCCGCGCGCCACGCATCGAGGGCACCGAGGGGGTCGACCTGATGGAGCCGGGCGCCGGCATCGCCCCGGCCTCCAAGGCGCCGAAGCCGCAGGACATCGAAAAGTCCATGGCCGTGCGCGAGGCGCAGGACACCCTGCAGGCGCTCTTGGAGCGCGGCCGGCCGTTCTACGTCCCCGACGACCAGCCCGAATGGGTGCCGCACCGCCCGCCGCGGCCGGAGAAATGGGAAGGCGGCGTCGAACTGAAGATCGTCTCCGACTACGAGCCGCGCGGCGACCAGCCGACCGCGATCGGCGAACTGGTCGAGGGCGTCGGCGCTGAGGAAAACACCCAGGTGCTGCTCGGCGTCACCGGCTCGGGCAAGACCTTCACCATGGCCCAGGTGATCCAGGCGACCCAGCGCCCGGCGCTGATCCTGGCGCCCAACAAGACGCTCGCCGCCCAGCTCTACGGCGAGTTCAAGAGCTTCTTTCCCGACAACGCGGTCGAGTATTTCGTCTCCTACTACGACTACTACCAGCCCGAGGCCTATGTGCCGCGCTCGGACACCTATATCGAGAAGGAAAGCTCGATCAACGAGCAGATCGACCGGATGCGCCATTCGGCCACCCGCGCCCTGCTCGAACGCGACGACGTGGTGATCGTCGCCTCGGTGTCCTGCATCTACGGCATCGGCTCGGTCGAGACCTACACGGCGATGACCTTCGCCCTGAAGCTCGGCGAGCGCATCGACCAGCGGCAGTTGCTCGCCGATCTCGTCGCCCTGCACTACCGCCGCAACGACGCCGCCTTCCAGCGCGGCACCTTCCGGGTGCGCGGCGACACGGTCGAGGTCTGGCCCGCCCATATGGAGGATTGCGCCTGGCGCATCTCGCTGTTCGGCGACGAGGTCGAGGAGCTGACCGAGTTCGACCCGCTGACCGGCAAGAAGACCGACCAGTTCAAGGCGATAAAGCTCTACGCCAACTCCCACTACGTGACGCCCCGCCCGACCCTGCAGAAGGCGATCAAGGGCATCAAGGCGGAATTGAAGACCCGCCTCGACGACCTGAACCGCGCCGGCCGTCTGCTCGAGGCGCAGCGACTGGAACAGCGCACGGTGTTCGACCTGGAGATGCTGGAGGCGACCGGCTCCTGCGCCGGCATCGAGAACTATTCCCGCTACCTGACCGGGCGTGCCCCGGGAGAACCGCCGCCCACCCTGTTCGAATACCTGCCCGACAACGCGCTGGTCTTCGTCGACGAGAGCCATGTGACGGTGCCGCAGATCGGCGGCATGTATCGCGGCGACTTCCGGCGCAAGGCGACGCTGGCCGAATACGGCTTCCGCCTGCCCTCCTGCATGGACAACCGGCCGCTGCGCTTCGAGGAGTGGGACGCCATGCGCCCGCAGACCGTCTGCGTCTCGGCGACGCCGGGCGGCTGGGAGATGAACGAGACCGGCGGCGTCTTCGCCGAGCAGGTGATCCGGCCGACCGGCCTGGTCGACCCGCCCGTCGAGGTGCGCCCCGCCGGCAGCCAGGTCGACGACCTGCTCGACGAGGTCAAGCAGGTCGCGGCCAACGGCTACCGGTCACTCGTGACCGTGCTGACCAAGCGCATGGCCGAGGACCTGACCGAATACCTGCACGAGCAGGGCGTGCGCGTCCGCTACATGCATTCCGACATCGACACGCTGGAGCGCATCGAGATCATCCGCGACCTGCGTCTCGGCGCCTTCGACGTGCTGGTCGGCATCAACCTGCTGCGCGAGGGCCTCGACATCCCCGAATGCGCGCTGGTGGCGATCCTCGATGCCGACAAGGAGGGGTTCCTGCGCTCCGAGACCTCGCTGGTCCAGACCATCGGCCGCGCCGCCCGCAATGTCGACGGCAAGGTGATCCTCTATGCCGACACGATCACCGGCTCGATGGAGCGGGCGATGGCGGAGACCACCCGCCGCCGCGAGAAGCAGGTGGCCTGGAACACCGAGAACGGCATTACGCCGGAGACGGTGAAGAAGCAGATCGCCGACATTCTCGGCTCCGTCTACGAGCAGGACCATGTCACGGTCGATACCGGCCTGGCCGAGACCGGGGCGACCTATGGCCACAACCTGCGCGCGGTGATCGACGATCTGTCGAAGAAGATGCGCGAGGCCGCCGCCGATCTCGAATTCGAGGAGGCGGCCCGGCTGCGCGACGAGATCAAGCGGCTGGAAGAGGCCGAGCTTGCGGCGGCTGATGACCCGATGGCCTATCCGGACGCGAGCGTTTCGCCGAAGGGGAAGAAGACGAAGAAGCGCCAAGAGGCAAGGAGAGCCGCAGGCTCGACCGGGAAGAAAGAAGCCTCGTCGCGTCGAGCGAAGGAACAAAACTCCCAGAGTGAGCGTCGGGCCAGCAACAAGAGGCGCGGAACGAGCGAAGCGAGTGACAGGGAAGAAAACAATCCCTCACCCGCGCCCTCGGCGCGGGTGAGGAAACACACGCTCGACGAAATGGGCATGAAGGATCGGCCGGAACCGATAGCACCCGAAGACTGGGCGCCCGGCGAACGGCCGGAGCCGGTCGGCACGACCGTCAAACCGCGCGCCGGCGGGCGGAGTTCGGGCGGCAAGCCGGGGACGCGGACGTTTCGGAAGAAGGGGCGGTAGCGGAGAAATCCGTACTCCACGCAAACAACGCACAAACAGGACCTAGCGCCTCGCGGCCTTACATCTGGTTTTTGATTCGGGCGCGGACAGCTCTCTATCTACACGACCTACAGTGGCACCGAATTGGGCGAATTCGCAATTTATTTCATAAATCCCCGCTCTTAATCAAAAAAGATGTTAGTAATGAATTACATTTGTAATTCATTACTAACATCTTTTTTGGAGAATGTCAATACAGCTTAACCTATTGAAATATAATATTTTTTATGCTGGGAAAATTGCGCTGCCGCACTCATTGCAGATTTGCAACGTTTCTGATAGAGTTGATCCATGAAAAAATCACGAACTATGGACAACCTCATCAGCCGGAGGGATCGCCTTCGGAATGCCATTAGGCTGCTGAATGCAGAGCTGTCCGAAATAGAAACCGAGATTTCAACGAATAGGGTAAGTTTGGATAAGGATTTCTTTTGGAAGGAAGTCTTTCCGATCCTGGACAGTCAAGATTCTGGATTAACTGGTCAGAATATCAGAGAAAAACTAAAGAAAAGTGGAGTGACAGTGGACCCAGATCGATTCCGTATATTCCTAACACGAAATAAATCGAGCGGATTTCTTTCATTAAATGAATCAATAGGGGGCGCTGGATATTGGAAACTTACTCAAGAGGCAAAAGAAAAATATAAATCTATAATGCAGGAATCCTTGAAATAACAGTGAATTCTCCACCGGCTAAAGCCGGTGGCTTCGGGTTACGGCTGGAAGCCGGATCGGTCCGCCGTTCGGCGGACTATACAACCTGAAAATCATCATC
>JANQKY010000055.1 GCA_028280885.1 Tepidamorphus sp.
GTGTGGCTGCCGCGTTTGTAGGTCTCCATCCCCGGATGCTAAGGCATCCTGTCGCCTAAAGGCGAGGGGTTTACAGATCCCCTAGCGGGGACTCTAAAGCGGACCCTCGATATCGGTCCGACCGGTGACCTTGCCTGGATCAGTGGTGAGCGTGGCCAGCCACTGACCAAGGAGTCGTTCGGCAACATGTTCCGCAAAGCCTGCAATACGACCGGCATCAAGAAATCCGCTCACGGGATTCGCAAACTCGCGGCAACGAGAGCTGCGGAAGCTGGCTTGAGCGTAGCAGAGCTTGAAGCCGCATTCGGCTGGACCGGTGGCACCATGGCCAGTCACTACACGAAATCGGCTGATCGGAAACGTCTGGCGAAGCAGGCTTGGGACAAAATGGGGAACACAGTTTCCCCGCACCCTGCTGGCGACACCCCGCACCTCAAGAAAAGAGGCTGACACGTCAATGTGTTATCAAAGGCTGAAATCAAAATGGTGCGGTCGAGAAGACTCGAACTTCCACCCGTGTTACCGGACAGCGACCTCAACGCTGCGCGTCTACCAATTCCGCCACGACCGCAAAACGCCCGTCAGGCCTTTCAGCCAGCGGGCACGCGGTCATGTAGCAAACAAGATGCCGCCGAACAAGAGGGGTTTGTCGGTTGCGGCCGTCCATGCACAGAATCAATCCACCTGCCGGTCCGGCGATCCGTCCGCGGCCTGCGTATCGGCGGCCGACCCATCTGGCTGAGCGGCCGGTGGGGATATCTGTTCCCGGCGCCGCCGCTCCGGCGGCACGGGCAGCATGCGCTTGATGGCGATCGAGATCTTCTCGCCCTGCACCAGGATCTGACCCTCGGCGATCGGCATGTTGTGGGCCAGCACGGTGACGTCGTCGTTCTCCAGCTTGTCGAGCGCGATGACGGCGCCGCGGCCCATGCGCAGAAGCTGGTGCACCGGCATCGTCGCCGTGCCGAGCTGTACCGCCAGATCGATCGAAACGTCATCAAGTGTGGACATCGCCCTTCCCCCGCAGTCCAATGGCGCGAACGGACAGACTCAACGCGCCACCCAAGCTGGCGCGGATATGGTTAGCGAATGGTTAACGTCCTCCCCGACGACACGTGCCACGATCAGGCGGAATGCCCTCCAATCGAATGGCGGATCAGCGACCGGCCCGTCCCCTATCCCGACGCGCTCGCCTTCATGGAGGCCCGTGTCGCGGCGATCGCGGCGGGAGAGGCGCCGGAGTGCATCTGGCTTCTCGAACATCCCCCGCTCTACACCGCCGGCACCAGCGCAGACGACGGCGAACTGGTCGATCCGGCGCGATTTCCCACCTTCCGGACCGGGCGCGGCGGCCAGTGGACGTATCACGGCCCCGGCCAGCGGATCGCCTATGTGATGCTCGACCTGTCGCGGCGCGGACGCGACGTGCGCCGCTTCGTCGCCGACCTGGAGCACTGGATCATCGCCGCGCTCAGCGCCTTCAATGTCGACGGCGAGATCCGCGACGGCCGCGTCGGCGTCTGGGTGCGCCGCCCCGAGAAGGGGCCGGAGATCGAGGAAAAGATCGCCGCGATCGGCATCCGGGTGCGGCGCTGGGTGTCGTTCCACGGCATCTCGATCAATGTCGAGCCGGATCTGACGCATTTCGACGGCATCGTGCCCTGCGGCATCGCCGAACACGGCGTCACGAGCCTCGTCGATCTCGGCCGCGTCGTGACGATGGCGGAGGTCGATGCGGCATTGCGCGCTGCCTTCGAGGACGTTTTCGAGCGCGAGACTACACGGTCCGGCGAATCGTGAACCCGTCCGGCGCGGCTCCGCCCTCCGACACGATCCGCACCGCCGCAACGACCGCATCGCGCGGCCCCTCGCCGCAGCGACGGAGCATCTCGGCGACCACCGCCTCCGGTCCGCTGAACACGGCCTCGACGGCGCCGTCGCGACAGTTCTGCACCCATCCCGACAGGCCGAGCGCCCGCGCGTTCTCCTGTGTCCAGGCCCGGTAGTAGACGCCCTGGACGCGGCCTTCGATGCGGACATGGACGGTGCGCATGGCGGTGCCCCCTGGATGACGAGCGGAAAGCGAGACTACCGTGTGTCGGCGGGAAACCCAATGCGGGCGATCCGGGGCCGGCCGGCGTGTGGTGAAGGGAGACGCTAACAGGGTGATCTGCGGGATGGCGAGAGAGGGTTGCGCCCCGCCGTCCCACTCTCTGCGGTCATTGCCGGAAGAGGCGGCAGCCGTAAGAAACCACCCCTCCCTTGTCATCCCGGCCGGAGGCGAAGCCGGAGAGCCGGGATCGGGGAACCCGGGCGCATGCTGGTGTTTTCGACCGATGGATCGGTGGCTCCCCGATCCCGGCTCGACCTACGGTCGTCCGGGATGACGAACGCGAGGTTTGCGCCCCGCTGTCCCACTCTCTGTGGTCATGGATGCCCGGAACAAGTCCGGGCATGACATCCGAGTGGGTGGCCAAGCTGAAAACAAAAAGCCCCGTGCCCGCTGAACCGGACAGCAGTGGACCACGCCCCGGCATGACGCCGGAAGAGGCGGCAGCGGTAAGAAACCACCGCTCCCTCGTCATCCCGGCCGGAGGCAAAGCCGGAGAGCCGGGATCGGGGAACCCGGGCGCATGCTGGTGTTTTCCACCGATGGATAAGGGGCTCCCCGATCCCGGCTCGGCCTGACGGCCGTCCGGGATGACGAACGAGAGGTTTGCGCGCCACCGCCCCCACCTGATCACCTCGCCCGGATCAGCCCGCCCGCGCCTCAAGCAGCGCCCGCTCGTCGTCGACGATGAAATCGCGCAGGATCGGCACCGCGTCGCGTTCGCGCGACAAGAGCAGCTGATAGACCATGTTGGAGCCGTGCAGGAAGCCGAGCTCGACGGCGGAAAGATAGAACTCCCACATCCGGCAGAAGCGCTCGTCATAGAGCGCGGCGGCCTTGTCGCGATTGGCGGCGAAGCGTTCGCGCCAGTGCTTGATCGTATAATAGTAGTGCAGCCGCAGGATCTCGTTGTCGCAGGCCCACAGCCCGACCCGCTCCAGCGAGGCGAAGACCTCCGACAGCGCCGGCACGTAGCCGCCGGGAAAGATGTATTTGCGGATGAACGGCCCGGTCGTGCCCGGCGGCGTCATGCGGCCGATCGCATGGATCATCGCGAAGCCGTCATCTGTCAGCAGGTCCCGCACCTTGCCGAAATATTCGTCGAAATGCCGTACGCCGACATGTTCCATCATGCCGACCGAGACGACCCGGTCGAAACGGCCGTCAAGCTCGCGGTAGTCGCGCTCGACGAAGGTTACCCGGTCAGCCACGCCGGCGGCCGCGACGCGCTCGCGCGACACCTTGATCTGTTCCGGCGAGACGTTGATCGCGGTCACCCGCGCACCAAGCCGGGCAAGCTGGATCGCAAGCGATCCCCAGCCCGAGCCGATCTCGGCGACCCTCATGTCCGGTTCGAGACGCAGCTTGGCGGCAATATGCAGGAGCTTCGCCTCCTGGGCGGCCTCCAGCGTATCGGTCTCGGGATCGCGAAAATAGGCGCAGGAATAGTTGAGCCCCTCGTCGAGGAAGAGCCGGTAGAGATCGCCCGACAGGTCGTAGTGATGGCGGACGTTCTGTGCTGCCAGGCCGAGCGGATTGGCCTGCTGCCAGCGCTTCAGGCCGCGCCAGACGCGGCGCAACAGCTTCTGCGACCCGGCCGAGGCAAGGCCTGACCGATTGACCGAGAACAGCGTCAGGAAGTCGTGGACCGTCGACCCGTCCTCGAACGTCAGCGTGCCGTCCATATAGGCTTCGGCGGCGATCAGTTCGGGATTGAGCGCGAGCTTGCGGTGCAGCGATGCATCGCTTAGCCGCACCGTCACCGTCGGCCCGTTCTCGCCGGAGCCGAATTCATGCAGCCCGCCGCCGGCATCGTAAAGCCGCATCCGGCCGTTCCGCACGAATTTCCGCAACAGGCCGGAGAGAAGCCGCATCGTCGAAGCCCTTCAAGCTAAAGACCGGTCGAGAATGTCGACAAGGACCATCATCCGCGGATCGTGCGGGCCAAAGCGGATCCGGCCGACATTGATCTGCGCACGCTGCATCCGAACCCTTCCGTCGCCGACGTCTCCCGGCTCAAGAAAACTCCATGATAACCGCGTCGACCGCAAGGCTCGCGCCGGGCTCGGCATGGATTTTCGAGACGACCGCGTCGCGCTCGGCCCGCAGCACGTTTTCCATCTTCATCGCCTCGACGACGGCGAGCGTCTCGCCGGCCTTGATCTCCTGCCCCTCGCTGACGGCGATCGAGACGACCAGGCCCGGCATCGGGCAGAGCAGCATCTTGGAGGTATCCGGCGGCACCTTCACCGGCATCAGCGCGGCAAGCTCCGCCTCCCGCTCGGTGAACACGTCGGCCTTCACTGAAACGCCGCGATAGTCGATTGCAAAACCGGTCAGCGTCGGCGCGACCTGGACCGAAACGGCCTCCCCGCCGATCGTTCCCGTCCAGACGGGATGCCCCGGCACCCAGTGCGAATGCACATGCAGCGGCTCGGCCTCGCCATCGGCGGCAAAGGCGATCGAATAGTCGGGCGGGCCGCCGGACACGGTCAGATGAACGCTCCTGCCGTCGAAGCGGACGACGCGGCGACCCGGAAAGCGGTAGCCGCCCTCCTGCATCTGCCCGGAGATCACCCGGCGCCGGCTGTTGTTCAAGTGATCGATCGAGGCGGCGACCGCGCAGATCACCCGCTCGGCGGCGTCGTCCGGCTCGCGCGGATGGAAGCCGTCGGGATATTCCTCGGCGATAAACCCGGTCGACAGCGCCCCCTCGATCCAGCGCGGATGCTCCATCAGCGCCGACAGGAAGGGGATGTTGTGCTGGATTCCCTCGATGTAATAGGCATCGAGCGCCCGGCCCATATGGGCGATCGCACTCCGGCGGTCCGGCCCGTGCGTGACGAGCTTGGAGATCATCGGATCGTAAAACATCGAGATCTCGCCGCCCTCGTAGACGCCGGTGTCGATGCGGGTCGTCAAGCCGTCATGCGTGCCCTCCTCCGGCGGCTGATAGCGCACCAGCCGGCCGATCGAGGGCAGGAAGTTGCGATAGGGATCCTCGGCATAGACGCGCGATTCGATCGCCCAGCCATTGAGCGTGATATCGGACTGGGCAAAGGGCAGCGCCTCGCCGGCGGCAACCCGGATCATCTGCTCGACCAGGTCGACGCCGGTGATCAGTTCGGTCACCGGATGCTCGACCTGCAGCCGCGTGTTCATCTCCAGGAAAAAGAAGGACCGGTCCTGGCCGGCGACGAACTCGACCGTGCCGGCGGAGAAATAGCCGACCGCCTTGGCGAGCGCGACGGCCTGTTCGCCCATCTCCTTGCGGGTCGCCTCGTCGAGCAGCGGCGATGGCGCCTCTTCGACGACCTTCTGGTTGCGCCGCTGGATCGAGCATTCGCGCTCGCCGAGATAGACGACGTTGCCGTGCTTGTCGCCGATCAGCTGGATCTCGACATGGCGCGGGTTCTCGATGAATTTCTCCACGAAGACCCGGTCGTCGCCGAAGGAGGATTTCGCTTCCGATTTCGAGCGCAGGAAGCCCTCGGCCACCTCGTCGGCCGAATAGGCGACGCGCATGCCCTTGCCGCCGCCGCCGGCGGACGCCTTGATCATCACCGGATAGCCGATCTCGTCGGCGATCTTGACGGCCTGCGCCTCGTCCTCGATCACGCCGAGGAAGCCCGGCACGGTCGAGACGCCGGCGCCGTCGGCGACCTTCTTGGATTCGATCTTGTCGCCCATCGCCTCGATCGCGCCGACCGGCGGACCGATGAAGGCGATGCCGGCCTTGTCCAGCGCCTCGGCGAAGGCGGCGTTCTCGGACAAAAACCCGTAGCCCGGATGCACGGCTTCCGCGCCGGTCTCCCGGCAGGCCTCGAGAATGCGCTCGATCAGCAGATAGGACTGCGCGGCCGGCGGCGGGCCGATATGCACCGCCTCGTCGGCCATCTCCACATGCAACGCGTCCTTGTCGGCGTCGGAGTAGACAGCGACGGTCGCAATCCCCATCTTGCGGGCAGTCTTGATGACCCGGCAGGCGATCTCGCCACGGTTGGCGATCAGTATCTTGGAAAACATGTAAGGCGTTCGTCCCTTTTCCCGCCCCTCAAGCCTCGGAACGGGCTCATGAAGCATCGCCCGAGTTGTAGTCGGATGATGCAGCGCAGTAAATGCCTGCTTAAGTCGGGTATCAGGCAAGATGCCCAGGGTGCGGAACGCGGGGCGGAAAAAGTGGCAGGCCGGCCGGTCATGGTGTAGGGCCAATGGGAAACGGCGCCGCCGTCACAGCAAATCGAAGAAGCACATGAGCACGAACGCCCCTTCCGTCGGTATCGTCAGCCTGGGCTGTCCCAAGGCGCTGGTCGATTCGGAACGGATCCTGACCAAGCTGCGCGCGCAGGGCTATACGGTATCGCCGGACTATGACGGCGCCGACGTCGTCATCGTCAACACCTGCGGCTTCCTCGACAGCGCCAAGGCGGAATCGCTGGAGGCAATCGGCGAGGCGGTCGCCGAGAACGGCCGCGTCGTGGTGACCGGCTGCATGGGCGTCGAAGAAGACCGGATCCGCAGCGAATTCCCTGACGTGCTCTCGGTCACCGGCCCGCATCAATACGAGGCCGTCGTCGGCGCGGTGAACGAGGCGGCGCCACCGAAACACGATCCTTTCGTCGATCTGGTGCCGCCGGAGGGCCTGCGCCTTACGCCGCGCCACTACGCCTATCTGAAGATTTCCGAGGGCTGCAACAACCGCTGCTCGTTCTGCATCATCCCGCACTTGCGCGGCGACCTCGCCTCCCGGCCGATCAACCGCGTGCTGCTGGAGGCCGAAAAGCTCGCCAACGCCGGTGTAAAGGAACTGCTGGTCATCAGCCAGGACACGTCGGCCTATGGCGTCGACCTGAAGTATCAGGAGAGCGATTTCCGCGGACGCGCTGTAAAGACTCGCTTTTTCGATCTGGCACGGGAGCTTGGCGACCTCGGGATCTGGATCCGCCTGCACTATGTCTACCCTTACCCGCATGTCGACCAGGTGATCCCGCTGATGGCCGACGGCAAGATCCTGCCCTATCTCGACATCCCGTTTCAGCACGCAAGCCCGCCGGTGCTGAAAGCGATGCGCCGCCCGGCCCATGCCGAGAAGACGCTGGAACGCATCCGCCGCTGGCGCGAGATCTGCCCGGATCTGGCCATCCGCTCGACCTTCATCGTCGGCTTTCCCGGCGAGACGGAGGAAGATTTCGAGACCCTGCTCGACTTCATCGAGGATGCCGACATCGACCGGGTCGGCTGCTTCCGCTACGAGCCCGTCGCCGGCGCGAAATCGAACGACCTGCCGAACCCCGTGCCCGACGACGTGACGGAGGAACGCTGGGCGGCCCTCATGGAAACCGCCCAGGCCGTCAGCGCCGCCCGCCTCAAGACCAAAGTCGGCCGCGAGATCGACGTGATCATCGATTCTGTCGACAGCGACGGCGCGACCGGCCGCTCGGTCTGGGACGCGCCGGAAATCGACGGCTCGGTCTTCCTGCCGCACGAGGACGACCTGTCGCCCGGCGATATCGTCAGGGCCCGGGTCGCCAAGGCCACCGAATACGATCTGGAAGCCGATCTGATCTGACTTAAAGACCGCGACGACATTCAGGGGAACGCAAAATGGAAACCGTATCGACCAACCGCGCCTTCGGCGGGACGCAGGGCGTCTACCGGCATCGCTCTGAGACCTGCGGCTGCGACATGACCTTCGCTGTCTACCTGCCACCGCAGGCCGAGGCCGGCCCCTGCCCGGTCCTGTGGTATCTCTCCGGCCTCACCTGCACCCATGCCAATGTCATGGAAAAGGGCGAATACCGCCGCATCGCCGCCGAAACCGGTGTCATCATCGTCTGCCCGGACACCTCGCCGCGCGGCGACGGCATCGCCGACATGGACACCTACGATCTCGGCCAGGGCGCCGGCTTCTATGTCGACGCGACTGAAGCCCCCTGGCGCAACCATTTTCACATGTACAGCTACGTGACCCGCGAATTGCCGGCCCTGATCGCGGAGCACTTCCCCGTCGATATGGCCCGTCAGGGCATCTTCGGCCATTCGATGGGCGGCCATGGCGCGCTGACCGTCGCGCTGAAGCATTCCGACACCTACCGCTCCGTCTCCGCCTTCGCGCCGATCAGCAACCCGATCGCCGTTCCCTGGGGCCAAAAGGCGCTGCCCGCCTATCTCGGCGACGATCAGACCGCCTGGCGCCACTACGACGCCACCGCGCTGATCGAGGACGGCTACAAGGTGCCGGAAATCCTCGTCGACCAGGGCGATGCCGACAACTTCCTGGCCGAGCAACTCGATCCGGCCGCCTTCCGTTCAGCCTGCGAGAAGGCCGGCGTCGACCTGACCTACCGGATGCAGCCCGGCTACGACCATTCCTACTATTTCATCTCCACCTTCATGGCCGACCACGTCGCCTGGCACGCCGAACGTCTTGCCGGCTAACCGGCCGCATCCGGCCGGCCGCCCTCCTCGCTCGACGGAGCCAGCCAGAAGACCGCGAGATTGGCGAACACGCCGACGACCAGCCCCGCGACCTGTCCGGGCTGGCCGAACAGGTGGTCCCAGGCCGTGGCGACGATGACGCCGACAAACGCGCTCGCGACGAACACGCTCACCGACCGGCGGATCCCGTAGATCGTCGCGATCAGCGGCACCAGCACGACCGGCGCCCAATAGGTGTAGGCGTAGATCAGGATATCGAGGATCGCCTCGATCGATACCGCGAACAGGACCGACAGGACCCCGACCGCGAATGTCGTCAGCCGGGCCAGCAACAGCGCGCTTTCGGGCTGAAGCGGCCTTGGCCGCAGCGGTTCCACGATATCGTTGGTGAAGGCGATCGATGCCGAGTTCAGGAAGGAATCGGCCGACGACATGACGATCGACAGGACGGCGGCGATGACGAGCCCCTTCAGCACCGACGGCATCACCGTGACGACGACATGCGGCATCGCGTGGTTGGCGTTCAGATCGGGCCCCATCGCCAGCGCGATGAGCCCGATCATGCCGGTCACGGCGAAGAACGGGATCGAGTACAGCCCCGACAGCATCGTGCCGCGCGCCGCCGACTTCGTGTCGCGCCCCGACAGCAGGCGTTGCAGATAGGGCGGCACCAGCGTTTCGCCGAACAGGAAGGTCAGCACCAGCGCGGCCAGGCCAAGCCAGCCATAATGCGGACCGGGGATCGCGATCCGGTCGGGCGGAACGGCGCCAAGCAGCGCGTCGATACCGCCGACATAGGCGATGCCGAAGACGAGCACCAGCGGCATCCCGATCGACAGGATGATGAACTGGAGAACATCGGAGACGACGACCGCCCGCATGCCGCCGAGGGTCGTATAGGCGATCACGATGCCGCAGCCGATCGCGATCCCGGCGAGCCGCGGCAGATCGAAGAAGACGCCGAACACCACCGCGATCGCGCCGACCTGGGCACCGACGATTCCCGTACACAGAAACAGCGCGGCGACGCCGCCGATCAGCCGTCCCGGCCGCCCGTAGCAGGTGGCGAGCACGTCTCCGACCGATATCGCGCCCGGAAAGCGCGCCATTTTCGGCGCGATGAACGTCGCAACCAGGATCTCCTTGAGGCTGAAGCCCCACAATCCGACAATTCCCGCGATGCCGTAGAGAAACACGTTGGCGGCGTTTCCGGTCGAAAACCCGCCGCCGATGAACGAGGCCGACATGGTCGCGAAGATGACGAGCGAACTCAGCGACCGGCCGGCGACCGCGTAGTCCTTGAGACTGGATTGTCCGCGCGAGGCCCACAAGCCGATGATGACGACGACGAGCAGGTAAAGCCCGACCACCAGTGTGTCGATCATCGAGGAGCTCCGTTGCCTCGCCGCGATTCGCAAAAGGATAGGCGACCGCAACACGGCACACCAAACCCTAACGCAGTATCGGCAACGCCAGGCCTTGCTCAAAACTGTGGATGTTCGGAAACGAAAATATAGCTATTGCCGACTTAGTATCATGCTAGGCTGCACTTACGGAAGCACGCGACTTTGCCGCTGACCGATTTGATCATTCAAGGATTTGCAGAGGGGTTGTAAATGCCGACCGTTGAAACCGTTGACGCCAAGCCGTTCCCGTACCAGTTCGACATGGATCATGCCGCGCTGATCTGCATCGACATGCAGCGGGATTTCCTGCTGCCCGGCGGTTTCGCCGAATCGCTTGGCAACAATCTGGCGAACGTCCAGCCCTGCATTCCGGTGATCGCCAAGCTGCAGGCCGCCTTCCGCAAGCTGGGCATTCCTGTCATTCACACCAAGGAATGCCACAAGCCCGACCTTTCCGATCTGCCGACCGCCAAGCGCAATCGCGGCAACCCCAAGCAGAAGATCGGCGACAAGGGGCCGATGGGCCGGATCCTGATCGACGGCGAATACGGTTCCGATTTCATCGACGAGAACGCGCCGGTCGAAGGCGAATTCGTCATTTCGAAGCCCGGCAAGGACGCCTTCTACGATACCGGCCTGCACGAGTATCTGATGAAGCGCAACATCTCGAATCTGGTGATCACCGGCGTCACGACCGAGGTCTGCGTGCAGACGACCATGCGCTGCGCCAACGACCGCGGCTTTGACTGCCTGCTCATCGAAGACGGCTGCGATAGCTACTTCCCGGAATTCAAGGAAGTGACCCTGCGCGCACTGGTCGCCCAGGGCGGCATTGTCGGCTGGACGGCGCAGTCGGAGGAACTCCTGAAGGTCATCGAGTCCATCTGGAAGCTCGACTGGACCTGATCCGCCTCTCTCCGCCGGCTCGCGTCCACGATCGCAGCGCCGGCGGGCCCGGATCGTTTCGGGAGCGGTGCCGCCATGAAGCCACCCGTCGACTATCTGTTTGCCCCGGTTGATCCGGAGGCGGTGCCCTATTGGCGGCTGGTGCTGCGCGGCTGCTCGCAGCTCTGCTTCCAGACCAACGAACTGACGGGCCTGTTCTTCCTGGCCGCGATCCTGGTCGCCTCGCCGATCACGGCGGCCTATATGCTGGTCGCCGGCATCATCGCGCCGGGCACCCGCATGTTGCTCGGCCATCGCGGCGCGATATTGTCGACCGGCCTGCCGGGCCTCAATCCCTCCCTGATCGCCATCTCCCTGCCGGCCTTCTACGAGACCGGCTGGACCGATTTCGGCATGTGGGGCGTTCTGCTCGTCTGCGTCGTCCTCGCCGTGGTGCTGGTGCGCGTCTTCCTGATCCTGCTGCCCTTTCCGATCCTCGTCCTGCCCTTCCTCCTGATCTTCTGGGGCCTGTGGGCGCTCGAACCCTATCTCGGCGTCCTGCAGCCGGCCGCGTTTTCACTGGACAAGACCGCGACGTTCCACCCGCTTGCCTCGATCGTTCTCGGTCTCGGCGAAGCGCTGTTCTCGCCGACCCTGCTGTCGGGGGTATTGTTCTTCTGCGGGGTGTTTGTCAGCAATCCGCGCCACGCGGTCATCGCGCTGATGGGCGCTGCGATCGGCACGTTCGTCTCCTATTACTACCGGGATGTCGATCCGGCGAGCGTCGACACCGGCCTCTACGGCTTCAATGGCGTCCTCGCCGCCGTGTCGGCCTATGTCCTGTGCGGCGGCAAACTCCGGCTGGCCATCCTGGGCGCGCTTGTTGCGACGATCCTCATTCCGGCGATCGGCAGCCTCGGCGTCCAGTCGCTGTCCGCCCCCTTCGCGTTCGCCACCTGGCTCTTGCTGATCCTCGGCTGGGCCGAGCGCCGCTGGTTCGACACCCCCGCAGCCGACACCTGATCCGGAGCAAAGCACACCATGTCCGATACACCGGCCTCGATCGTCCTTCCCGACGTGATGGATATCGCACAGCGGCTCGCGAAGGCGGAGGACTGGGAGCCGTTCCGCTCCGGCGTCACCGCCCACTGGCTCTACAAGGAGCCGGATGGCGGCCCCTCCGCCGTATTCCTGCGCTACGAGCCCGGCGCCCGCGTCGCCCTGCACGAGCATGTCGGCTACGAGCACATGCTGGTCATCGAAGGCGACCAGTATGACGAGCACGGCGCCTATCCCGCCGGCACCTTCGTCGCCCATCCACCCGGCACGCGTCACTCGCCGGGCAGCCACGGGGGCTGTATCGCGCTTCTGATCTACAACAAGGCGGTTCGGTTCATCGAAGCCGGGTGACCCGGCCCGACCCCGCGAATACAAATGGCCCGCCGGCAGCGCCGGCGGGCCATCGCACATCCTGCCCGTGAGGATCGCGCTTACTTGGCGTTCAGGAATTCGCCGACTTCGAGCAGGACGAATTCGTTGTTGTCCGGCTCGGTCAGGCTGCGGCCCTTCGAGAACGGGAAGTTGTTGTCGTTGGCGACGATGATGTGGGTGTCATCGACCCGGTCGACATCCTCGATCGTCACGAACGGGAAGGTCAGCGTGCCGTCCTCGCGCTTGCCAAGCCGGGCCAGGCCTTCGGGATCCTGGATGTTCATCAGGTCGATATAGCCGACCTTCTTGACCGGCTGGCCGGCTTCGACGCCGTCCATGTTGATCATGTAGACGCGCTTGAACTCGGCCGGGTTCTTGAAGCAGCCCTCGGTCTGGCCGTCCTTGCAGGCCTCGGCCACATCGCCCTGGCCGGAATCGCGCTCGATGACCAGGCCGCGGGTCTCGTCGATCATGTTGAAATCGCCGATCGCGTGGCCGTTGGCCTCCATCGGATAGAGCCAGGAGCGGCCGGTGAATTCACGTCCGGCGACATCGAATTCCAGGATGCGCAGGGCGTGCGTGCCGTCGACATCCTCATAGGCCGCGGCCTCGACGTTCCAGATCGGGCCCTCGAGCATCGGATAAAGCGTCTTGCCGTCGACCGAGGCGGCAAAACCCTCATAGCCGCGCGAGCGCTTGGCGGTGATCTCCGGCATCTCGCCATCCGGATTGGGCAGCCTGACCTCGTGATGATCCGGCGAACGGACCTTCTTGCCGTCGACGAAGGTCTCGAAGAATTCCTCCACCTTGCCGGTCTCGCGGTCAACGACGATGATGTAGGGGCCGAACTCGTCGCCGATGAAAACCTTGTCGCCGACCGGCTGGAAGCCTTCCAGGTCGAAATCGGCGCCGGTCAGGTAGCGCGTGTCGCTCGCCTCGTTGGTGACGAGGAAGGGAACCACCTGGTCGGGATCGCTCAGGAAGACGGTTTCCAGGATCTCCACATCACCGGTTTCGAAATTCGGCGCGACCCGGTGGAACATCAGGATGGCGTCGGGCGAATTGGCCATCGACCCGAACCCGTTGTCGGTCAGGACGAGAAACGTGCCGTCTTCGAGCTTCTTGATGCCGGAGAAGCCCTGCACCGGCTGGCCGTCGAAGGGCAGCGTGTCGCCTTTGCTCGGCTCGGTCTTCAGGCGGTTCGGCGTCTTGCCGGTGAACTTGCCGGACACCTTCATCGACGCCGGCGCATCGGCCGGGGCGGCAATGAGGGTTTTGGCGGGCAGGATGGCATGGCCTTTAAGCGTCGCCGTGAATTCGTCTTGCGCGGCAGCGGGAAGAGCCGCTGCGGCAAGGAAACCGATCGCGATCAGACTGCGCATCGAATGGTCTCCATCTGGTTCATGTCGGGGTAGCGGACAGTCGGCCCGCGTGGCCTGAGGCGCCACGGGGCCGGCCGCTGCGATGGCCTACCAATCGAGTGTGACGCCAGCATCGCGCTTGGATGTCGATACGATTGCAGATGTGCGACACTTCATGACCGTTGAAGACGCGATGCCGGAACCATATGCTATCATGGTGATAGCAGGGAGCCGATGATGGGCCAGATACTCGTTCGAAATCTCGATGACGCGGTTATCGAAAAGCTCAAGGCCAAGGCTAGGCGAGACAATACATCGCTGGAGCAAACCGTCCGTGATTTGCTGACCGAGGCAACGCGGCCCTCTCGTGACGACGTCGTCGAACAGGCGCGGCGAATACGGGAAATGGGGTCGATATCGCCCGTCGACAGCGTCGACCTGATCCGCGCCGACAGGGACAACGATGAGCCTTATCGTTGACGCTTCCGTTGCGATCAAATGGTATGCACAGGAATCCGGCTCGGATCAGGCCGTCGTCTATCTGAACCGTGACGATCTCGTTGCCCCCGATCTCATCCTCGCCGAAGTCGGCAACGCCTTCTGGAAACGGATCCGGCGCGGCGTTTCGATACGCGAGCAGGCCGAGGCCGCTCTGAAACGGCTTGCTGTCGACATCCCGTCTTTGGTGCCGCTAGCGGCGCTTTGCGATGCCGCATTGGAACTTGCGATCGAGACCGATCATCCGATCTACGATTGCTTCTACATCGCCCTGGCGCTTCGAGAAGACGCGCCGATCGTCACCGCCGACCCCCGGCTGGCAGCACTATGCGAAGCGGCCGGCCTGCGCGTCGAGTTCATAGGCGGATAGTCCGCCCGGCCAGAATGCTCGGTCCATGGAGCAGCGCGGCGGGACGTTCGCCTAAAGCGGAATGTTGTCGTGCTTCTTCCAGGGGTTTTCCAGATGCTTGTTGCGCAGCATGTCGAGGGCCCGCGAGATCCGCTTGCGGGTCGACTGGGGCATGATGACCTCGTCGATATAGCCGCGCTCGGCAGCGACGAACGGATTGGCGAAGCGGTCGGTATAGTCCTGGATGCGGCCGGCGATCTTTTCGGGATCATCGAGTTCGGCGCGATAGAGGATCTCGGCGGCCCCCTTCGGCCCCATCACCGCGATCTCGGCGGTCGGCCAGGCATAGTTGACGTCGCCGCGCAGGTGCTTTGAGGCCATCACGTCATAGGCGCCGCCATAGGCCTTCCGGGTAATCACCGTCACTTTCGGCACGGTCGCCTCGGCATAGGCGAACAGCAGCTTGGCGCCGTGCTTGATCAGCCCGCCATATTCCTGCGCCGTGCCCGGCAGGAAGCCCGGCACGTCGACGAAGGTGACGATCGGGATCGAGAAGCAGTCGCAGAAGCGCACGAACCGGGCGGCCTTGCGGGAAGCATCGGAATCGAGCACGCCGGCAAGCACCATCGGCTGATTGGCGACGAAGCCGACGGTGCGGCCGGCAACGCGGCCGAAGCCGGTGACGATGTTCCCGGCGAAGGCTGCCTGGATCTCGAAGAAATCGCCCTCGTCGGCGACCTTGGTGATCAGTTCCTTGATGTCGTAGGGCTTGTTCGGATTATCCGGGATCAGCGTGTCGAGCGAGGCTTCGATCCGTTCGGGATCATCGAAACTCGGCAGTTCCGGCACGCCCTCCTCGTTATTGGCGGGCAGGAAATCCATCAGCCGTCGCATCTGGATCAGCGCCTCGACGTCGTTGTCATAGGCGCCGTCGGAGATCGACGACTTGACCGTGTGAACGCTGGCGCCGCCCAGTTCCTCCGCCGTCACCGTCTCGTTGGTGACGGTCTTCACCACGTCCGGGCCGGTCACGAACATGTAGCTGGTATCGCGCACCATGAAGATGAAATCGGTCATCGCCGGCGAATAGACGTCGCCGCCCGCGCACGGCCCCATGATCACCGAGATCTGCGGGATGACGCCTGAGGCCATCACGTTGCGCTGGAACACCTCGCCATAGCCGCCGAGCGCCGCGACCCCCTCCTGGATGCGCGCGCCGCCGGCGTCGAACAGGCCGATCACCGGCGCCCGGTTCTTCAGCGCCATGTCCTGGATCTTGGTTATCTTCTGGGCATGGGTCTCCGACAGGGAGCCGCCGAAGACGGTGAAATCCTTGGCGAAGACGAACACGGTCCGGCCGTTGACGGTGCCCCAGCCGGTCACCACGCCGTCGCCCGGGATTTTCGACTGGTCCATGCCGAACTCCGTGCAGCGGTGTTCGACGAACATGTCGAATTCCTCGAACGAGCCCTCGTCCAGGAACAGGTCGATGCGCTCGCGGGCCGTCAGCTTGCCGCGCTTGTGCTGCGATTCGATCCGTCTTTCACCGCCGCCGACCCGCGCCACCGCGCGGCGGGCTTCAAGCTGCTCGAGAATTTCCTTCATGGTCCCCTGGATCCCTGGTCGCGTCAGGCGCGTTGCATAGCATGGACTTCGCGACACGGGGAGTCGTCCATGGGTAGCAGAAGGATAGCAGGCGGCGGGCCAGGCCGCGCTCGGTCCAGGCGCCGCAATCAGCGAAGGCGGGCAAGTCGCGACGCGGCTTCCATGTCGCGCCAGGCGGCGGCGCGCTTCTTCATCGCCTCGGCATCCTCGCCCCACAGCGAAATCTGCCAGTCCTCATCGACGCAGGCAGCGCGCCATGCCGCTTCGGCGTCAAGCCGCCCTTCCGCCACCGCGAGCGCCAGCACCACCGAGCCGGTCAGCGTCGTGATGACATGCAGGCCGGCAAGCGGCAGCGGGGCATAGCCCGTCAGCAGCGCCTCGACACGGGCAAGCGTCTCGTCGGGCTGGCCGACATGAACGATGCCGCCGGCGAGATTGAACCGCAGGCCGAGATCGGCGCGCGCCCAGTCGAGGACCGGGTCCCATGCCTCGTTCTGCCGCTCGACCAGTCCGTCCGGCTCCTCGGCGCGGTAGCACAGCAGGTCCGAGCCGGCATAGCGGGCCGCTTCGCCAGCGACCGCGCCCGGATCGGCGGCGACCGTGTCGAGCGCGCTGTTGGCAAGGCGCGTCAGCGGCATGGTCGCGGGATCGACGACGTCGGCCTGCGCCTGCCATTCCGCCGCCACCGCGTCCGCCAGGTCGGCATCGGGCAGGATCAGCAGCGCCTTCGCCGGCGTCCTGAGTGGCCGCCCGTCGAGATGGATTGTGAAACCGCTCTCCTGCTCGCCCTCGTGCTCGACTGCGACGGCCTTGTCATAGAACCGTTTCGGCAGCACCGGCCGCGTCGCCGCCTGGGCCTTGGTCATCGGATTGTCTTCGCTCATGGCAATCGGTCCGTGTCGCGCCACAGGCCGTGGAGCCATGGCAGCAGGTCGTCGAAATGGTCGAGCACGGTTTCCGCGCCCGCGCCGGGCAGCAGGTCGGCGGCGTGATAGCCCCAGCCGACCCCGATCGCGGTCGCCCCGGCCGCCCGCGCCATCTCCATATCGTAGGTCGTGTCGCCGATGACAACGGTGTCGGCCGGATCGGCGCCGGTCTCCGCCATCGCCTGATGCACCATGCCCGGATGCGGCTTGGAGGGTGCGTCATCGGCGGTCTGCACGGTAACGAAATGGTCGATCAGGTCGTGATGGCCGAGCACCGCCTTGACGCCGCGCCGCGACTTGCCGGTGACGATGCCGATCAGCACGTCCTCGCGGGCGGCAAGCGCCGCGACCACGCGGTCTGCCGAGGGATAGAGCGGCTCGACCGGCCCGCTCTGCCGGTAATGCAGGAAATGGTCCTTGTAGGTCTCGACCATCGCGGCGCCCCTTGCCGGGCTATCGGCGTCGAGCAGCGTCTGGAAGACCTGCGGCAGCGACAATCCGACAATGCCGAGGATCTCGCGGCGCGGCGGCGGGGCGAGCCCGTGATCGGCGAAGGTCGCCTCCATGCAGGCGACGATCACGTGCTGGCTGTCGACCAGCGTTCCGTCGCAATCGAACAGGACGAGCCGCATGGTGTTATCCCGGTTGCGCCGATTTGGGGCGCGGCGCGTTGACCAGGTAGATCCCGGCCGCGACGAACAGGAGAGCAAGCCCGAGCTTCCAGCTCACCGGCTCGCCAAGCAGCACGCCACCGAACAGAACGCCGAACATCGGCGTCAGGAAGGTGAACGCGCTCAACCGCCCGGCGGGATAATGCCGGATCAGCCAGAACCAGGCCAGGAACGACAGGGCCACCACGCCGAGCACCTGATAGGTGAAGGCGGCGACAACCATCGGCGTGATGTCCCGCACCAGCGGACCGAACGCCGGCGCGATCGGCAGCAGGATCACGGCGGAAACGGCGGTCTGGTAGATCAGCAGCTTCTCCGCCCGCGCATGCCGGAGCGGCGTCAGCTTGATGAGCAGGGTTCCCGTGCCCCATATCGTGCCGGCGGCGAGACAGATCAAATCGCCATAGACCGCCTCGGGCGACGGCAGGCTGAGCTTGTCGGAAAAGGCGATCACCACCCCGGCAAAGGCGAGCACCAGTCCGCCGAAGCCGACCCACGTCATCCGTTCGCCCGGAACGAAGAAATGCGCGCCGACGGCAACGACGAACGGCATCACATAGAGAAACACCACGCCGCGCGAGGCACTCGTATAGTCGAGCCCGACATTGAGCATCGCCAGTTCGGTGCCGAATATCGCGCCGATGAGAAGCCCCCACCACAGCGTGCCGTCGCGCTCAAACAGCGCGATGCGCCGGAGCCGGCACCACGCGAACACCACCAGCGTGCCGAGCGCGAACCGCAGGCCGGACTGAAAGACCGGCTGCAATCCGTCATTGGCGACCTTCATCGAGACGTGGTTGAGCCCCCAGGCGATGCACAGCGTGACCAACAGGCTCGCGGCGAAGGGATCGATCCGGTCATGGACCTGATCGGCCGATGCGGAACCGGGCCGCATGCCACCGCCGGCGCTCCTCGTTGTTTCCGACATCACTTGCCCCCAGTCACTCAGCCGCCCCACTCACCCGCTACTATTCGTCCGACCCGCCACGCGCGCCCGCCTCGAAGCCGAGGGCTGCGAAACTCGCCGCCATGTGTTCGGGCAGCGGCGCGGTGACGTCGATGGTCTTGCCGGTCTTGGGATGCGGGAAGCCGATGCGGCGGGCATGCAGGTGCAGGCGCGGCGCGATCGCATCAGGCAGGTCGATATCGCCGCGATACTTGGCGTCGCCGAGGATCGGATGGCCGATGATCGCCATGTGCGCGCGCAGCTGGTGCTGCCGGCCGGTCACCGGTTTCAGCGACATCCAGGCATATTTCTGCGCGGCCTGGTCGACCACCGCGTAGTGGGTGACGGCGGACTGCGCGTCCTCCTCGCCGTGCCGGGCCGCGCGGACCCGGTCGCCCTCCTCGCCGGCCGCCTTGATCAGCGCCTGGTCGACCTTGCCCTGCGGCGGCTTGGGCACGCCCTTCACCACCGCCCAGTAGATCTTCCGCACCGAGCGGGTCTGGAACATCCGGCCCATCGCGGCGGCGATCGCCCGGCGCTTGGCGATCACCAGCACGCCGGAGGTGTCCCGGTCGAGCCGGTGGACGAGCCGCGGGCGCCGGTCGGGATCGCGAGCGAAGCCGGCCAGCATACCGTCGATATGCCGGACCGTCCGGCTGCCGCCCTGCACGGCGATGCCGGAGGGCTTGTTGAGGATCCAGATATCGTCGTCCTCATAGAGCGTGATGTCGCGCAGGAAGGCGCGGTCGGCCTCCGTTATCGCCTTGGCAGCCGGCGCGGGTGTCTTCCCCTGCGCCTGGGCCGGCATCGGCGGCACGCGGATCTCCTGCCCGGCCTCCAGCCGGTCGGCCGCCTTGGCGCGATGGCCGTCGACCCGCACCTGGCCGGAGCGCAAAAGCTTCTGCAGGCGGCCCTGCGTCAGCGCGGGAAAGCGCGTGCGGAGCCACCGGTCGAGCCGCATTCCCGCCTCGTCGCGCCCGACGGCGATGTGCTGGACGCCGCTCATGCTTCGAATCCGCGCATGAGCCACAGGCCGAGAAAGACGGCCGCGACGGAGCCGATCACCGAGACGGCGACATAGCCGGCCGCCGGCATCAGGCCGCCGCGTTGCCACAACAGGGCCACCTCCAGCGAAAACGCCGAAAACGTGGTGAACCCGCCCAGAAACCCGGTCGCGGCGAACAGGCGCGCATCCTGCCCGGACAGGCCCGGCAGCCAGCGGGCAAGCACGCCGACGAAAACGCCCATGGCGAGCGAGCCTATAACGTTCACGGACAACGTCCCCCACGGATATCCGGGGCCGAGCAGGCGCAGGCTCGCGACCGCGACAAGATACCGCCCGCCGGCGCCCAGCGCACCGCCGGTCGCGACAAGCAGAAGATGATAGGGATTGAACGGCATGAACGGGGTCGGGTGCTGCGCTGTGGTCGGCAACCCATGTCCCCATATCCGCACCGGGTCAAGCGTCGAGCGAGCGAAACGCGCGAGATTCGCCCAATATCGCCGCCGTCCGGCCAGCCCCAAACCCGTGCTGCGACGATCTCACGATGAATTGTTTCGCCAGATACATAGGCTGTTCATCTCTGACGTGCTAAAGCGCGCGCAATAGCCAGAGTGAGTTATGACGCGATTGCAGAACGCGGCCACCGATGTTGCCGTTGCGGCCCCCGCCGGGTCGGGCGGTCTTGCCCGGGTATCGGTAACGACGGATTTGACGAGCTGCGAGCAGGCCTGGCGCGCATTTCAGCCCGGCGCCAGCGGCCATGTGTTCCAGACGTTCGACTTCGTGGCGCCCTGGTGCGCACATGTCGCGGCCGCGCGCGCGATCACGCCGCATATCGTCATGGGCCATGCCGAGGACGGGCGGCTCCTGTTCCTGCTGCCCCTCGGCGTCAGGCGGCAGACCGGATCGAGCGTGGTGGAATGGCTCGGCGGCGAACATGCCGACTATCATGGCGGGTTGTTCGCGCCGGCGTTTCTCGATCGCGCCGTATCGGACCCGGCCGTGTTCGATGCCCTGCTCGATGCGATCCGGTCGGTGTTTCGCGGCGTCGATCTGGCCCATTTCATCCGCATGCCGATGGTGCTCGAGGGGAAAGCGAACCCGTTCACCCGCCTGCCGGCCTATCCCAATGCCAACCGCGCGCACGCGACCGTGCTGGGGGCCGACTGGCCGTCCTACTACAAGCAGAAGCGCGGCAGCGGCTGGCGGCGCACCGACCGCAAGAAGGCCGAGCGCATGGCCGAACGCGGCGATCTGGCCTTTCGCATCGCCGCGGACGAGCAGACCGTCGAAGCACTGCTCGCCGCACTGTTTGCGCAGAAACGGGCGGGCCTGGAGCGGATCGGCGTCGCCGACATGTTCGCGCCCGACGGCGTGCGCGACTTCTACCGCGCGCTTGCGCTATCGAGCCTGTCCGCCGACAGCCCCGTCCAGCTCTCCGGCCTTTGGTGCGGCGACGACATCACCGCCGTCAGCTTCGGTCTCGTCTGGAACGAGACCTACTACTACGTCCTGCACAGCTACGACCTGGAGGTCTATGCGGCCTATTCGGCCGGCGCCCAGCTCATGCACCATCTCATGCAGTGGTGCATCGCCCACGGCATCACGATCTTCGACTTCACGATCGGCGACGAGCCCTACAAGGATATCTGGTGCGAGACGCAGCTCGAGCTGTTCAACGCCGCCGTGCCGCTGACCACCATCGGCCGGGCCGCCGCCGGCACGATGAAGCTTCGCGAGGCGGCGAAATCGACGATCAAGGGCAACGCGAAGCTCTGGTCGGCCGCTGTCGAAATCCGCAAGCGACTGCTCAAGATTCGCTCGTAACTCACTGATAGGAATACCCGTCCGCCGTATCAGTCTCGCGGCTTACGGCGCTTTGCCCAATAGTCCAGCCGTTTGCGGATCTCCCGCTCAAAGCCACGCTCCGGCGGATCGTAGAAGGTCTGGCGCGGCATCTCATCAGGAAAATAATCCTGCCCGGAGAACCCCTCTTCGGCATCGTGGTCGTATTCGTAGCCGGCGCCGTAGCCTTCCGCCTTCATCAGTTTCGTCGGCGCGTTGAGGATGTGTTTGGGCGGCAGCAGCGAGCCGTGCTCGCGGGCCGCCGCCATCGCGCCCTTGAAGGCCACGTAGGCGGCATTCGACTTCGGCGCGGTTGCGGCATAGACGACGGCCTGGGCGATCGCCAGTTCGCCCTCGGGGCTGCCGAGGAAATCGTAGGCCTCCTTCGCCGCGTTGGCGATCACCAGCGCCTGCGGATCGGCGAGGCCGATATCCTCCACCGCCATCCGCACCACCCGCCGGGCGATATAGAGCGGGTCCTCGCCGGCCGAGAACATCCGCGCCAGGTAGTAGAGCGCGGCGTCCGGATCGGAGCCGCGCACCGACTTGTGCAGCGCCGAGATCAGGTTGTAGTGGCCGTCCTGGCCCTTGTCGTAGATCGGCGCGCGGCGCTGCACCACCTCGCTCAAACCCGCGACATCGAAGGCCTCGCCGGCGCGGGCGGCCCGAAACAGCTCCTCGGTCAACGTCAGCGCGGCGCGGCCGTCGCCATCGGCCATGCCGATCAGCGCCTGCCGGGCGTCATCATCAAGCGGCAGCGTGCGTCCCTCGACGGCCTCGGCGCGCCTGAGCAGGTCCTCGATCGCGGCGGCGTCGAGCCGGCGGAAGACCAGCACCTGCGCCCGCGACAACAGCGCCGCGTTCAGTTCGAAGGACGGGTTCTCGGTGGTCGCGCCGACCAGAACGATCGTGCCGTCCTCCATGACGGGCAGGAAACTGTCCTGCTGGGCCCGGTTGAAACGGTGGATCTCGTCGATGAACAGCAGGGTCCCCTGCCCGCTCAGCCGGCGCTGGCGGGCCGTCTCGAAGACCTTCTTTAAGTCCTGCACGCCGGAGAAGATCGCCGAGAGCTGCTCGAAGGCGAGATCCGTCTCGCCGGCCAGCAGACGCGCGACCGTCGTCTTGCCGGTCCCCGGCGGCCCCCACAGGATCAGCGATCCAAGGCCGCCCGAGGCAAGCATCCGCGTCAGCGCGCCGTCCGGCCCGACGAGATGGTCCTGGCCGACGACCTGCCCGAGCGCCTCGGGCCGCAGCCGGTCGGCCAGCGGACGCGGCACGGCCTGGTCCAGACCGGCGGCTTCGAACAGCGTACTCACGCCTTTCCCCCTTCCCTGGCCGGGCCCGCGCTAGCCGCTCAGCACGGAGGTGATGCGCCGCCCGTCGCGGATGATCGTGACCTCCCAGGCGCGCCGGCGGTCGGACACGATCTCATGCAGTTCAGCCGTCGTGTCGATCACCTCGCCATTGATCTCCACAACCGTATCGCCGGGCCGGAAGCCGACGCTGTGGGCCACCGTGGACCGCCGCACGGCGACGACCACGACACCGGTCGCCTCGGTATCGAGCGACAATTCGTCGGCAACGGCCGGCGACAGGTTGGCGACGCGAGCGCCGGAAAACGGCGACGGGCCCTCCAGGTCGCGCAGATCGCGCGGCGGATCCTCAGGCGGCGCGACGAGACCCAGCGTCATCGTCTGGGTGCGGCCGCGGCGGATGACGGCGATCTCCGTTTCCGAGCCGATTTCCCGGGTGGCCAGCCGGTAGCGGAACGCGTTCGGATCGAACACCTCGCGGCCGGCGATGGAGATAATGACATCGCCGGTCCTGAGCCCGGCGCGCGCGGCCGGACCGCGCGGATGCAGCTTGCCCACCAGCACGCCGACCGGCCGGCTCATGTCGAGGCTCTCGGCGATATCCGGCGTCACCTCCTGCACGCTCGCGCCAAGCCAGGGCCGTTTCAACTCACCGCCGGACTTGGCGCTTGCCACCACCAGCCGGGCCATGTTGGAGGGAACGGCGAAGCCGATGCCGTGCGAACCGCCGGAGCGCGAATAGATCGCCGAGTTGATGCCGACCACCCGGCCGCGCACATCGACTAGCGCGCCGCCGGAATTGCCGGGATTGATCGCGGCATCCGTCTGAATGAAGAAGCCGTAGTCGGAAATGCCGACCTGGGTGCGCGACAGCGCCGAGACGATGCCGCTGGTCACCGTCTGGCCGACGCCGAAGGGATTGCCGATCGCCAGCACGATATCGCCGACCTCGAGCGCGTCGGAATCGTCGAATTCGAGCGCCGGGAACGGCCCCTTCGCCTTGATCCTCAGCACCGCCAGATCGGTACTCTCGTCGGCCAGCACCATCTCGGCCTCGAATTCGCGTCGGTCGGCGAAGGCGACCTTGATCTCGTCGGCGCCCTCGATCACATGGGCGTTGGTGACGACGAGGCCGGTCGGATCGACGATGACGCCGGAGCCGAGCGAGTTCTGCACCTGGCCGCGCCCGCCGCGCGCGCCCGGATCGCCGAAGAAGCGGCGGAAGAACGGATCATCGAAGAAGGGCGGGTAGTTCGAGCGCCGCACGACGCGGCTGGTATAGACATTGACCACCGACGGCGCGACCTGCTTGACGATCGGCGCGAAGGACAGGGTGACGTCGGCCTGCGTTTCCGGCACGACCTTGGCATTGTTGGTGCGGGTCTGCGCGATGGATCCGATGGTCGCACCGCCGGCAAGCCCGGCGATAGCAACCAGCAGGACGACGGTTCGCAGCTTTGGTCGAAACATCGATAGCGTCTTTCTTTGTTTTCTTGACACCCGAAGGATCAGGACTCCGCAGATAGGAAAAGACAAGGGCAATGCCAAGGCAAGGCCCGCGCCCCTGTCCGCCCGCATCAAATCTACGACAGCGCCGTTGCCCGCTAGGCCTGAAGCGCATCCAGGAAGGTCCGGCCGAAGGATTGCAGCTTCGCCGCGCCGACCCCGCGGACCTTCGCCATCTCATCCAGCGTCGCCGGGTTATGGACGACCATCTCCTCGAGCGTCCGGTCGGGAAACACCACATAGGCCGGCACGCCGCGCTCGGCCGCAATCTCCCGGCGCAGCGCCTTCAGGCGGCCGAGCAGCGCATCCTGCTCGGATGTCAGCGCCGGCAGGTCGGCTGCCTCCCGCCCTTTACGCCTCTGCCGCCCGGCGCCCTTGCGCGCGCGCGGCTGGCGGAACTGGAAGCCCTCCTCGCCGTCGACGAGCCGCTGCGCCCGCTGCGTCGCGCTGAGCGATCCGTAGGCGCCGATATCCTGATGGAGATGGCCGGCCGCGATCAACTGCCTCAGGATCGCCCGCCACTCCGTCTTCTTGCGCGCAGAACCGGCGGCAAACAGCGCCAGGCGATGATGGCCGCGCGCCTCGACCGTCTCGTTGCCCTCGCCGACCAGCAGCGAGGCGATATAGGCAGCGCCATAGCGCTCGCCGGTCACCCGGACCATGTCGATGGCAAGTCGCGCCGCATCGGTTCCATCGGCCAGCACCGGCGGATTGAGGCAGATATCGCAATTGCCGCAGGGCCCGGCCTCTTCGCCGAAATAGGCAAGCAGCGCGGCGCGCCGGCAGGTCACCGCCTCGCAATAGCCGATCAGCGCGTCGAGCCGGTTCGCCTCGACGCGCTTGCGTTCGCCATCGCTGTCCTGCTCGTCGATGAAACGGCGCCGTGTGCGGACATCTTCCAGCCCGTACAGCATGAAGGCGTCCGCCGGCGCCCCGTCCCGACCCGCCCGGCCGATCTCCTGGTAATAGGCCTCCAGGCTGCCGGGAATGTCGCCATGCACGACATAGCGGACGTCCGACTTGTCGATGCCCATGCCGAAGGCGACGGTCGCCACCATGACGATACCGGCTTCGGCCAGGAACGCCTCCTGGTTGGCGGCCCGCTCGTCGGCCGGCATGCCGGCGTGATAAGGCAGCGCCCGGATGCCGGCTTCGACGAGCGTTGCCGCCGTATCGTCGACCTTGCGGCGCGAGATCCGGTAGACGATGCCGTTCTGGCCTTCGCGCGCCTTGACGAAGGCTTCGATCTCGGCGCCCGTGCGCGCCTTTTCGACGACGGTGAGCTGGATGTTCGGGCGGTCGAAGCCGGCGACGAAGGTCTCCGCGTCGCCGCCGAACAGCTTCGCGGTGATGTCGTCGCGCGTCGACCGGTCCGCGGTCGCCGTGAGCGCCAGCACCGGCACGCCGGGAAACGCCTCGCGCAAGGTGCCGAGTTCGAGATATTCGCCGCGGAAACTGTGCCCCCATTGCGAGATGCAATGGGCCTCGTCGACGGCGATCAGCGACAAGGGCAGTTTCTTCAACGCGGCGATCATGCGCGGCGCCATCAGCCGCTCCGGCGACATGTAGAGAAGCCGCACCTCGCCGGCGGCGACCCGCCGCCAGATCGCGACATTATCCTCGCGCAGCCTGCCCGAATGGATCGCCTCGGCCGGCTGGCCGGCGAGCTTCAACGCTGCGACCTGATCGTTCATCAGCGCGATCAGCGGCGAGATGACGATCGACACTCCGCCCTTGACCAGGGCGGGCAGCTGATAGCACAGCGACTTGCCCGCCCCCGTCGGCATCACGGCCAGCACGTTGCGGCCGTTCAGCACCGCGTCGACGACCGGCTCCTGCCCGTCCCGGAAGGCCGAAAAGCCGAACGCGTCCTTCAGGACCGCATGCTTGCGCGCTTCTATTTCCGGTTGCCGAACCATCGGCCAAATCTATAGGGCTCGGTGGTGATTCGCCGACGCTTTCTGGCGGTTTCGGGGGTGAGGCGCAGGGCGCGCGATGCGAACACCAAAGCGGAAGCACGATGCGAAACCGGAAAGCGCAGGTGCAGGACCTGACGGGGCTCCAAGACAGCGCTTGAGAGATTGTTCGGGTTTCAGATGATCTCCACCACATACTGTCGCAGTCGGTCTGCGAAATCCGCTTCCGACACGCGCCGTTCAATAACCCGCTCTATTTCGACTGCCACCATTTCGTCATCAGGCATGTCGAGTCGATAGCCATTGTCCTGCAGAAAGTTGTCGGCGGCGAAAAAGCCCGTTCGCTTGTTGCCTTGTTCGAACGGGTGGTTGTTGGCAATGCCGAACATAAGCGCCACGGCGAGCGCCCACACATCCGTTTCACCATAGGCGAAATGGTTGCGGGGGCGCGCCAATGCGCTATCAAGTTCGCTGGGCCGTGTCAGAGCGTGCGGCTCGTTTGTGCTGGCAACGATGAGTTCGTTCAACCGAATTACGGTCGCGCGGTCCAGCCAAAGAGGCTCATTTTGCAAGGCGCGCGATTACCTTCGGGTATTTTGCCATGGTCTCGCGAAACCGGCGGTCATAGTCGACCGCCCCCTCGCGCGGCTTGGCCTTCAGCACAGGCTTACGCGCGTCATCACGCCCGGACTGGTCGTCCGTACGATTGTCGATGGGTCCTTTGATGCGCGTGGCCATGGATCTGCTCTGAAATTGCATCTCAAACTGATGGCAAAATATGGAATTTCACCCTTCAAAAGTCAATGAACGACACTTTCAACCCCTTGAGCAAGCAGGGATCAACAGGCTTGCGAACAGAACGCAGGCGTGGCCGCCGGGCAAAACGGTTTTCCGCGGGCATCGGCGGCGACCGGACTGTCTCCACCGTCGCGTCTACCTCACCCGAAACTTGTCCGGCGCACGCATTTTCTTGCGGATCCAGACGCCGGACTTCTTCAGGCGCGACGTGCCGTCGAAGGCCTTGTCCTGGCAGGCGCCAGGCTGGAAGACGGCGCCGGAGCGCCAGTCGTCGGAGAAATTCCAGTAGGCCCAGCTGATCTTTCGCTTCTTCATCACGTTGAGAAAGCGCGCGGATTGCGCAAGATCGTTCTGGCCGTCGCCGGAATAGGTCTGCAGGCCGAATTCGGACACGAAGACGGGAATGTGCTGCGCCGCGCGGTCGAGCGCCTGGCGATAGTGGTCGCGGTGCGAGGCCGCATAGAAATGAAAGCTGTAGAGGACATTGTCGGCATCGACCGGGTCGTCGATGATGTCCTGCTCGCTCCAGCCATGCGCAAGCCCCATCGACGACCAGCCGGGCGTCCCCAGAAGCAGGATCGCGTCGGGATCGCGCTTGCGGATGACGGGGATCAGCGCCTCGTGATAGCTCTTCACCAGATCCCAGGTGACGTGTTCGCCGTTCGGTTCATTGGCGAGTTCGTAGATGACGTTGACACGCTTGCGGTTTCGCTTGACGAGCCAGTCGAAGAAGGATTTGGCGCGGTCCAGGTTGTGATAGGGATCGCCGGGGGTCAGGATATGCCAGTCAATGATGACATAGAGCCCGCGCCGCGTCGCCCGCTTGATGGCCGTGTCGACGAGATCCCGGAACTTTCTCGGATTGGTCTCGTAGCCGCCCTCCTGCACATAGAGCGCGATGCGCACGACATCGGCTCCCCAATCGTCGGCCATCGCGTCGAAGGCCCTCGGCGCAAGGCAGTGGGGAAACCACTGCAACCCGTGCGAGGAGATGCCGCGCAGCTGGATGGGATTGCCGTCCTCGTTGCACAGTCGCTTGCCCCGGCAGACATGCAGCGGCCCGTTGATCGCCGCGGGACTGCCCGCCGGCATCATGATCTCACCGGATTTTCGCTTGCCCGCCACCGCGTCCCCGGCGGCAACGGCCACCATCATCAAGACGCTGAAAACAACACAGACCACCGGGCGCAATACAGCGCCCGGGACCAGCTTTGAACCACTCCGCATCCGCCCCTCCAGATGGCATCCCCAGCCAACAGGGCGATGTTGCCATCAAGGGCGTTTCGATTTGATGGGCTTCCGCTTGCGCCTGCCTGGAATCCTAAAGGTCGGTAAACAAAGTCTAACGACGACTTTTTCTTTTCAAGTCAATCAACTGGAAAAGCGTCATCTTCCCGCATTCGACTGCGGATCCACTTGCCCGCTTCCTTCAATCTCGCCTCGCCGAAAAACGCCCTGTCGCGACAGGCGCCGGGCTGGAACACGGCGCCGGAGCGCCAGTCGTCGGAAAAATTCCAATAGGCCCAGCTGATCTTCCGCTGCTTCATCAAGTCCAGATAAAGCGCCGACTGCTGCAGGTCGTTGCCGCCGTCGCCGGTATGGCTCTGCAGGCCGAACTCGGTCACGAAGACCGGGAGCTTCTGCGATGCCCGATCCAGCGCCTCGCGATAGGCCTCGCCATGCGACGCCGCATAGAAATGAAATGAATAGAGGATGTTGTCGGCGTCGACCGGATTGTCGGCGATCTGCTGCTCGTTCCAGCCATGCGCGAGCCCCATCGACGACCAGCCGGGTGTCCCCAGGAGAATGATCGCATCGGGATCGTGTGCCCGGATCACGGGAATGACCTCCTCGTGATAGCGCTTCAGAACATCCCAGGTGACATCGGTGCCATTCGGCTCGTTCGCCACCTCGTAGAGGACATTGACCCGGTTGCGGTTCTTCCGGGCAATCCGGTCGAAGAACTTCCTTGCCCGGTCGAGATTGTGGTGCGGATTGCCGGGCGTGAGGATGTGCCAGTCGACGATCACGTAGAGCCCCCGGCGGGTCGCCCGCCGGATCAGCCGGTTGACCGTCCGCTCGAACCCCTCCGGATCGGTCTCGTAGCCACCCTCCTGGACATAGAGGGCAAGCCGCACGACGTCGGCCTTCCAGTTGTTCGCGATCGCGTTGAACGCACGCCGCGTGACGCACGCGCCGAACCACTGCAGCCCGTGCGTGCTGATGCCGCGCAACTGGATCCGGTTGCCGTCTTCGTTGCACAGCCGCCGGTCCGCGCAGACATGCAAAGGCCCGTTGATCGCCGCCGGGCTGCCGTCCGGCATGATGATGTTTCCGGATTTGCGCTCCGCCGCGGCACCGCTTGGTCCGGCTAAAATCGCGACACCGCAAAGAAGCGCCATCCCCGCCGATAGCGCGAATCTTCGAATCATGGCCGACCCCCGTCGATAGCCAAGAGTTATCGACCGCTTGCGGCGCAATCAAGGCGGATTCATGGCATTCCATCCAACCCAATACTAGCATAGATTGATTTTCCCGCGGAGTAATTCACTGTCGGGTTGGTGTAGTTCTACTATTTTGACGGCTTATTCTTTCCAATCGCTTGATCGCCAGCGCGCGCGATCCTTACCACCCTGTCCGGTTCAGCGGGAACGGAGCCTTGATTTCCAGCTTGGCCATCCCCTCGGACGTCATCGCCGACTTGGTCGGGGATGGCCTCGAAGGGGCGCACTCTCTCTTCGGCTGTCATGCCCGAACGTGTTCCGGGCATCCATGAACACCCAAGCCAGCGACTGTGTTCATGGATTGCCGGGACAAGCCCGGCAATGACAGCGGAGAGGGTGGCAGGTCACCAACCTCTCCCTCGTCATCCCGGAATTCGCGACAGCGAATATCCGGGATCGGAGAACCCCGACGATTCGGTGTTCGCTCGGCCTCAACGACACGGGCTCTCCGATCCCGGCTCTCGCGGAGTTTGTCCTCGGGCCGCGCTTTGCGCGGACCCGTGGGCTCAGCCGGGATGCCGAGGGAAAGGGCATACCGCAGCGCAACCACCGCAAAGTGTCTCACGCCCCGATATATTCCGGCCCTCGATGAATACAGTTCCCGACCAGGTCGGGGAAGACGGCCGAGGGGGTGGTTGAGTGGTGCCACATCCCTCCACCGTCATTTGCCGAAAAGTCATGCCGGGCAATCGGTCAATCGATGTCTCCGGCGTTAAACCGGACAGTAGTCCGTCCTGACCGAGCATCGCCCCATCATCGCCGGCCATCGCCTCAAAACGCAAAAACGCGGAGCAAGCGCCCCGCGTTCGGATAATCCATCGGAAATGTCGCGCCCCGTTGCCCGGATTTGCGTCCCCCGAGCCGGTGACAGGACGGCAGCTTTACGCCGCTTCGCCTTCCTCGGCCATTTCGGCCTCGTGGCGGGCCCGGTCCTCGGCGCCCTTGGCGCTGACATCGCGATCGACCAGTTCGATCACCGCGACCGGCGCGGAATCGCCGTGCCGGAAGCCCGCCTTCAGAACGCGGGAATAGCCACCCTGGCGTTCCTTGTAGCGCTCGGCCAGCGTGTCGAACAGTTTGGCGACCGCCTGCGTGTCGCGGATCTGGCTGATCGCCTGACGCCGCGCGTGCAGGTCGCCGCGCTTGCCCAGCGTGATGAGCTTGTCGACGATGGGTTTGAGTTCCTTCGCCTTCGGCAGGGTCGTGACGATCTGCTCATGGCGGATCAGCGACGCGGCCATGTTGGCGAACATCGCCTTGCGATGGCTCGACGTACGGTTCAGTTTGCGGCCGGTCTTGCCGTGACGCATGATACTCTCCTTGAGCGTAAGCTGACGCGCGTTTTGGCCAGCGCCTCAGTAGTGATCCTCGTACCGCTTGGCCAGCTCTTCGATATTCTCCGGCGGCCAGTTGGCGACTTCCATGCCAAGATGCAGCCCCATCTGGGCCAGCACTTCCTTGATCTCGTTGAGCGACTTGCGGCCGAAATTCGGCGTGCGCAGCATCTCGGCTTCCGACTTCTGAATGAGGTCGCCGATATAGACGATGTTGTCGTTCTTCAGGCAATTGGCCGAACGCACGGACAGTTCCAGTTCGTCGACCTTCTTCAACAGCGCCGGGTTGAAGGCCAGTTCCGGCACCATCTCCTCGACGACCTCGGCCTTCGGCTCCTCGAAATTGACGAAGACGTCGAGCTGGTCCTGCAGGATGCGCGCGGCAAAGGCGACCGCATCGTCGGGACGGACCGATCCGTCGGTCTCGATGCTCATGGTCAGCTTGTCGTAGTCGAGGATCTGTCCCTCGCGGGTATTCTCGACCCGGTAGGAAACGCGACGAACGGGGCTGTACAGGCTGTCGACCGGGATCAGGCCGATCGGCGCGTCCTCGGGACGGTTGCGATCGGCGGCGTGATAGCCCTTGCCGCTGTTGACGGTGAACTCGATGCGGATCTCGGCGCCCTCGTCGAGCGTGCACAGCACAAGCTCCGGATTGAGCACCTGGATGTCGCCGACCGTCTGGATGTCGCCGGCGGTGACCTGGCCGGGGCCCTGCTTCTTCAGGACCATCCGCTTCGGGCCCTCGCCCTGCATGCTGATCGACACGTCCTTGATGTTCAGGACGACGTCGGTGACGTCCTCGCGGACGCCGGGGATGGACGAGAACTCGTGCAGCACGCCGTCGATCTGGACCGACGTGACCGCAGCACCCTGCAGCGACGACAGCAGGACGCGGCGCAGGGCGTTGCCGAGCGTCGTGCCGAAACCGCGCTCGAGCGGCTCGGCGACAACCGTGGCAAGCCGCGCTGGATCATCACCGGGGATGACATCGAGCTTGTTCGGCTTGATCAGTTCTTGCCAGTTTTTCTCAATCACGGTCGAACCTCTTGAAGCTTGGGCGTATGCCGCGCGGTGTCGGGGGCTATCTCTGTCCCGCGCGGTATCCGGCCGGTAAGATTTCCAACGAAATCCTTGAAGGCCGGCGAATTACCGATCGGCCCCGCGGTCTGATGAAGACCCGGTCCCGGACCCGGCCCTTAGACCCGGCGCCGCTTGCGCGGGCGGCAGCCATTGTGCGGGATCGGCGTCACGTCACGGATGGCGGTGATGGTGAACCCGGCCGCCTGCAGCGCGCGCAGCGCCGATTCACGACCCGATCCGGGGCCGCGAACCTCGACCTCGAGCGTCTTCATGCCATGCTCGGCGGCCTTCTTGGCGGCATCCTCGGCAGCCATCTGGGCGGCGAACGGCGTCGACTTGCGCGATCCCTTGAAGCCCATCGCACCGGCCGACGACCAGGAGATCGCGTTACCCTGGGCATCGGCGATCGTGATCATGGTGTTGTTGAACGTCGCGCTGACATGGGCGACGCCGGAGGTGATGTTCTTGCGCTCGCGGCGACGGACGCGCGTGGTATCTCTGGCCATCTATCTCGTTCCTTAAACGGTCATGCCTGCCCTCTTCGGGGCGGCCGTCTTACTTCTTCTTGCCGGCGATCGGCTTGGCCGGACCCTTGCGGGTGCGCGCGTTGGTGTGCGTGCGCTGGCCGCGGACAGGCAACCCGCGACGATGGCGCAGGCCGCGATAGCAGCCCAGATCCATCAGGCGCTTGATGTTCATCGCCACCTCGCGGCGCAGGTCGCCCTCGACGATGTAGTCGCGGTCGATCGTCTCGCGGATCTGCAGAACGTCGGCATCCGACAATTCGTTGACGCGCCGCTCCGGCGGAATGTTGTTCTTGTCGCAGATTTCCTTGGCTTTGGCCGGGCCGATGCCATGGATATAGCGCAGCGCGATTTCCACGCGCTTGTTGGTCGGGATGTTTACACCTGCAATACGGGCCACGTTCGTCGCTCCAATTGGGTCCGGTCCCTTTTGGACCGGCCTGCCTGCTACCTTCTAAAGACCTGCCCGCAACGCAAAACAGGGTGTCCCGGCCTTGCTCTTAAGACCGGAGGACACCCGTCGGGTCGATTCCAAAACGGTAACACCGCTGGATATCGTAACGCCGCGGGTTTCGTCAACCTCTCTTCAACCGCAAATTCCCGTCAGGCCTCCGCCTTTTCGAGAACCGCGACAATCTGTTCCGAGACCGCATCGATATCGGCCATTCCGTCGACGGCGCGCAGCTGGCCCTTGTTCCTGTAGAACGAGATCAGCGGCGCGGTCTGGGCGTGGTAGACATCGAGCCGGGTCTTCAGCGCATCGGCATTGTCGTCGGCGCGCGGCCCGCCGGCCGTCTCCCGCGCCCGCTTTTCGATGCGCTCGATCAGGATCGTGTCGTCGACGGAAAGTTCCACCACCCCGTCGAGCGCCATGCCCTTGTCTTCCAGGAGCCCCTCGAGCGCTTCGGCCTGCGCGACCGTGCGCGGAAAGCCGTCGAGGATGAAGCCGTTCGCGCAATCGGGCTCGTCGATGCGCTGGGAAATGATCTCGACGACCACCTCGTCCGGCACCAGATCGCCGCGCGCCATGATGTCCTTGGCCGCAAGCCCGACCGGCGTCTTAGCCGCGACGGCGGCGCGCAGCATGTTGCCGGTCGAAAGCTGCTGGATACCGTAGCGCTGCGCGATCCGCTCGGCCTGCGTTCCCTTGCCGGCTCCCGGCGGCCCCAGAAAGATCAGCCTCATCTGTTCCGTCTCCCCCCTCGCAGGCGCGCCTTCTTGACGAGCCCCTCGTATTGATGCGCCAGCAGGTGACCCTGCACCTGCGATACGGTGTCCATTGTCACCGAGACGACGATCAGAAGCGAGGTTCCGCCGAAATAGAACGGCACGTTCCAGGCCGTGACCAGGAATTCGGGCAACAGACAGACGAGGGTCAGATAAATCGCACCGACCACGGTTATGCGAGTCAGCACATAGTCGATGTATTCGGCCGTGCGCTCGCCGGGACGGATGCCGGGGATGAAGCCGCCATGCTTCTTCAGGTTGTCCGCCGTGTCGGCCGGATTGAACACGACCGCGGTGTAGAAGAAGGCGAAGAAGATGATGCCGGCGGCGTACAGCAGCATGTAGAGCGGCTGGCCGTGGCCGAGCAGCGCCGTCACCGTCGTCAGCCAGCCCGGTCCCTGGCCGCTGGAGAAGTTGGCGACCGTGATCGGCAGCAGCAGCAGCGAGGAGGCGAAGATCGGCGGAATGACGCCGGCCGTGTTCAGCTTCAGGGGCAGATGCGAGGATTCGCCCTGGAACATCCGGTTGCCGACCTGGCGCTTGGGATATTGGATCAGCAGCCGCCGCTGGGCCCGCTCCATGAACACGATGAAGGCGATGACCAGGACCGCCATCACGATGATGGCGAGGATGATGACCGTCGAAATCGCGCCCTGGCGACCGAGTTCGAGCATGCCGGCAATGGCCGCGGGCAGGCCCGCCACGATACCGGCGAAGATGATCAGCGAAATGCCGTTGCCGACGCCGCGCTGGGTGATCTGCTCGCCCAGCCACATCAGGAACACGGTGCCGCCGGTCAGCGTGATGACGGTGGAGATGCGGAAGAACCAGCCCGGATCGTTGACGACGGTGCCGGCGCCTTCCAGCCCGATGGCGATGCCATAGGCCTGAAGGGCGGCGAGGAACACGGTGCCGTAGCGCGTATACTGGTTGATCTGCTTGCGGCCCTGCTCGCCCTCCTTCTTCAGCTGCTCAAGATGCGGCGACACCGCGGTGAGCAGCTGAACGATGATCGAGGCCGAGATATACGGCATGATGTTCAGCGCGAAGATCGCCATGCGGCCGACTGCGCCGCCGGCGAACATGTTGAACATGCCCAGGATGCCGGAAGACTGCTGCTGGAACAGGTCTGCGACGGCCTGCGGATTGATGCCCGGCAGCGGGATATAGGTCCCGAGCCGATAGACAAGCAGCGCACCCAGGGTGAACCAGATGCGCTTCTTCAGCTCCGTCGCCTTGGCGATCGCGCCGAAATTCAGGTTAGCCGCAAGTTGTTCCGCTGCTGACGCCATGTCTGTCCTCGCTGCGCCCGAGCCTTAAAAGCCCGAGTGGCCTCTACCTTGGTGAAGGCTTCAGGCGCCGCTAACGGTCCCTTCAGCCTTCGGCTGTCGCTTCGGCCGCCTTGGCGGCCTTCTTCGGCAGAGCAGCGATCTCGACGCTGCCACCTGCCTTCTCGACCGCCGCGATCGCGTTCTTCGAGGCGCCCTGCACCTCAAACGACACCTTGGCGGTCAGTTCGCCGTCACCGAGCAGCCGGACACCGTCCTTGGTGCGCCGCGCGACACCCGCCGCGATCAGCGCCTGGGACGTGACCACCTGGGCCCCGTCGAGCTTGCCCGCGTCGATGGCGGTCTGCACCCGGTCGAGGTTCACCACGGCGAACGACTTTGCTGAGATATTGTTGAAGCCGCGCTTCGGCAAGCGCCGATGCAGAGGCATCTGGCCGCCTTCGAAGCCCTTGATGGCGACGCCGCTGCGCGACTTCTGGCCCTTTACGCCGCGTCCGGCGGTCTTTCCGAGCCCGGAACCGGGTCCACGGCCCACGCGCTTGCGCGAATGGCGGGCGCCAGCCTTGTCGGCGATCTCGTTGAGTTTCATCTTCTATCCGCTCCTCGAGCCGATCACTTTTCCTCGACGACGCGCACCAGGTGCGCGACCTTGCCGATCATCCCACGAACCGCCGGCGTGTCCTCAAGCGTGCGACGCCGGTGCATCTTGTTCAATCCAAGCCCGACCAGCGTTGCGCGCTGGTCCGCCGGGCGACGGATCGGCGATCCGATCTGCTCGACCGTGATCGTCTTCTTGCTCTTCTCGGCCATCAGACCGTCTCCTTCAACTGGCTGCCTTTGGGAACCGGCTGCCCTAGGCCTCGGCCGCGGCAACGTCGCCGACCGCGTCGCGGCGGCGGGCCTGCAGCGCCGAAACCTTCATGCCGCGACGGGCGGCGACCGAGCGCGGGCTCGTCTGGTTCTTCAGCGCCTCGAAGGTCGCCCGCACCATGTTGTAGGGATTCGACGAGCCCTGCGACTTCGCCACGACGTCCTGCATGCCAAGCGTCTCGAAGACGGCGCGCATCGGACCGCCGGCGATGATGCCGGTGCCGGGAGGCGCTGCGCGCAGCAGCACCTTGCCGGCGCCCCAGCGGCCCGAGACGTCATGATGCAGCGTCCGGCCCTCGCGCAGCGGCACGCGGATCATGTCGCGCTTGGCGGCGTCGGTCGCCTTGCGGATCGCCTCCGGCACCTCGCGCGCCTTGCCGTGGCCGAAACCGACCCGGCCCTTCTGGTCGCCGACCACCACGAGCGCGGCGAAGCCGAACCGGCGGCCGCCCTTCACAACCTTCGCAACGCGGTTGATGTGGACCAGCTTGTCCGTGAATTCGCTGTCGCGATCCCGATCTTCTCTTCCCCGACCTGCCACGTCGTCGTTCCTTTTCCTAATAACTCTCGCTTGCGGTTAAGGCGCCTCAGAATTCGAGGCCGCCCTCGCGCGCTGCGTCGGCGAGTGCCTTGACCCGCCCGTGATAGATATAGCCGCCGCGATCGAAGATGACCTCCTTCACGCCGGCTTCGACGGCGCGCGCGGCGACCAGCTTGCCGACCTCGGCAGCGGCCGCCTGATCGGCGCCGGTCTTCAGCGACCCGCGCAGGTCCTTCTCCATCGTCGAGGCCGACGCGACCGTGCGGCCGGACACATCGTCGATGACCTGCGCGTAGATGTTCTTCGACGAGCGGTGCACGCTCAGCCGCGGCCGGCCGTTCGCCGCCTTGCGGATCGACCGGCGCACGCGCGCCTTCCGCTTCTCGAAGCCTTTCAATGCCTTGCTCATGACCGATCCCGTTACTTCTTCTTGCCTTCCTTGCGGAAGACGTATTCGCCGGCATAACGAACGCCCTTGCCCTTGTAGGGCTCCGGCGGACGATAGCGGCGGATTTCCGAGGCGACCTGGCCGACGCGCTGCTTGTCGATGCCCGACACAACGATCTCGGTGGGCTTCGGACAGGCGATCTCGATCCCCTCGGGGATCGGATAGTTCACGTCATGGCTGAAGCCGAGCGCCAGCTGCAGCGACTTGCCCTGGACCTGGGCGCGATAACCGACGCCCTGGATCTCGAGCTTCTTCGTGTAGCCCTCGCTGACGCCTTCGACGATATTCGACACCAGCGTCCGCGACATGCCCCACATGGACCGCGCGCGCTTCGATTCGCCACGCGGATCCACCTTGATCCCGTCATCGGTCATCTCGACCGAGACCTCGTCATTCAACACGACCGACAGGGCGCCCTTGGGGCCCTTCGCGGACACCGTCTGGCCCTCGATCGTCGCCGTTACGCCGTTGGGTACGGTCACCGGCCTCTTTCCGATACGCGACATCGAAATCGTCTCCGAATCGTTTCCTAGTGTGCCCCGTCCTTAGAAGACGCGGCACAGCACCTCGCCACCGACGTTTTCCTCGCGCGCCTTCCAATCGGGCATCACGCCCTTCGGAGTCGACACGATCGAAACGCCAAGGCCGTTATTGACGGTCGGCAGCGTCTTCACCGAGGCATAGACACGCCGGCCCGGCTTGGAGACCCGCTCGATCGTCTGGATCACCGGATCACCGTCGAAATATTTCAACTCGATCTGGAATTCCGACTTTCCGCCGGTGTATTCGACCTGCGAATAGCCGCGGATGTAGCCTTCGTCGGCCAGCACGTCGAGCACACGGCGGCGCAGCGACGAGGCCGGCGTTGCGACACTGGAGCGGCGACGCATCTGCGCATTGCGGATGCGCGTCAGCATATCGCCGAGAGGATCGGACATAGACATCGTTTCTTACCTCACCAGCTCGACTTGACCATGCCCGGGATCAGGCCCCTGGAGCCAAGGTCCCGAAGCGCGACACGCGAGATCTTCAGCTTGCGATAGAAGCCGCGCGGGCGGCCCGACACTTCGCAACGGTTGCGCAGCCTGGTCGGCGCGGAGTTGCGCGGCAGGGCGGCAAGCTTCAGCCGCGCCTGGAAGCGCTCTTCCATCGACAGCGTCTCGTCATTGGCGATCTCCTTCAGCCGCGCGCGCTTTGAGGCGAACTGCTTCACCTTCCGCGCCCGGTTCCGGTTCTTCTCGACCGCACTCTTCTTAGCCATTTAAAACCTCCTCAAAATTCCCGATCCGTCATCGTCGTCACTGACGGAACGGAAAGTTGAAGGCCTTCAGCAGGGCCCGGGCTTCGTCGTCGGTCTTCGCGGACGTGCAGACGATAACGTCCATACCCATCACCTGATCCACCTTGTCGTAATCGATTTCCGGGAACACGATGTGCTCCTTGACGCCCGTGGCAAAGTTGCCGCGCCCATCGAAGCTCTTCGGGTTCAGACCGCGAAAGTCGCGCACGCGCGGCAGCGCGATATTCACGAAGCGGTCGAGGAATTCGTACATCTGCGCCTTGCGCAGCGTCACCTTGGCGCCGATCGCCATGCCGTCGCGCAGTTTGAACGTCGCAATCGAGTTGCGCGCCCGCGTCACGACCGCCTTCTGCCCCGCGATCAGGGTCAGGTCGTTGGCGGCCGCCTGGGCCCGCTTCTGATCACCGACCGCCTCGCCGACGCCCATGTTCAGGACGATCTTTTCGAGCTTCGGGATCATCATCTCGTTGGCGTATTTGAACTCTTCCTTGAGTTGCCCGCGCACAACGGAGTTGTAGTGGGTCTTGAGCCGGGGCTCGTACGCTTGATCAGCCATCGATTTCTTCTCCCGACCGCTTGGCAACACGCACCTTGCGGCCGTCGTTCAGCGTCTTGTAGCCGACGCGGGTCGGCTTGCCGTCCTTGGGATCGGCCAGCGCCAGGTTCGACATATGGATCGCCGCTTCCTTGCGCCTGATACCGCCCTCTTCGGCAGCCGACTGCTTCTGGTGGTGCGTCACCATGTTGACGCCCTGGACGATCGCCCGGTCTTCCTTCGGGATGACCTTCAAGACGTTGCCGGACATACCCTTGTCGCGGCCGCTCAGCACGACGACCGAGTCGCCCTTTCGGATCCTAGCCATTGCCATCTCTAGAGCACCTCCGGCGCGAGCGACACGATCTTCATATGCTGCTTGGCGCGGAGCTCGCGCGGCACAGGTCCGAAGATACGGGTGCCGATCGGCTCCTTCTGGTTGTTCACCAGCACCGCGGCGTTGCGGTCGAAACGAATGACGCTGCCGTCCGGACGGCGGATATCCTTGGCGGTGCGCACGACGACGGCGCGCATGACGTCGCCCTTCTTCACGCGGCCGCGCGGGATAGCCTCCTTCACCGACACCACGATGATGTCGCCGACATGGGCATATTTGCGCTTCGAACCGCCAAGCACCTTGATGCACTGCACCCGGCGCGCGCCGGAATTGTCGGCGACATCGAGGTTGGTTTGCATCTGGATCATGGCCGGCCTCTTATCCTTTTGATCACCCGGTCAAACGACGAAACGAACCGTTTCGCCTTCGACGCGGAGCCTGTCCTATCCGTCCGCCTTCTCGCTCAGAGCGACCCAGCGCTTCTGACGCGAAATCGGCGCACACTCTTCGATCCGCACCCGGTCGCCGACCTTGAAAGCATTGTCGGCGTCATGGGCGTGGTATTTCTTGCTCGTCCGCACCGTCTTCTTGAACAGCGGATGGGTGTAGCGGCGCTCCACCTGAACGACGATGGTCTTGTCGTTCTTGTCGCTGACGACGGTGCCTTGCAGAATTCGTTTCGGCATTGTCCTAAAACCTTAACCGGTGCTTTTTGTTGTCTTCGCGGCAAGGACTGTCTTGACGCGGGCAATGTCGCGGCGCACCTGGCGGACCCGCGCGGTATTCTCCAATTGACCGGTCGCCTGCTGAAAGCGCAGATTGAACTGCTCCTTCTTCAGGCCGCCGAGCTCCGACTTGAGCTCGTCCTCGGTCTTCGACCAGGCATCGCTTGCCTTCATCGTCCTAAATCTCCGAACTATTCGCCGGCGCGCGCGATAAAGCGCGTCTTGATCGGCAGCTTGGCAGCCCCCAGCCGGAGCGCCTCGCGGGCGATATCGGCGGGAACGCCATCGATCTCGAACATCACCCGGCCGGGCTTGACCTTGGCGGCCCAGAACTCCGGCGAGCCCTTACCCTTACCCATGCGGACTTCCGTCGGCTTCTTGGAAACCGGCACGTCCGGGAAGATGCGGATCCAGACACGGCCGGCACGCTTCATGTGACGCGTGATCGCCCGCCGGGCCGCCTCGATCTGGCGGGCCGTGATCCGCTCCGGTTCCATCGCCTTGATGCCGAAGGAGCCGAAATTCAACTGATTGCCGCTCGTCGCAACGCCGCGGATGCGGCCCTTGTGCTGCTTGCGGAACTTGGTGCGCTTTGGCTGCAGCATGGTTCTTCTCGCTTAAAGCTCTCCGGTTCGGCCTCAGTCGGCCCTTGCGTCACGACGATCGCGCCGCGGCCGGTCGTTGCCGCGCGGCCGGTCCCGTCCCGAACCGCCGCCCGGACGCCCGCCCTCGGCGGCCTCCGTCGCGCGCCGCTCCGAGGCCATCGGATCGTGCTCGAGGATCTCGCCCTTGAAGATCCAGACCTTCACGCCGCAGGTGCCGTAGGCGGTCACCGCGGTCGCCTCGCCATAGTCGATATCGGCGCGCAGCGTGTGCAGCGGCACCCGACCCTCGCGGTACCACTCCATCCGAGCGATCTCGGCGCCGCCCAGGCGGCCGCCGCAATTGATCCGGATGCCGTCGGCGCCCAGCCGCATGGCCGACTGGACGGCCCGCTTCATCGCCCGGCGGAACGACACGCGCCGCTCAAGCTGCTGGGCGATTGAATCGGCAACCAGCGTCGCGTCGATCTCCGGCTTGCGCACCTCGACGATGTTCAGATGAACCTCGGAATCGGTCATCTCGCCGATCTTCTTGCGCAGCTTCTCGATATCGGCGCCCTTCTTGCCGATGACGATGCCCGGACGGGCCGAATGGATCGTCACGCGGCATTTGCGGTGCGGACGCTCGATGACGATCTTCGAGACGGCGGCCTGCTTCAGCGACTTCTTCAGCATCTCGCGGATCTTCAGATCCTCGTGCAGGAGCGAGCCGTAGTCGCGCGGATTGGCATACCAGCGCGAATCCCACGTGCGGTTGATGCCCAGGCGCAGGCCGATCGGATTGACTTTCTGGCCCATCAGGCGGACTCCTCAACTTGCCGGACGACGATGGTGAGATTGGCGAACGGCTTCATGATCCGCCCGACGCGACCGCGCGCCCTGGGCTTCCACCGTTTCATCACCAGCGCCTTGCCGACGAAGGCCTCCGAGACGACGAGATCGTCGACATCGAGGTCGTGGTTGTTCTCGGCATTGGCGATCGCCGATTCCAGCGTCTTCTTGACGTCCTTGGCGATCCGCTTCCGTGAGAAGGTCAGGTCGGCCAGCGCCGAATCGACCTTCTTGCCCCGGATCGAGGCCGCCACGAGATTGAGCTTCTGGGGGCTGACGCGAATGTTGCGCGTCACCGCCTTGGCTTCGTTCTCGGCCAGGGATCGCTCGCGAGCGGGCTTGCCCATCGCTTACTTCCTCTTCGCCTTCTTGTCGGCCGCATGGCCGTAATAGGTACGGGACGGCGAAAACTCGCCGAACTTATGGCCCACCATGTCCTCGCTGACCGAAACCGGAACGTGTTTCTGGCCGTTATAGACACCGAAGGTGAGGCCGACGAACTGCGGCAGGATCGTGGAGCGGCGGCTCCAGATCTTGATCACCTCGTTGCGACCGGACTGCCGCGAGGCCTCGGCCTTCTTCAGGAGATAGCCGTCGACAAACGGCCCCTTCTTGACGGAACGCGTCATCGCTTGAGCCCTACTTCTTTCTCTGGTGGCGCGAACGCAGGATGAATTTCTGCGTCTGCTTGTTGCGCCGGGTCCGCTTGCCCTTGGTCGGCTTGCCCCACGGGGTGACCGGGTGGCGGCCGCCCGAGGTGCGGCCCTCGCCGCCGCCATGCGGGTGATCGACCGGGTTCATGACGACGCCGCGGACCGAGGGACGCTTGCCCCGCCAGCGGGTCCGGCCGGCCTTGCCGTCATTGATATTCGAGTGATCCGGGTTCGACACCGCGCCGACGGTCGCCATGCACTGGCCGTGCACCAGGCGCTGCTCGCCGGAATTCAAACGCAGGATCGCATAGGCGCCATCGCGGCCGACAAGCTGCACATAGGTGCCCGCCGACCGGGCGATCTGGCCGCCCTTGCCCGGCTTCATCTCGACATTGTGGACGATCGTGCCGATCGGCACGGCGGCCAGCGGCATGGCGTTGCCCGGCTTCACGTCGGCCTGCCTGGCGGCGATCACCTTGTCGCCGACGCCCAAGCGCTGCGGCGCCAGGATGTAGCTCTGCTCGCCGTCGTCATACTTGATCAGCGCGATGAAGGCGGACCGGTTCGGATCGTATTCGAGCCGCTCGACGGTCGCGGCGACGTCGAATTTCGACCGCTTGAAATCGACCTGCCGATAGAGCCGCTTGTGACCACCGCCGCGCCGACGCGCGGTGATCCGGCCGGCATTGTTGCGGCCGCCCTTCTTGGTCAGGCCCTCGGTCAGTTTCTTGACCGGATCGCCCTTCCACAGATTGGCCCGATCGACGATTACCAGCTGGCGCTGGCCCGGCGTCGTCGGATTGTAGGTCTTGAGTGCCATTGTCCTTGAAACCCTCGCCTGCCGCGCCCGCTACAGGCCCGTGGTGACATCGATGGACTGGCCCTCTTCGAGGGTCACGACCGCCTTTTTCATGTCACTCTGTTTGCCCTTGATGCCCCGGAACCGCTTGGTCTTGCCCTTGCGCACCAGGGTGTTGACGGCCTTCACCTTGACCGAGAACAGCTGCTCGACAGCCGCCTTGATCTCCGGCTTGGTCGCATCGGGCGCGACCCGGAAGACGACCTGGTTCTGCTCCGACGCCATGGTCGACTTTTCGGTGATGACCGGGGCGACGATCACGTCGTAATGCTTGAGATTGGTCATTTGAACCGGGCCTCCAGAGCGTCCAGCGCGGCCTTGGTCAGGACCAGCTTGTCGCGCCGCAGGATGTCGTAAACGTTGATGCCCTGCACCGGCAGCACGTCGATCTGCGGGATGTTGCGCGAGGCAAGCTGGAAATTGCCGTCGAGCTCCGCACCGTCGATGATCAGCGCCGACGACAGGCCGAGCTTGCCGAACTGGGCACTGAGCGCCTTGGTCTTGACCGTTTCGGCCGCCGCCTTGTCGAGCACCACGATCTCGCCGGCCCTGGCCTTCGACGACAGCGCGTGCTTCAGGGCAAGAGCCCGCAGCCGCTTCGGCATGTCGTGCGCGTGATCGCGGACGAGCGGGCCGAACGCCTTGCCGCCGCCGCGGAACTGCGGCGCGGTGCGCGCGCCGTGCCGGGCCCGGCCGGTGCCCTTCTGCTTGAACATCTTGGCGCCGGTCGCCCGAATCTCCGAGCGCCGCTTGGTTTTACGCGTGCCGGCCTGGCGGCGCGACAGCTGATAGCGGATCATCCGCTGCAGCAGATCGGAGCGCGGCTCCAGCCCGAAGATCTCATCGGACAGATCGACCGACCCGGCCGTGTCGCCGTTCAGGGCGTGTATGTCGAGTTTCATCGTCCTCAGGCCTCCGCACCGCTGTCGGCCTCGGCCGCCGGCGCGGCGTCCGCGCCACTTTCAGCAACCTGCGCGGCGTCCGCGCCGTTCTCGGCCGGCGCTTCAGCAGCACCATTGTCGTTTGCCCGCACCGCGCCGGGGAACGGCACGCCCTCGGGCAGCTTGCCCTTGACCGCGTCGCGCATCAGCACGAAGCCGCCCTTGGCGCCCGGCACCGCGCCGCGGATCATGATCAGGCCGCGCTCGGCATCGGTGTTGACCACTTCCAGGTTCTGGGTGGTCACCCGGGTCGCGCCCATATGGCCGGCCATCTTCTTGCCCTTGAAGACCTTGCCCGGATCCTGGCTGTTACCGGTCGAACCATGCGCGCGGTGGCTGATCGAGACACCGTGCGAGGCGCGCAGGCCGCCGAAATTGTGGCGCTTCATGCTGCCCGCGAAGCCCTTGCCGATCGAGGTGCCCGTCACGTCGACCAGCTGGCCCTTGACGAAGTGCTCGGCGGTCAGCTCCGCGCCGACCTCGATGACGTTTTCCGGGCTCACGCGGAATTCGGCAACCGTGCGGCGCGGCTCCACCTTGGCGACCGCGAAATGGCCGCGCATGGCCCGCGTCGTGTTCTTCGCCTTGGCAAGGCCCGCCCCCAGCTGCAGCGCGGTATAGCCATTCTTCTCTTCGGTGCGATGAGCCACGACCTGGCAGCCGTCCACCTTCAAGACGGTGACGGGGATCTGCTCCCCTGTCTCCGTGAAGATGCGGGTCATCCCGACCTTCTGAGCGATCAGTCCTGAACGCATGACCGTGTCGCTTTCCTAACCGTTAGATCCTAGAGCTTGATCTCGACATCGACGCCGGCGGCGAGATCGAGCTTCATCAGGGCATCGACCGTCTGCGGGGTCGGCTCGACGATGTCGAGCAGCCGCTTGTGGGTCCGCATCTCGAACTGCTCGCGGCTCTTCTTGTCGATATGCGGCCCGCGATTGACCGTGAACTTCTCGATCCGCGTCGGCAGCGGGATCGGGCCGCGCACATGCGCGCCGGTCCGCTTGGCGGTGTTCACGATCTCGCGCGTCGAGGCGTCAAGGACCCGATGGTCGAACGCCTTGAGCCGGATGCGAATATTTTGCCCGTTCATGTTTCGTGTCCCAAGAGCGGCCGGCGCGCCTGTTTAAAAGAGCGCGCCAGCGCTGATTTCCTTGCTTACTCGATGATCTGCGAGACGACGCCGGCACCGACGGTGCGGCCGCCCTCGCGGATGGCGAAGCGCAGGCCGTCCTCCATCGCGATCGGCACGATCA